>JADHNZ010000091.1 GCA_016779225.1 Planctomycetota bacterium
GCGGATGCCTTCGTCGTCGTCGGCGATGAGCAGGAGGGCGGGCATGGCGGGGCGGGGGAGGCGCGCTGGGGGTGCCGGAGGCGCTCTCCCCATTGAAACAAGGAAACGGTTTCCCGTTCACCGGCAGGTCGCCGTCGTCCCGCGATTTTTCTCCGCGTTCGCGCTCAACCGCTCCTGGGCCCCTCCGAGAACCGCCCTGTCCGACGGGTCGCTCTGGCGATCCCGAGGGCCCGGGTCCTCCGGGACCCGTGACTCAGCACGAGACACCTCAAACCCCACGAGAACCACGAGAGGAAAACACCATGGGACTTCGCGTCAACACCAACATCGCCTCGCTGAACGCTCAGCGCCACATGGCCAATGTCACCAACCGGATCCAGGGCAACTACAGCCGTCTGGCTTCGGGGCTTCGCATCGCCAGCGCTGCTGACGACGCCGCCGGCCTGGCCATCTCCGAGCGCATGCGCTCGCAGGTCCGCTCCTTCAGCGTTGCCGCTCGCAACGCCCAGGACGGCCTCAGCCTGGCCCAGACCGCCGAGGGCTCCCTGGGTGAGGTCAGCAACATCCTGAGCCGCATGCGCGAGCTCGCCATGCAGTCGTCGAACGGCACCCTGTCCGCCAACGACCGCACCACCCTCGACGCCGAGTTCGAGGAGCTGAAGAGCGAGATCAACCGCATCGCGACCGAGACCGAGTTCAACGGCACCGCTCTCCTCGAGGGCACCAACACCGCCATCACGATCCAGGTCGGCATCGACGCCGGCGAGACGATCCAGCTGGCCATGGTCGATGTCCAGACGGGCGCCACCGGCCTCAACATCGCTGGCCTCGACGCCGGTGACCAGGCCAACGCGGTCACGGCGCTCGCCGCCATCGACACGGCCATCGACACCGTCAACGGCGCTCGCGGCACCCTTGGTGCCGGCCAGAACCGCCTCTCCAGCACCCTGCGCTCGATCCTGAACGTGCGTGAGAACCTCTCGGCCGCCGAGAGCCGCATCCGCGACGTCGATGTGGCGTCCGAGACCGCGGAGCTCACCAAGAACTCGATCATGCAGCAGGCTGCCGTGTCGGTCCTCCAGCAGGCCAACACCCAGCCCCAGGTCGCGCTCTCGCTGCTCCAGGGCTGATCCAACGAAAAGGCCTCTCGTGGCCCTTGCTGAGTGGGGGGCCGTTGGGAAACCAGCGGTCCCCCGTGCAGCGGCCCTCGAGGTCTCCCAAGCGGAATCCAATCCGCCGCCGGTGCCGTAGCGCCGGCAGCTCTCAACGCGGACGACCTGGGCGGCTTTGCCCGCTCCCTCCTCCGCGGCTCTTCAAAACCTGAACGAGCGAGCCAATGACCTGCGCACGCGCAGATCGGCTCACACCATCCAACCGGGCGGCGGCGATTTCCCCAACCGGCTGGTCGTCACCTGCGAACGGGGTGGCGGCCGGCGGGCAGAGAGAGGGGAGTGCCGCGGAGATCGCTGGTCGGTGGACTCTCTCCGTTCGCAAGCAACTGAACCCCTAATCTTGAGGAACCCACCATGGGACTTCGTATCAACACCAACGTTGCCTCGCTCAACGCGCAGAGCAACCTCTTCAATGTCACCAGCAAACTGTCCGGCAACTACAGCCGCCTCAGCTCCGGCCTCCGCATCGCCAGCGCAGCTGACGACGCTGCGGGCCTGGGCATCTCCGAGCGCATGCGCTCGCAGATCCGCTCCTACGGCGTTGCTGCCCGCAACACGCAGGACGGCCTGAGCATGGCTCAGACCGCGGAAGGCGCCCTGGGCGAGGTGAGCAACATCCTCGGTCGGATGCGTGAGCTGGCCATGCAGTCGTCGAACGGCACCCTGTCGGCCAACGACCGCACGACCCTCGGGGCCGAGTACGACGAGCTCGTCGCCGAGATCACCCGGATCGCCGATGAGACCGAGTTCAACGGCGTTCAGCTCCTCGACGGCTCGGTGACCGCCGGCGTCGACATCCAGGTCGGTGTCGACAACGGTGAGGTCATCACCCTCGACATGGAGGACATCTCGGGTCTGACCGTGGCTGCGGGCAACGTGGCCACGCAGGCCGGTGCGACGGCCGCCCTGGCGACCATCGACGCCGACATCGAGACCGTCAACCTTGCTCGCGGCTCCCTGGGCGCCGGCCAGAACCGTCTGTCCAGCACCCTTCGTTCGATCCTGAACACCCGCGAGAACCTCTCGGCCGCCGAGAGCCGCATCCGTGACGTCGATGTTGCCGCCGAGACGGCGGATCTCACCAAGAACTCGATCATGCAGCAGGCGGCCACCTCGGTCCTTGCTCAGGCCAACGCCCAGCCCCAGCTGGCGCTCAGCCTGCTCGGCTGATCGAGGGATCGGCGATTCCCAGTGACGGCCCTTCGGGGTCGTAAGTGGGGGGCGCCCGGCGCGAGCCGGGGGCCCCCCTTCCTTCGTTGGGGGGCGGCATTGCGTTCCCCCTCGCCACGAAAGGGACGACCACGACCGGGAACGATTTTCCGGATGGACCGGGTCTGCGAAGGGAGCGCCGGTGTGGCCTCAAGCGGGAGCACCAGCCGTCGATAACCCATGCGGCGCTCCGCGCCAGGACAGCCTTATGGTCAACGGAACCGGCATCAACTTCTCAGGCCTCGCCAGCGGACTGGACACGAACGCCATCGTGTCCCAGCTCGTCGCGCTCGAGCGCATCCCGATCCAGCTGATCGAGTCCCAGAAGGACCAGCAGCAGGCGAAGCTCAACAAGATCAACCAGCTCGCGGACCTCGTGAAGGGCCTGCAGACCAAGGCCGAGGGCCTGAGCAGCCTGCAGGAGTTCTACGCCTTCAGCGTGGGTGGGAGCTTCGAGGGCAGCCTGACCGTGAGCGCCGGGGCCGGCGCGGTGGCCGGGACGCACACCGTCGAGGTCCTGAGCACCTCGGGGACCGACCGCTGGTCCTTCGACGGGGTCGCGGACAGCACGACCAACCTGGCCGGCGGGGCCGGCGAGACCGTGGACTTCACGGTCAATGGCACCAGCTACTCGATCCTGGTGGATGCGGGCGCCTCGAGCCTCGAGGCCATCGCCAGCCAGATCAACAACGAGGCTGGGGACGATGTCACCGCGACGGTCGTGAACACCGGGACCGAGGCTTCGCCCTCTTACAAGCTGCTGCTGTCCTCGGACCACCAGGGTGGTGATGGGCGCATCACGGGCATCAGCTCGAGCGTCGCGGGCCTGACCATCGACGGGACGCCTGCTGATGTGGACGGCAACCCGGTCAGCGCCAACCATGTCTCCGTGGGCACCAACGCGGTGGCGATCATCGACGGGCTGGAGATCACGCGCACGACCAACGACTTCAGCGATGTGCTCGGCGGGGTCTCCCTGTCGGTGCTGGCCGAGACCACGGGGGAGGTGACCTTCACCGTCGAGCCCGACAAGGACGCCATCAAGACCAAGATCGAGGAGTTCATCGAGGCCTACAACGAGGTCATCGACTTCATCAACACCCAGAACACCTACACGCCGCCGGAGGAGGACGGCGAGGCGGGGACCTCGGGCGTGCTGTTCGGCGATGGCCTGCTCCAGTCCGTGAAGCAGAGCTTCAGCTCGGCGCTGTTCAACATCGACGCCGCGACCGTCGCGGCCGACACCGAGGGCTACTCGACCCTGTCGCTGATCGGCATCAAGACGAGCTCCGACGGAACCTTGGAGCTCAACTCGACCACCTTCGACGAGAAGTTCGACGCCAACCTGGAGGCCCTTGCGGACCTGTTCGTGGACACCGACGGGTTCGAGCGCGACCCGGCCGCCGTGGCCAACACCGCGGCCTGGTACCAGGACACCACCGCGGACTCCGGCCTGATGGCGACCCTGGTCCGCAACATCGACCAGCTCTTCGGCTCGATCGAGGACAACGATCCGGATGTCGACCTGAAGGGGATCTTCGACCTGCGCCGTGATGCCATCAACAGCCGCATCAAGGGCCTGAACGAGCAGATCCAGCAGAAGGAGGACCGGCTCGACGACTACGAGCAGGACCTGATCATGCGCTTCGCGCGCCTCGAGGAGCTCATGGGAGCCCTCAACGCCCAGGGGGCCTCCCTGGGCGCCGCCCTCACCCAGCTTGGATGACCGCCATGCACGCTAAGAACGCCGCCGAGGCCTACCTGACCTCCAGCATCGAGAACGCGCCCCCCGCGAAGATCGTCCGCATGCTCTACGAGGGGGCGATTCGCTTCCTGATGCAGGCGGAGGAGCAGGACCCCAGCGCCGCGGGCAGCCGCTTCGCCGAGCTGGTGGGCCGCGCGGACGATATCGTCGTCGAGCTGCGCCTGTGCCTTGCGGCCGAGCAGGCGCCGGAGCTCTCGGAGAACCTGCGGCGCCTGTACCTCTTCTGCGAGGACGAGCTCTCGAAGGCCATGGTCGAGCGTGATGCGAGCCCCTTGCCGGGCGTGCGCAGCGTGCTGATGACCCTGCTGGAGGCGTGGCGCGAGGTCGAGGCCAGCGCGCCTGCCGGCGTATGAACGACGCCGCCGCCGTGTTCGCGGGCCTGGCCGAGGTGAAGGCCGGGCTGCGCGCGCTGCTGAGCGCCCTGGATGGGGGCGGACGCGACTCGTCTGCCTACCGCGAGGCGCGGGCGCGGGTGGACCGGGCGGCCGCGGTGCTGGGTGATCCGAAGGACCTGGGGGCGATCGTGGCGCCGTCCGAGCACGACCGGCTCGCACGCGAGCTGGAGGAGTGGCTGAGCCTGGTGGCCCTGGTGGCGACCGTGGCGGAGCGCGAGGCCGACCGGGTGCAGGAGCGCCTCGAGGGAGCCCAGCGGGCGCGCCGCAGCCTTGCCGCCCTGGGCCAGACGGCCCGCCGTGAGGAGCCCCCCCGCGGGGGGACCTGCGACCTGTCGGCCTGAGGCTGGTTGGCGGGATCGGGAAGGACTTTCCCGCTGTCGGAGAGTCCGACACCTGTTGGGAAATCCAACACCATGCGAGGCCTGGACCCCTCTCCCAGGCCCTGAGAGGGCGATTCTGGCCTTGGCACACCCGTTGCGAACGGGGGAGCGACCGCAACCCGGTCCCACCCCATGCAGCTGCCCCTCGCCCTCCTCGCGGAGCCCCAGCCCTTCGACCCCGGCCGGTACATGGCCCTGGTCGGCGCCCTGATCGTGGCGCTCCTCGCCATCGGGCTGGGCTTCCGGCGCCTCGTGGGCGGGGCGCTCAAGCAGCGTGCGGCCCAGCGCTCTCTGCGCGTGGTCGATGTGCTGCCGCTTGGGGGCAAGCGCCAGCTGGCCGTGGTGAAGGTCTACGACCGCACCTTCGCGCTCGGGCTTGGCGACAAGGAGGTCACCTGCCTCGCGGAGCTCGACCCGGTCGAGGCCGAGCCCGAGAGCGAGCAGGCTCAGGATCCGGAGGGCTACGCGGCCCTGATCGCTCGCGCCCAGGCGCGGCTGCGGAGCAAGCCCGGGCCGTCGCGGGTGGAGGAGCTGGTCGGATGAGGCTGCTGCCCATCCTTCGCCTGGTCCTCGTGCTGGCGGCGGCGCTCCTTGCGGGCGACGCCGCCTGGGCGCAGGGGAGCGTGGTGCCGGACCTGGACCTGGCCGAGCTGGGGGCTGCGACCGGCGAGGCGGAGGCCAGCGAGGCTGGTCGCCTGTCCACGGCCCTGGAGATCGCGCTGCTGCTGACGGCGCTGTCCCTGCTGCCCGCGATCCTGATCACCGTCACGAGCTTCACGCGCATCGTGATCGTCCTGTCCTTCGTGCGCCGCGCGCTGTCGGTGAACGAGCTGCCGCCGAACCCGGTGCTGATCGGCCTGGCGCTGTTCCTGACCCTGTTCGTGATGGCGCCGGTGGGCGAGCGTCTGCACGACGAGGTGTGGGTGCCCTACAAGGCCGAGGAGCTGACCCTCGAGGAGGCCGGCGAGGCCGCCTGGCAGGAGCTCGGGACCTTCCTGCTGACGAACACGCGGCCCAGCGAGCTGGCTCTGTTCACCGATCTCGATGCGGGTCGCATCGGGCCCACGCCCACGGAGGTCGAGGGCCTGGACCAGGACCTGGGACCGTTTGGCGGCAGTCGCCCGGTCGAGGCCTCGTTCACCGGACTCGCTGGCGAGGTGATGGCCTCCGAGGCCTCCACCGAGCTCGAGGCCGACGAGGTGCCCGAGGCGCTGCCCCCGCTGACGGTCGTCATCCCGGCCTTCGTGCTGAGCGAGCTGAAGACGGCCTTCCAGATGGGCTTCCTGCTCTTCCTGCCGTTCCTCGTGATCGACCTGATCGTGTCGAGCGTCCTGCTGTCCATGGGCATGTTCATGCTGCCCCCGGTCATGATCTCGACGCCGATCAAGATCCTGGTCTTCGTGCTCGTCGACGGCTGGAGGCTGAT
>JADHNZ010000092.1 GCA_016779225.1 Planctomycetota bacterium
CGTCGAGTCCGCGCTGGGCGCCTTGCTCCGGGTGGTCCACGAGATCCAGTCCGAAGGCGACGACTTCGAGCTGGATCCCAGGCTCGAGTCCTACCTCGTGCGCGACCTCTTGCTCACGACCGAGCAGATCGACCTCCTGGTCGGTCTCGCGCGGCGCGCCGCCCACGGATGATCCGATGGGGAAGGGGAGAGCGCCCGCCCGGTGCTCTCCAGCCGAGCCCAGGAGGCCCCCGCTACCACTCAACGAGGCCGGCAGCCCTTCGGGCAGCCGGCCTCGTCTTGTTTCCGCAGGGTCAGGCTTCGAACCTGCCGCCGCCCTCGGGCCGTCCGCTGACGCGGACGAGCGAGATCGAATCCTGCCCCGCGACCACTTCCAGGAGAGGATCTGGCCTTCCCGGCTGGATCCCCTTTTTCGTGGCCCCTCCACCCTCTGCTGGCGCGGGGCGCGAGGGTCAGCGGCCGTCGGTGACGAAGCCAGGCCAGCGCCGCATGTAGTCGACCATCGTGTCGCTGAGGGACGCGGCCCGCAGGTGCTCGGGGGTGAAGGGGGGCCGGTCGGGCTCCCACCCCGGCTCGGCGGCGTCCTGCGGCCAGCGGACGTTGCCGATCGCGGCCCGCCCGAGGCCCACGAGGTCGGCCCCTTGCTTGAGGACGAGGTCCGCCTCGGCCGGCGTCCACACGGCGCCGGTGGCGATCATCGGGGTCCGCGGCCCGATGGCCTCGCGGAACCAGGTGGTGAGGGGCTTGGTGGAGTCCGGGTACTTCGCGGGCGCCTTGAAGCTGTCCCAGTTGGACACGTGGACGAAGTCGACGCCGTCCGCGGCCAGCCAGCCCGCGACCTCGAGGGACTCGTCGAGGTCCACGCCCTGGTCCGGCACCTCCGGTGAGATCCGGACGCCGACGAGGAACCCATCGGGGGTGGATTCACGTACGGCGGCCACGGTGCGGCGCACGAAGCGCGCGCGGTTCGCGAGGGCGCCACCCCACTCGTCGTCCCGTGTGTTGGAGACGGTTCCGAGGAACTGGGTAATGAGGTAGCCGTGGGCTCCGTGGATCTCCACGCCGTCGAAGCCAGCCTCGGCGCAGCGGCGGGCGGCGGACGCGAAGGCGGCGATGGTGCGCTCGATGTCGTCCACCGAGGCCTCGCGGGGGACCTCGAAGTCCTTGGCGTCGAGCTCGAAGGCGCTCGCGCTGAAGGGCTGCTGCCCCGTCAGACGTGACGGGGCGCGGACGCCGCCGTGGAAGATCTGCACCAGGGAGAGGGCGCCGTCGGCCCGGAGCGCGCCCGCGAGCCGGGAGAGCCCGGGGAGCAGCGAGTCTTCGAACACCCCGAGCTCGCCCTCCCAGCCCTGTCCGTCCGGGCTCACGTGCGCGGCGCAGGTGGTGATGACGCCGAAGCCGCCCCGCGCGCGCGCGGTGAGCCACTGGAGCTCATCGTCCCCCAGGGAACCGTCCGCGTGGCTCTGCTTGTTGGTCATCGCCGCGAGCACCGTCCGGTTCTGGACCTGGATGCCGGTGCGGGGGAACTCGTAGGGCGTGAGGATCTTCGGGGTCGTCATCGGAGCAAGGTACTGGCCGAGGGGCCGGAGCGTCGGCGTGACCACCGGGTCTCCGTCGGCCCTCGGCAGCTGAATGCCCGCCCGAAGGCTCGAACCGTGCCCGGTGGCTTGTGGAGTCCGCGGGGGGAGGGCAGTCTCACGCCATCGGTCGCGCGCCCATGGGGAGGGCGCGGCCCATCCAGATGCTGCACCTCGCCTACATCGACGTTCGCCCCGTCCTCTACCTGGGCGGCCTGGCGCTCGCGCTCGTCCTCGGCCTGCTGTTCTCCGTGGTCGTCCTCGAGGGGGCACGCAAGGGTCGGGGGGCGGCCGGGGCGACGGCCGTCTGGACCGCGCTCTTCATCCTCTTCCTGACAGAGTATGGTCCGTTCGTCGGGCAGGTCGAGGTGGTCGAGCACCGACTGACCTGGGAGGTCGGACCCCTGGAGCCGGGATCCACGCCGGTCGTGGAGTTCTCGTTCGTCGATCACCCCGGGCACTACCTGTGGGAGGAGTCGGCCGAGCTCGCCGCGCACCTCGAGGCCCGCGGCGAGCCCACGGTCGTCGGCCGCTTTCGCGTGACGCGGGACTACGGGCGCGTGCGGGGCTACAGCCTCCTCGAGGTGGCCGGGCTAGGGACCTGGTTCTCGCAGCGCGCTGCGGGCGGGACCCGCGGGACCCCGGCCTCCTCCCCCTGGGAGTGATCGCGGAGGATCAGCGCGACTCGGGCCCGGAGGGGGCGCCGAGTGTCGAACTCCAGGCCGCCAGCTCGCGCTTCAGTTCGGCGACCAGCTCGGGGTTCACGGCCGCCAGGTCATGGGCCTCGCCGGGGTCCGCCTCGAGGTCGTGGAGCGTGAAGGGCTCCTTCCCCTTGCGGTGGATCTTCCAGCGCCCGCGGGTCCAGGCCTCGGCCCCCTTGTGACGGAACCCCATGCCTTCTCCCCGGTCCGCGGACTCACCGCGGAGCAGCGGGCCAAGGTCCACGCCGTCGAGCGCCGCGTCCGGGAGCGGGAGCCCCGCGGCCGCGAGCACCGTCGGGAGCGTGTCGACCGTCCCCGACGGCACGTCGATCACGGCGGGGGCGAGGCCTGCGGGCCACTCCACGATCCCCGGGACGCGGACGCCGCCCTCCCGCAGGCTGCGCTTGCGCCCACGGAAGGGCCCGGTGGATCCCAGTCCGCTGTCCGGCTTGCCCTCCGGGCCGTTGTCGCTCGTGAACCACACCAGGGTGTCGTCCGCGATGCCCAGCTCGCGGAGCCGTTGGCGCAGACGGCCGACGTTGTGGTCGACGGCCTCGAGGCACCCGAGGAAGTGCCGCTCCTGCAGCGGCAGGTCGGCGAAGCGACGGGCACGCTCGGCGTCCGCCACCACGGGGAGGTGGGGGGCGTGGAACCAGACGACGGCGAGGAAGGGGCGCCCCTCCGCCGCCGCGCCGTCCATGAACTGGAGGGCGCGGTCCATGATGAGGGTGGAGTCGTCCCCCTCCAGGCCCTCGGTCACCCGCTCGCCGGGGCCGGTCCAGTAGGCGGTGCCGTAGGGGCCGCCGGGGACGAGGCTTCGGGCGACGCCGCCGTGCTCGCGGGGCGGCGTGATCATGGGGTCGAAGGTCGGCACCTTCGCCTCGGTGGAGAAGCACCGGTCGAACCCGTGCTCCCACGGCGGAGAGTAGTGCTCCGTGGCGCCGGGCCGGCCAC
The DNA here is from genome assembly GCA_016779225.1 of Planctomycetota bacterium. GTDB lineage: Bacteria > Planctomycetota > UBA1135 > UBA1135. The sequence goes on from JADHNZ010000092.1 coordinate 3,233, forward strand.
GGTTGGAGTCCTTGACCTCGGTGGTGAGCGTGCCCAGGTGCCACTTGCCGAAGTGGCCGGTGGTGTACCCGGCGGCGCGGAGCGCCTCGGCGAGGGTGTGCTCCTCGGGGGGGAGGTGCCCTGAGTTCGCGCCGCGGATCCCCATGCGCTCGGGGTGCCGGCCCGTGAGGACGCTCGCGCGGGTGGGGGAGCAGACGGGCGAGGCAGAGTAGAAGCGGTCCAGGCGGACGCCGGCCCGCGCCATCTCGTCCAGGTGTGGGGTCTCGAGGCGCGGGTGCCCCCGGAGCCCGAGGTCACCCCAGCCCTGGTCGTCGGTCATCAGGAGGATGACGTTGGGTGTGGGGGGCGCGTCGGTGGAGCCGGCCGTGGCCGCAGCGGTCGCCGCGCAGGAGCCGAGCCACAGGGAAGCCGCGGAGAGGAGCGCGCAGGACGGGGCGGAGGTCATGGGACGAGGATAGTCCGCGACGCGCGGCAGCGTCGAACGAAGGCGGGGCCCGGCCCCCTGGGGACCGGGCCCCGTAGGGGCTCACGACGTGGCGAGGCCTAGCGGCGGTCGCCGAACATCTTGGCGCGGGCCTCCTTCAGCTTGGCCTCCGCCTCGTCCGCGGTCATCTCGCCCTTGTCGATGGCGGCCTTGAGGCGCTTCTCGTACTCCGCGTACCGGGCGCGCAGGGCGGCCTGGTCCGCCTTGGCCTCGCCGCCCCCGGGCTTGTCGGTCTCGGCGCCTTTCTTGGCGCCCTTGGACATGCGCTCCTTGGCCTGGCGGAGCCGCTCCATTCCCTGCTCCTCCGTGATCTGGCCAGACGCGACCGCGGCTTTGATCCGCCGCTCGAGTTCCTCGTAGCGGTCGGCCATGGCCTTCTTGTCGGTCACGGCGCCCTTCTTGGCGCCTTTGGACATGCGCTCCTTGGCCTGTTGGAGCCGCTCCATTCCCTGCTCCTCCGTGATCCGGCCGGACTCGACCGCGGCCTTGACCCGCCGCTCGAGCTCCTCGTAGCGGGCGGCCATGGCCTTCTCGTCGGCCTCTCCGCCGCGACGGGCCTCCTCGGCGCCGCCAAACATCTTCTCGCGGGCCTCCTCGAGCTTGGCGTTGGCCTCGTCCTTGGTCATGGCGCCCTTCTTGACGCGCTCCATGAGGCCCCGCTCGTACTCGGCATAGCGCTCGCGCTTCGCCCGCTGGTCCGCGTCGACCTTGCCCTTGGGAGCGCCGCCGAACATCTTCTCGCGGTCCTCCTCGAGCTTGGCGTTGGCCTCGTCCTTGGTCATGGCGCCCTTCCTGACGCGCTCCATGAGGCCCCGCTCGTACTCGGCATAGCGCTCGCGCTTCGCCCGCTGATCAACGTCGACCTTGCCCTTGGGGGCGTCGCCGAACATGGACCTGCGCGCCTCGGCGAGGCGAGCGGCGCCCTGCTCCCGGGTGATCTTGCCGCTCTTGATTCCGGCCTCGACGCGCTGCTCCATGGCCGCGTAGCGCTCGCGCAGGGCGCGCTGGTCGACGCTCGCGTCGGCCGGCCGGTCGGTGGACGCGCGGCGGAGCGCCTCCATCATGGTGCGGGCCTGGGCCGGGGTCAGCTCGCCCGCCTCCACGGCGCTCGCGAGCCGCCGCTGGACGGCCTCGAAGTCCTGGGCGTACGCCACGCTCATGGGCAGGAAGAGGGCGCCAAGCGCGAGGCAAGCGGAGAGGAACCAGCGAGGCGTCCGCGGGAGTCTGTTGGAGAGAATCATGGTCAAACGAGCTTCGAGCTCCTCGCCGCTTGTAAGGGTGCTGGCCACGAGAGGGGGGCGAACACCCTCGGAGGACAGGAACTCCGCGACGGCCAAGAGCGAGCTGGCGTAGCGGCGTTGATCGGGGCGGAACCTGGAGAGGACCACGGCGTCGCAGGCGAGCTCCTCGTTGGCGCGCAAGTGGTGGCGGGCCCACCAGGTGACGGGGTTCCACCAGAAGACGACCCCCGAAAGCCACTCGACCCAGCGGACCCAGTGGTCACGGCGCTGGATGTGGGCCAGCTCATGGGCGAGGACGAGGCGCAGGTCCGCGGAGGAGAGGCTCTTCACGAGGGCCGAAGGCACGACGATCCGCGGCGGCCCGGCGAACCACCAGACGTAGGGGCTGATGCGCGCGGTGGTCGTCCACACGGCGGGGGATCGGCGGAGCCCGAGGCTGCGGCTGACGCGGTCGCTGAGGCCCTGGACCTCGGGGGGCGCGGCGGTGGTCGCGCGGCCCATGGCGACGTGGAACTGGCCGACGCGGATCAGGGAGACCGCCAGCGCCAGGGCCGAGCCCAGCAGCCAGACCCAGCCGGCGACGCGGCGCGCGGGGAAGGCCTCGGCCCGGGCCGGGGTGGTGGCAAGCTCCGCTTCGAGGAGCTCCAGCGCCGCGACGTCGCCTCCGGAGATCGGGGAGGCCCCGGGGAAGGTCAGCTGCTCCTCGACCAGGGCCAGCTCGGTGGTCGAGGCGGGACTCTCGAAGGGGATGAGCGGGACGGTCATCACCGGGGGGGTCACGAGCTTGAGCAGGACCCCGAGCCACAGCGCGTGGGCCAGGAGGGGGTGACGCCCGCGACGGTGCACGGCATACGCGACGAGGGCCAGGGCCGCGGAGACGCAGACGTTGCTCAGGGTGAGCTCCAGCCAGAAGGCGCTCATGTCACGCCCTCCCCCGGCCGGCGCCGTCGAGCAGGGTGCGGAGGCGGTCGAGCTCCTTGCGGCTGATCTTCTTGGAGCGGAGGAGGTGGGTGAGGAAGGGCGCGAACGACCCCCCCGTGAGGCGCTCGGCGAGGCCCACGAGCTGCTCGCCCGCGAAGTCCTCCCGGGTCACCGCGGCGGTGAACAGGTGCACGTGGAGGCTCCGGTCCCGGATCACGCATCCCTTCTCCTCGAGGCTCTGGAGGAAGCGCTGCACGGTCCCATGCTGCGCCCGCTCGGCCTCGGGATAGAGGTGTTCGCGGATCTGGCGGGCGGTCAGCTCGCCCCGCTCCCAGAGGAGCTCGAGGACGGCGAGTTCGGCGTTGGTCAGCTGGCTGGCGCTCATGATTGC
>JADHNZ010000003.1 GCA_016779225.1 Planctomycetota bacterium
CCGCGAGCAGCGCGCTCGCGGGCAGCGCGGGCAGGCGGTAGCGCGGGGTGTACCAGAACACCGTCACCACGCCGAACGCCGCAAGAGCAAGGAGCGCAGCCGGCAGGAGCTCGGGCGCGCGCCGCCTGAGGGCCAGGAGGGCCGCTGCGAGGCCCGCCGCGGCCAGCCAGGCACCCGGCAGCGGGGCGAGCCAGAGGGTCGGCAAGACTGCACCCCGCTCGAGGGTCACGAGGTCGATGTCGCCGTAGTGACGCGCCCCCAGGAACAGCGTGGCCTTGCGCAAGCCGAGGCCCAGCGCCCTGCCCGGCTCGGCGCGCCACCAGGCCAGGCCCTGAGCCAGGAAGTGCCCACTCACCGCGTCCCAGCCGGCCTCAGGACCCAGCGCTCTCCGCGTCTCGGCCAGGGCCTCCTGACGGTGCACGGCCTTGTCCATCGAGAGCCCCGAGCCGCTGATCGTCCCGTCGGCGCCGGGATTGTTGCCGTGGAAGAAGGTCACGCCTGCGTGCGCCGTGACCGGGATCCACACGCCTCCAGCGAGGCGGTTGTGCAGGGTGGCTGGCGCGATGGCCAGGGCGGCGGCAGCCGCGACGATGCCGCCCGAGCGCGCGCCGTAGCGCAGGCCGGCCCAGAGCCCCAGCGCAAGGATCAGCGGCAGCATCACGGGCCACGCCAGGGTGGCGAGACCGGCGGCCAGGCCGAGCAGGAGCGCGCCGCGAGCGGTCGGCGCGCCCGCAAGGGCCGTCGCGCGCTCGAGGACCCATGCGGCCAGCAGGAGCTGGGCGCTGCCCGACAGCACGCGGCCGGAGGTGTGTGCCACATCGGTCGTGAACAGCAGCAGCGCGGCGGCGAGGGCGGGCGCCCAGGGGCTCGCAGGCAGGAGGCGGCCGGCCGCGCGCGCCACGAGGGCCGCGGCGCCGAGGAGCAGCACGACCTGCACCACGCTCCAGGCCAGCAAGCCGCCGCCTAGCGCGCGCACCAGAGCCGCGAGGTAGGGCACGAGGGGCGCGCCAAAGAAGGGCGCCTCGTCGATCCAGTCCCCGGCTGCGATGCGCCCGGCCCACTCCCAGTTGTGGCCAGCATCGCTCTGCGGGATGCGGCTGAAGGGGTTGCTGCTCCAGTCCTGGCTGCGCACCAGCACCTGCACCAGGAGCCCGGCCACGAGCACCAGCGCGAGGCGCGTCCGTGACGCAGACCCAGCCGCCGCGCGCAGCTCGTCGGCGGACGGCGGAGCCGCCTGCCTGCCGCGGGGTTCGAGGGGCTCGAGCTCGGTCATGCTCAGGTCCCTTCGACGCGCACGACGCCCGGCTTGCCCTGTTCAGCGCGGTAGTGACCGCCCGCCTCGAGCGGCCCGAGCTCCTGCTCGCTCCCGTCGTGCCAGCGCACTCGCGCGCGCTCCGCCCGCGCGGCCTCTCCAAGACCCAGGTGCAGCAGCCGCGGACCGCTAGAGAGGAAGCCTCCCTGCGCCCCGTGGAAGACCACCGAGGTGCGCCCCTCGACGGTCACCTCCAGGCGCGCACCCAGGGGCTCGCCCAGGCCCCCCGCGGCGCGCAGGTCGAGCCACACCGCCCCCCCCTGCGGAGAGTCGTTGCGCAGCAGGACCGGGCTGCCGTCCAGGACCCCCATCACGAGATCCAGGTCTCCGTCCTCGTCCACATCCCCCGCGCAGCCGCCCCGCGCGGACCAGCCCGCGGCGAATGCCGGTCCCCCACCGCCCTCGGGAGCGGCGAAGCGCCCCGTACCGTCGCCCCGGAAGAGCAGCGGCCTCTGCGCGTAGCCGGGACCTCCGGAAACCGCATCCATCTGGGGATAGACATGGCCGTTGAAGGCCCACAGGTCGAGGGCTCCGTCGGCGTCGAGGTCGTCGAAGCCGCACGCCCACCCCAGGCTGCTCCAGGTCGGCGCGTGCAGGCGGGCGCGCGTGGTGCGGTCGCGCCAGAAGCCGTCGCTGCCGCGCTGATAGAGCGTGAAGTAGTCGCTCGAGAAGTTCGTCACGAAGAGGTCCGGCTGGCCATCGGCCTGGGCATCGCCAAGCGCAAGCCCCATCCCCGCCTGCGGTCCGCCCTCCATGGACAGGGCGCACCCCAGGCGACCGGCGACCTCCTCGAAGCTCCCGTCGCCACGGTTGCGCCAGAGCTGGTTCGGCGTGGTGTCGTTGGCGACATAGAGGTCCAGCCAGCCGTCCCCGTCTTCATCGAGGACCAGGGCCTGGAACCCGTAGTGCGGCTCCGCGGTCACAAGACCCGCAGCGGCGGTGGCGTCCACGAAGGTGCCGTCGGCCTCCGCACGGTAGAGGCGATCCTGCTGACCGTCGAGGCCGGTAGGCCCGTAGTAGACCTCCTGCTCCAGGAAGCGGCTCGGCCCCTTGACCTCCACCGCGGCCCGGTCGAACGCGATGTGGTTCACCACGAAGAGGTCGAGGTCTCCGTCGCGATCGTGGTCGAGCCAAACCGCGCCCGTGCTCCAGGACGGGTCCGCCAAGCCAAGCTCCTGGGCCACCTCGTCGAAGGTCCCGTCACCGCGGTTGCGCAGCAGCCGGTTGGGGCCCCGGCGGGTGATGTAGAGGTCCACATCGCCGTCACCGTCGAAGTCCGTGGCGTTGACCCCGTAGCTCCACGAGCCGTCGGCCGCAGGGAGCGCGGCGGGCGAGGGTGCGAAGGTCCCGTCACCGCGCCCCAGGTGCAGGCTGTCGGGCACCTCGCCGCCGATCACGAAGAGGTCGAGGTGGCCGTCGCCGTCGAGGTCGCGCAGGGCGATCCCCGCGCCGAAGGAGTCGGTGACGAAGGGCTTGGTGGGCGCACCGGTTCGATTGCGGGCGGCAACGAGGCCCTCCTGTGCCACGAACCACAGGGCCGCCCCCTCGGGCGCCGGTGCCGGGCCGCCGCCGCACGCGCTCCAGAGGGGAGCCGTCCCAAGGAGAACGAGCCACGGGGCCCGCGCGGGGAGAGGCCTCGTCATCGGCCCTCGCGTTGGCGGAGCAGATCGAGGAGCGCGGTGCGCAGGGAGGCAGCCTCCTCGCTGCCGTTGTCCCGCAGGAGTGCGTCATCGCAGGCAACCACGGCTCCGACGAGGTCATCCAGTGCCGCCAGCACGCGCGCGTGCGCGAGGAACACGCTGGGGTCCGCCTCGGCGCGCCGCGTAGCCTCGAGGGAGCGCTCCCGCGCAAGGGCGCTGTCTCCGGCGGCCAGGGACAGGAGTGCCAGCTCCATCCACGGGCGCGGGTCGTACTCGCTCGCAGCGATCACGAGCTCGAAGTGCACCTCCGCGGTGACGGGGTCCCCCTGCAGCGCAGCCAGCCGGCCAGCGGCCTGATGGGCCTCCGCGCTGTCCCGGTCGAGCTCAAAGGCGCGGTCCACCCAGCGCGAGGCGCCAGCAAGGTCCATGAGCTCGAGGCGGGCGGTCGCGGCCGCCGCGGCCACGCGGGGATCGCCCGGCGCAGCGGCCGCCGCGGCTTCGAGCTGCACCACGCGCTGCTCGGCCAGCTTCAGGCGCTCGAACTCAGCCAGGGAGGCCTCGGCGTCGAGATCCTGTCCAAGGCGCCGCTGGGTCTGTGCCAGCCGGAACCAGGCCTCGCGCCGCATGGGCTCGCGCTCCAGGGCCGCCACGAAGGCGAGGGCCGCCTCCCGGTCCTGCCCCTCGGCTTCGAGGGCCTCACCGCGGGTCTGATGGAAGCGCGCGCTGTCGAGGCCCAGGGCCGCGGCCCGCTCGAGAGCCTCCAGCGCTCCGGGGAGGCCGGAGAGCACCCGCATCTCGCCCAGGCGGTGCCAGGCGCCCACATGGGTCGGGTCCAGCGCCAGCGCCTGCTCGAGGAGAGCGGCGGCCTCGGGGGTGTCGCCGGTTCCGGCCACCTCCTGGGCGCGCTGGATCAGGGTCCGCGCATCGGCCGGCTCGGAGGGCCCCGGTGCGTCTCCCCCGCCGCAGGCGGCCAGGAGGAGGATCAGCCAGAGAGGAGTACGGGACATCGCGGCGGCGATTCTAGCCGCTCGCACGCCTGCGCCACGCCCCCAGGAGAGGGATCGCCACAGGGGGATCACCGAGCCGTCCCGCGGACCGGATGCGAATGAAGCGTGCGCCTGCGCGTAGGTTGGGGCAGGCGCCCCGCGAACCCACCCGGCGAGCTGGCGGCGTCCGAGGACCCATGCAAGCCCCCCGCACGCACACGAACGAGCTCCCCTTCACCCCCGTCGGAGGCTGGCCCGCCTTCGGCACCTGGCTCCTGCTCCTCGCGGGGACCATCGCCCTCCTCGTCTCGGGAGCGGGGAGCGGCTCTCCGCCGCTGGTGATCAGCGGCGTCCTGATGATCCCCGTGTGCATCCTCGGCCTGGTGGGATTCTTCATCGTGAATCCCAACGAGTCCCGGGTCCTGGTCCTCTTCGGCCGCTACCGCGGGAGCGTGCGGCGCGAGGGGTTCTTCTGGACCAACCCGTTCACTGCGAAGCACCGGATCAGCCTCCGTGACCACAACCTCGAGGGCTCGCGGCTGAAGGTCAATGACCTGCTCGGCAACCCCATCGACATCAGCGCCGTCGTCGTGTGGCGCGTCTCGGACACGGCGCGCGCGCGCTTCGATGTGGAGGACTACGAGCACTATGTCCATGTGCAGTCGGAGGCCGCGGTCCGGCACCTCGCCACCCGCTACCCCTACGACGACCTGGAGCTGGAGGACGCCGAAGTCACCCTGCGCGGCAGCTCCGACGAGATCGCCGAGCAGCTCCAGGAGGAGCTCTCCCAGCGGCTTGCACGCGCGGGCATCGAGATCGTCGAGGCCCGGCTCAACCACCTGGCCTACGCCCCCGAGATCGCGAGCGCCATGCTCCAGCGCCAGCAGGCCAAGGCCATCATCGCGGCCCGCCGCCAGATCGTGGAGGGCGCGGTCAGCATGGTCCATATGGCCCTCGAGCAGCTCGACGAGGACGGGACGGTCAAGCTCGACGCCGAGGACAAGGCCTCCCTCGTCGGCAACCTGCTCGTGGTGCTCTGCGGCCAGAGCCACGCCCAGCCGGTGATCTCCGCCGGGGGCTAGGACCGCCTGCGCTCAGAACCCGAAGCGCAGCCCGGCGAGGACCACCGTGCCCTCGAGGTCGATCTCGACCTGGCCCTGGACATCCTGCGAGGGGAACAGGGGCGCGATGTGGTTGAGCTCGACGAAGGGGGCGAGGCGCAGGCCGCGCCACTCGGCCAGACGGTCCACGGGAACCTCGATCCCCACCCCGGCGCGCAGGCTGAGCTGGGGGCCAAGGGCATCCCCGAGGGGATTCACGACCCGGAACTCGGGATTCGCGAGGGTGACCCAGGAGAGGACATAGGCGCGGAAGGGGCCGGCCGGCGAGAAGTAGTACCGGCCGCCCGCACCCACCTCGGGGGACTCCACCTCGTAGGTCGAGATGACCTGGCCGTTGAACTCCTGGATGAAGGTCAGGTTCCCGCGGGCAGCGCGGAAGCCCAGGAAGGCGCGCTTCTCGAAGTGCTTGCCCGAGGGCACCAGCAGGTCGGCGCCAACCTCCACATCCTCAGAGTCGTACGGCGTGGGGCCCGCGTTGAGGACATTGGTCCGAACCGAGACGGTCAGGTCCTCGGCCACGGGCTGGCCCACGGAGACGGCCGGGCGCCAGCGGCTGCCCTCAGGCAGCGCACAGGCTGGCAGCAGGCTGGCGAGGGCGAGGAAGAGCGCGAGGCGCATGGAGGAAGACTAGGACTCTGGCGCAGCCCAGGCGAGCGAGTGGGCCAAGTTGGCCGCCTTGGGTCACGCCGGGGTGCCCGCAGCGGCCCCGCCACTCCGCGCCAGCAGCAGGTACGCCAGCAGCGCGCCGCCAAGGGAGGCGAGGTAGGGATAGGGCCAGAGGCCCAGCGAGTCCCCGAGCACCCACAGGAGCGCGCCCGTGAGCAGGGCCGCGAGGGCTGAGCGCTGGCCGCCGTAGCGCGTGAAGAGGCCCATCACCACGCACACCAGGACGCCCGAGCTGCCGAAGGCCGAGGCCAGCTCGACCAGGGCGAACACGCCCTCGGAGCCGGCAGCAAGCCACCAGGCCGCGCCGGCTGCTCCCAGGACCGAGAGACGAGCGACCCGCAGGCGCTGGGCGTCCGAGGCCGAGCCGCCAAGGATCAGGTTGCGCTCCACGAGCGAGCCCACCACGAGGAGTGCGGAGTCCACGGTGGAGAGGATGGCGGCCACCAGCGCGCCCGAGAACAGGACGAAGAGGCCGACGGGGAGGTGCTCGCGCGCCAGGGTCGGGAGGAGCTGCTCGCCGTCCTCGAGGCCCGGCACGAGGCGCGCCCCCACGAGGCCGAGCACCACCGGAATGACCCCAACCGCGAGGTACAGGCTGCCTCCGGCGAGGGCGGCGCCGCGCGCGGTCGCAGCGCTGCGCGCGGCGAGCGAGCGCGACACGACCTCCTGTGCGACCACCGAGCCGCAGATCGGGATCGCCCAGGCCTCGATCACCTCGAGCAGGCCGTGTCCCTCGGAGGGGCCCGCGGCCGCCAGGCGCTCGGTCGCGGCCGCGACCAGCTCCGACGCTCCGCCGAGCTGACCCATGACCGCGAAGAGCAGCAGCACGAGGCCGATCACGAGCACCGCGCCCTGGACCAGGTCGGTGACCACATCAGCCAGCAGGCCGCCAAGCATCGTGTAGATCCCTGCCAGGATCGCAGCCACCGCCACGCCGGTCGCAGGGTCGATCCCTGGAGCCGCGCCCGCCAGGACCGCGCCGAACGCGCGGATCTGCGCGGCGGCCCACAGGATCGAGGCCGGCATGAGGACCAGGGCCGCGGTCTTCTCAGTGCCTCCACCGAACCTGCGCGCGAAGAAGTCCGGCAGAGTGGTGATGCCCAGGCGCCACAGGGGGATCGCGAACACGAGCCCCATCGCCAGCAGGCAGATCCCATAGGCGAACGGCTCGACCGAGAGTGCGCCGAGCCCCTCGTCGTGCACCTGGCCGGCAGCCCCGACGCAGGTCTCCGCGCCGAACCAGGTCGCGAACACCGAGGCTCCCGCCATCCAGGGCCCGAGCCGACGCCCGGCGACGAAGAAGTCGTCCTCGGTCTGCACCCGCCGCGCAACCCACAGGCCGAGCGCCAGCTGGGCCAGGACCCACAGGGAGAGGAGGAGGAGCTCGGTCGTCATCAGCGCGGCGGGAAGATAGCCGCGCGGCTCCTCGAGGGGGAGCCCAATCAGCCGCGGGCCGCCGGGAGGGCCTCCAGCAGCTCCGCAGCCGCGCCCAGGGCGATGACTCCGGGCTCCTTCGAGGTGCGGGAGCCGCCGATGGGGCAGCGGACGCGGGCCAGCTGGGCCTCGTCGAGGCCGCGCTGCAGGAGGCGGCCGCGGAAGCGCTGCCACTTGCGCTCGGAGCCGATGAGCCCGAGGTAGGGGAAAGGGCGCCGCAGGGCGGCCGCCACGAGCTCCAGGTCGAGCGCGTGGTCGTGGGTCATGATCAGCACGCAGGCGCCGTCGGGCAGCTCGTCCAGCTCCGCCTCGGGGGCGCCCGTGAACACCACGGTGAACGGGCGCTGTGCGGGCAGGCGCGGCTCGAGGGAGGCCTCATCGCGCGTGTCCACGAGCCGCACCTCGGCCCCCATCCAGGGCGCGAGGCCGCCGAGGGCCTGCCCCACATGGCCTGCGCCGAACACGGCGACAACGGGACGCGTCCAGGTCCACGCCTCGAGGAGCAGGGTCACCTCGCCGCCGCAGCACTGACCGGCACGCTCCGCCAGGGGCAGGCGCAGGGTCTCGGAGACGCTGCGGCCGGCGGCGAGCAGCTCGCGCGCGCGCTCCATGGCGAGGTGCTCCAGCCGGCCGCCGCCGATCGTGCCGAACGCGAGGCGCTCGGCCGTGACGACCATGCGGGTGCCGATGTCCCGCGGCGCGCTTCCCACCACGCCCGTGACCGTCACGAGGGCGCAGGGCGTGCCCGCCTCGCGCAGGGCCGCGAGGGCACCGATCCAGTCGTGCTGATCCGCGGCCATTGCGAGCAGGGTAACTCCCCCCCGGGAGCCTCAGGCCAGCCAGGGCCGAACGACTCGGCCCGCGACATCCGTCAGGCGGTAGTCCCGCCCCTGGAAGCGGAAGAGCAGGCGCTCGTGGTCGAGCCCCAGCAGGTGCAGCAGGGTCGCGTGCAGGTCGTTCACATGCACGGGTCGGTCGACGGCCGCATACCCCAGCTCGTCCGTCCCCCCGTAGCTCGTGCCGCCGTCGATGCCTCCCCCCGCGAGCCACAGCGAGAAGCCCTTGATGTGGTGGTCCCGCCCGTTGCCCTGGGCCATGGGCGTGCGCCCGAACTCGCCGCCCCAGATCACCAGGGTGTCCTCCAGGAGCCCGCGGCGCGCGAGGTCCGTGAGCAGGGCGCCGGTGGCCTGATCCACCTCGCGCGCGGTGATCTCCATGCTGCGCTTGATGCCCCCGTGGTGATCCCAGCCGCGGTGGTAGAGCTGGATGAAGCGCACGCCGCGCTCGGCCAGCCGCCGCGCCAGCAGGCAGTTGGCGGCGTAGGAGCCGTCCGCGCCCTCGGTTCCGTACAGCTCGAGGGTCTCGCGGGACTCATCGCCCAGGTCCATCAGCTCGGGCACGCTGGTCTGCATGCGGAACGCCATCTCGTACTGGGCGATGCGGGTGGCCAGCTCGGGATCGCCGGTGCGCGTGGCCTCCGCCCGGTCGAGGGCTGCAGTGGCATCCACGAGGCGCCGCTGGTCCTCGAGGCTGGAGCCCGCGGGCGGGCGCGCATAGAGCACCGGGTCACCGCTCGAGCGCAGGTGCACCCCCTGGTGGCGACCGGGGAGGAAGCCCGCGCTCCACTGGCGCGCGGCGATCGGCTGCATCTGCCCCCCACGGCCGATGGAGGTCAGCACGACATAGCCCGGCAGGTCCTGGGTCTCGCTCCCAAGGCCCCAGGTGGTCCACGAGCCCATGCTCGGCCGCCCGCTCAGGCCCGAGCCCGTGTTCATCAGGGTGTGCGCCGGATCGTGGTTGATCTGGTCGGTCGTCATCGAGCGCACGATGCAGAGCCGATCCGCGTGCGCCCCGATCGACGGGAACAGGGCGCTGATGCGCTGCCCGGAAGCACCGAAGGTCTGGAAGGGATGCTGCGGTGCGAAGCAGCGCAGGGCCTGACCCTGCAGCTGGGCGAGCTGCTGGCCGCGGGTGAACGACTCCGGCATGGGCTCGCCGTCACGGCGCGCCAGCTCGGGCTTCTCGTCGAGGGTCTCGAGGTGGGAGGGCCCCCCCGCCATGCACAGGTGGATCACGCGACGCACCCGCGGGGAGTGGTGCAGCCTCGAGCCGAGGGCCGCGCCACCGCCTCGAGCCAGAGCATCGCGCCCCAGCAGGCTGGCCATCGCCCCCGCCAGGAGGCCGCCCCCCGCGTAGCCGAGGAGCCCGCGGCGGGTGAAGAGGACTTGCTGGCTCATGAGCGCGTCACCGCCTCCCCGGTGTTCAGCACAAGGCGTGCCGCCTGGGTCCAGGCTGCAAGCTCCGCCGGATCCGGGCCGTCCAGGGCCGCGGACTCGCCCACGGCGAGGAGCGCCCGCGCGGCGTCCGGGTCGGCGACATAGCGCTGCTGCTCCGCCGCCACGAGCTCGAGCACGAGGGCCACCTCCTCAGCGCGCGGCGCCCGCGTCAGGACTCGCTCGAAGAGGTGCGCCACGCGCTCCTGCGGCCGCGCCTCACGCGCCACGACCGCCTGCGCAAGCACGCGTGCGGCCTCCACGAAGGACGGGTCATTGAGGAGGACCAGGGCCTGCTGGGGCGTGTTGGCCCGGTTCCTTGCGCTGACGCACTCCTCGCGGCTCGGCGCGTCGAAGGCCAGGAGCGCGGGGTGAGTGAAGGTCCGACACCAGAAGGTGTAGAGGCTGCGGCGATGCAGGCCCTCTCCCGCGTCGGCGCGCCAGCGGCGCAGGGGGAAGTTGAGCTGCGCCCAGTAGCCCTCGGGCTGGTACGGCTTGACGCTCGGACCGCCAAGGGTTGCGGCCAGCAGCCCGCTGCTCGCGAGGGCACCGTCACGCACGAACTCCGCGTCCAGGCGGAAGCGCGCCTGCCGCGCCAGCAGGCGGTTGTAGGGATCCCGCTCCGCGAGCTCGGGCGTGAGGCGCGACGAGCGCTGGTAGGTGCGGGTGAGCACGAGACGCCGGATCAGGGCCTTCACATCCCAGCCGCCGGCGACGAACTCCACCGCCAGGGCATCAAGCAGCTCGGGGTGGGTCGGGCGCCCGCCCTGGGTGCCCAGATCCTGGGGGTCCGCCGCCAGGCCCGCGCCGAAGAGCAGGCGCCAGATGCGGTTGACGAAGGCGCGGGCGGCGAGCGGATTCGCGTCGGAGACCGTCCAGCGCGCGAGATCGAGGCGCGTCGCCCTGCGCTCCGTGGGGAATGCTCCCTGGGGCAGGAAGGCCGGCACGGCGGGCTGCACCACCGGCCCCGAGTCGTCCATCCAGTTGCCCCGCGGACGCACGCGCACCTCGCGCGGCGCCACGGAGACCGTGGCCACCATGCGCGGCAGGGAGGCGTCGAGCGCGTCGTGGTCCGCGCGGGCGCGCTCCAGGGCCTCACGCTGCTCTGCGCGCAGGGGCGTCTCCGCGAGGAAGCGTGCGTCGAGCTGGGCGGCCTGCGCGGAGTCGCGCTCCCCCTCCCCCGCCAACAGGGCCGCGCGTGCGGCCGGCGGCAGGCCGCCGAACACCAGGTCCGGCACCCGCGTCTCCACGCCCGCCTCGGCCCAGTGGACGCGCCCTCCAAACTGGGTGAACGCCATTCCGTCCACGGGGCTGCCTTCGAGGAGCCCCAGGCTCGCCGGGTCCACCTCGAGTCGGACCCACTCGCCCACGGGAGGCAGCGCGCCCTGCGGGCGCCGGGCCGGCGCGTCCTGGCCAACGGGTCCGAACGGAATGCGCGGCCCACCCCAGACAGCCCGGTGCTCCCAGGTGCCGTCGCGGTGGAACTGGAGCATCAGCTCCTGGGGCGGGTCCTCGGGATCGATCCGAACCCACGCGAAGAGCAGGTCCCCCTCCCCCAGCGTGAGGGTCCGATCGGCACCGAGGAAGAAGTGCTGGACGGTCTCGGCTCCCTGCTGCACGCGGGTGCGGACCTCGCCCCGTCGCACGGAGTCGTCCCAGCGCCAGTCGCCCTGGTCACGCCCCCCGTTGCCCTGGGAGGCTCCGACCCACTCGACCTCGCGGCGCTCGCCGGAGCGGGCGCGATCGAGGAGGTCACGCTCCCAGAGGGCACGCGCCTCCCGCAGATCGTCGTCCCATACCGTCGCCTCCCGCTCGGCGCCCACGAGCGCGCGGGCCAGCGCATCGAGTCGCGCCTGGTCCGCGGGGTAGGCCACGCGCATCTCCGGCGGGACCTTGCGGCCCTGGAAGTTGCCGTACACGCCCACCTCGTCGATGTCCGCGAAGAAGGCGGAGAGGGCGTAGAAGTCGCGGGTCGTGTACGGATCGAACTTGTGGTCGTGACACTCGGCACAGCCCACCGTCGAGCCCAGCCAGATGCTCGAGTAGTTGCGGACGCGGTCGGCCGCGTACTTGAGCAGGAACTCCTTGGGCTGGGAGCCGCCCTCGAAGGTGACCATGTTCAGGCGGTTGTAGGTCGCCGCCACGCGCTGCCCCATCGTCGCGTCCGGCAGGAGGTCCCCCGCCAGCTGCTCGACCGTAAAGCGGTCGAAGGGCATGTTCTCGTTGAACGCGCGCAGCACCCAGTCCCGGTACGGCCACACCGTCCACTCCTGATCCCCGTGGTAGCCCACCGTGTCGGCGTAGCGCACGAGATCGAGCCAGTGCTGGGTCATCCGCTCGCCGTAGTGGGGTGAGGCCAGGAGCTGGTCCACGAAGCCCTCGAGGGCGAGCTCCCCGCGCTCGAGCCTCCGCAGGTCCTCGAGGTCCGCAGGCAGGCCGGTCAGGTCCCAGGACAGGCGTCGGACCAGGGTGCGCAGGTCCGTGGGCGTTCGGGGCTCGAGCTGCGCCGCCTCGAGGGCCGCGTCGATGTGAGCATCCACATCGACGGCGCCTGAGCCCTGCGGCGCGCTCCAGGCCCAGTGGCCCTCCCACGGCGCTCCCTGCTCGATCCAGCGGCGAAGGAGGTCCACCTCACCCGCCAGCAGAGAGTGCCGGGAGGTCGAAGGCGGCATGCGCTGAAGAGGATCCTCGTCCGTGATGCGCTGGAACAGGACGCTGTCCTCGGGCCGGCCCGGGGCGACCACGGGCACGCCATGCGCAGTCCCGAAGAGGCCCTCGCGCTCGTCCAGCCGCAGGCCCGCCTCGCGCGCGTTCGCGTCCGGACCGTGGCACTCGAAGCAGCGATCCGAGAGGAGCGGCCGCACCTCGCGGTCGAAGCTGACGACCGCGTCCTCGCTGGCCGCGCCGTCGCCGGGGACAAGGGCTAGGAGGAGGAGGGAAAGACCAGTCATCGGAGTGGGCTGCGGCGGGCCGTGGCGCGATCGATTCCAGGGAGGCGGAACTGCGCCGCACGCAGGGCGCGACCTATCGTAGGGCCCACGCGCCGGATGCGCGTCCATGCCATGCACATCGCCCTCGCCGACTGCGACCCGAACTCCCTGGCACGCACTGCCACCGGAGTCGCCTCCGAGGCTCCCCTGCACGAGGCCCTGCGCAGCCGGGGCGCCACCTTCGCCTGCCCCGCCTGGGAGGACCCCGGCGTCGACTGGGCGAGCTTCGACGCCGTGCTGATCCGCATGACCTGGACCTACCACCACCAGCCGGAGGCCTTCCGCGCGTGGCTGGACCGCGTGGCCGAGCAGGTCAGGGTGCTCAACGCCCCCGAGATCGTCCGCTGGAACATGCGCAAGCACTACCTCCGCGACCTCGAGGGCGCGGGCGTGCCCATCGCGCCCACCGAGTGGCTGGAACGCGGCAGCCGGCTCGACCTGCCCGAGGTGCTCGCGCAGCGCGGCTGGACGCAGGCCTTCGCCAAGCCGGTGGTGGGCGCCACGGCGAGCGACACGGTGCGCATGCGGAACCCAGCCGAGCTCGAGGAGGGGGCCGCGTTCCTGGCTCGACAGCTCGCGCGGCAGGACATGTTCCTCCAGCCCTACCTCAGCCGCGTGGAGACCGACGGCGAGGTCTCGCTGATGGTGGTCGAGGGAGAGGTCACCCACGCGGTGCGCAAGCGGCCTGTCCCCGGCGACTATCGCGTGCAGGACGACTTCGGAGCGACCGACGAGCCGACGGAGGTCACTGCAGAGCTGGCGGAGCTGGCCCAGCGCGCGATGGCGGCCGTGCCAGGACCCGAGACCCCGGTCTACGGCAGGGTGGACTTCCTGTTCCTCGAGGACGGTGCCCCGGTGCTGAACGAGCTGGAGCTCATCGAGCCCATGTTCTTCATGCACCACGATCCCCGCTGTGGCGAGCGCCTCGCCGACGCGCTGCTCGAGCGGATCGCCCGTTCGCGCTGACCTCGAAGGGGCTCGGCCAAAAAGGGACCCAAGAGTTCGAATGCTTGGAGAGCCACCGCGTAGGGTCGGCCACGCAAGTTCCTCGCGGCCTTGGGTGGCCTGCTGCGGGTCCGGATCAGCTTGGTCCAGAGCCGCGGTCTCCTCACTGGGGTGCCGTCCCTGGAATGTCCCTATGGGGACGCCCTGACGGCCACGCCCCGACCGGGGCGCCTCCCCCGTGCTGCCCCCCTGGTGCGGCCCGCGTAGTGCTGCCGCAACCGCGTCTCCCCCACGGTGTGCCCTACGCCATGACGAGCCAGACCCCCAGTGCTCCCCAGCCCCCGCGGCGGCACGACCTCGACGCCCTGCGCGGCGGGGCCATGCTCCTCGGAATCGTCCTCCACGCCTCACTCTCGGTTGCAGGCGTGCCCTGGATGATCCGCAGCGAGCAGTCCTCGGCAGCCCTCGAGCATGTGTTCCACTTCATCCATGTGTTCCGCATGCCGCTGTTCTTCCTCCTCAGCGGCTACTTCAGCGTGATGCTGTGGCAGCGGCGCGGCGTCAGCGGCCTTGCACGCCAGCGCCTGCTGCGAATCGGCCTGCCGCTCCTCATCGGGGCCTTCACCGTCGTGCCCCTGACAGAGACGGCCATGGAGTACGGCATGGAGCTGCAGCGGAGGGAGACCCGCGTGGGCACCGCTAGCCTGCCTGCCGCACGCACGGCGTCATGGACCCGGGGGGAAGCCTCCCTCAGCGCAACGGACCTGACGGGCGCCGCGAAGCGGGGGGACCTCCAGCGACTGACGGAGCTCCTCGATGCGGGGGCCGACGCGAACGCCCCCGACAAGTTGGACCTCACGGCCCTGCACTGGGCGGCAGCCTGGGGGCACGCCGACGCCTGTCAACTGCTCCTCGAGCGCGGGGCGAAGATCAGCCCCCGGGACGGAGAGGGGTCGACGCCGCTGCACACGGCGACCTTCTTCGGGCGCGCCGACGCGGTCCGCGTCCTGCTCGAAGGCGGCGCCGATCCGGACTTGATGGATCAGAACGGCACGACCCCCGCCGACCTCGTGTCCTGGTCCTGGGACGAGACGCGCGCAGGCCTGACGCGCTTCGTAGCGGGACTCCTTGGGGTCCCCCTCGATGAGACGACCATCGAAGCCGACCTGGCCGCAACGGCTGCGGTCTTCCAGCCGAGCGCGCCCATGCGCCTGCTGGATGACCTGGCCAGATTCAGCCTGGGACACCTGTGGTTCCTGTGGTTCCTGGTCCCGCTGTCGGCTGCCCTGGCCCTAACCCTCGGGATTCTCGGTCTCGTGGGCCGCGCGGCTCCGGGCACCTGGACGGTCTCCCCCGCGTTCGTCGCACTCGTCCTCGTTCCAGCCACGGCCATCACGACCGCGATGCAGCGCGGTGGCCTGAACATGCCGGGCTTTGGCCCGGACACCTCGTTCACCCTGGCGATCGATCTGCATGTGCTCCTCCACTACGCGGTGTTCTTCGCGTTCGGCGGGCTGGTGCGCGGAGCCGACCCGGACACCCGCATCCTCACGCGGCGCTGGCCCCTGCTGCTCCTCATGGGCGTCGCGGCCTATTGGCTGACCATCGACGCCGCCCTCGCGGCGCCCGCCAAGCAGGGCGACGACACCGTCCTCGGCGTCATGCTCGGAGAGTCCATCTGCGCCTGGGGTCTGGTCCTCGGGAGCATGGGCCTTGCCCAGGCGGTGCTCACCCGCGAGCGGCACTGGGTGCGGGTGGTCGCGGACGGCTCCTACTGGGCCTACCTGATGCACATGTCGCTCGTGTTTGTGCTCCAGGGTCGGCTGGCCGCAACGGACCTGGGTCCGTGGGTCCAGGTAGCCCTCACCTGCACCGTCACCTTCCTCGCCATGGGCGCGAGCTATCTGATCCTCGTGCGGCCCACCCTCATCGGTGTCCTGCTCAACGGTCCGCGCGGCGGGAGGGCCGCGGCTCAGCCATCCTGAGGCTCGGGGTCGTCCCCGAGCTCCTCGAGGAGGGCGCGCGCCTCGGCTCGACGGCGGCGCAGGTCGTCCTGGCGCAGGGCCTCGCGGATGCGGTTCTGGTCCCGACGGCTGAGCTTGCCCTCGGGCACCTCCTCGAGCACGCCGCGAGGAGCCTCGGCGAGGCCCCATGCGTCGCTGCGCTGGGTCGCGAAGGGCAGGTCCTTGTTGCCCATGAGCTGCAGGTTCCCCATGGGGTTGCGGCCCCAGGCGTAGCGGAAGTGCTGCGGCGCGGGGACCAGCGGACTCGACAGGACCAGCTGTCTGCGATCGAGGCGCGGCCGGCCGCGGTCATCGACCCCGACCTGCAGGTGCTCCGCCAGAGCCGGCTGGAAGTGGCCATCCTCGCCTGCGATGGCAAAGCCCTCGATGGCGCCATCCATGGGATCCCCGACCTCGGCATCGAGGCGCAGCACGAGGCGGCCCTCCTCCTGCACGAGCTCCAGCAGGGCAGGCGGCTTCCACGGGAGCTGCCCACCGAAGCCGTACTGGGTCGAGAGCGCCCAGCGCGCAATGCGCTCGCCGGCGGGCAGCTTCACCTGCGGGTGGTACCAGCGGCGGCGCAGGTCAAAGGTGCTGGCGAAGCCGATGTTGCGGTCGCCGGCCTCCCAGAGGTCGAGGAAGGTCCGGTACTGGGCGGCGCGGATGTAGATGCCCGCGTTGAACATCATCTCGCAGTAGTCGTCGCGCGTCTGGGGGTAGCCGTCCGTGCACAGGGAGAGCAAGCCGAAGGGCAGCTCGGGGTTCCCGAAGGCCTCGCGCCAGGCCGCGATCATGGCCGGCAGCACCTCCTCGTAGAGGCGCACGCCGGGCATCCCGTCGAGGGCGTTGTTGTAGCCCTGGTGGAAGATCGCGCCGCGAATGGAGAGGCCCCGCAGCGGGCCGATCATGCCCGCGTAGCAGCTGCCCGGCAGGTTGTGGTCCGCGATCGGGCCCGGCCGCAGGTCAGTCGGATCCTCCCGCTGGTCCTCGGGGATCGGCTTGCCCTCGGCCTCGAGGCGCGCGCGCCGCTCCTGGGCCTGACGGACCCTCGTCGCCAGGTCTGCCTGCGGGTCCCAGGTGGCCACGCGCTCGTCCCAGTCGGCGAGGCGCTCCTGGACAGCCGCGCCGGGCAGGCCGTCGAGGACCTCACGAGGCGTCCAGGTCTCAACCGTGGTGCCGCCGCGGGAGGCATCGATCACGCCGATGGGGACGCGGGTCGCCATGTGCAGCCGGCGGGCGAACACGAACCCGATGGCAGAGAGCTCGCGCGCCACCTCGGGGCGACACACATCCCAGTCGCCCTTGCGGAAGTGCCGGCCGAACCAGCTGCTCCACTCGTGCAGCCGCGCGAAGCCGCGCTGGATCCGCGGGCCCTCGCCGTAGGGAACGGTGAGGATGCGCAGCTGGTCGTAGTTCGCCGTCGCGATCTCGAGCTCGCCGTTCTCCACCTTGGCGAGCTCGAACTCCATGTTGCTCTGTCCGCCGAGGACCCACACATCCCCCACCAGGACATCCTCAAGGAGCAGCTCGGCGTCGCCGGAGCGCACAGCCAGAGTGCGGCCCTCAGCGCTCGCCTCAAGCGCCGGCAGCTCCACGCGCCAGGCTCCGTCCTGACCGCACTGCGCCGTGGCCTCGGCGTCGGCGAACGACACCGTCACGGACTCGCCCGGCTCACCCCAGCCCCACAGCGCAACCGGCCGCTCGCGCTGAAGCACCATGTGGCTCTGGAAGAGGTTGCTGACGCACAGGCCCTCAAGCCGAGCCGGCACCTCCACCACATCCTCGCGAGGAAGCTTCTGGGCCATACCGGCCGTGGCGGTCAACAGGAGGACGAGTGCAGGAGCGAGAGGGCGGAGGTTCAGCATCACGGAGGCGCACAGGGACCCCGTCGAGGGGGAGCCCCGACGGTAGGGCCCGGCGGGCGCGAGCGCATGGCCCACGATCGCGGCCCCGCCCGCGCCGCCCGATCTGCAGCGGCCCGCAGGTCCCAGCGGTGAAGCGCTCTCCCTCAGGAGGTCAGTGGAGCCCGCCAGTGGAGCCCGACCACTGACATTCACCTCGTCGAAGCCCGGAGTGGAGGCCTAGCAGCAGAGCAGGCAGCCGCGGGGGCCTCGAGCAACCGACCGAAGGACCCGGTCGGGGAGGCGCAGCGCGCGGTGGTGGGCCGGAGAGGACTCGAACCTCCAACTTCCACCGTGTGAAGATGGCACTCTAACCATTGAGTTACCGGCCCGGTGGGGCGGGGATCTTAGCGGCAGGGGGCCGCGGTCCGTCAAGGGGGCCCGCAGCGAATCGTGGGGCCCGTAGGGCTCAGCCCGGGACGCGCAGGGTCATGACCGCGCTGGGCTTGAACCCGATGCGGTGGGCGAAGGCCTCGACAGTCGCTCCCGGTGCGAGCTCGACGCGCGGGAGGGTGTCCCCGGGGCGCCAGCCCTCCTGGCCCGGGAGGCGCCAGCCAAGGGAGGCGCCGTCGGTCGCGCAGCGGAGGGTGGAGGCCCCGTCAGGCCCCGTCACGAGCGTGGGCTCCGCCGTCCGGGGCTGCCCCCCCGCGCTTGGCCACAGGCGCGTGCGCACCATCTCGAGCTCGGGCAGCAGGCCCAGGTCCCCGGTCTTGGCCATCCAGCCCTCGAGCGCCACGCGAAGCCGCGAGACGCGCTCCGCATGCTCGGGCGCGGCGGCGAGGTTGTGCACCTCGTGCGGATCGGAGTGCCGGTCGTAGAGTTCGAGGGGTGGCTTGACCCGGTCGATCATCTGCCACTGCTCCGGCCGATCGCCGCCGCGCTCCGCCAGGGCGTGCAGGTCTGGCATGAGCGGCACGCCCTCGGCGTAGGCCACAGGATAGAGGCGCGGCCGGTCGGTGAGGCCATTCCACACGAGGCGGTAGCGCCCGTCGGTGACGGCCCGCGTCCTGTCGAGCTCCGCGTCCATGCGATCCGCATGCAGGAACACGAAGGGCGGCGGCGGAGCGGCATGCGCACCGAGTACGGCGCGGCCGTCCATCCACCCGGGCGTGGCCAGCCCAGCAAGGGACAGCACCGTCGGCCCGAGGTCGATGAAGCTCAGCAGGCGATCGGTCACGCCCGGAGCCAGGCCCGGCGCGCGGACCACGAGCGGGACATGGGTGCCGGAGGCGTAGATGGCGCGCTTGCCCCTGGGCAGCCCCACCCCGTGGTCCGTGAACCAGAACACGATGGTGCTGTCCGCGAGGCCGTCCTCCTCGAGCTGGTCGAGCAGGTTGCCCACCTGCCGGTCCATGGCGGCGATGTTGTCGTAGGTGCGCGCGAGGACCGCGCGCACGGCGGGCGTGTCGGGGTAGTACGGCGGCACCTCGACCTGGGCAGGATCCGTCACCTCGGGCTGCCGGCGAGTGCGCTCGAAGGTCCCGCTCTCGTGCGTGACCCCCAGGTTGAACACCGCGAAGAAGGGCTGCTCGGGGTTTGGGCGGTTGCGCCAGTGGGCCTTGCCTCCGCTCTGATCCCAGACGGTCGCCGGCGCCTTGAACTGATAGTCGGTCTTGGCGCGATTGGTGCACCAGTACCCGGCGCTGCGCAGGAGCTCGGGGAAGCAGCGCACCTCCGGCGGCGGGGTGGCCTCGTAGCTCGGAATGCCGGCGTAGGCCTCAGGGTCCGCATCCAGGCTGGCCTTGCTCGGGTTGCCGGTGCGCATGTGCATGGCACCGATACGAGTGGCGTAGCAGCCGGTGATGAGGGCCGCGCGCGCCGGCGCGCAAACGGGAGTCGTGGCGTGGGCGTTCGTATAGCGCAGACCCTGCGCAGCGAGGGCATCCACCCGTGGCGTCTGGGCGACGGGGTCGCCGTAGCAGCCCAGCCAGGGAGACATGTCCTCCACGGTGATCCAGAGGATGTTGGGGCGCACGGGCCAGCCGCCCTCGGGCACCAGGGCGCTCCAGGCTGGGGAGGACTCGCGCGGGTCCTCCGGCCCTGCGGACCCCATGCCTCGAACCTGCGGCGTGCGCTCCGCCTCGGCTGCTGCCCCTGCCGGGGTCAGGACCGGCAACGCCGGGAGGGCGGCGCCGAGGGCTCCGACGGCGGCCTTGGGTCCGGCCCCGTGCAGCGCCGTTCCCTCCGCCGCCCCGCCAGCCGCGGCCCGCTCTTCGGGTCCTCCGCCGGGGACGAGGGCGAGTGAGGTCCCGGCGCCTGCGAGCGCGAGCCCGGCAAGCAGGGCCGCGGCGTGGTCCAGCCTCATGCGCCGTCCCCGAGGACCCGGCGCAGCTTGTCCCCCAGCTTCGCCTCGGCGCGGCGCAGCATCATGCGCACGGCGTCCTCGGTCCGGCCACCCATGCGCTCACCCGCCTCGCGCAGGGGGAGGCCCTGGAAGAAGACCAGAGCGATGGCCTGCCGGTGCTCATCGGAGAGCTCCTTCAGGGCCTCGTGCAGGATGACGAAGGACTCGTCACGAGCCACCACGCGCGTCACGGACAGGTCGTCCGAGGGCAGCTCGAACGCGCCGCGCTCATCGTCTGCCGTCGCCTCGAGGGGGCGCTCCTTGGCGGTGTTGCGCTTGCCGGCGCTGTAGTACTCCGCCCGGTCGCGGATCTTGTTCTGCAGGATCGTCTGCAGCCAGCGCAGCAGCGAGCCCTCACCCCGGTACTCGTAGCGCTCGAAGTCACGCGTCGCCTCGCGGAAGGTGGTCTGAGCCAGATCCACGGGCTCCTCCTTCGAGCGCAGCCGCGCGCCGAGCTTCTTCTGGGCCAGCTGCACCATGGTCTGGTGGTAGCGCGCAAAGAGCTCGTTCAGGGCATCGGCATCCCCGCTCTGGGCGCGCTCGACCAGGGCCGCGACCTCGTCGTCGGCCTGGAACTCCTCGGGCAGCTCGAGGCCCGGAGGCTCGGGGTTGGGTGCACCGTCGTGGGCCATATGCGGGTCCGTCACAGGGCCTGCGGAGCGGCCCCCTCGAGAGCGGCGGGCCACAGGCAGGTCGCGCGACGCAGGGCAGTCTACGCATGCGAGCGCATCGTGTTTGCGCCCGCACACCCGCGATGGCCCTCGTCCCGCTTCCAGGATCGCCGCGCAGCGGCGCTCCTGCGCCCCAAGGCAGCCTCCCTGCCCCCTTCGGGGGTCTGCTCGCGCCCTCCGGCGGCTTGCCTGCGCCGTCCGGCGGTCTGCCTGCGCCGTCCGGCGGTCTGCCTGCGCCGTCCGGCGGTGTCCTCAGGCCTCCGCCGCTGCGTCCTCGAGGGGCTCGAGGCCGAGGCGCGCGCGGAAGTCGGGCTCCAGCAGGACCGTGACGCCCGCCTCCTCCGCCTTCTTCGCCTTGGAGCCGGGCTTCCCCCCCTGAACCAGGAAGTCCGTGCGCGCGCTCACGGAGGAGGCCACGCGGCCCCCGGCGTCCTCCACGAGCTTCTTCGCCTCCGCGCGGGTGGTGCCTACGAGGGTGCCGGTGAAGACCACCGACTTGCCCTCGAAGGCTCCGCCTCCCGCGGCCCGGTCGGGGTAGACCAGCTCCACTCCCCCGGTGAACAGGCGCTCGAGGAGGGCCTCGCTCTCCGGGCGTGCGAACCAGCCCACGATCTTCGCGGCGTCCTTGGGCCCGATCCCGTCCACCACCTGCAGGGCCTCCTCGTCCGCAGCGCGCAGCTCCTCGAGGCTCGCGAAGCTCCGTGCGAGGAGCTTCCCGGTCGCCTCGCCGAGGCCTGGGATCGACAGGGCCGCAAGGAACCGCGCAAAGGGTGCGCGCCGGCGCTCCTCCAGCTGGGCCATCAGGTTGCTCGCGCTCTTCTCACCCCAGCGCTCCAGCCCGACCAGCTGCTCCTGCGCGAGGTGAAAGAGGTCGCCCGGGCCCTCGATCAGGCCCTCGTCGAAGAGCTGCTGCACGAGCTTCTCCCCAAGGGCCTCGATCTCGAGGCCGCTGCGCCCAGCGAAGTGCACGGTGCGCCCGACCCGCTGCGGTGGGCAGCCGTGGGTGTTGGGGCACTGCACATACTTGCCCTCGCGCACGACCTCCGTGCCGCACGCGGGGCAGAGGTCCGGCATGGTGAAGGCCTCGGCCCAGCGCCAGGTCACCCCCGGGCGCACGCGCGGCTCGCCGTCAAAGGCAAGGCCCTCCTGAGCGGGCGCGCCGGGCGCCGCCTCGTCCGGCCCCAGGCAGAGGGCCTCGGGCACGCGCTCGAGCCAGTCGGCAGGCGCCTTGCCCTTCGCCTTGCGCGTCACGCCGACGACCTGGGGGATGACATCTCCCGCGCGCTTGAGGGACACGCGATCTCCCGCACCAAGCCCCAACGCATGCACATGATCCTCGTTGTGCAGGGTGGTGTGGCGGACCACGACTCCCATCACCTCCACCGGATCGAGGTGAGCGCGCGGAGTCAGGCGGCCGTTCACGCCCACCTGGACCTCGATCGCGCGCAGGGTGGTCACAGCCTCGAGGGCGGCGAACTTGTGCGCGTACTGCCAGCGCGTCGTGCGCGCCGTGGTGCCCAGCCGGTCGCGCAGGTCGAGACGCTCGAGCTTGCACACGACGCCATCCACCTCGAACGGAAGCTCCGCGCGCCTCGACTCCAGGTCGGCGTGGTAGGCCAGGCAGGCCTCGAGCCCCTCGACCGTACGCCCGAAGCCCGAGTCGGGGAGCCCCCAGTCCGCAAGGGCGGCGGAGAGCTCGCGCTGGGTCTTGAAGGAGAGGTCCTGCTCCTCGCCCTCGGCTCCCTCCACCCGCGGAGCCGCATAGGTGTGGAACTCGAGCGGGTAGCGCGCCACCTCGAGGGGATCGTTGCGCCGGATGGCACCGGCGGTCGCGTTGCGCGGATTCGCGAGGCGGGCCTCTCCGCGGCCCTCCCGCTCGGCATTGAAGGCCTCGAAGCGCGCGCGCGCGATCAGCACCTCTCCCCGCACCTCGAGCAGCCGCGGCACGGGCCGCCGGCTGCCGTCGAGGGCCAGCGGCAGGTTGCGGATCGTGCGGAAGTTCGCCGTGACCTCCTCCCCCACGACGCCGTCACCGCGGGTCACCCCCCGCACCAGGCGCCCTTCCTCGTAGATCACCGAGGCGCTCACCCCGTCGAACTTGGGCTCACAGGACCAGGAGAGGACCTCGTCGGCCTCGAGGCCCAGGAAGCGCTGGATCTTCTCCACGAAGTCCTGCACCTCCTCCACGGCGAAGAGGGACTCGATGGAGAGCATCGGCACCGCGTGCTCGACCTTGTCGAAGCCCTGGCCCTCGGGCAGGGCCGAGCCCACGCGCTGGGTCGGACTCTCGGGGACGACGAGCTCGGGGTGCTCCGCCTCTAGCCCCTTGAGCTCGCGGAAGAGGCCGTCGTACTCCGCATCCGACACCTCCTGCGCGCCCTCCACATAGTAGAGGCGGTCGTGACGCAGGAGCTCGGCGCGCAGCGCGGCGGCGCGCTCCATGACGGATCGAGGGAGGGGCATGGCAGGAGGCTGCGGTGCGGTTCGAGGAGCTCCGGTCCCGGTGCTTGAGCGTTCTCCCAGGAAGCGGCCAGCGGCCGCTGGCAGAGGCCCGGGGATGGGGAGTTGGACGGCCCTCTCTAGGCCCCAGGATCCCCACTCGGGCGGGTCCTGTCCACGGCGAGGAAGCCCCCATCGAAGGCCCCCGGCAGGAGCTCACCGAGCCGGGCTCGACCCACGACCCCACCGCTCCCGACCCAGGCCACGGGCAGGTCCGGCGCGAACTCCGCAAGGACCTGACGGCACGCGCCGCAGGGCGGGACCACGGGCTCCTTCGCGAAGGCGATCACGAGGCCCTGGAAGGTGCGCGCGCCGAGGGTGACCGCGTGGGCCACGGCCGTCCGCTCGGCGCAGATCGTCAGCCCGAAGCTGGCGTTCTCGACATTGCAGCCCACATGGATCCGACCGTCGGCGTCGAGCAGAGCCGCCCCCACCGCATAGCCCGAGTAGGGCGCGTGCGCCTGAGCGAGGACCGCGCGGGCGGCCTCGACAAGACGATCCTCCTCAGGGATGGGCTCGGTCATGGAGGACGAGCATCCCGCGACCGAGCGAAGGGATCAACGCGTTCGGGCCGGAACCAAGGACCCCGCTGCAGATCGCCCCGGGGAGTCGCCCCCTGAGGAAGCGCGGGGCGACAGCAGCTGCAGGATGCAGGTGCCCCAGAGCCCCGGCCATCAGAAGGGCGAGTCCTCGAGGGTGCAGGCCCCCTCCGGGATCGACAGGGCTGCCACTGGGCCTTGGCCCCGAGCACCGCCGGAGCCGGCGGACTCGGCCCGAGCCCCTCGGGGCGTGGCGTCGAGCGGGGCCGCCGGGGAGTCGCCACCCGAGCTTCCGAGCAGCGGCTGCGCCTCGGCAAGGCTGCGCCAGCCCGCGTAGGGAACGGTCAGCTGCTGACGGCGGATGCCCCGCTGCGGGTCCTCCCAGGTCTCCTCGGCCAGCTCCACGAGGGCACGACGGCCCACGAGCTCGCTCGGCTCGACGGCGAGGACGCCGTCCACCTCGAAGCCCAGGGCGGCTAGGACGCTGCGCACGCGGTGGACGCCGCGCTCGCTCCAGGTCAGGGAGTCCCACGCCGCGTGGCGCCCGGCGAGCTCGCCCTCGGCCACCTCGAGCCGCAGGCTCCAGCGGGGGGAGCCATCGCGGGCCTTGCCCTCGCGCACCTCGCGGATGCGACAGGGATAGGAGCCCTCGGGAACGGTGCGGAGATCGGTGGGGTCTTCGAGCTGGCTGAAGTCGTACTGCATCGGGGAACCGGAGGTCAGCGGGGTGCGGCAGAGAAGGGCCGCGCACTCGCGGCCACGCACCCAGGACGCGCCCCGGCCTTCACGGTTGCAGAAAAAGTCCGCGACACGCCGAAGGCAGCCCCGCAGCCAGCTGAAGAGTCAACTCGGCAAGAGCCACCGCTCTGCATCAGGAGCCACCGCTCTGCGGCAAGAAACACCGCTCTGCGGCAAGAAACACCGCACCTCACAGCGCGAGGGGTCGCTCGTGAAGCGGCCCAGGCGAGCGAATCCACCGCGCGCGAGCACGCCCCAGGAGTTCCGTCACCGCGGCGGCGTCAGCGCCAGCACGCGCACGACCCGCTCCGCGCCGGTGGCGCGGATCCAGCGCAGGACCGCGAGCTCCTGCTCCCGCCACCCCGCCTCCACCAGCACGGCCCGCTCGCGCGCGATCCAGGCGCGCCGACCGGTGGTCAGATCGGGCGGGTCCGTGGCCCAGAGGAGGTCGAAGCCCTGCGCCCAGCTCAGGACCTCCTCGGCCGGAGGCTCGGGGTCGGCCTGGTCCAGGGTGAACAGCCGCTGGTCCAGGTCCCGCGCCGCGAGGAGCGCCCGGGCCCGCGCGTCGCCGGGATGCAGGGCCTCCAGGCCGACGCCCCACGCCGCTGGCGGGAACGCCTGCGAGAGGCCGAGCCAGCCCACCCGTCCCGACTCCGGCCAGCTCTCGGCCAGCACCTCGATCAGCTCGTCGTGCACCGCGCGCGGCAGGCCGTTAGTGGGCAGCGGCCGGTCGAAGGCGACGCTGCGCCGCTCCTCGAGGACCGCCAGCTGATAGTCGCGCGCAGCCGGGTTGGCGAGGCTCAGGGCGTGCAGCACCGCCATGGAATCCGCAGCCGGCGCCACGAAGCCAGAGCCCAGGAGCAGCACGCCCACCGCGACTCGCACCCCGCCCAGCCGCGCCAGGAACCTCGACGCTCCCACCGCTGCCAGCACGAACAGGAACGGCGCCGCGGGCAGGAGGAACCGGTCCAGGTGGAAGGGATGCCTCCAGACGGGCAGGCCGCTCACGAGCAGAACCAGCAGCGCGACGCGGATGCCGCGATCCCCCACTGCACGCAGGGCGAGGAGGGCCGCGACAACGACCCAGACCAGCACCCGCGGGGACGGCACCAAGAAGGTGGTCCAATCGAACCAGCGCAGCTGGCGCGGGGTGACGCCGAGCTCGAGGTTGCCGCCGAGGAAGGACGCAAAGGCCGCGCGGTGGGAGGCCGCGGTCTCCGCGCCCGCCGGCCACGGCAGGAGGAACCACCACGCGCACGCGAGGGCCGTGGGCAGGCCCAGGCGCAGGACGCTGGCCGCGGCCCCGCGGCCGTCCTGCACGCGCACGCGCGCCACGACCTCCAGCACGAGGTCCACCGCGAGGCCCGCGCCCAGCAGCAGCCCGTAGTTCCACTTGGTGAACAGGCAGGCGGCCAGGAGGACGCCGGTGCCGAGCTCCAGGCCGGGGCGGCTCCTGCGCGCGCGGGTGATCCAGCCCGCAACCGCCAGGGTGCCGAGGGCCGTGAAGGGCACCTCCAGGAACAGGGTCCCGCCGAACGCAAGAGCCATGGGGCACAGCACCCACAGCGCGAACGCTATGGCGGGTGCGCCTCCAACGCCGGGCGGAAGCTCGTCGTCGGGGTCGCGACCGCACACGGCGCGCGCGAGCAGGAACATGCCCAGGGCCCCGAGCGCCCAGAACCATCGCTGGGTGCGACGCATCACCAGCTCGGTGGGCTCGAAGGCCGCGCCCACCAGGCCGTGGATCGCGGGCACGAGCGGCGGGTACCGCTCGCAGGAGAGGACCGCGACCGCGGCCTCGTCGAGCTCACCCTCACGCAGGGCCTCGGCGATCTGCACGGCCGGAGCGGCGAGGTGCATGGCCTCGTCCCAGCCCATGGTGCGCTCCATGGAGACGCCCAGGGAGGCGAGCAGCCCCAGCAGGAACGCTGCCAGCGCACCCGTCCAGGGACTCCACGACCATCCGCGCTCCATCGCCATCGAGTCTAGCCCTCGACACCCTGCGGGGCCGCGGCCCTTGCACGGGGTTCCCGCATCAGGAGCCCGCGGCCTCGGCGGACAGGGGGCTCAGCGGCACCCCGGCCGCCGGGCGCGTGGCCGCCTCGAACACGCGCTGGGAGTTGGTGAAGAACACGCGTGCGACCTCGTCCTCCGCGAATCCCCGGCGGAGCATGCCCGCCGCCAGCTGCGGATAGCAGCTGGCGTCCTCGAGGCCTGCAGGCGTGCGCTCGATGCCGTCGTAGTCCGAGCCGATCCCCACCGCGTCGACCCCCGCCACCTCGACCGCGTGGCAGAGGTGGTCGAGGACGCGCTCCATCGGGAGCGGCGTGGCGTGGGCCTGCATCCACTGGGCCTGGCGCAGGAAGAGCTCCGTTGAGTTCGCCCCCGTGAGGCCCTGGTACTCGGCGCTGGTGCGCAGGCGCACCTCCTCGGCGCGCGCGTCGGCGTCGAGGAACGGCGTGCAGAACACCATCCCCACCACGCCGCCCTGGTCGGCGAGGGCGCGCAGCTGGGCGTCCTTGAGGTTGCGCGGATGGTCGTGCAGGGCGAAGCAGCCCGAGTGGCTGGCGAGGACGGGGGCGCTGCTGGTCTCGAGCGCGTCATAGAAGCTGCGCTCGCCCGCGTGCGACAGGTCCACGACCATCCCGAGCTGGTTCATGCGCGTGACAACCTCGCGCCCGAACGGCGAGAGGCCCTCGGGGATGCCCGGCCCCGCTCCGTCCTGGCAGGATCGGATCCAGTCAAGGTGGTTGTTCCACACCAGGGTCAGCACGCGGACGCCGGCGTGAAAGAAGGCCTCGAGGCGCTCGAGGCTTCCCTCCAAGGAGTGTCCGCCCTCGATGCCGAAGGTGGCCGCGATCCGGCCTGCCTCGCGCGCCGCGGAGAGCGTGGCGCCATCCCCCGCCCAGGCCACGCGCTCGGGGTGGCGCGCCAGCAGCCGGTGGCCGGCCCCGAGCAGGTCCCAGGTCCTGCGGGCTGCGCCCCCCTCCTCGATGAAGGCCGGGTCGCACCAGCACACGAACACCAGCGCGCCGAGGCCGCCCTCGGCGCCGCGGACGAGGTCCAGGTGGCCCTGGGTGCGGGTGCCAAGGTCCTGACCCAGATCCAGGTCGCGCTGGAGGGCGTCGGAGTGGGTGTCGAACACCGGCCAGGGCGCGGAGGTGGGCATGGGACCTATGCTGCCAATCCGACAGGTCCGGGCGAAGCCCCCGGAGGAGGCTGCCAGAACGGCAGCAGGCCTCGACCAAGGGGCCGCCGGGCGCCGCCACGAACCCGCGCCCAGGGCGGCCTGCGGGCCCCTCGGACCCCTGGAGTGCCCCGGCGGCCCCCTCGGCACAGCACTTGCACCGGGGGGACAGCCCAGCGGCTCCCCCAGCCCGCGCCTCCCGTGCAGCCCCACCGCATCCTCATCGCCGACGACGACACCGAGATTCGCCTCGGTGCCGTGGAGCTCCTCTCCGGAGAGGGCCGGCAGGTGGTCGAGGCCAGCAACGGGCTAGAGGCGGTGGAGCTGCTCAAGAGCGGCCCCCTGCACCTCGCCCTGCTCGATGTCCACATGCCCGGTCGCACCGGGCTCGAGGTCTTCGAGTGGGTCCGCGAGCGCAGCCTCAATGTCCCCTGCCTGTTCTGGTCGGGCGAGGCCGAGGAGGGCACCGCCCACTGGCTGCTGGAGTCCGGCGCCGCCGCCTTCCTGCGCAAGCCCGTGCGTCCCGACGAGCTGCGCGCCTGCGTGCGCGAGACCCTCGAGCGCCACTGGGGCCACGCGAGCTGACAACCACCCGCCGGCGCATCGTGTGCAGCGCTTGGCGGACCCCCTGATCCAAGACCCATCCCCTGACCACCCACCTGACTCAACCTGTCATGGCCACCACCAAGTCCAAGAAGCAAGCCGCCATCCGCCCCCTCGGTGACCGCGTCCTCGTCCAGCGTGTCGAGGCCGAGGACAAGACCGCCGGCGGGATCCTGCTCCCCGAGTCCGCCAAGGAGAAGCCCAAGGAGGGCATCGTGATCTCCGTCGGCGCGGGCAAGACCCTCGACAACGGCGAGAAGAGCAGCTTCTCGGTCGCCGTCGGCGACCGCGTCCTGTTCACCTCCTACGCCGGCACCGAGGTCAAGTTCGGTGGCGAGGACTACCTCATCATGCGTGAGGACGACATCCTCGGGATCGTCGGCTGAGGCCGGCTCCTCCACCCCTAGCAGCAGAGGAGTCCATCATGGCCGCCAAGCAGATCTCCTACGACGCCACGGCGCGCGACCACATCCGCGCCGGCGTCCAGAAGCTGGCCCGCGCCGTCAAGGTCACCCTTGGCCCGCGTGGTCGCAATGTCATCATCGAGAAGTCCTTCGGGAGCCCGACCGTCACCAAGGACGGCGTCTCCGTCGCGAAGGAGGTCGAGCTCGACGATCCCAACGAGAACATGGGCGCGCAGCTCGTGAAGCAGGTCGCCCAGAAGACGAACGATGTCGCGGGTGACGGCACCACGAGCGCCACCGTCCTGGCCGAGGCCATCTTCATCGAGGGCCTCAAGAATGTCACCGCGGGCGCCAGCCCGGTGGCCCTGAAGCGCGGCGTGGACGCCGCCGTCGAGGCGTGCGTCGGCAACCTCAAGAAGATGTCCAAGGCCGTCAAGGGCCACCAGGAGATCTCCCAGGTCGCCGCCATCGCCGCCAACAACGACATGGAGATCGGCAAGAAGATCGCCGACGCCATGGAGGCGGTGGGCAAGGACGGCGTCATCACCGTCGAGGACGGCCGCACCCTCGAGACGGAGATCACCTTCGTCGAGGGCATGGAGTTCGACAAGGGCTGGCTCTCGCCGCACTTCATCACGAACCCCTCCGCCATGGAGGCTGCGTTCGACGACGCCTACATCCTGGTCCACGAGAAGAAGATCACCTCGATCCAGCCCCTGGTCCCGCTCCTCGAGCAGGTCATCCAGAGCGGTCGTCCCCTGGTCATCATCGCCGAGGACATCGAGGGTGAGGCCCTGACCACGCTGGTCGTGAACCGCCTGCGCGGCTCGTTTCCGGTCTGCGCCGTCAAGGCCCCCGGCTTCGGCGACCGCCGCAAGGCCATGATGCAGGACATCGCCATCCTCACCGGCGGCCAGGCCGTCATGGAGGACATGGGTGTCCAGCTCGAGCAGATGACCCTCAAGGACCTGGGTCGCGCCAAGCGCATCACGGTCAGCAAGGACGCGACTCTCGTCGTCGAGGGCGGCGGCAAGAAGGCCGACATCAAGGCGCGCATCGAGCAGATCCGCTCCGAGATCGAGGGCACCAAGTCGGACTACGACCGCGAGAAGCTCGAGGAGCGCCTCGCCAAGCTGTCCGGCGGCGTCGCCCAGATCAATGTGGGCGCGGCCACCGAGGCCGAGATGAAGGAGAAGAAGGCTCGCGTGGAGGATGCCCTGCACGCCACCCGCGCGGCCGTCGAGGAGGGCATCGTCCCCGGCGGCGGCACGGCCCTCCTGTCCTGCATCGACACCGTCGAGAAGATGAAGCTCGAGGGTGACGAGCGCGTCGGCGCCATGATCGTGCGCCGCGCTCTTGAGGCCCCCCTGCGCCAGATCTCGACCAACGCCGGCCAGGACGGCGCGGTCGTGGTCCAGAACGTGCGCGCAGGCAAGGGCGCCGGGTTCGGCTACAACGCCGGGACCGACACCTACGAGGACCTGGTCAAGGCCGGCGTCATCGACCCCACCAAGGTCGTGCGCTCCGCCCTGCAGAACGCGGCCTCGGTCGCGGGCCTGCTGCTGACCACCGACGCCCTGGTCTCCGAGGTCCCCGGGGCCGACAAGGAGCCCGCGGGCGGCGGCCACGCCCACTGATCGGCGTTCGCGCCAAGGCAGCGCCCGCCCGGATCCTCGCGATCCGGGCGGGCGCTCGCTTTCGGGGCTCGCGTGGGTCCCTCCCGGGGCGCGAGGCGGCCCCTATGCTGGGGGCATGGTCCCCGGCGCGCTCCTCCCGCTCCTCCTTCTGGTCCCGTCGGCGGGGCTCCACTCGGCCTCAGGAGGCGTGGGCACGGGCCACGCGAGCGGGGAGGTCGAGTTCGGGCGCGATGTGCGGCCGATCCTGAGCGAGCACTGCTTCGCCTGCCACGGTCCCGATGAGGCCGCGCGGGAGGGGGACCTGCGGCTGGACGAGGAGGCAGCAGCGCGGACGGCGGGCGTGTTCGAGGGGGAGCTGGTGCGGCGCATCTCCCTGGGCGCAGACCATCCCGCACACATGCCGCCCGTGGAGCTTGGGAAGCCCCTCAGCGCGGAGCAGGTGCAGGTCCTCACCGACTGGGTCGCAGCCGGCGCACCCTATGACCGCCACTGGTCGTTCCGCACGCCCGAGCGGCCCGGCCTGCCCGAGGTCCAGGAGCAGGCCTGGGTGCGGAACCCGGTCGACGCCTTCGTGCTGGCTCGCCTGGAGGAGGAGGGCCTCGCACCCGCACCCGAGGCGGACCGGCGCAGCCTCGCCCGACGCCTGGCCCTCGATCTGACCGGCCTGCCCCCCGCTCCGGCCGAGGTGGAGGCCTTCGTGCAGGACCCGCGTCCGGACGCCTACGAGCGGCTGGTGGAGCGCTGGCTCGCCAGCGACGCCTGGGGTGAGCACCGCGCGCGCGGCTGGCTCGATGTGGCGCGCTACGCCGACACCCACGGGATCCACTTCGACAACTACCGGGACATCTGGCCCTACCGCGACTGGGTCATCGAGGCGTTCACGGCGGATGTGCCCTACGACACCTTCTCGATCGAGCAGCTGGCCGGAGACCTGCTCCCCGAGCCCACCATCCCCCAGCGCGTCGCCACGGGCTACCTGCGCTGCAACATCACCACCAACGAGGGCGGACTGATCGACGAGGAGTACAAGGTCCTCTACGCCCGCGACCGCACGGAGTCCTTCGGGCAGGCCTGGCTCGGGCTCACCGTGGGCTGCGCGGTCTGCCACGACCACAAGTACGACCCGCTGACCCAGCGCGAGTTCTATGGGCTGTCGGCGTACTTCGACAACACGCGGGTCCCGATCCGCGACGGCAACGCACAGGACCCGCCCCCCATCCTGCGCGTGACCCCGCCCGAGCAGCGGGCGCGCCTCGCCACCCTCACGGGCGAGCTCGAGGCGGCACGCGGCGCCCGCGCAGCGCGCGAGGCCAGCGCAAGCGAGGACCTCGCCGCCTGGCTCGCGAGCCCTGAGGCCGCACGGGCCGTGGAGCGCGTGCCCGCAGGAGAGGAGCACCTCATCGTGCGCGCGGCCGGCGCAGGCGCTCCGGCACAGGTGGTGCTGGAGGGCGCCGCTCGCGAGGTCGCCCTGGAGGAGGGCGCGTCGTGGGAGGAGGGCCCCAGCGGCGGCGGGCTGCGGTCCGAGGGCGCGTCCCTGGTGCTCCCCGATGCCGGCGACTTCGACACGGCGGACGCCTTCAGCTGCTCCGCGTGGGTCCGGCTGCAGCCCAACGATCGCTCCGGCGCCCTGGCCTCCCGCATGGACATGGGCAACGCCTACCGCGGCTGGGACCTGTGGCTGCAGGGCCGGCGCGTGGGGACCCACATCATCGCGGCGTGGCCCCAGCAGGCCCTCAAGGTCGTGGCCAAGGCGCAGGTCCCGGCAGAGCGCTGGACCCATGTGGCCATCACCTACGACGGCAGCGCCAAGGTCGGAGGCGTGCGCGTCTACTACGACGGCGTCGAGCAGGAGGTCAATGTCGAGGCCCAAGGCCTCGAGGGCTCGATCCGCACTACGGTCCCCTTCCGCCTCGGCAGCCGCACGCCCGGCAATGCCTCCGGCGCGGCCGTCGCCGATCTGCGCCTGCACGCGCGGGTCTTGGACGCGGGAGAGGTGGCCTCGCTGGCCCTGGCTCCTCTGCTGACTGACGCGGTCGCGCAGGGGCTCGAGCCCCTCGATGAGGGCACGCGCAGCTCCCTGCGCGACTGGTGGCTGCGCGCGGTCGACGAGGACTGGCAGCGCTGGGACGGCGAGGCGCAGCGCCTCGACGGCGAGCGGCGGGCCATCGAGGCCAGCAGCCCCACCGCCCATGTGTTCGCGGAGGCGGAGGGCGCCCCGATGGCCTTCGTGCTGGACCGCGGGGAGTACGACCGGCGCGGGGAGCAGGTGCAGCCGGGAACGCCGGCCTTCCTCCCCCCCATGGCCTCGGGCGCTCCAGCCAGCCGCCTCGCCCTGGCGGAGTGGCTGTTCCAGGCGGACCACCCCCTCACCGCGCGCGTGGCCGTGAACCGCTTCTGGCAGGAGCTCTTCGGCACGGGGCTCGTCGCGACGAGCGGCGACCTGGGGCTGTCCGGCGAGTTCCCCTCGCACCCCGAGTTGCTGGACTGGCTGGCGGTCGAGTTCCGCGAGTCCGGCTGGCGCGTGAAGGACCTCTTCCGCCTGCTCGTGACCTCCGCAACCTACCGCCAGGCCGCGGGCGCTCCGGCGGCGAAGCGCGCCCTGGACGGGGACAACCGCCTGCTCTCGCGCGGCCCGCGCTTCCGCATGGACGCCGAGATGATCCGCGATACGGCCCTGGCCGCGAGCGGCCTGCTGGTGCCGGAGATCGGAGGCCCGAGCGTGCGGCCCTACCAGCCGCCCGGGGTCTGGGAGGCCGTCGCGATGCGCGAGAGCAACACCCACACCTACCGCATGGACGCCGGCGAGCGCCTGTGGCGGCGCAGCATGTACACCCTCTGGAAGCGGGCGGCCCCGCCGGCCTCGATGGAGATCTTCGACGCTCCGAACCGAGAGACCTGCGCCGTGCGCCGCATCCGCACCAACACGCCCCTCCAGGCGCTAGTCACCCTCAACGACCCGCAGTTCGTCGAGGCCGCCCGCGCGCTGGCGGTGAGGGCCCTGCGTACCAGTGAGAGCTATGCCGCGCGCATGGACGCGATGATGCTGGGGCTCGCCTCCCGCCCCCTGGCAGACGAGGAGCTTCGCACCTGCGGCGCCGTGCTCGCCGACCTGCGCGCCCACTACGCCGCGGAACCGGAGGCGGCCAAGGCCCTGGCGGAGGTCGGTGAGAGCCCCGCTCCCGAGGACCTGCCTGCCGCCGAGCTCGCGGCCTGGACCATGCTGGCCAACATGCTGATGAACCTGGATGAGGTGGTGACCAAGTGAGCGACCCCGGCCACACCGATCCCCTCGCTGGCGTTCGCGAGACCCTGACGCGGCGCCACTTCCTGCGCACGGGCTCCCACCTGCTGGGGGGCGCCGCCCTCGCGAACCTGGCGGCCGGCCGGCCGCTCGGGTCCGATGCGCTCGGCCCCCACTTCGCCCCGAAGGCCAAGCGCGTGATCTACCTGCACATGGTCGGGGGCCCGCCGCAGATGGACCTGTTCGACCCGAAGCCGGGCATGGTCGACTGGTACGACAAGGACCTGCCCGAGTCGGTCCGCAACGGCCAGCGGCTGACGACCATGACCTCGGGGCAGGCGCGCTTCCCCATCGCTCCGAGCCGGTTCAGGTTCGACCGCCACGGCGAGTGCGGCATGGAGCTCTGCGAGCTGCTGCCGAACCTCGGCAAGACGGCAGACAAGATGTGCTTCGTGCGCACGGTGCACACCGACGCCATCAACCACGAGCCCGCGATCACCTTCCTGCAGACGGGCAACCAGCTCACCGGCCGCCCCTGCCTCGGCGCGTGGGCGTCGTACGGGCTGGGCTCGATGAACGACGACCTGCCGACCTTCGTGGTGATGGTCGCGCGCCCGACGAACCAGGAGCAGATGCAGGCGATCTCGGCGCGCCTGTGGGCCGCGGGCGCCCTGCCCGGCGCGCACGCCGGGGTGTCCTTCCGCTCGAGCGGCGACCCGATCCTGTTCCTGCAGAACCCCGACGGCGTCAGCGACGCGGTGCGCCGGCGCACCCTCGACGGCATCGCCGCGCTGAACCAGCGCCTGCTGGACGACCTAGGCGATCCCGAGACGCGCACGCGCATGGAGCAGTACGAGCTCGCCTACCGCATGCAGGCCTCGGTGCCCGAGCTCGCGGACCTCACCACCGAGGGCGAGCACACCTGGTCCCTGTACGGCGAGGAGGCGCGCAAGCCGGGCACCTTCGCCAACAGCGCGCTGATGGCACGCCGTATGGTCGAGCGCGGAGTCCGCTTCGTGCAGGTCTACCACAACAACTGGGACACCCACGCGAATGTGGCGGGCCGGCTTCCGGACCAGTGTCGTGACATCGACCGCCCCTGCCACGCGCTGATCCTCGACCTCGAGCGGCGTGGCCTGCTGGATGAGACCCTGATCGTCTGGGGCGGCGAGTTCGGCCGGACGATCTACTCCCAGGGCGGCGTGAGTCGCGAGAACTACGGGCGCGACCACCACCCCCGCTGCTTCACGATGTGGATGGCGGGCGGCGGGATCCGGCCGGGCCACATCCACGGAGAGACGGACGAGTTCTCCTACAACATCGTGCGGGACCCGGTGAATGTGCACGACCTGCACGCCACCTTCCTGCACCTGCTTGGGATGGACCACGAGCGCCTGACCGTGCGGCATCAGGGCCTGGACCTGCGCCTCACGGGCGTGGAGCCGGCGCGCCCGATCCCTGCGCTGATGGCCTGAGCGCGCGCCTCGTGAGCGCCGCTCAGGCGAGGTGAGGGTGCGGCTCCCAGGCGCCGAGGCGCCCGGGAGCCGCGAGGGACCGGAGCTGGAGATCTTGCCCGGTCCCTGGTCGAGGTCATGTGGTGGGAGGCGCTCCTGGGTGAGTCCTTGGATTCCGTGCGGGTCTGGGATGGTCGAGGGGTGTCGACGCCGCCGCCGTGGGCGGGGTGCGAGCGGCCAGGCCGATGCACAGGGTAGGGGCTTGGGGCTCCTGGGCTCGACCCGCCACGCGGCGGCGTCCCTCACTCCTGAGCTGGCGCCCCGCGAGCGGACAGGAATCCGAACGAATTCCGGGCTGGCCTCTGAGCCAGCCTCTGTGTGTGTGCCCTCGAGCTGGCCCGTCCGGCCTCACGGGCACGCCGCTGCGGGCGCGGATCGGCTATGCTGGG
Organism: Planctomycetota bacterium; assembly: GCA_016779225.1. Lineage (GTDB taxonomy): Bacteria > Planctomycetota > UBA1135 > UBA1135. The sequence continues at coordinate 35,038 of JADHNZ010000003.1, forward strand.
GGGCTGGAGAGAAGCGCCCCAAACGGTCAGTCAGACCCCTGGGAGCCCCTGATCCCATGACCAGCGCCCCGACCCAGAATCCCCTGTTCACCTTCGGCGAACACCCCCGCTTCGAGGCCATCACCCCCGAGGCCGTGCGCGAGGCCATCCCTGCCCTGCTCGAGCAGGCCAAGGCGGGCTTCTCCGCCCTGGAGGAGAGCGTGGAGCCCACCTGGGCGAGCCTGTTCGACCGCCGCCGACGGGTCCTCGAGCCGCTTGGGTACGCGTGGGGCATCACCGGGCACCTGATGGGCGTGCGCAACTCCGACGAGCTGCGTGCGGCCTACGAGGAGCTGCAGCCGACCGTGGTGGCGTTCTTCACCTCGCTGGGCCAGAGCGAGCGCATGTACCGCGCTCTGGAGGACCTCCGCAACGGAGACGGGTGGGGCTCCCTGGATGCCACGCGCCAGCGCCTCGTCGAGAAGGAGCTGATGGACATGCGCCTCTCGGGGATCGGCCTCGCGGGCAAGGAGCGCGAGCGCTTCAACGAGATCCAGCAGCAGCTGGCCGAGCTCGCCACCGGCTTCTCCAACGCGGTCCTCGACAGCCGCAAGGCGTTCTCGCTGCTGCTGACGGACGCCGCGGATGTGGAGGGACTGCCCGCGACGCTGCTCCACATGACCGCGGCCTCGGCGGCCGCCAAGGGCCACGAGGGCGCGACGCCCGAGGCCGGCCCGTGGCGCATCACCCTGGACTACCCGGTGGCCGGCCCGTTCCTGCAGCACTGCCGCAAGGCGGACCTGCGCGAGAAGGTCTACCGGGCCATGGTCTCCGTGGCCTCCGAGGGTGACCTCGACAACCGCGGACGCATCCAGTCGATCCTGGCCCTGCGCAAGGAGCGCGCGGGCCTGCTGGGCTTCACCTCGCACGCCGAGATCTCGGTCAGCACCAAGATGGCCGAGCGCGTGGACGCCGTGGATCAGCTCACCGAGGACCTCCGCAGCGCGGCGTTCCCCCGCGCCGAGGCCGAGTACGAGGAGCTGGTGGCCTTCGCCCGCGAGCAGTCCGGTGACGCGGACCTCGAGCTGCGCCACTGGGATGGCCCCTTCTGGTCGGAGCGCATGCGCGAGGCGCGCTACGCCCTCTCGGACGAGGAGCTGCGCCCCTACTTCCCCTTCCCGAAGGTCCTCGAGGGCCTCTTCAGCGTGACGGAGCGGCTCTTCGGGGTGCGCGTCGTCGCAGCGGACGGTGAGGTCGAGGTCTGGCACCCTGATGTGCGCTTCTTCCGCATCCAGAGCGCCGAGGGCGCCGAGATCGCGAACTTCTACCTCGATCCCTACTCACGCCCCGAGGACAAGCGCGGCGGAGCGTGGATGAACGACCTCATGGGCCGCGAGACCCTCGAGGACGGCAGCCTGCAGGTCCCCACGGCAGTGCTGGTGTGCAACCAGACCCCGCCCGCAGGCGCGCGGCCCTCGCTCATGTCCCACGGCGAGGTGGAGACCCTCTTCCACGAGTTCGGCCACGGCCTACAGCACATGCTGACCACGGTCGAGGTGCCGGAGGCCGCTGGGATCAACAGCGTCGAGTGGGACGCGGTCGAGCTGCCGAGCCAGTTCATGGAGAACTGGACCTACCACGAGGCCACGGTCATGGGCTTCGCCGCGCACTACGAGAGCGGCGAGCCCTTGCCGAAGGAGCTGTTCGACAAGCTGGTGGCCGCCAAGAACTACCGCTCGGCCACGGCCATGCTGCGCCAGCTCTTCTTCGGGGCGCTGGACATGGAACTGCACCACCGCTTCCAGCCGGGCGAAGCCGAGAGCCTCGAGGAGGCGAAGCAGCGCGTGGTCGACCGCATGTCCGTCGTGCCGCCGCTGCCCGAGGACCGGTTCGAGTGCTCGTTCGCCCACATCTTCGCGGGCGGCTACTCCGCTGGCTACTACAGCTACAAGTGGGCCGAGGTCCTCTCGGCCGACGCCTTCGGCGCCTTCGAGGAGGCAGGGCTCGGGGACGAGGCTGCCCTCGCGGCGACCGGGGCGCGCTTCCGCGACACGGTCCTGGCCCAGGGCGGGAGCCGACACCCCATGGAGGTCTTCCGGGACTTCCGGGGCCGCGAGCCCTCCACCGAGGCCCTCCTTCGCCACACGGGCCTGGCCTGAGGCCCCGCCCCGAGGCGCGGTTCTGCCTGCGCGACGGGCAGGTTGCCCCATTGCGCGACAAGCTGTCGCGCCGACCCGCTGCGCGCCCCTCTCCCCCGCACCTGGGAGGGAGGGGTGCTGGTAGTCTTGAGGGATGGGACCTTCCCCCATGTCCGTCCTGCGGAGAGCCATGCTGCTCCTCGCGCTGACCCCCTCGGCCCTCGCCCAGCTGGGCCCGCCCCTGATCCCGGCGGAGAACCCGATCACCGAGCCCAAGCGCCTGCTCGGCAAGGCGCTCTTCTGGGACGAGCAGCTCTCCAGCGACAACACCACCGCCTGCGGGACCTGCCACATCCCCGGCTTCGGTGGCTCCGATCCGCGCGCGGATCTGTTCGGGCGCGACCCGGGCCTGGACGGGGTCAGCGGCACGGCGGACGACAAGGTCGGCTCGCCTGGCGTCATCGCGACCGACGCAGAGGGCGACTACAGCCCCCACCCTGTCTTCGGGCTCCAGCAGCAGATCACGCGCCGCTCGGCCTCGAGCCCCATCGGCGCGGGCCACTTCTTCGAGCTGTTCTGGGACGGGCGCGCGGAGGGGACCTTCGTCGACCCCGAGACCGGGCAGGTGTCGATCACGCAGTACGGCGCCCTCGAGAGCCAGGCGGTCGGCCCCATCGTCTCGTCGGTGGAGATGGCCTGGCCGGGCCGCACCTGGGACGATGTGCGTGAGAAGCTCGAGCGCGTCGAGCCGCTCGCCCTCGCCAGCGACCTGAACCCGGACCTCCTCCAGATCCTCGGGATCGCGCCCAGCTATCCCGCGCTGTTCAGCCTCGCGTTCGGCGATCCAGAGATCACGGCCGAGCGCATCGCCTATGCCCTCGCCACCTACCAGCGCACGCTCAACCCCGACCAGACCCCCTGGGACCAGTGGGTGCTCGGCGTCCCGGGCGCGATGACCTCCCAGCAGATGGCGGGCTGGCAGGCCTTCCAGAACGGCTCCCTGCGCTGCGCCGTGTGCCATGTGCCGCCCCTGTTCTCCGACGGCTCGTACCGCAACCTGGGCCTGCGCGACATCGCCGAGGACGCGGGTCGCCAGGAGGTGACGGGCGAGTTCTCCGACCGCGGCAAGTTCAAGACGCCCTCCCTGCGGAACGCCGGCCTGCGGCCGCGCTTCTTCCACAACGCCGACCCAACCTGGTCGAACCTGTTCCTGTCGGTGTTCTTCTACAACCAGGGCGCCGGCCTGTTCACCGACAACAAGGACCCGCTGCTCAGCACGATCTTCATGTCGCCGCAGACGGCGGCGGACATCACGGAGTTCATCGGCGGCGCGCTCACCGATCCGCGCGTCGAGGCCGAGCTGCCGCCCTTCGACCGGCCGAAGCTCTTCAGCGAGGGCACCCAGGCGCCGGTCGTGACGGGTACGGGCGTCGCCGGCAGTGGCGGCCTCGTCCCGCGCATGATCGCGGTCACTCCGCCCAAGGCGGGCAACGCCGAGTTCCGCCTGGGCCTGACCCAGGCGCGCGGGGGCGCGCGGGCCGTCCTGGCGTATCGCGCCAGCGCTCCGGGGACCGTGACCGGCGGCCTCCAGGCAGGGACCTGGTTCCTGCAGGGCTCCCAGCAGACGCTCCCGGGCAGCGGCCCCGGACAGGGCTACGCGACCTGGCGGCGCCCGCTCCCCGCCGACCCGGCCCTCGTGGGCACCGAGCTCTGGCTGCAGTGGCGCATCCTCGACCCCCAGGCGGGCAAGGGCATCGCGCGCTCTCCGTGGGCGCATGTGACGGTGTTCTAGGGCCGCCTCGCATGGGTCCTCCCGCGGCACGCCCCAGCGCCGCCGCGCACGACGGCCAGGGGCCCGGCGCCGCGGCCTCGAGCCCGGCGGGAGGTCAGCTGTTCCCGCACCGCCTGGACTGGGTCGACGGGTCCTGGGTCGGTCCCCTGCTAGCCCCCGCTGAGGCGAGTGCTCTCCTCGGCCACCTGCTCACGGGCGTTCCCTGGGGTGACCACTCGATGCGCATCCTCGGCCGGGAGGTCCCGATGCCGCGGCGCATCGCCTGGTTCGGGGAGCACGCGATCGGCTACTCGGGCCTCGTCCATCCGGCGCGCCCGCTACCTGAGGCCCTGCGCGCCCTGGCCGAGCGCCTCGAGGAGGCCACGGGTCAGCCCTACAACGGCGTCCTGCTGAACCTCTATCGCGACGGCGACGACGCCATGGGGTGGCACTCGGACGACGACTTCGATGCCGGCCCCCACCGCGGCATCGCCAGCGTCAGCCTCGGCGCCACGCGCCGCTTCCGCGTGCGCGCGCGCCGAGGCGGAGGCCCCAGCGTGGGCGTCGACCTGGAGCACGGGAGCCTGCTCTGGATGCCGCCCGGCTTCCAGGAGCTCCACCAGCACGCCGTGCCGCGGACCCGGCGGGCCGTGGGCCCGAGGATCAACCTGACCTACCGCTGGATGGCGGCACCCAGCGGGTGAAGCGGCTCAGCCGTCCCTGCGCTCGGCGGGGATGTGCGCGCCCTCGTGGGGCGTGAAGGGGCGCAGCTTGGCGTGGATCACCGAGAGGGTCTCCAGATGGGTGCCCTCCACCACCTTGAAGCCGTCCGGGACGCGCTGGATCTCCGCCATGAAGGCGTCGTCCTCGAAGTAATAGTCCCGGAAGGGTCCGTCCATGGAGGCGACGACCCGCGCGTCGAAGCCGTTCTCATCGAGCCGTGCGAGGGTCTTGGCCACATCCGCCATCGAGGACTGGATGAAGACGAGCTCGCCGCCCGGACGCAGGCGCTTGTGGGCGTCGAGGATCAGCGAGTCGATGAAGTAGCGCCGGTTCTGCTTGCCGCTCTTGCAGAAGGGAGGGTTCGTGACGACCAGGTCGAAGGTCCCCTCGGTCGAGAGCCAGTCGGCCACGCGATACTCGATGGGCTGGTTCGCTCCGCAGTTGCGCTCCACATTGGCGCGGGTCGAGTCCAACAGCTCGGGCAGGATCTCCGTGGCGACGAGGGAGCGAGGCTCCTGCCGAAGGAGCAGGATGGTGTGGTTGGCGACTCCGGCACCCAGCTCGAGGACATCCTTGCCCCCGGCGAAGGGGTGCTCCGCGAGCACCTGGGCGAGGAAGCGGCCGTGCGGGGTGGGCCGCCAATCGTCCCCTCCTGCGGAGAGGTCCAGGTCGAGGTCGGCGTCAGCGTGGGTTCCAGTCATCGGGTTGCGTCTAGGTTGGGTGGGCCCGACCGGAGGCAATGGAGGAGTCGACGACTCGGGTGGGGTCGGGCGAGGACCACGCGCTCACGGCGCGCAGGGACGGCTGGTCCGGCTGCACCCTAGGCGCGCCCTCCGGGAGAGCCCGGAGCGCAGATCGAGCCGCGGGGCTCGGAGCCAGGAGCTGCTTGCGGTCGCGGTCGCCATGAGCGGCCGCCGGCCTCGGCCAGCGAGAGCCTCAGTCTAGGGGCTCGTGCCCCCCGGTACCACGAAGGGAGGAAGAAGACGCTCTGCGGCCTGGCGGCGGCGGCGCCTTCGCGTCAGCCCTCGCTGACGATCGAGTTCTCAGCTGCCGGCACGAGGAAGAAGCGTCCCACCGTCGCCTCGAAGCCCTCGCCCGCGGGATCTGCGAAGGCGTAGCTGCCCTCCATGGTTCCCCACGCCGTGCGGAGCGGGCAGTAGCTCCGGTACTCGAAGGACTCGCCAGGAGCCAGGATCGGCTGCTTGCCGACAACGCCCTCGCCGACGACCTCCTCGCGGCGGTTGTTGGCGTCGAGGATGACCCAGCGCCGGGAGAGCAGCTGGACCGTGCGCGCGGAGTCGTTCTCGATTCGGACTCGGTAGACGAAGAAGTACCGCCCGCGGTCGGGATCGGACTCTCCCTCCAGGTACTGCGCCTCCGCACGGACGCGAATGCCGTGGGTGGTGGTGTCGGAGTTGGGATCCTGGCTCATGGCTGGGAGGAGGCGAGCGTTGCGGGCGCACGGGGTGAGGGATCCGCCGCGTGCCTGCCGTAGGATAGCGGGCCCAGGGTGCGCATGCGGGCCCACCGTGGCCCCGGATGCAGACTCGAAAGCACCTCGTCTCAGTCCTGTGCACGGCAGCCGCTTGCGCGCTGCTCGCGAGCGGCTGCGGCCTGCCGCGGAGCCCTCTCGTCCGCGCCGAGCTGGGGAGCGCGCGCGAGCGAGACCGCAGCGGCCTGGCCGCCGAGCTGCACGCGATGCGAAGCGACGAGCGTCCAGAGCCCGGGGAGCGCTTGCACGGAAACGCACCCGGTGCAGGCTGGGGGCCACAGCCCTGGGAGCCCGCGCTGGTCGGCCCCACCGACGCCGTCGACGCGGCACGGCGCGCGCTCTTGGAGCGCGCGCTCGAGGACGCGGACCCCGCGACGCAGCTCACGCTGGAGCGCATCCGAGCCGAGCTCGAGCGCGACCGGCTGGAGACGGCTCTCGCTCCCGCGCGTCCGCTGCTCGGGCCGCGCCGTGGGTTCCCCCGCCGCGCGGCCCTGCACCTGCTCTTTGGACACGGGCTGGCCACCTCGGAGGCCTCGGCGCGCTGGGTCCTGCGCCTGGAGGCACTCGTCGCCGCGCTCGAGGCCGCGCCCGATCCAGCCCTCGCGGTCGCAGCGCCCACTCCGACGACCACGCGCGCCTGGGCGAGCCTTGGCAGCGAGGCCCTGACCGAGCTCCTACTGGAGCGCTTCGATGCGGGGACGCGCCTCGTGCCGGACCTCGAGCGCGGCACCCGCCGCGACCTGCTGCGGCGGGCGGAGGCGCTCCTCGAGGGACCCCTGCAGGCCGGCCTGGAGGGCGCGGCTGGCCGGGGGATCGACCCGGGGGCGGCAACGATCCGGGGCCTCTCGCTGCAGCTCGGAGGGCTGACGCTGCACCGGGATCGGGCGGCCGCGCTGGTGCAGCGGCCATTCGAGCTGCGCGGCCTGGCGGAGGCCTGGGAGGAGCGCCTGCGCGTCCTCGACGAGGCGCTCGCCAGTGAAGAGCCCCAGGGGGCCACCCACCGAGACACCCTTGCCGCCGCTCTGGGACCCGACGGACCGAACCTCGCCGAGGGACTCGCGGAGGTTCCAAGGCCCGCGGCTCTGGCGGAGCTGCTCGAGGAGCCGCTCTCCTTGGGGCTCACCCGCGGCGCACGCCCGCGGCTCCGCGTGGTGGTTCCGGCGCCAGCCGGCTCGCGCTCGTTCCGCCAGGAGCAGGCCGTGCTCGAGGTCCTTGCCCTCGAGACCGCTCGCGTCCTGCGCGCGGATGCCCCGGCATGGCTGCTCGAGGCGAGCTGGCCCGGCTGGGAGGCGGCCGTCGCGATCCTGATGCAGCAGCTCGCTGGCCGGGAGGCCACGGTTGCCGCGAGTGCTCTACGCGCAGAGCGTGAGCTGCTGGTCCGCGGACGCATGGACCTGGGCCTGCACCGGGAGCGCTGGTCGCGCGAGGAGGCGGTGAGGTTCCTGGAGGAGCGCCTGGACGCGCCGCACCGCGAGGCCGAGTGGTGGGTGGACCTGGCCCTCGATGAGCCCGCGCTGCTGCTGGCCCCCGTCGCCTACCTCGATGCCCTGCGCGGCCTGGGCGAGAGCCTCGGCTGGACGCGGGGCTCGATCGAGCGCGCGCAGCGCTTCCTTCGCGCCGTGCTCCTGGCGGGGCCAGCGCCCGTCGAGCTGCTGTCGGCCGCGGTCCTCGAGCAGCTCTGAGGGTTCGAGCCGTCCAGGTGGAGCCGTCCGCCCAGGGCCGAGGAGGCGCTAGCCGAGGTCGAGCGCGTAGTGCAGCTCGTCGGTGTCGCTCAGGTCGTCGAGAGCGCGCACCCCGCCCGTGAAGACGAAGCCCAGGCGCTCGTAGACCCGGTGCGCCGTCGTGAAGCGCGTGTCCGTCCACAGCTCGACCCGGCGGGCCCCCGCCTCACGCGCGCTGTCGAGGACCTGCTCCACCAGGCGCCGGCCCCAGCCGCGACCCCGCAGCCTCGCGTCGAGATAGCACTTGCGCAGCATCACGACGCCGTCGTCCCGCGTCGTGAGCGCGATGCAGCCCCGAGCGTGGCCCTCATGCTCGACCACCCAGCCACGCTCGAGCGCGGAGGCCGGCGCGCGCAGCCAGGGCTCCTCGGCGTCCACATCGAGCACGCAGCCGGGGTACTCGGCGAAGACGCCGCCGAGGAGCCGGATCAGGTCAGGCCCATCCCGGTCCTCGATCTCCCGCAGGAAGGCGTCCATGCGCGCAGGGTAGCGCGAGGCGGGGTCGCGGCCCTCAGTCCCCGTAGCCAATGGCGCGCAGGTGCTCGAGCTCCTCGGAGCTGAGGGTGGTGCTGTCGGCGGAGGTCCAGATGCGCCGCTGGACGAACGCTCGCACGAGGGGCGGCAGCAGCTCGGTTCCCTGGGCATCATCCAGCGCCGACAGCTCTCCGGGATCGCGCTCCAGGTCGAACACGATCAGCTCGTCGCGCTCGCGTGCCGCGCCGGAGAACCAGCGCGCCACCGTCTCGCGGTCCAGGTCGCGGTCGTCGGCGTAGTCCTCACGCACGGAGGGCGGCACGCGCAGGTCCTGCCCTCCCACCGTCCACACGCCCTCGGAGGGGGATCCACCGAAGGCCCCACGCAGCTCCAGCTCTCCCTCGCCTGCAGCCTTGCCGTAGAGCTTGAGCTTCTGGCAGAGCAGGCCGTCCGCGTCGCCCCGTCCGACCGCCTTGACGAGCTCGCCGGCCACCCAGGCCGGGGCGTCCGCGGTCCGTCCGCCGGTCTCGCCGTAGAGCTCCCAGCCCTCGCCAAGCTCGAGCGGGATGCCGGCGATCGAGAGCCTTCGGCCTCGGACCTCGAGCGGACCCTTGAGCTCGGTCCGCGGGTCGTCCTCCTCGTCGTCCTCGTCGATCTTGGTGGCCACCAGCGCGCGTCCGCTGCGCTCGAGCTCCACCTCGAGGCGCAGGCCGCGGGCAGGCAGGGCGCCGTCGGCAAGCTCGCCCGGGCGCGGTCGGAAGCGCTCGATGAACTTCCTACGCGCCACGGTGAGGGAGCGCTCGTAGCGCCCGGGCTCGAGGTGCTCGGCGAAGGCGGGGCGAGCCGCCGCTCCGGGCGCGAGCTGGTCGATCCCCTCGGTGTCTGGCGCCTCGACGCCCATGACGCCCAGGAGGGTCGGCATGAGATCGAGCAGGCTGGCGGCGTGCTTGACCCGGCGCCCCGCCTGGCCGGGGATCGAGAGGATCCACGGGACATGCAGGAGCCCCTGGTAGAGCCCGTGGCCGTGCCCGATGCGGCCGTGCTCGCCGAACTCCTCGCCGTGGTCGCTGATCAGGGCCACAGCGGTGTCCTCCATCAGCCCCTCGCGCTCGAGGAACGCGAGCAGGCGCCCCAGCTCGTGGTCCAGGTAGGAGATGGCTCCGTCGTAGAGGGCGATCATCTCGTCCCGCTCGACGCCCACGAAGGGCCGCTCACCGTGGTTCACCTCGTCCCGGAGGGCCTTCCAGTCCTTGCCGCGGAAGCGCTCGACCGCCTCGGCGCTGGCATAGCGCGTGGCGAACTCGTCCGGCACCGGGTACGGCCAGTGCGCATCGAGCATGTGCAGATACAGCAGGAACGGACGCTCGGGGTCGCGCTCGAGCAGGAAGTCCATGGCCTTCCAGCGGATCTCCCGCGCGTCGCCACCCTGGTCGTCGTAGGAGTCGAAGCCCTGCTCGATGCCCTGGCCGCGGCGCAGCTGCGCGTTGCGGATGACCGCTGCGGTCTGGTACCCAGCCCCCTGGAGCACCTCCGCCAGGGTCACCGAGGCCTCCGGCAGCACATCGCTCACGACGCCCGCGGCATCCTTCGAGGAGCCCCGGTAGACCCCGTGCTGCAGGGGCAGCGTGCCGGTCATGTACGACGGCACGCTCGGCTTGGTCCAGCAGGCGCAGGCCGTCACATCCTCGAAGACGGTCGCCCCGGCGGCCCAGCGGTCGAGGTGCGGCGTGCAGCCCTCGCGGTCGTGGCCGTAGGGCCCGAGGTGGTCCGCGCGCACCGTGTCCCAGCAGATGAGGATCAGGTTGCGCGGGGCGGCCGAGGCCGCCTCCGAGGTCGCCTGGGGTGCGAGGGCCGCCGTGAGCAGGAGGGGAAGGAGCATGGTTCGAGGAGGATCAGAACTTGATGCGCAGCTGCACGCGCAGGAGCTGGGCGGAATCGGCGCCGCGGAACGCCTCGCCGGGCTCGAAGTGGCAGAACGCCACCTCGATGTCCAGCGCGGGGTTGGCGCGGTTGCCGTAGACGAGGTCGAGCTCCCAGCCGAGGTCGTCCGACACTCCGTCGGCGCGCTCGGAGAGCTCGCCCACGCGGACTGCGTCCGGGACCGGCTGGCGATAGTCGTGGTAGATGAGGTCGATCGAGGTGCGCTTGGAGAGGGTCGCCCCCATGCTCAGGGTGCGGATGGCGAGGTTCGAGAGGTCGGGCTCGAGCAGCTCGCCGTAGTACTTCACGCTGGTCGCGCCGCCGAGGTCGTCGTTGTTGTCGTGGTAGCCGGTCTGCCGGAAGGTCCGGTTGACCCCGTCCCCCGGCTGGTCGTCCCCCGCGCCATAGGCGAGCCCGATCGCGAAGTGGAACGGCTCCAGCGCCTTCGGCTGCCACACGGTTCCAAGGTCCAGCCCCCAGGCACGCAGGTTCTCCGCGCGCCGCACCTCGGTCGGACCCCCGTCCGCCTGCAGGTCCACATCGGCGCCGTCGGTGTACCCGGTGACATGGGCCAGCTCGAGCCAGCAGTCCGTGTCCGGGAGCCACTCCCCCAGCGCGCGCACGCCCATGAAGAGCGGATAGTCGTACCCACGGAAGCCCTTGCCGTTCGAGCCGAGGTCCTCATAGCCGAGGTCGATGCGCCGGTCGAGGATGTACGCGCCCAGGGTGCGGTCGCTGTCCGTCCAGGTGTACGACGCCATCAAGTTGGCGCTGTTGCGGTCCACGGCGCTGCCGTTGGACCAGGTCGTCATGGCGGCCAGCTGCAGGCTGTGGGGCCCCTCGCTCCAGCCCAGGCGCGCCGCGTCCAGCTCCTGGTCCCAGAGCCACTCGCGCGGCTCCTCGAAGTCCTGACGGCCCACCTGCACGGTGGTCCCCCAGGGCAGCCGGTCCCAATAGCCGAAGGCCTCGACCAGGCGCGCGTCGCGCTGGATCGAGTCGCCGTCCTGCTCGTCCATGCGGTCACGCCAGAACAGGCGCCCGCTCGCCACGGCGGTGAAGCGCCCGGGGGGTGCCCAGGTCACCTCCGCACGCAGAGATGCGTCGAAGTCCTCGCGGTCCTCGTCGTCGCTCTCGGACAGGTTGAAGTCGTCCTCGCGCCGAAAGTTGGTCTCCGCCCGCAGCCCGAGGAAGAGGTCGGGCGACACCTCGCGACCGGGGATGCGGTCCTCGTCGCGCATGCGGATGGGCTGGGCCTGGTGGCGTGAGCGCGGCGCGAGGCGAATGGCCTCGAGCTCCTCCTCCAGCTCGACCCCCTCCTTGGACGGGATGAACGCGCGAAAGCGCTGCACGCGCAGGGAGAGGCCGTCGTCCTGCGCCCGCAGGGAGTCGATGCGGCCCTCGATGCGCGCGCGCCCGCCCTTGCGGAAGCGCAGCTGGCGGGCCTGGAAGTCCTGAGGTCCCTCGTAGTGGCCCTCGACCCGCACGAGCTGGCCCTCGACCGGCGGTCCGTCCGGGAGGTCCGTGCGCGCATCCGTCGTGACCGGCTGCCCCAGGACGAGGAACTCGTAGCCGGCCTTCACCTCGCGCAGGTTCTCGACGACGCCCACCAGGGACTCCTCGTCATCCGGCTGGGTGAGCTCGACCTCCTCCACCAGGAACGCATCCAGGCCAGAGAGCTCGCCCGACAGGACGACCCAGTGCCCCTCGCGCAGGCTGCCCAGGGGCACCTCCTCCTGGGCAGGGGCGACAGCAGCCAGGAGCGGCAGCAGCGCGAGCAGAGGCCTAAGCAAGGCAGACCTCCTTGCGCAGGCCCCCTCGCGCCAGGTCCATGAGCCCCGGGACCAGTCCTACCCAGCGCGGCCTCATCCGGTAGACGAGCGCGAGCCGCAGGGCCGTCGAGCGCTCGTAGAACTCGAGCGCGATGGGGTCGAGGACGCCGCCCGTAGCGTCGTGCCCCTCAAGGAGGGCAGCGCGCGCGCTCCAGGCCTCCTCCACCGAGCCTCGTCCCTGCCACGCCCGCAGCACCAGGTGGACGCCGAGGTTGCCGAGGTCGAGCTCCGGGGCGCCGGCGCTCAGCAGGTCGAGGTCGAGGAGCAGGATCGAGCCGTCCCCCGCCTGCAGGAGCTGGCCGTCGTGCAGGTCCCGATGCACCGCGGTCCAGACCGGCACGGCCGGCAGGAGGTCGGTCAGGTCCACATGGACGCGCTCGATCCCCAGGGGCAGGTCGAGGCCTGCAAGGGCCTGGCGCATGCCGAGGGTCTCGATGACCTGCAGCTCGTCCTCGGGCCCGTGACGGGGCAGGTCCTGGTGCGGCACGAGCCGCTGCAGGTCCGCGATGGCCGCCCCCACGGCACGCCAGGCAGACGCGTGGCCAAGCTCCAGGGGGCTCCCCGTGCTCCACGCGAACTCCACCAGGCCCTCGCGGCGATCGGCACCCAGGACCTCGGGCACCCGCAGGGTCGCGGCCTGCTCCGCCGCCGCCGCACAGCGCGCGAAGCGATCCAGCAGGACATCGAGCTTCTTGGGGCGCACGGCCTTCACCGCTCGCGAGCGGTCCGCGCTGCGCCAGGCCGCCCGTCGCCCGGGCCGCCACGCCAGCAGCTCACCCTCTCCGAGCGCGGTCCGCCCGGGCAGGGCCTCGTCGTCCTCGAAGCACAGCGGCTCCCACTCACCGTCCAGAGGGCGGCCGTGGAAGGTGCGGCCGCTGGCAGCCTCGACCTCCAGGACGAGGCGTCCGCTCTTCTGAGCCTCGGCACGAACCACCGCGTCTCCATCCACGCCCTCGGGGAGCGGGATGCCCAGGCTCCCCACCGGGGTCAGCCGCGCAAGGTGCTCCAGGCGGCGGGCGTCGTCGAGCAGGGCACGGGCGCACGCCTCGGCCCCCTCCTCCATCCTGCGCAGGGTGTTGGCCGCGCGCACGATGCAGGCCCGCAGCAGCAGCTGGTCGATGCGCCGTGAGCTGAGGGGCTGGCCGCCAGCCGCGGCGTAGGCCTCGAGGAGCAGGTCCCGCGCGCGCGAGGTGGGGCCACCATCCAGGTGCAGGTCCATGAGCCAGTCGGCCACATCCTCCTCCGGCTCTCCACCTCGCAGCGCGTCGAGGTCGAGCAGCACCAGCTCGCCCTCGGGCGTCTCGAGCCACTGGCCCGCGTGCTGGTCGCCGTGAATGAGGCAGCGCGCGCGCGAGGGCGGAACGCTGGTCAAGAGGCGCACCGCCTCCTCGTGCAGGTCGGGGTCGAGCCGGGCGAGCAGGCTCAGGTCGGGGCTCGGCGCAGAGGCCTCCAGCTCGCCGCAGCCGCGGCGGTGCAGCAGGGCCAGGGCACGCCCGACCCGCGGCGCGGCCTCGAGGGTGTCACCCGCCAGGGGCTGGCCCTCGACCCACTCCTCGAGCAGGATCCCCGCCTCCTCGTCCACGCCAAGCAGGCGCGGCGTGCGCGGACCCTCCGCAGCCCCGAGCAGCGCCCTGGCCTCGACCACCTTGCGGGCCTCCTCCGGCTCGAGGACCCGAACGCCGACGCGACGCGAGGAGCGCTGCCCCTCGGGCCCCTTGAGCGACAGGTGAGCGACCATCACGGCCCTGCGCTCGGGCTTGTAGCGCAGGGGCTCGAAGTGCGAGCGACGCCGCCGAACATCATGCGGCGCGAACAGGTCCAGCTCCTTGATCCAGCGGATCGTCCGCTTGTCATCCAGCGCCCGCTCGAGGCCGCGCAGGACCCGGTCCCGCGGGAAGGCGACGAGCTGTGCGCCATCCGCGAGCAGCACGGCCGGGCGCAGGCGATGCTCGAGCGCCGCACGCCAGGGGCGCGCTGCCAGGCTCGCCTCGTGGCGGCGGGCCTTGCCCGAGAGGTGCTTCTTCCAGGTCACCCAGCGCTCGTGTCCGTCGGCCCAGCGCACCGCATAGCAGGTGGCCGCCGCGACCCCGAGCTTCCAGCGCGCGTGGACCTGGCTGATCTCGACCGGGGGCTCGCTGCCGGGCGCGAGCATCAGCTCGGACACGAGCCGCAGGATCTCCAACTCGGTCGGGGGGACCAGCTCCCCGTCCCCCATGCGGGCCGGCAGGTGCCGGTCCCGATCCCGTGCACGCAGCCCGGTCATGACGCCCGCACGGCGGCGCCGCCGTCCCCGAAGTCCTCGCGATACTCCGCGCTCGCGCGCGCAAGCTCCTGGTGCGAGCCGGACAGGACGGGCGCGCCCTCACGCACCCACACGACCTGGTCGAACCCGTCGAGGTGCTCCTGGTCGTGGGTGACGACGATCACGATCGCGCGCTCGGCGCGGGCCCTGAGGGCGTTGAACACATGGCGGGCCGCCGCTGCGTCGAGGCCTGCAAAGGGCTCGTCCACCACCAGGACCCCCGCCTCGCGCAGGAAGGCCCGCGCAAGGCACAGCCGCCTGCGCTGGCCTCCAGAGAGTCCAAGGCCCGAGGAGCCCAGCACCGTGTCGAGCCCGTCGGGCATGGCGTCCACCACGCTGCGCGCGTAGGCGTCCTCGAGGGCCCGCTCCAGAGCCGCGTCGTCAGCCTCGGGCGCGGCGAGGAGCAGGTTCTCCCGCACGCTGGTCCCGAACAGGACCGCGTCCTGGAGGGCCGCGGCGAGGCCCTCTCGGAGGGCGTCGAGCCGGTACGAGGGCAGGGGCTCACCGTCCAGGAGCACGCGCCCCTCGGTCGGATCCATGAGCCGCAGCAGGAGGGCGATCAGGGTGCTCTTGCCTGCACCGCTCGCGCCGATCAGGGCCGTCAGCTCACCGCGCCGGAAGCACGCATCCACCCCCTGCAGGGCGACGCGACCGTCGGGGTAGGCGTACTGCACGCCCTGGAGCTCCACCTGCTTGGGATGGGCGGCGGGCTCGCGGGTGCCCTGGTTCTCGCGCACGGGGGAGCGCTCGGCCATCACCTCGAGCAGGCGCTCGGCGCAGGCCACCCCCTTGGCCACGCGTGCCTGGTGCTTGGCCGCGGCGCGCGCCGGCTTGAGGAGGCCGCGCACATACGACATGAACACCAGCAGTTCGCCCGGGCTGAGCGCGCCGTCCAGGACACGCTGGCCACCCAGGGCCAGGGTCACGGCCACGCCCAGGGTCAGGAGCGACTCCACCGAGGCCGACAGGCGCGCCGCCGCCCGAGCCGCCTTGAGCTCCGCCCGCGC
Organism: Planctomycetota bacterium; assembly: GCA_016779225.1. Taxonomy (GTDB): domain Bacteria; phylum Planctomycetota; class UBA1135; order UBA1135. The sequence goes on from JADHNZ010000003.1 coordinate 50,394, forward strand.
GCTGCGCCGGTTATCGCGCGCGAAGCGGTGTGCGATCTCCTCCTCGCGGCCGAGGGACTGGACCAGGGTCACGGCCCCCACGGCCTCGCCAAGGAAGTCGGCCAGGGCGCCCTCCTTGCGGCGCTGCTTGCGAATCGCCACCGACAGTCGCCGCGAGAGCACGCGCACGACGATGCCGAGGGCGGGCACCAGCGCCATCAGGGTCAGGGTCAGGCCGGCATCCACGCGCACCATCACGGCCAGGACCACCAGGGCGTGCAGGCTGCGGGCGAGGAGGTTCGTCGAGGCCTCGACCAGCATGGTCTTGACCATCGGAGCATCCCCCATGAGGCGCATCAGCAGGTCGCCGCTGCGCTGCTCGCCGTGGAAGGCCGGCGGCAGCTCGAGCAGCCGGCGGAACAGGAGCATCCGCAAGGCGCGCGTGACCCGGTGCCCAACGCGAGCGATCAGCAGGTTGGCGGCGTACTCCGCCACCACCCGTGCGAGGACGACTCCGAGGAGGACTGCCGCGCAGAGGAGCAGCAGGCGCGTGCCCTCGTCCTCCACTGCAGCGCCTCCGAGCACCGGAGAGAGCACGCGGTCGAACGCCACCTGCATGGGCCAGGGCTGCAGCACCGACAGCCCCACCACGAGCAGCTGCAGCCCGACGGCTGCAGCAAGGGCCGCGCGATGCGGCGTCAAGACAAAGGCGAGCCGACTTCCGACGCGCCATGCCTCCAGGGTCCGCGCCAGGGCCTTCATCCCCCAGCCCCCAGGCGCAGGAGGACATCCCGCGCGATCCAGTCCCAGCCATGGCGCTTCGCCTCGGCCAGGGCCGCCGCCGCCAGCTGGTCCCGGCGCGCAGGATCACGCGCCAGCCCGAGCAGGCGCTCCGCCAGGGCGGCCTCGTCACCGGGCGGATAGACCTCGCCCGCACGACCACCGAGGACCGCGAGGGGCAGGTCACCCAGGTCCGGGACCACGGGGACGAGGCCCATTGCCATAGCCTCGCGCAGCTTGAGCGGCGAGAACCAGGCAGCCTCGCGGCTGGAGTGGGCCAGGGCGATCACATCGCAGGCACCCACGCGCCACGCGACCCGCTCCGGCTCGCACCAGCCCGCGAGCCGCACCGCCTCGGCCGGCAGGGCCGCGCAGGCCTCCTCGAAGTCTCCCTTGCCCACGCACACGAGCACCAGTGGCGCGCCCAGCGCGCGCGCGCGCGCAGCGGCCCGCGCCAGCAGCGGCAGGTCGTGCCAGGGGCGCAGGCGACCGTGGAAGACCAGGGCCAGGTCACCCTCCGCAAGCTCCAGCTCCGCGCGTGCGCGTGCGCGCTCGGCGAGGGGCGCGAAGGTGTCCAGGTCGACCCCGTTGGAGTGCACGCGGGTCGCGCTCGCGCGCGCCCCCAGCTCCTCCACATAGCTCAGCAGCGGGCGAGAGACCACGGAGACCAGGGTCGCTCCCTCGAAGGCGCGCTTCCAGGCTCGGTGCACCTCCTCGCCGACCGCGGAGCCGCGGTAGCGCTCCTCCTCGCGGTCCAGGGGTGAGTTGACCTCGAGGCCGTGGGCGATGCCGCGCTCCTGGGCCCAGGCCGCAATGGGGCCCGTCCCGAGGGAGAAGCGCTCGTAGACCGCGTCCAGGGCGCCTGCCTCCTCGAGGCGAGCGATGGCGCGCGCCGGATCAGGCTCCTCCACCCGAAGGACCTCGGCACCCTGACGCGCGAAGGCCTCGCAGAGGCGCGCGACATGCACCGCGGCCCCCTTCTCTCCACCAGACCGGATGCCCGGATCCTGGTGCACGAAGGCGATCCTCACGCCTCTCTCCCGGCCACGCAGGCCTCCTGCCACCCCTTGAGGGTCTGCGCGATCGTGGGGCCATTGAAGTGAGTGAGCGCGTGGGCGCGTCCCTCCTCGGACAGCCTGGCCCTCTCCTCGGAGGAGCCCAGGAGCTCGAGCAAGGCGCTCGCCAGCGCGTCGCTGTCCTCCTCCGGCACGAGCCGTCCGACGCGGCCCTGGTCGAGGATCTCCGGGATACCGGTCACGGGCGTGGACACGCACGGCAACCCGCAGCCCAGGGCCTCGAGCAGCACGGTCGGGAGGGCGTCGCGGTTCCCGTCGTCCCCCACCCGGCAGGGCAGCGCGAACACGGTCGCGCGCTGCATCAGCGCGAGCACCTCACCCTGATGGAGCGCGCCCTCGAGGCGCACGAAGGCTCCGGCGTCGCGCTCTTGAATGCGTGCCTCGAGCGCCTCGCGGGCATCGCCCTGGCCCACGATGACGCAGCGCGCTGCCGGCCGCGCGGCGCGAACCTGCACCATGGCGTCAACGAGCAGGTCGAGGCCCTTCTTCTCCACGAGCCGCCCCACGGAGAGGACCAGGTCCTCCTCGCGCGGGGCGTCGCCGGGCTGGAAGTGCTCCAGGTCGATGCCGTTGAAGAGCTTGCGCAGGCGCGGCTGGGCAGCCTCGCCGAGGAACCCGCGCAGGTGCTCGAGGTTGGCCTCGCAGACGGTGGTGGTGAACGAGCTGTCGGCGACGATCCGCGTCAGGAGGCGCGGGTCCACCGTCGAGCGGTAGATGTCCTTCGCGTGGGCCGTGATGCTGTAGGTCGGGCCGCCGAGCTGGTGCACCAGGTGCGCGACGATGGCGGACTCGGTGGCGAAGTGGACATGCAGGTGCTGCACGCCAAGGTCACGCGTGCGGTCCAGGACATGGAGGGCCTCCCCCACCAGGCGGCCGATGCGCGGCAGCCCGAACTCCTGCAGGGGACGCACCACCGGACCCAGGGCCTCGAGCAGGCCTGCCGCCTCGGGGTCGAACACGCGCGACCAGGGATCCAGCTCCGACCGTGAGGGCAGCAGCTCGACCTCGGCCCGCAGGCCCTCGAGCGCGGGGTGACGAGGCTCGTCGTCCGGAGTCCGGCGCGAGAACACGCGCAGCTGAGCGCCGAGGGCCTCCTGCTGGATGAGCTCTCCCAGGATGAAGGTCTCCGACAGGCGCGGGAACTTCTTGAGCAGGTACCCGATCAGAGGTTGCATGCGTGCCCTCCGAGGGAGTGGACGCGCCCCGAGTCCTCTTCACCCATCAGAGCTCCAAGCAGCTCAGCAGCGCGCTCGGCCCCCCTCAGGTCGAGCTGCATGCGGGTCGTCCGCCCCTGATCGAGGCAGGCCTCGACCGCGGCGGGGATCTCGGTCATGCCGCTCTTGACCAGGCACTCGGCCAGGCCGAGGGAGCGGAGCCTCTGAGCGCGGATGAACTGCTCGCGACGGGGCCGGGTGCGCGGGAGGAGCACCGCCGGCGTGTCGGAGTCGAGCAGCTCCGCGCAGGTGTTGTATCCGGCCATGGAGACCACGGCATCGGCGTTCGCAATGGCGGAGCGCAGCTGGGGGTCGAACTCGGCAACCTCCACGCGATCGAGACCCGCGGCGAGCTCCCGGATCCGCTCGGACCGCTGGGGGTCCGCGAGGGGACCGGTCACGATGCGCGAGGTCCAGCGCGCCTCGCGCCCGACCAGCGAGCGCAGGTAGGCCTCGATGCGATCGGCACCGTCGCCACCGCCGCCGGTGGTCACCAGGACCTCCGGCACCTCGCGCGACGCGGCCGGGCTCGAGGCCCGGTGCGGGCGCACGACATAGCCCACATGCTGGACGCGAGAGCGCAGCTCGGGCGGGACCGGGTACTCCTCACGCATGTCGAAGACGCGCGGGTCCCCGTAGACGAGGATGTCCTCGTAGAGCTCGCGCAGGGCGCGCCGGATCTCGGGCCGACTCCAGTCGCGCGCCACATGCAGGGGCGAGTCGATGATGTCGCGCAGGCCCAGGACGCAGGGGACCCCAGCCCGGCGGGCCGCCTCGAGGGTCGGGAGGAGCTCGCCGCCGAGCCCCACGGGCGTGTGGTCCACCAGCAGGAGGTCCGGCTCGAAGGCGTCGAAGGCCGCCCTCAGCGTCGCACAGCGCAGGTCCAACACCGGCCCGAGGGGGCCTCGCAGCTGGAGGGGCTGGTAGGCGGCGCCACGCTTGGTGACCGCCGGCAGCTTCAGGACATCGACGCCGTCCGGGAGGGGGAAGTGGGTCGCGCAGGGGGAGCCCGTCGCGATGAGGGTGGAGGCGTGGGGGTAGCGGGCCTGGATGGCCGCGGCCAGGGTCAGGCAGCGCCTCAGGTGCCCGAGGCCGAACGAGTCGTGCCCATACAGCATCACCCGGGGCCCGCCGAGGGGCTCGGCGGTCGGATCGACCGTGCTGGAGAAGGTGTGGGGCATGACGAGAGGGCGTGAGGGTCCCGCGTTCACGGTCCTTTAGTGCAAGGCTCGTGCCAGGGCTAGGGGGCCGTGGCAGGGGCCGAGGCCTGTCTAAATTCTGGACACTGGGTCCGAAACCTGGACACGCATCCGGTTCGTGAGGGGGGTATCAAGAGTTTGTGGCCCATGGCACGGGGGTTGCGCTGGACCTTCCAGCCGACCGCCCCGGAATGGCTCACCTCTCTCCGATGAACTCAGCAGCTCTCTCCCTCGCCGGCCTGCTCCTGGCAGCAGCACCGGCCTCCGCAGACCTCCTCTCCGGCCGCGTCCTCGATGCCGCGGGGCTCCCCCTCCCCGCCTGCAACCTGGATGTCATCGATGTCGTGACGGGCAACGACATGGCTCTGGCCGGCGACACGACCGACGCCTCCGGCCTCTTCTCCATCGATGTCCCCACCGGGCTGTACCTGGTTCATGTGACGCCGCCTCCCGGCAGCCTCCACCTCGTGGGCGAGGTGGACGGAGTGGCGGTCATCGGGCCGACCGCCATGGGCGACATCCAGCTCGTCTCCGGCGCCCTGCTGAGCGGCATGATCCTCCTGCCCGGCGGCCTGCCGGCGGTGGGCGCCAACCTCGATATCGAGCTGGCCAACGGAGACGAGTACTTCCCCGCCGGCGACACCACCGACGATACGGGCCTCTTCTCGATGGTCGTGCCCCTGGGCGAGCTTGCGCTCCAGGTGAGGCCCGAGACCCTCACCGCCACGCTGCTGGCGCCGGTGGAGCAGGAGCTCGTGATGGCTGCCTCGCAGGATGTGGGCACCATCCAGCTGGTCGAGGGCTTCTGGACCAGCGTCACGGTGCAGACCCAGGCGGGCGCACCCGTGTTCGGGGCCGACCTGGATGCGTTCGACGCGGTGACGGGGACGAAGCTCTTCACCCCGGGTGACAACACGAACACCCTCGGGTTCGCGGATGTGGTCCTCCCTGCGGGGAGCTACCTGGTGGAGGTGCAGCCGCGCTTTGTGGACCGGCTGGCCGCCACCACCCTCGGCCCCGTCTCCGTGGCGGCCACCACGAGCCTCGGGACCATCCAGGTCGAGCCGGGCTTCGTGGTCACAGGGACCGTGACGGACGCCGGCGGCCAGCTCGTGGCCGAGGTCGATGTGGACGCGTTCCTCGCAGGCACGCTGACCGAGCAGACCCTCTTCGCGGACAACTCGAACGCAAGCGGCGTCTACGCCGTGATCCTCCCGGCGGGCACCTTCGACCTCGTCTTCACCCCCGATCCCCTGCTCAGCCCGGGCCTGGGGAGCGCGACGGTCACCGCCGTCAGCATCAGCGGGGACCTCGTGGTGGATGTGCAGCTCGGCTCCGGCCCCCCGGCACCGACCCTGTTCTGCGACCCGGCCAATGCCAACAGCACCGGACAGCCGGTGACCCTGGCGAGCTCCAGCTTCTCGGGCTCTGGCGTGTTCCACCTCGAAGCCACGGGCGGACCCGCCAACCAGTTCGGCGCCTTCGTGGTCGCGGCGACTCCGAACCTCACGGGCGTCACCATCAGCCAGGGCCTCCTGTGCCTCGCTCCGCCCCTGGGGCGCTACACCTCGGCTGCTGGCGCGACGCTGAACTCCGTCGGGCGCTTCGACGCGACGGGGGTCTTCCAGAACCTCTTCGGGACCTCGACGGTCGGGACGGGCTTTGATGTGCCCGCCACCCTGCCGGCGCCCCCCGGGGGCTCCATCACGAGCGGCTCCACCTGGCACTTCCAGCTGTGGTACCGCGACCTCGGCGGCGTCTCCAACTTCTCCAACGGCATCACCGTGAGCTTCTGAGCCCCGACGCCAGCCATGACCACCGGCACCGCCGGGCCCGGACCAGTGAGAGGGGTACGGGCAAGACGGAGCCGGTCACCGCAAGCCCCCGTTCGCCTTGTGCGGCGGGGGCTCGCACCTTCACCATGCCTCCCATGCGCACCGCTGCTGCTCTGTCCCTGCTCCTGCTCCTCGCGAGCTGCGACCGGACCTCCTTCGAGCCGGCGCCCGGTGGCGGCGGGTCGAGCGGAGGAGGCGGCTCGGGAGGGGGCGCGGTCGACGCCGCGGAGGCCCCCAAGCGTGCCTCGCTCGTGGCCGCCGCAGCGGGCGAGGACCTGGCCGTGCTGTCCTGGACCACCGCCGATGCGCCGACCCTGGGCCGCGAGTTCGCCCTGCGGGTCGCCCCCGTCGGCGTGGACCTGTCGAGCGTCACGGGGCTCAGCGGCCCAAGCCCGCTGGTCGTGGAAGGCCTCCCGCCCCTGACGGAGCACCACGCCCAGCTGTTCCAGCGCGAGGGCCAGGGCACCTGGTCCCCCACTGGGACCCGCATGCGCTTCCGCACGGCGCCCGTGTACTTCGTCGATCCTGCGGCCTCCGCAGCTGCCCCTTCGACGGACCCAGCGAACCCCGGGAACAGCCTCGTCTTCGCGGCGCTGTTCGCATCCCAGTCCAGCGCCAATGTCTGGGTGACCCAGGGCGACTTCGTGCAGGCGACCACGCCCACCAACGGCAGCATCCTCACGGCCCGCGGCATCTCGATCTACGGCGGCTTCGCGCAGGGCTTCACGCCGTACCTGCGCGACCCCGCGGCCCGCAGGACCCGGCTGCGGGTGGATCCAGCCACCAGCGGAGTGGTGAGCCTCGTGACCGTGGTGGCTCCCGGTGACGGCGCCGGCCTGGGCTACACGATCCTCGACGGGATCACCCTGGACGGCGGCGGCACGGCCCAGGAAGCCCTCGACACCAGCTCCGAGGTCGAGTGCCGCTCGGTCCACGCGACGGGCTGCAACCGCGGCTTCGTCCTCGAGAAGAGCACCCTCAACAGCCCGGAGTCCGCCCTGCTGTCGCACTGTAGGGCCACCGCGAACGACCTGGAGGGCATCCTCGTCCGCGGCTCGTGGCGCATGGACCTGTTCGCCTGCATCGCCACCGACAACGCGCAGGAGGGCTGTCAGTTCGACCCCCTGCAGTGCCCGCGCGGCACGAGCACAGCCTTCACGGCCAAGGCGGACCTGCGCGACTGCACCTTCGCGCGCAACGGCAGCGACGGGCTCGACATCGACCTGCGTGGACCGGAGGAGCTGACCGACGACCAGCTGCCCGGCGGCCGCTTCGAGGTGCGCGTCGAGAATGTCCTGTGCGCCGAGAACGGGGCGCTGGGGTGCCTGGTGGACATCGACTACGAGGCCTTTCGGCTCTGGTCGGTGGACCTGCTGCTGGACCATGTCGAGGCGCGCGCCAACGGCTCGGACGGGGTGCGGCTGGACCTGGACGACGGGGTGAGCGCGACGGATCCAACGCCGACCCTGGCCCTCGTCCGCGCGTCGCGGGCGAGCGCGAACCTCGGGGACGGGTTCCATGTGAGCAGCGAGAGCGAGCGAGTGCTGGTGTCCTTCGCCGGCTGCCTCGCCCAGGGCAACCGTGGCTTCGGCTTCGGGCACTCCGAGGGCGCGGCCGGCGGGAACGCCAGCATCGTCACCAGCCACTGCGCCGTGCTCGGCAACGCGGAGGGCGGCTTCGAGGCCCATCCCCTGCAGGGCTTCCACGCCAACCCTGCGGCCTGGATCCAGGGGAGCCCCTGGCCCGCGGGGCGCGACCTGGCGGGACTCTCCCTCAACGCCGGAGCCCTGCCGTTCGTCACGGCCGCGCGGCAGGTAGCGCGCCTCTCGGGCACGCCGAGCGCTCCGACCACCCTCGACGCCCCCCTCTTCGGAGTCGGCGCTCGCGTCGAGTGGAACGACGACGGGATCGAGCGCATCGTGTCCGCGCTCGGGACCACCAGCGTGATCCTCGACCCGTCCCCCAGCGCCCTCCCCGTCACCCTGGCCTGGTTCGAGTCCGTAGGCGTGCTTGAGGACCTGAGCCCCTCGGCGGGCTCGCCCCTTGCGAGCGCGGGAGTGACCGCGCCCGGGATCCCCGGTGCGGACCTCGGACCTGGGGGCCTGGGGCTGGCCGCGCCGGGCCTCGGCCTCGAGGAGCCCGCGGTCGCCTTCATCGGGCACCTGGCGAGCGAGGGCACCGAGCGCCGGCTGCTCGTCGTCGGCGGACTGATCGACCCGGCGTCCTTCAACGGGCGCGTGCGCGTCATGGATGGCAGTGGCGAGGACATCACCTCCGCGGCCACCCTCGTGGACGGCGGAGCGGCGATCCTGCTGACCGAGCCGAGCGGGGGCTGGAGCACCGCCGCCCGCATCGAGGTGCTCGCCGGCCTGCAGACCCTGGAGGGCGTGCCGCTGCTTGCTCCCGTGGGGCTGCGACCCGAGCTTCCCTGAGTGGGCCAGGCCTAGGGGCGCCCCTGCCTCGGAGCGGGGCAGCGCCCGTCGCGTCCGAATCTTGGACGGTAGGCTGTTCATAGGATGGACAGCGCGGCGCGGACCCTGCCCGACGGGACCCCCCTCCCCGACGGCCTCGTGCACGAGGCCGTTCTCGCCCAGCGACCCGAGAGCCTCGTGCTCAAGGTCCGCGACGGGGAGCGCCCTCTGGTCCTGCGCGTGTTCCCCGCGGCGGCGGATCTCGGCCTGCTCGCCGGGCGGCTCGCCAGAATCCGCCACCCGCACCTCGCCCTCCCCGAGCGCTGGGGCACCACGGCCAGCGGCGGCGCCTGGGTGGCGCGCCCGTTCCACGAGGGGCACACGCTCGAGGCCGGTGCACCCCTGGACGGGGAGGCCCTCGCGCGCGTGGCAAGCGAGGTCCTGCTCGGGCTCGAAGCCCTCCACGACCACGGCCTCGTCCACCGCGACCTCAAGCCGGCGAATGTGCTGCTCACGGAGAGTGGCGCGCTGCTGATCGACATGGACCTGGTGGGCGTGGCGAGCGAGGGCCGGGGAGCAGGGACCCCCGGCTTCCTTGCGCCCGAGGTCTTGGGGGGCAGCGCAGCGCGCCCCGCGAGCGACCTCTTCGCCCTCGGCGTGACCGTGGTCCACGGTGCGGGGCTCCTTCCGGACCGCGGCCTCGAGCTCCGCTTCCCCGCGGCCTCCTGGTGGGAGGCTGCACGCCTCGACCCGGCTCAGCTGCCCGCCGAGGTGCGCGCCTTCGTGGAGGCGGCCGTCCACCGCAGCCCGGGTGCCCGCCCCCTCGATGCGCGCAGCGCGCGCCTGCTGCTCCCCGGCGCCCCCCAGGGGCTCCGCCGGATCCCACCGCTGCCGGATCTCCCAAGCGATGGAGCCCGGATCCACCAGGCCGCCCGAGTCCTGCAGGACGGCGGCTCGGTCCTCCTTCGCGTGGCGTTCCCCGAGGAGCTGGAGTCCGCCCAGCGCGCCCTGCAGGCAGCCGCCGTTCAGCTCGGGCTGCGCCCCGAGCTGCTCTCGGCCGCGGCGGCTGCGGACCTGGCTCGCCCTCAGCGTGGCCACCGCATCGTGCTGGCGCGGCCGCGGCTCTCCACCGAGGCGCTGGCCGCGGACCTGGTGCGCCGGACCGAGTCCCCCACGGCGTGGGTCGTGGGTCCCGAGCACGGTGCGCACCTGGATGCCGCGCTGCGGCAGGCCGGTGTGCGCTGCGCCGTCGTCGAGGTCGGACGCGTCGAGGCACGCGAGCTCGCGACACACCTGGACGCCGCGACCGGACACAGTCAGCCCGCCGCCGCCGCCGCGCTGGCGCGCGACCTCTGCGAGCGCTCGGAGGGCCGCGCGAGCGTGCTGGCCCTTGCCCTACGCACCGCCGTCGAGGTGGGCGCGGCCGAGGTGCAGGGGGATGGCCTCGTCCTGCGCGCGGACCGCTGGCCCTCGTCCCTCGAGGCCACCGGCCCCCCGCTGCCCGAGGATCCCGAGGCCGTCGCCCTGCTCCAGGCCCTGGCCGTACTCGGCCGCCCTGTCGCCGCCGAGCCCCTGGCCCGGCTGCTCGACCGCTCGGTGAGCAGCATCGAGCAGGCGGCCCTCGAGCTGCGGCGTGAGGGCTGGCTGAACCAGGACGGCAGCGGCCTCGTGGGCCTGGGAACGGGACTGACCTCCGAGGCCGCCGCGACCTCCCTCTCTCCAGAGCTCCGCGGGACCCTGGCCGCGCGGTGGCTCGAGGCCGAGGCCGGGCTCAGCGCGGTCGAGCGCGCCGAGCTGAGGCTGGCCGCGGGCCTCGAGCTCGATCAGGTGGCGGCTGAGGCCGCACGCCTCGCGACCGAGGGGCGGGCAGCCACGGCGCAGCGGCTGGTGGACGGCCTCCTCGCTGGCGAGGGCTCGCGTCAGGCCTTGCCCTCCGCCGTACGCGAGCGCGCGGCAGTCCTGGCGGGACGTCTGCTCCTCGCACGCGGCAACCGCGACGGCGCTCTGGGCCTGCTTGAACCGGGGGGCGCGCTCGAGGGCGCCCGCTCGGCCCCAGCTCTCCTCCTCCGCGCGGAGCTCTCCGAGGACGCCAGCGAGGCAGCAGGCCTGCGCGCGGCCGCCCTGCAGGAGCCCTCGGCCACAGCCGCCGAGCGCGATCGGGTGCGCGTCGCCGAGGCCCACGCGCAGTACCTCGCGGGAGAGCACGCCGCCGTGGTCACGCTGCTCGACGCGCTCGAGAGCCCCGAGCCCGACACCGCCGGCACGGCGGCCATGCTGCGCTTCGCCTGCGCAGCAAGCCAGGCGGACTGGCACAGCGCCACGGTCGCCCTCGACGCCATCCCCGCAGAGCACCTGGAGCGCCTTCCCTCACTGCGCGGGCGCGCGGCCCTCAACCGCGCCTTCATGGCCCGCAGGCGCGCCCATCTTCCAGAGGCGATCCGCTCCCTGCGCGACGCGGAGGCAGCCTTCGCCCTCTGCGACGACCGCCGACAGGAGGCCCTGGCGGCCAACAACCTTGGGGTGGTCCTCCGCGACGCAGGCGAGCTGGTGGAGGCCCGGCGCAGCCTGGGCCGCGCCCTGCGCCTCCGCCGCCAGCTGGGCGACGCGCACGGCGAGGGCTCGACCCTGGGCAGCCTGGCGCTGGTCGAGCTCGAGGCGGGACACCTGGCGCGGGCCTCGCACCGCGTGCGCGAGGCCGTGCGCGTGCTCGAGGCCGGTGGACATGTGCGGGAGCTGCAGGCCCTCGCGCCCGCGCGCCTGCTCATGGTCCTCTTCCTGCGCGGACCCAGCGCGGCGCGGGGCGCGGACCTTGCGCGCACCCTGGCGGCGGCACGCAGCGACGCGCGCGGAGCCGTCGCGCGAGCTCTCGCAGAGCTCGCCCTGGCGGAGGGACGGCGCACTGCCGCCCTGCGGCTGCTCCGCCTGGGCGCGATGGCCGCGGCCGGTGCCAACGAGGCGGAGCACTTCCGCTGCACGGCGCGGCTGGCATCCCTGGGCGCAGGATCCCGCGAGGCCCTCGAGGCTCTTGCCGCGCAGCTGGGCGAGGGCCGCCGCCTGGAGGCTCGCTGGCGCGGAGAGCGCTCGCTCGGCCCCGACGAGCTGCTGGCGATCCTCGCCCAGCTGCAGGCGCGAGGGCGCACCGACCTGGCCGCGGCGCTCGCGCGCAGCCTCGTGAGGGCCGCGGCCGCCAGCGGAGACGCCGACGGTCGGCGCCGCGCCGCCGCGCGGCTGGAGGAGGCCCGCCGTCAGCTCACCGAGGACCTCGACGAGGCCCTCGCCGACCAGCACTTCGAGCGCGCGACCCTCTCCGCGGGCTGGCAGCCCGGGGCCGGCTCGGGCGCATCGGACGACCAGGTCGAGTGGATCCTCGAGTGCGTGCGCACCCTGGCGTCCTCACGCGACCAGCGCGAGCTGCTCGAGCGCATCCTCGACCGCGCTCTCCTGCGGACCGGCGCCCGGAGGGGCTATGTGGTCCTGGCGAAGGGCGATCGCATCGAGACGAGCGCAGCGCGCGGGCTTGAGCTGGGAGATCCGGGCAGCGGCGACGCGGCGCTCTCCAGCTCGGTGATCCGTGCGGCCCTCGAGGACGGCGAGCCGATCTCCACCGCGAACGCCACGGGCGACTCCCGCTTCCAGGGAGAGCAGAGCGTTCGGCACCTGCAGCTACGCTCCGTGCTGTGCGTGCCGTTCCATGACCAGGGGCTCGTGCGCGGAGCGATCTATGTGGACCATGACCGTGCGGAGGCGCGCTTCGACGACGAGGATGTGCGCGCGCTGCAGGCCCTCGCCGATCCCGCGGCCATCGCCCTCAACCAGCTCGAGGAGCGCACGCGCATCGAGCACCTGAATCGCCGGCTCGAGGAGCGCGTCGAGCTGCAGGCCAGCGAGCTCGCCCTCACGCGCCAGGTCCTCGAGCAGCGCGGCGAGCCGCGGCCTCTCCCAGGGGTGATCGGCCGCAGCCCGGCCATGAAGGCGCTGGCCGCCATGGTCGGGCGGCTGGCCCCGACGGATCTGCCCGTGGTGGTCACGGGTCCGAGCGGGTCCGGCAAGGAGCTGATCGCCCGCGCGCTGCACCACCGCAGCCACCGGGCGGACGGACCCCTGATCGCCGAGAACATGGCGGCCCTGCCGGAGGCCCTGCAGGAGGCCGAGCTGTTTGGCGCGCGGCGCGGGGCGTACACGGGGGCCACGGAGGACCGGGACGGGCTCTTCGCGCGCGCCGACGGCGGCACCCTATTCCTCGACGAGATCGCGGAGATGCCGCTCCCCCTCCAGGCGAAGCTGCTGCGGGTGCTGGAGACCGGCGAGGTGCGCCCCCTGGGCTCCGACCGGGTGCAGGCCGTGTCCTTGCGCATCGTGGCGGCGACCCACCGAGACCTCGCCGAGCGAGTCCGCGCGGGGGCCTTCCGCCAGGACCTGTTCTATCGACTCGACGGCGGCGAGCTGCGCCTCCCGCCGCTCGAGGAGCGCCTGGAGGACATCGAGCTCCTCGTGGCCCACTTCGTCGCCGAGCTCGACCGTGAGGGTGGCCACCAGAAGGCCGTGGCGGCCGAGGTGCTCGCGGCCCTGGTCCGCCGTCCCTGGCCGGGCCAGGTGCGAGAGCTGCGCAACGAGGTCACGCGCCTGTGGCACCTATCGGGGTCGGCCCTCGACGACCCGAGCCTCGTGCGCGCACCGGCGCGGACCACCCGCGAGGGGGACGGCGCCGGGAGCGAGAGCCTCCTGCTGGCCGACGCAGAGCGCCGCGCCATCGAGCGTGCGCTCGCGGCGAGTGAGGGCCGCAAGGACCAGGCGGCTCGGCTGCTCGGGATCAGCCGCTCGGGCCTCTACACGAAGCTGGCCCGGCTGGGGCTCGAGTGAGCCCCAGCGCGAGCCGGCCGGCGCGGCCCCTACCGCAGCACGCGGCAGGGAAGGGCCGGCAACGGAAGCGCCACGGTCACTCCGTTCCCACACGCGATCGCCGGCTGCGTCACGCCCGTGGGGGTCGTGACCCCGAGCAGGATGCGGTGTCCGCTCATCAGGGAGCTCGTCGAGGAGAGATCGCTCGCGTGGGTGCTGTCCAGCCAGGGCTGGTGGACGCCCCCGCGGGTGGAGACCCAGAGCTCGTCGCTGCCTGACGAGGCGATGAACGCACCGAACCCGCGGCGGCCCTGCACGCCTCGGAGCTGGGTGCCCGTGGGGAAGGACCCCACGAGCTGCATCGCCATGGGCTGGCCCGGGATCGGATCGATGCGATGGACCTCGACCGTGTTCATGCCGTCCGGCTCGGACACGGCCAGGAAGCTCTTGCCGGCGGAGTGGAGCGCCGGCGCCTTCTCGAGATCGACGAGCAGCGCCTCCATGTTGGAGGAGGAGTGGTAGTAGCCGCCTGAGTAGATCGGGAACCCGAGCAGGTTGAAGGTCTCGTCCTGCTCCTCCACGAGGAGGAAGCGCTCACCCGTGGCATCGAGGAGGCCCGTCTTGACGCTGAGGGTCGCCGGCACGGTGAAGGGCGGCCACACGAGACCCGAGGTGCGCGTCAGGTTCCAGGTGGTTGGAACGCCGTCGGTGGTGGTCGTGGTCGCGTACATGTCCGCGACGCCGATCAGGTCGTCCTCGTTGACCGTGGCGAGGACCACATCGCCGGCGAGGTAGCAGACCTGCGTCGGGCTGGCGAAGCCGATGATCCCGATGTTGTCGATGTAGATCGGGAAGTCCGGCAGCTGGGTCACATGGGTCTCGACCGGCTGGGCAGCGACCTGGGCGACCTTCAGCTCCTGGGGCGGACCGTCGGTCAGCCACGCAAGGCGACTGCCATCCGGAGCCAGCGCCATGTAGGGGCCCAGAGGAGCCCCCGTTCCAGGCAGCTCGATGGGCTGGGGTGCTCCGGTGACCGGCACCACCGCGCCGTCCTGCGAGGCCACCAGCACGCGGCGCTCGGCGGGGACGGCCTCGGCCACTACGGCGAGGTGCCGGCCCTCATCGCTCGGGATGAGGTCCCCGTGGAGGGTCTCGCCGGGCAGCCGCGCCGTGTCGACCTGCTGCGCCGCGACGCCGTCGGACGACCACAGCTCGCCCCCAGCGAGGAACCAAACGCCCACCGGCGTCGAGCGCAGGCTGAGGGCGTCGATCGTGAGCGCGTCCACGCTGACCGTGAGATCGACGGGCGCGCTCGGGCGCAGGAGGTCAGCGCGCAGGACATTGCCACCAAGGTCGGGTGCGGTGGCGCAGGCGAGCCAGCGGCCGTCCGTGGAGACGCTGACCGTCTCGAGGAGATCCGCCGCATGGGTCACCCCATCGAAGGCTACGGCCCAGCGCGGCGGCCCGAAGGCCGGCACATGAAGGATGCCGACGCGGTTGCCGCGGCTGGCACGCAGCAGCACGCCACCGTCCGGAAGCGCGATCCACTCCGGCTCCCCATTGGCCTCCTGCTGGCGAGGACGGTCGAGCCGGTGCGCATCGATCGCGCGGGCACCCCCGAGGATCAGGGGCAGGAGCTCGAGGTCCACCTCCACGAGCTCGGCGGACGCGAGGTCCGGTGCGAGCAGGTAGAGGTCGTGCCTGTTGCTTGCCACCTCGACGGCCACCACCGGGGACTCCGCTCGGAGGGAGCGCGTGCCCGGGTCGAGGGTGGGCGGCGGAGCCTGCGAGAAGACGGGGCCAGCGAGGCCAGCGACCATGAGGAGGGAGAGCTTCATAGAACGACCGATCTTAAAGGGGTGCCCCGAGGGGAGGCGGGCGGTCAATCGAAATGCGACATCCATCGTAGGGCAATCTTGGTGGATTGCAGTTCACGCCGTCCACTTTCTTGGATCCAAGACGAGTCACCCGGCGCAGAAGATCCAAGGTCCGCCCGGAAACGCCCTCGCCATCAGCCGATACCGAGCGGTAGAAAGGGGTTCGCGGCCCTCAACTGGCGGAAGGCCACCCTCTTGGGGCTGCTCCCAGCGCCCCCCGCCGGTCCTTGGACTCCAGCGGCGGGGGCTCCCGGCAAGGCTTCCTGAGCCCGCGCCCCGAAGACGCCCGTGACCATGACGACCTGGCTGCTCCTGCTCGCGGCACCGCTGGCCCTGCTGTGGGTCACGCTGCTCTCCTGGAGCCGTCGGGAGGAGCTGCGCCGCATGCGCGCGGGGCGCGCCGAGCAGGAGCAGGCCCGCGCACGCGGCACCGATCGGGCGCGCCTGCAGTACCCGGCCGTCGACCTCTCGCGCTGCATCGGCTGCGGGATCTGCATCGAGGCGTGCCCCGAGGAGGGCGTCCTCGAGCTCGTGCACGGCCAGGCCGTGGTCGCCCACGGCTCGCGCTGTGTGGGCCACGGCAAGTGCGCGGAGGAGTGCCCCGTAGGCGCCATCGCGGTGACCCTCGGGGACCTCTCCCAGCGCCGGGACATCCCGGTGCTCGAGCCCTCTCACGAGTCCCCTCACACGCCTGGCCTGTTCCTCGCGGGAGAGGTGACGGGGTTCGCCCTCATCCGCACCGCGGTCGAGCACGGGCGCATGGTGGCGCGCGAGGTCGCGCGCAAGCTCGAGAGCCTGCCGCCGGTCGAAGACCCCGGCGTGCTCGACCTGCTGATCGTCGGCGCCGGGCCGGCGGGCCTCACCTGCGCCCTCGAGGCGCGCGAGCGCGGCCTGCGCTTCGCCGTCGTGGAGCAGGACAGCCTCGGCGGAACCATCGCGCACTACCCGCGGCGCAAGCTGGTCATGACCCAGCCCGTGCAGCTCCCCCTCCACGGGCGCCTCGCACGCAGCGAGTACGAGAAGGAGGAGCTCGTTGCCCTGTGGGAGGATCTCGCGACCGAGCACGACCTCCCGCTCCAGACGCAGACGCGCTTCGAGGGGGTCGAGCGCGATGAGGACGGCGTGCTCGGAGTGCGCACCAGCGCCGGCCGGTTCCGGGCCCGCACAGTCTGCCTCGCCCTCGGGCGGCGCGGCACGCCGCGCCGCCTCGGGGTCGAGGGTGAGGACCTCCCCAAGGTCGCCTCGTCCCTGATCGACGCCCAGAGCTACCGCGGCCGCCGGGTCCTGGTGGTTGGAGGCGGCGACAGCGCCGTGGAGGCGGCACTCGGCCTGGCCGAGCAGCCGGGCAACCAGGTCAGCCTCAGCTACCGCGGCCAGGCCTTCACCCGCCTCAAGGCGCGCAATGAGGGCCGCCTGGAGGCCGCGGCCCGCGCGGGCAAGCTCGAGCTGCTCCTCGGCTCCCAGGTCCAGCGCATCTCCACGGACGCGGTCAAGCTGGCCGTGGGCGAGGACGGCCGGAGGCTGACCCTGCCCAACGACGAGGTCTTCGTGCTCATCGGCGGTGAGCCGCCGTTCGCCCTCCTGGAGCGCTGCGGCGTGTCCCTGGACCCCGCGGACCGCCTGCCGCCTCCGGTCGAGGACGAGGACCCCTCGCTGGTGCGCGGCCTCGCCCTCGCCTCCCTGGTGGCCCTGGCCGCCGCAGCCTTCGCCTTCGCCTACCAGGGGTACTTCCGCACGCCCCTCGCGGAGCGCCCCCTCCACCCCGAGCACGACCTGCTGCGCCCGGCCCAGGGAATGGGGCTCGTGCTCGGCGCCCTCGCCAGCCTGCTGGTGCTAGCCAACCTGGCCTACCTGGTGCGGAGGTCACAGGCCCTGCCCCTGACCTTCGGCAGCCTGCGCGCGTGGATGACCGTGCATGTGGCGACCGGCATTGGAGCCCTGCTCCTTGCCCTGCTGCACGGCGGGCTGGTGCCGCGGGACACGAGCGGCGGCCACGCGCTATGGGGTCTTGCCGTCCTCGTGCTCACCGGAGCCATCGGTCGCTGGCTCTACGCGCTGGTGCCACGCGCGGCGAACGGACGCGAGCTGCAGCTCGACGAGGTCCGCGATCGCCTCGCGCAGCTCTCGGGGAACTGGGCCGGCTCGCACCGCGCCTTCGGCGAGCGGCTGGAGGCCGAGGTCGGCCGGCTCGTGGACGACATCCGCTGGAGCGGGGGCCTCGGCCAGAGGCTCGCGGCCCTGCTCATCGGCCGCAGGCGCGCCCACCGCCACCTGCGTGACCTTGCCGCAACCGGCCGCCGGGAGGGCGTGCCCGCGGAGGAGGTCGACGCCGGCCTCGTCCTCGCCCGAGGCGCCTTCGACGCGGCCCTCGCTGCCAGCCGCTACGAGGAGCTGCGCGGCCTGCTGGGCTCTTGGCGGTACTTGCACCGCTGGGTCGCGGTAGCGATGGTGCTCCTCGTCCTCGCGCACATCGTGACCGCTACCCGCTACGCGGACCTGCGCTGGCCTTGGAGCGAGGGCGTCCTGCCGTGAAGCCCACCGCCCGCAACCTGCTGGGGCTGCTGTCCCTCGCGGCCGTGCTGGCCCTCGTGCTCCTGGATGTGGAGGACGGCGGCGGGCCGGGACCTCTCTCGCCTCCACACGCCCGGCTGGACGAGCTCGCGGGCGCCCGTGGCTGCGAGGAGTGCCACGGGGCAGGAGGCGAGAGCCTGGCCACGGCGTGCTCCAGCTGCCACGAGGCCATCGGTGACGAGCTGGCCTCCGGGCGCGGGCTGCACGGCCGGCTCGAGGACGCCGCGGCCTGTGGTGCGTGTCACGGCGAGCACCACGGCGATGCCCTAGCGCTGGTGGACGCGCGCGCGTTCATCGCCGCGGGCTTCGCGAGCCAGGAGTCCTACGACCACACCGGGCTTGAGTTCGGCCTGAGCGGGGTCCACGACGACCTCGCCTGCTCTGCCTGCCACGAGCAGGCCGACGCGCGCTTCGCTGACGGCCCGCGGTTCCTCGGTGCCAGCCAGGCCTGCGCGAGCTGCCACGAGAGCCCGCACCCAAGCGACCTGGCGAGCAGCTGCACGGACTGCCACGATCAGGCCTCCCCCTTCGCCGAGGCCGCCTCCTTCGAGCACGCCTCGAGCTTCGCGCTGTCGGGGGTGCACGCGGGCCTCGACTGCGCTGCCTGCCACGAGGCTGGTCAGGCCTCGGACTGGGAGCGCGCCGCGGTGGCCTCGCTCGCGGGCGTCGCCCCCAGGACGCGGGCATGCAGCGCGTGCCACGACTCTCCGCACGGGCCCGGCCTGCTCGCGGCCGAGAGCGACTGTGCGCGGTGCCACGGCACCACGCTCGCGGCCTTCGCGGAGCCTGACCCCGAACCCTCGCGCACGCTGCACGAGGCCCTCGGCATGGCCCTGGAGGGCGCCCACGCAAGCCTCGCCTGCGCCAGCTGCCACGAGTCCGCCGCCCCCTTCGAGCAGCGCTACCCCGGTCGCGAGGCCTCGAGCTGCGTCGCCTGCCACGCAGACCCCCACGGCGGGCAGTTCCTCACGGCCGACGGCACGCCCACGGGCTGCGCGGACTGCCACGGCACCGACGCCTTCGTGCCGTCCACCTTCGACCGTGCGCGCCACGGCCTGCTCGCCTTGCCCCTCGAGGGCGCCCACTCCGCGGCATCGTGCGCGGACTGTCACCTCGCCCCGGCTGATGGGGCGCCCGTGGCCTTCGCGGGCCTCGAGAGCGCCTGCGAGGGCTGCCACGCGGACCCGCACGGCGGGCTCTTCGCGGCTCTAGCCAATGGCGTCGCGGCCGCCGGGCCCTCGTGCGCGGCCTGCCACGGCTCCACCTCCACCTTCAGGGAGGTCCTGGAGTTCGACCACGCGGCGACGGGTCACCCCCTCACGGGCGCGCACCTCGCGACCAGCTGCGAGAGCTGCCACGCACCCGGGGCAGACCGCCGGCTCGGCCCGGTCGCCGCGCTCTTCCCCGGCGATCCGGAGCGGTGCGCCACCTGCCACCAGGACCCGCACGCGGACGCCTTCGAGGGCCGCGCCGCCGACCCCTCGGACTGCGCGGCCTGCCACGGGACGGAGAGCTTCGGAGCCGTGCAGGGCTTCGAGCACGCGCTCACGGGGTTCGCGCTGCGCGGTGCGCACGAGGCCGCGGCCTGTGAGAGCTGCCACGGGGTGGGAGGCGCCGGCGGGCGCCGTCTTGGCAAGGTCGAGGACCACTTCCCCGGAGACGCATCGTCCTGTGCGACCTGCCACACCGACCCTCACGGCGGCCTCTTCGACCGGCCGGAGCTGGCGCGAGCGACAACAGTCCTCGGCACGGGCTGCGCGCGCTGCCACGACGAGAGCGGCTTCGCAGGCGTGGGGGAGGCCTTCGACCACGGCGCGTGGACCGGCTGGGCCCTCGAAGGTGCCCACGCGGAGGCCTCGTGCGCCGGCTGCCACGAGCCGCTCGAAGCTCCAGACCTCCTGGGACGCCGCAGCGCCACGGCCCGCGGCACGGACTGCGCCGACTGCCACGAGGACCCGCACCTGGGCCAATTCGCGCCTTCGCCCGGAGAAGCCACCGACTGTCGGCGTTGTCATGACACAAGCGCCTTCCGCGTGGTGGAGTTCGATCACGCGACCATGACGCGCTTCCCCCTCGATACGACCCACGCCGACCTGGCGTGCAGCGCCTGCCACCAGCCCTGGCCCACGCGCAGCGGGCGTGAGGTGGTGCGCTACCGCCCCCTGGGGCGGACCTGCGGGGACTGTCACGACGCGGGGGGCGGGGACCGATGAGGGCGCTGTGGGCCGTCCTGTGCGCGCTGCTCCTGGCTGGCGCGGCGCTCGCCCAGGAGACGGACGGGGATCGCCTCGTGCGCCTACGCGTCACGCGCGTGGACGGCCGCTTCGTCGAGCTCGATGTCGGCACGGCCTCCGGGCTGCGCAAGGGGGATGTGGTCACCCTGCGCACCGAGTCCCTGGGGCCGCGCAAGGCCATCGTCCGCGCGGCCTCCGAGGCCACCGCACGCGCGGAGGTGGTGGGCTCCATCGCGGGCGTGAGCGTCGGAGCCCTCGGCGAGGTGCAGGTCCCCCAGGCCCGCCTCGCGCCGGAGCAGGAGGAGCACCCGCCCTGGAGCGCCCCCATCGAGGGCTGGGACGAGGACACGCCGCTGCTGGCCGAGGGTGCGAAGGTCACTCCCGAGGAGCGCCCGCTGCTCCTGGGCGGCCGCGCGTGGACCGAGTGGCAGAGCACGAGCACCGAGCTCGTGGACTACGGCAACACGAGGGCCGGCCTCTCCCTCGACGCCGAGAACCCCTTCGGCCGCGGGGGCGTGCTGGAGACCGAGCTGCGCTTCGTGGACCAGCGCGCGGACGGGACCACCAGCAGCACGAGCCTCGACCAGGCCATGCGCGTCGAGCGCCTCAGCTATGCGGTGGGTGGCACGCGCTTCGATCCCGAGCGCTGGCAGATGGGCCGCTTCCTGCACTACGGAGTGCCGGAGCTGGGCGTGCTCGATGGCGTGGAGTACACGCACCGCCTGCCTTCTGGCTCACGGCTGGGCGCCGCGACCGGCTACCTGCCGCAGCTTCGGGGTGACCGGCGCACGGGTGAGGACCTCTCGGTCGCCGTCTACTACAAGCACCTGTTCGACGCGGAGGCCGGCCTGGAGGGCGGCGTCGCCGTGCAGAAGACCTGGCACGAGGGCGAGGCCGACCGCGACCTGCTCGTCCTGACCCATGAGTGGGCCCCGGGCGGCCCCTGGTCCCTGCGCGCCAGCGCGCTGCTGGACCTGTACGGCAGCGAGGATCAGTTCAAGGACGGCACCGAGCTGACCGAGGGACGGGTCACCGCGTCCTGGTTCGAGGACGGGACCGGCGCGAGCCTCTCCCTCTCTCGCATGGCCTGGCCGGAGCTCCTGCGCAACGAGTTCCCCGAGCAGGTGGCCGAAGTGCTGGCGGAGGGACAGGTGGACCGCGCGGACCTCTACACCTGGACCCGCTGGAACGACTGGCGCCTCTCGGCCTCCCTCGACAGCTGGGCCGACCAGGACGGTTCGGGCGGCAGCGCCGAGCTGCGCGCCGCGCTGCAGGACCGCCTCTTTCCCGACGGAGAGGTCGGGGCCTCGGTGCGCACGCGCACCGGACGCTTCCTCGAGGGCGAGACGGCGCGGCTCTTCGCGGCCTGGTGGGGCAGCCGCGGCACCTGGCGCGCCGACCTGGACCTCTCCGATGTGGACACGAGCGCCAGCAGTACGATCGCCGACACCTGGCTGCGCCTCTCCTGGGACACGCGCCTGGGCCAGGACTGGCAGCTCTCCCTGCGCGCCACCGCCCAGCGCGGCGACTTCGACTCCGACAGCTTCACGATCTCCCTGGCGAGGTTCTTCTGATGACGACGCGCCTGCTGCCCTGGACCCGCCGCCTGCTGCGGCCCGCGCCCCTGCTCGCCCTGGGGTGGCTGCTGACTGCATGCCTCGTGAACCTGCCCGCCCCCGAGGGCCCGGTGCACTCCTGGTGGGAGGGGCACGGTGCGGTGATCCCGCACGACTCGTTCCCCATGGAGTGCGACGCCTGCCACCTGCCCGGCACCTGGCACGAGCTGCGTGAGGACTTCACCTTCGATCATGAGGCCGAGACCGGCGTGGCACTCGAGGGGGCACACGACCGCGCGCGCTGCCTGCGCTGCCACAACGACCGCGGCCCCGTCGCCTCCTTCGCCGCCCGGGGCTGCCGCGGCTGCCACGAGGACCGCCACCAGGGTCGCCTCGGGAGCGACTGCGCCGCCTGCCACGAGCAGGAGGACTGGTCGGTGCGCGAGGCCATCGCACGCCACGACCAGACGCGCTTCCCCCTCGTCGGAGCCCACGCGTCCGCGGGCTGCTTCGCCTGCCACCCTGGCGCGGAGGTCGGGCGCTACGACCGCGCTCCGGTGGAGTGCATCGCCTGCCACCAGCAGGACCTCGCCCAGGCCACGAGCCCCGACCACCGCACCCAGGGCTGGACCCAGGGCTGCCAGGAGTGCCACTCCCCTGTCGCCTGGTCGGGCGCCTGGTTCGAGCACCCCCAGTTCCCGCTGGTCGGCGCCCACGCCTCGGCGTCCTGCAGCAGCTGCCACCAGAACGAGGTCTACGCGGGGACGCCGCGCGACTGCGCGAGCTGCCACCTGGACGACTTCAACGGGACGACCGACCCGAGCCACACCCTGGCGGGCTTCGGGACCACCTGCGAGGCCTGCCACTCTCCCCAGGGCTGGAGTCCGTCGAGCTGGTCGCACCCCTGGCCCCTGACCGGGGCCCATGGCTCGGCATCCTGCACGAGCTGCCACGACCTGGCCTCCTTCCAGGTCGCCGGCACGAGCTGCGTGGACTGCCACCTCAGCGACTACCTGGGCACACAGTTCCCAGATCACGAGCAGTTCAGCTTCTCGACGGCCTGTGACTCCTGCCACTCGACCAGCAGCTGGCAGGGAGCGCTCTTCGATCACCGCAGCTGGCCGCTCACCGGTGCCCACGCAGGAGCCACCTGCACCGCGTGCCATGACCCCGTGACGGCCGCGGTCCCTGGCAGCGACTGTGTCGACTGCCACCTCGGGGACTACCTCGCCACGCAGGACCCCGATCACCAGCAGGCGGGCTTCCCCACGACCTGCCAGTCCTGCCACGGCACCAGCACCTGGGACGGGGCGAGCTTCAGCCACCGCTTCCCGCGCAACCACGGCAACGCGAGCACCTGCACGAGCTGCCACGGCAGCCCCGTGACGCCGAGCAACTGGAGCTGCACCCAATGCCACTCGCAGGGCGAGATGAACGACGAGCACGACCGCGTGGGCGGCTACACCTACTCGAGCCCGGCGTGCCTCAACTGTCACCCCAACGGGGACGACGACTGATCAGCCCTCGAGGGCCCGCTTGAGGGCTGCCTTGGTGACCGGACCCGCGGCCGCGACGCAGCAGGAGTCGGGGTGCAGGTGGCGCTGGGCCGCGGCCTGGACCTCGGCCGCGGTGACCGAGGCGTAGCGCTGCGGCAGGGTCTGGAGGTGGTCCGGCGCATAGCCGTGCAGCTCCGCGGTGATCAGGTAGCCCGCGCGCCGGGCGGCGCGCTCGAAGCCCAGGGGGAAGGAGCCCACCAGGTAGTCACGCGCCAGGCTCAGCTCCTTGCGGGTGACGCGCGCATCGCGGATGCGATGCATCTCCTCGAGGAAGCCCTGGATCGCGGTGCCCAGATGCTCGGGGCTGGTGCCGATGTAGGCGCGGAAGGTGCCCGGCAGGCGGCCCGCGGAGCCGTGGATGTCGGCGTGGACGCTGTACGCCAGGCCCAGCTCGTCGCGCAGGCGCTTGGTGATCCGCGCGGTGAAGCCGGGACCGCTGCCGAGGACATGGTCCATGACCACGAGGGTCGGCCAGTCGGGATCGGCGCGGCGCACGCCGAGGTGCCCCAGGTACACATGGACCTGATCGCGGGACCTGGAGAAGGCGTCGAGCCGCACGCCAGGGCTGGGAAGCGTGGCTCGCTTGCGCTCGATCGGACCGACGGGGCTCCAGCCCTTGGTCAGCCTCGCGACGAGCCTCCGCACCGCCTGCGGGTCGAGGTCACCGCAGATGCCGAGGACGGCGCGGTCGGGCCCCCAGTGGGCCGCGTGGTGAGCACGCAGGTCCTCCGGGGTGAGGCTCGCCACGCTGGAGACCGTGCCGTGGGCCGGCCGCCCCAGCCAGTGACGGCCGTAGACCAGGCGCTTGAAGCGCAGGCTGGCCTGGGAGCGAGGGTTCTCCTCCTCCACCGCCATGCGGGCGAGCATGCGCCGGCGCTGGACCTCCACCTCGGCCTCGGGGAAGGCGGCGCCACGCGCGACCTCGAAGAGGGTCTCGAGCATCACCTTCCAGTGCGGACCCGCGACGCTCCCTGAGAGTCCACTCTGGTCCCCGGTCAGGCTTCCACCGCACGGCTCCAGCCGCGCAGACAGGTCGGCCTCGGTGCTCGTCGCCGTGCCCTGGTCGGCCAGGCGACCGGCGAGGAACGCACGCCCCTCCTGACCCGCGGGGTCGACGCTCGATCCACCCCGAAGGTGCAGGCGGGCCGCGGTGATCGGCGCGCCGGGGCGCGGAGACACGAGCAGGATCAGGCCGCCAGGCAGCTCGAAGCGCTCGCAGGGGACCTCGAGGACCCCAGCCGAGGAGGCGCTCATGCCTTCTCCTCCGGCAGGCTCCAGCCCACCACGCGCCGCTCGGGCACGAAGAGCCGTCGCAGGGTGCTCTGGACGCGCTTGGCGGTCACCGCGGAGCGGCGCTCCTCGAGGTCCAGCAGCAGGCGCCAGTCCGCGTCCACCGCGAGGGAGCCCACGAGCTCCGCCAGGTCGGTGACCGTCTCCGCCTCGTAGGCGTCCCCGGAGCGCACGGTGGCCTTCACGCGCTTGAGCTCGGACGCCGGGATGCGCTCGTGCGCGAGGCGGTGCAGCTCCTCCTCGACGACGCGCTCCACCGCCGCCGGATCCGCACCCGGCACGGTCTCGACCGAGAGCCAGAACGCCCCCGCCTCGACGCGCGTGTCCGAGGTCCCGGAGACGAAGGTGGCGAGGCCCTCCTGCAGCACCAGCCGGCGGTGCAGGCGCGAGAGGCGCCCGCCCGTGAGCAGGGCCTCGATCAGGTCGAGGTCGAAGTCCTCGTCGGTGCCGACGGGCGCCGTCCGCCAGGCCATGGTCAGGCGCTGCGCCGGGTCGTCCCAGCGCACCGTGAGCCGACGCTCGCCCTCGGGCTCGCGCAGGGGCGCGCGCTCCAGCGGCGGCGCCTCGGGGCCTGCAGGCAGGTCGCCAAAGTGCTCGCGCACCCGAGCAAGGGCCTGGCGCGGGTTGAGGCCGCCGCAGAGCACCAGGGTCGCGCGGCCGGGGTGATAGGTGCGTTCGTACCAGGAGCGCATGAGGTCCACGCCCATCGGCTCGAGCGTGTCGCGGTAGCCGATGATCGGCCGGCCGTAGGGGTGACGGCCGTAGAGCGCCTCGCCCACCTCCTGCCCGAGGCGCCGCCAGGGGTTGTCGCGCCCCATGGCGAGCTCCTCGAGCACGACGGCCTTCTCGCTGCGGAACTCGGCCTCGTCCAGGCGCAGCCCGCGCATGCGGTCGGCCTCGAGCTCCAGGGCCGTCTCCCAGCGGTCGCTCGACAGCTCGAACCAGTAGGCCGTGTGGTCGTAGCTGGTGAACGCGTTGTTGCTCCCACCTAGCTGAGTGGTGATGGCATCCACCTGGCCCTTCCCGTGCCGCCGGGTGCCCTTGAACATCATGTGCTCGAGGAAGTGCGCGACGCCGGCCTCGTGGGGAGCCTCGTCACGCGCCCCCGCGTCGTACCACAGGAGGCTCGTGACCACCGGGTCGGCGTGGCGCTCCACGAGGAGCACGCGCAGGCCGTTGCGCAGGCGGTGCTCGTGGAGACGCGCGCCGGTGCCGGGCAGCTCGACAGCGCGCGCGAGACCGCGGGGGGAGGAGGTCCTGGGTGCAGCTTGGCGGGGCATGGACGGTTCAGCGGCGGCGCCGGCGGGCGCGTCGACGGGGAGAGCGGGCCCCGTCGCCCGCGGGCTCGGGAAGCGGGTTGCGGGCGGCCTCCTCGTCGGAGAGGGACAGGAGGGCCTCGACCTCCTCCCGGGAGAGCTTGCGCCACTTGCCCTCGCGCAGGCCCCTCAGGACCAGCGGACCGATCTCCTCGCGGGTGAGGTCGAGGACCTTGTGCCCGACCCGTGCGAAGATCCGGCGGATCTCACGGTTCATGCCCTCCCGCAGGGTGACCAGCGCGGTCGAGCGCACGCGGCTGCGGCGCACCACGACCACGCGCGCGCCCGAGGTCTTGCCCTCGGAGAGGTGCACGCCCTCGCGGATCTTCTGGAGGCTCTCGTCCTCCACCATGCCCTGCACCACGACTCGGTAGGTCTTGGGCACGCCGTAGCGCGGGTGCGCGATGCGCTGGGCGAACTCACCGTCGTTGGTGAGCAGGATCAGGCCACGGCTCTCCTCGTCGAGTCGCCCGATCGTGTAGATGCGCCCGGCGTCGAGGTCGGTGATCAGGTCGACCGCTCGCGGGCGGGTCTCGAGCCGGTCATTGGTGCACACCACGCCCTTGGGCTTGTTCAGCAGGTAGTAGCGGCGCCGATCCTCCTGACCGGGCAGCACGAACCCGTCCACCGTCACCTTCTGCCGGATCGGATCGATCTTCGTCCCGAGCTCGGTCACGATCGCATCGTCCACCAGCACCTTGCCCGCGGCGATGAGCTCGTCGCACGCGCGGCGGGAGGCCACGCCGTAGTCGGCCAGGAACTTGTTCAGCCGCACCAGGCCGCCCTGGGCCTCGCGCCGGGCGCTGGAGCCCTCGGCTGCAATGCCGCCGGCCTGCACCGTGCGCGGCCGGCGGGAGCGGGAGGAGGAGCGGGGAGCAGAGCCGCTGCTGTTGCTGCGGCGACGGGAAGGTCGGCGTCCGGTCATGCGGTCACCTCGCGGCCTCGGAGGGCACGCACGGAGAGGAGAGTGAAGTCGCCATCGCCCGGCAGCAGGCAGTGCGCGCCAAGGTCAGCCGGGAGCAGCCAGGTCTGGCCGCGCTCGAGGGCGTGGTGCACGGCGTCGTCGCCGCTGCCCGAGCGCAGGGAGCCGCGGCCCTCGAGCACCAGGACGACGCCTGCGAACCCCTCGAGGTCCCGTGGCAGGGGCTCGTGCACGCGCAGGACCTCGGTCTCATAGGCGTGGCCCGCGGCGAGGGAGGCCACGCGGTTTGCGCCGCGCTCCACCCAGGCTGGAGGTCCCGGCTCGGGCGGGTGGCTGTCGAAGGAGATCGCCTGCAGGGCGTCCTCCAGGTTGGTGGGGCGCCGCGCCCCGGAGCGGTCGACGCGGTCCCAGTCGTAGATGCGGAAGGTCGTGTCCGAGTTCTGCTGGACCTCCGCCACGAGCAGGCCCGCGCCGATGGCGTGCACCGTGCCCGCGGGGACCTGCACGAGGTCGCCCGCGTGGACGGGGTGCACCTGCAGCAGGTCCACCACCTCGGCCGTGGAGCCGGCCTCTGCGAAGGCGCGCGCGTCGACCCCGGCTGCAAGGCCCAGGAACACCTCACTCCCCGGCTCGGCCTCGAGGACGAGCCAGCTCTCGTCCTTACCCGCGTGCTGGCTTCCCAGGCGACGGGCGGTGGCCTCGTCGGGGTGGACCTGCACGGAGAGGTTCTTGCGCGTGTCGATCAGCTTGACGAGCAGGGGGAAGGAGCCGTCAGGGTCGGGGGTCGTCGATCCCAGGAGCGCCTCCTGCTCGGAGAGCATCAGGCCGCGCAGGCTGCGGCCCGCGAAGGCTCCCTCGGCCACGACCGAGGACACCCCCTCGCGATCCACCACGCACCAGGCCTCCCCCACCATGCCGCTCGGTCCCTCGGACGCGGAGGGCATCAGCGCGCGCAGGCGCTCGCCGCCCCAGACCTTCTCCCGAAGGACCGGCTCGAGGCGGAGGGGCTGGCGGAGGCTCATGGGCTGACGGGGTTCGCGCTAGGCGCAGGCAAGCGCGACAGGGTACTGCACCGGACGCGTCCCCGGGGGGCCTGCGCAGCCAGGGCAGCCCAAGGCCGGCGCCGGGTGGGGCGCCCCCGGTTCCCACCGGGCGAGGCGGGGCGCATGCCCTCCCGCTGGAGCACCCCGGGCGAGGGAGCGCGCAGGCCCCGCGCCGGCCCTCAGGCGTCCTCGCCCAGGAGGCGACGGGCCTCGGCGCGGGCCGTGGCCGCCTCGGCCCCGCCTGCGATCATGTCCGCCACCTCGGCCACGCGGGCATCCCCGGAGAGGGCCGTGGCGCCAGTCCGGGTCCGGCCGCCCTCGACCTCCTTGGCGATGCGCAGGTGCCGAGTGGCGGCCGCGGCGATGGAGGGCAGGTGCGTGACCACGACGACCTGGTGGTGGGCGCCCAGGGCGCCGAGGTGCGCGGCCACGCGCGGGCCAAGGCGTCCGCCGACGCCCGCGTCCACCTCGTCGAACACCAGGGTCGGCGTGGACTGCCGGACGGCGAGGGCCCCCCGTAGGGCAAGGAGGATGCGCGCGGCCTCTCCACCCGACGCCACGCGCCGCAGGGGCCCCATGCGCTCGCCGGGGTTCGCGGCCAGGAGGAACTCCACCCCCTCGGCGCCGCTGGTCCCGAGCCGGCGTCGCGCGCCCTCTGGAGGAGCCTCTTCTCCGGAGCCGTGGGGCGTGAGCTGAGCCTCGAAGCGCGCCCGCTCCAGCCCGAGCTCTCCCAGCCCGCGCGTCACGGCCTCGGCCAGCCTCTTCAGGTGGCGGCCGCGCTCCTTGGTCAGCCGCGCGGCGGCCTGCTCCGCGGAGGTGCGCGCGCGCGCCTCCTGCTCCTCCAGGGCTCCGCTGTCCGCGCGCTCGGCCTGCAGGCGCGCGCGCTCCTCCTCGAGGGCGTCGCGGCGGGCCGCCAGCCCCTGCACGCCCACGCCGTGCTTGCGCGCAAGGCGCTCGAGCCGCACGAGCTGCTCCTCCAGCTCCTCGAGGCGCTCCGGATCGGGCTCGGCCGCGTCCAGGAGCGTGCGCAGGAGGCCCGCCGCCGCCTCGAGCTGAGCCGAGGCCTCGCGGACGCAGCCAGCGGCCTCCTCCAGCGAAGGAATGCGCGCGCACCAGCCGTCGAGGACGCGCTCGGCACGCTGAACGATCTCGAGAGCGGCGCCGTCCTGCTCGACCAGCCCCTCCACGAGGCCCCCGAGGGCGGTCGCCAGCTCGGCCGCGTTGCGCAGCAGCTCCCGCTCGCTGCGCAGGTCCTCGGGCTGCACGGCCTCGAGGTCGAGGGCCTCCAGCTCGCTCAGCTGGAACTCGATCAGGTCCAGGCGCTCGGCGCGCCGCTGCTCCTCGGCCTCACGCCCCTCGAGCCGCTCGCGCAGGGCGAGCCAGGCCGCGCGGCGCTCGCGATAGCCCGCCAGGGCCTCCCCCAGCCCGGCGAAGGTGTCCAGCAGCTGCAGCTGCTCGGCAGGCTCGAACAGCCGCTGGTGCTCGTGCTGCCCGTGGATCTCGACCAGCTGGGTCGCCAGCTCGCGCAGGAGCTTGCCGGTCACGGGGCGATGGTTCACATGGGCCCGGCTGCGTCCGTCGCGCGTGATGGTGCGCGTGAGGACCAGCTCGAGCTCGCACGCAGGCTCGCCCTCGGTGCCCTGCTCCTCGCGCCACTCCTCGAGGGTGTCGGGCAGGTGCTCCTCGAGCCAGCGCGCCACGCCTTGCCCCCAGGAGTCCACCGACAGCAGGAAGCGTCCCTCCACCCGCGCACGCCGCGCCCCTGCTCGCACGACCTCCGCCCGCGCCCTGCGCCCGAGCAGGAGCTCGAGGGCGTCGACGATCAGGCTCTTGCCCGCGCCGGTCTCTCCCGTGATGGCGTTGAGACCGGGACCAAGGACGAGCTCGGCCTGCTCGAAGAGGGCCAGGTCCTGAAGGCTGAGTTCGACCAGCATGGAGGGAGGTGCTGCTTGGAAGACGCTGAGACGGGACGCGGGTTGCGGCTGCGAGGGGCACGCCGACCGCGGCCATCCGCGGAGCCCCAGAATGCAGCCGGCCCGCCCCCTCGTGCAGGGGCGGGCCGGCAGAAGCGGGGGAGGACCCCCGAGGACCCGAGGGTCCCGCGGGCTCAGTTGGCGCCCGCGGCCTTGGCGGCGTAGGCCGCGGCGTCGTTCGAGAACTCGCCGACGCAGTTGCCGCAGCACACGGCGATCTCATGGCCCTGCCAGCTGACGGTCTTGCTGCCGTCCGCGGCCTCGCCGGAGACGGGGCAGGTGTCGTTGCCAAGCGGCTTGGCCTCGGGGTAGGCGGCGGCGAGGGCGGCCTTCGGGTCGTCCACGTGCTTGGCCTTGCAGTCGCCACAGCAGAAGTAGGCCTTCTGGCCGTCAGCCTCGACGAAGACATCCTGCTTGACGGCGTTGCCGGAGACGGGGCAGTTGGCGTTGCCGAGGAAGGCGGCGGTCTGGGCGGGGGCGGGCTCCTGGGCGGGCTCCAGGGTCTCGGAGCCGGTGGAGGAGCTGCAGGCGGCGAGGGCGGCAAGGCCCAGAGCGAGGAAGAGGTTGCGCATGGGGGTCGTTCTTGGGGGTTCGAGAGCCCGCTTGAGGGGCTCAGGACGGGCACGCAGGCGCCCTGAGGCGGGCACTCTACCCTGCGTTCGGCTCAGAGCGCCGCAGAGATTCGCGAAGCCACGATCAACGGGTTTCCGGCCGAGTCCCGCTCAAGGGTGCCCTCCACGCAGATCTCGGAGAGCCTGTCCAGGCCGTGGAAGCCCTGGACCTGCCAGGCCCCGGGCATCCCCTCCCCGTCGCGGAGCTCGACGGTGACGGTCCCCGCCCGCAGAGCGTCAGGATCGGCGCAGCAGTAGTCCCAGGGGGTGGGGCAGTGGTCGTCATCCCCCATCTCCGCGCAGTGGTCGAGGGCCTCCTCCACCAGGATGAATGCGGCCAGGCCCCCGACGAAGTCCTGGAGGGTGCCCCGCAGGGCCACCGCATCGCCGGAGGCGGCGCGCGCCAGGCCCTCCGTCACACCCTGAGAGGACTCCGGCGCCGAGGCGCCCCAGAAGGACTCGGGCGGCGCCGGGAGTGAAGTCGGGCCGCCGGCAAGCTCCTCGGAGCCACCACAGGCGGTGAGCAGGCCAGCGGCACACGCGAGGAGGGAGACGAGCGGGAGGCAGCGGAGCGTCATGGTGCTTGGGGTTCCTTGGCAGAGAGGCCTTTGCAGGCAAGAGGGTACGGGAGGCCCGCGGGTTGCGCGGATCTAGTCTTCTTTGAGAGCCGCGGCGATGGGCAGGCGCAGCACGCGCCAGGCAGCGGGCAGGGCGCCGGCAACCCCCAGCGCAAGGGCGCCGCCGAAGCCCACGAGGACGGCGAAGGCGTCGATGCGCAGCTCGAAGGCGCTCATGGCGAGGCGCACGGCGCCCCCCGCCAGCGCAAGGCGCGCCACGGCCAGGCCCAGCACGCCGCCGCCCGCGCACAGGAGCAGCGACTCGAGGGCGATGGACCACGACAGGGCTCCAGCCGTGAAGCCCACCGCGCGCAGGGCCGCCAGCTCACGCACGCGGTCCGCGACGGTCGCGGCCATGGTGTTCGCTCCGCCGAAGAGGCCAGCGAGCCCCACCAGCACGGCCAGGCCGAGGGCGAGGCCCTGGATCGGGCGGAAGTAGTCCGCGAGCTCGCGGTAGTACTCCGCCGAGGGGATCATGGCGAGCTCGAGGTCGAGCCGACGCTTGGTGAAGAGCTCGAGACGCGGCAGCACGCGCGGGTCCTCGACGCGCACGAAGACCACCGACGAGTCGTCGCGCTGGGTCAGTCCCCGCAGGGGCTCAAGCGGCGTCCAGATCTCGGCCTCGAGGGTCGTGCCCGGCGCGACGAACCTTCCGGCCACGGTGAAGGTGGCTCCCTCGATGTGAACCGTGCTCCCCACGGCGAGCGCGGCCTCATCAACCCCAAGCTGGCGTGCCACGAGTCGGCCCACGAGCACCTCCCCCACGCCAGGGAGCCGCCCCTCCGTCACGGTCAGGGCGTCGTGCACCGCATACGCGTCGGTGGTGACCCCCCGCACGAACCCGGGACCCTCCTGACCGTCCGCGAGGCGGACGGTGGTCCCCATGTGGATCTCACTCGAGGCCGCCAGGACGCCGGGCACATCCGCAGTGACGAACTGGGCCAGGCCCGGATCCACCGTGGAGCGCACCACATCGCGCTCGGCCGCGCTCGAGAGCAGCAGCGCCGTGTCCTCGCGCGCCGCCCCGCTGAAGGTGGCCTCGAGCCCGCGGACGAACGCCGCCACGGCCACGAACAGAGCGGCGACCAGGGCCGTCGAGGCCCCGGTGAGCACCGTGCGCAGCCGGCGCCGCGCCAGGTTGCGTGCGGCGTAGTCGAAGGGCAGCCCCATCAGCCGGCACTCCTCAGGCTCTCGACGATCTCAGCCCGCGCGCTGCGCCACGCGGGGGCGAGCCCGGCGAGCACGCCGGCCGCCGCCGCAACCAGCAGCCCCTCCAGCAGGAGGCTGGGTGAAGCGGCGAAGACGATGGTCACGCCCTCACTGCCGAGCGCCAGGTGCGTGAGGTTCAGGACCGCGTACACGCCAGCCACCCCCAGCACCCCGCCGGTGAGGGAGAGGGCCAACGACTCCGCGACCACCAGGCCCGCAACGGCCGGCTCGGGGAAGCCCAGCGCCCGCAGGACCCCCAGCTCGCGCACGCGCTCCTGGACGCTCATCAGGATCGTGTTGCCCACGAGGATCAGCACCACCAGAACGCAGGCCATGCCGAGCCAGCGTCCAAAGCGCAGGATCTCGCGCAGGTCGCGCGTGGCGGAGTCCAGGAACGCCACCCGCGGGCGCGTGTCGGTGGGCTCCTCCGCGGTGCGGAACTGGTCGTCGATGGTGCGCGCGAGGAGCTCGACATCGGCTCCCTCGGCCACGCGCACCTCGAACTGCGTCACGGTCCCGAGCCGGTTCACCGGCCCGGCGCGCTGGAGGAACTCGAGGTGCGTGAGGATCACGCTCTCCTCGGTGCGCTCCTCGGACTCGAAGACCCCGCGCACCTTCACATCCACATCGCCGAAGCGGAACCGGTCCCCAGGAGTGAGGCCCTTGCGCGCAGCGAAGTCACGCCCGACCAGGGCCGCGTCGTGCTCCCGGCGGAACGCGGCCAGGTCCCCCTCCGCGACCTGCAGCGCGCGCGCCTCCAGCAGCGTCTCCACGGGTGCCCCCTGGAAGGTGATCTGGTCGAGGCTCGCGCGGCAGTTGTTCAGGAAGACCTTGACCGGCAGCACCGTCTCGACGCCCTCCAGCTCCGCGATGCGCGTGGCATACCACTCGGGCAGGAAGCTCGTCTGCGGGCAGTAGCGGTTCTTGCGATAGACCACGAGGGTGCGCGCGGCCTCGCTCCCCGAGAGGGACCGCTCGAGCCCCGCCGAGAGGCTCTCCACCAGCACGAACAGCAGCAGCGCGCTGGCCACGCCGAGGACGGTGAGCACCGTCCGCGCCGGCCGCCGCCGCAGGTTCTTGAGCACGAGCCGCAGGAAGCTCACGCGCGCCCCCCCGGCAGGTCCTCGGTCAGCCGTCCCTTGTCGAGGCGCAGCACGCGCGTGCCGAAGCGCGCTGCCTTCGGGTCGTGGGTCACCATCGCCACGGTCTTCCCCTGCTCGGCGTGCAGGCGCGACAGCAGCGTGAGGATGCCCTCGGCGGACTCCGCGTCGAGGGAACCCGTCGGCTCGTCCGCCACCAAGAGGGGCGGGTCAGCAACCAGCGCGCGCGCGATCGCCACGCGCTGCTCCTGTCCACCGGAGAGCTGGCGCGGCAGATAGGTCGCACGATCTGCGAGCCCCACGGCCTGCAGGGCCACCTCGACCCGCGCGTGACGCTCGCGTGCGCTCAGCCTCTGGAGCAGGAGCGGCAGCTCCACATTCTCGTACGCGGTGAGGACCGGCACGAGGTTCGCCTGCTGGAAGATGTAGCCGACATTCCGCGCACGCCAGCGCGCCAGTGCCGTCCCGCGCTCGGCCTGCAGGTTCGCCCCGGCCACCACCACGCTGCCCTCCGTGGCGCGGTCGATCCCGGCCAGCAGATTCAGCAGGGTCGTCTTGCCCGAGCCCGAGGGCCCTAGCAGCACGAGGAACTCGCCCTGCTCGACCACCAGGTCGATGTCGTCCAGGGGCGTGACCACATGCTCACCCTTGGTGTAGCGCTTGGTGACGCCGTGCAGCTCCGCGAAGCTCATCGCGCACCTCCCTGAACAACGCGCACCGAGGCGCCCTCCTCGAGAGGCGCACCGCCCGGGTCCAGCACCTTGGACGAGAGATCGAGGCCCTCGCTCACCACGGCCCAGCCGCCGAGGTCCTGCTCGACCTCCACGCGCTGACGACGCGCGGTTCCGCTAGCGGGGTCGAGCAGCCAAACAGACCCGTCCACAACAAGGCCAGAGGGCACGCGAACGCGCATGCCGGCGCCTGCCTCCGAGCCGCCCTGGGCAGCACCGCCCGCGGACAGGAACCGCACCTGGGCCAGCATGTCCGGCCGGATCCAGGCGTCTCCATCCTCGACCCGCACCTGCACCTCGAGGGTCACCTTCTGGATGTCCGCGCGCTGCACGATGCGCAGGACCTCGCCGCGATAGGCCGCGTCGCCGCGCGCCTGGGTCAAGATCTCGGCTCGCTGCCCCACGAACAGCTGCTCGACCTCAGCCTGGGGCACATCCACGCGGACGCGCAGGGACGCGGGGTCGTAGAGCGAGCAGACGGCATTGCTCGGACCCGTCGCATCGAGGACCATCCCCGGGGTCGTCAGGCGCTCGAGCACCACGCCGGCCACGGGTGTCCGCACCACCATGCGCTCGAGGAACAGCTCGGCCTCCGCGAGCGCGACCTCAGCCGCCTCCAGCTGGGCACGCGCCAGGGCCACCGCGGGCTCGGCGGCCTCGAGCCGCAGGCGGTCCTCGAAGCGCAGCTGCAGGTCCCGACCCGCGCGCTCGCTGCGCGCCTCCGCCTTCTCCACCTCGCGGCGAGCACGGAGGACCTCGGCCTCCAGGCCCGCCAGACGGCCCTCGGCCTCGCGCACGGCCGCCTCGGCGAGCTCCACCTGGCGCAGGCCCGACGCCCCGTGCGCGGCGAGGTCCCGCTGCACAAGGAGCTCCTCGCGAGCGAGCTCGAGGCGCGCCTGGCCCTCGACCACCGCAGCGGCCTGCTTGGCCTGGATGGCGCGGTCCTGCTCGAGCTCGGCAGCTGCCACCGCCGCGGCCTCGCGCACCTCCAGGCCCGCCTCCATGCGCTCGCGCGCGATCCCGAGCTCGGCCTCTCGCGTCGCCACCGTCGCCGCGGCCTGATCGCGCACCGCGCGGGCACGCATGGCCGCGAGGCGCGCGTCCTCGTCCACGAGAACGGCGACCGGCTGGCCGGCCTCGACCGCGTCGGACTCCTGCACGAGCACCTCGCGCACCACGCCCGCGGCCAGCGTCGAGGCGTGGATCGGGAAGGGATCCGGCTCGACCCAGCCCGCGGCCTGGACAACCGGGCGCCCCTCGGGAACGCCGGCCGCCGCGGCGTCCACCTGCTCGGGGCGCACGACGCGAACCTCGACCGAGGGGCGCAGCTCATCGAGCAGCGTGCTCCCGAGCACCACCGCGAAGGTGCCGAGGATCAGCAGCGGCAGCAGGATGCGCAGCCGTGAGCGCCGCGGAGGCTCCACGGCCTCCGGCCGCCGCGAGAGGGCGGAGAGGTCGATGTCTCCCTGGACCTGGCTCATCGCGCACCTCCCAGGGCCAGGGTCTTGCTGGCCTCGCCCTCCGGGCCGAGCGCCACCTCCACCTCCACGGCCGCCGTCGCCAGGGCCACGGCGTCCTCGACCTCCGAAGCCGCCGCCGCCATGCGACGCTCCAGGGCGTCGATCCAGGCACGCGCGTCGCGCTGGGCCACCATGAACGCCGCGCAGGTCGCCTCCCAGACCGCGGCAGTGCCCGCGTCCAGCCGCGGAGTCACCCCCTCGACTCGCTGGCTGAGCTGGGCCTGCCGCGTGACGGCGCGCCGCGCCTCGGCTTCCAGGGCAAGGAACGCGTCCTCGTAGGCCTCGCGTGCCGCCTCCCGGCGCTGGGCGGCCGCGGCAAGGTCGCCCTCCCAGGCCGCGGGCCACGGCAGATTCAGGCGCAGGACGCCGCCCCACTGCAGGGGGTCGAGCGAGCCCTCGGGCGCGCCGATGTGCGGGCCGAGGGCCACCCCAGGCCACGCCCGCGCTGCCACGGCGCGCACGCGGGCCTCGGCCAGGGAGTAAGCCAGGGCCCGACTGCGGAGATCGGGATGGCTGGCCGCGGGACCGGAGGCCTGCGAGCCGCTGGATTGCCGCTCCGGATCCAAGAGGATCTCGGGGCCGACGGCAGCAAGCTCGGGAGCGTCCGCCAACAGGCCGGCCGCCAGGGCCAGCTCCCGCAGGGCTTCAGCCTCCTCGACGCGCGCGGCGGAGAGCATGCGGTCGAGCCGCGCCAGCATGGCCAGGCCTCCGGCGGCGAGGTCGGGAGAGACGCGGCCGTACTGCTCGAGGAGGTCGAGGCGCAGGAGGCCGGGCTCGGCGCTGGCGCGCAGGTCCCCGAGGACTCGCTGGCGCGCGCGCACGCCCGCCAGGTTCAGTCGCGCGGTGCGCACCCGCGCCCGCCCGCGCCAGAGCACCTGCTCATAGCGCGCAAGCGCCAGCAGCAGCTCGGCATCCGCAATCGCGCGCTGCGCCGCCGCGGGGCCCGTGCCCAGCAGCCCCAGCAGGTCGAAGGTGACCATGGCCTCTACCAGCGGCGCGTCCGAGTCGAAGGTGTGGTCGGTCATGCCCACCTGCACGGGCCGAGGCGCGCCTGCGGTCGCGGCCGCCTCCGCCGCGGCGAGCACCTCGCGCCGGGCCGCCCGCTGCTGGGCGCCAAAGGCGTCGGCAGTGGCCTCCCACCACTCCGTGCGCGTCGGCTCGACGCGGTGTTCGGCCCCGCGCGCGGGAAGGGCCCGCGGGTCGGGTGGCAGGAGTTCGAGGGCCGTGCGCGCGGCCTCGGCGTCGCGTGCGCCGGCACCGGCCTCAGTCACGAGGGGCTGCTCGGGTCGGGGGACTGCCGCGCACGCAAGGAGCGGCAGGAGGAGCCCAAGGGGGCTCACGGAGTTCGATCGATTCATGGGGCTAAGGGTCGAGGTCTGCGAGGAGGCGTCTCGCGGCCCGAAGGCTCGCGGACGGACATCCACGCGACGCTCAGATCCTCAGCGGAGCGGTGCCGGGCAGCTGCCCGGCTGGCACGACCGCGCCCGGCGGCGCGCGCTCGGCAGCACGGCCCGGCATTGCGGACGCGACGGCCGCAGGCGGCAGGGACTCCGTCCATGCAGGAGGGCCCGGCAGGTGCACCAGCCCCGAGGGGGCCGGCGGGAGGTCCTCGTCGAAGGGCTCGACCTCCACCATGCAGCAGGTGGAGCAGTCCGCGTCCGAGGCGCTGGGCTGCTCGCGATCCTCGCGCGAGCCCGCCTCACAGCAGCTCGGCTCCTCGGCCAGGGCGCAGCACGAATCTGCACTCCCGTCACACAGGCACCAGTCCAGCCGCACGCCGCGCGGCAGGAGCGCCGTCGCAACGAGCAGCAGCGACAGCAGGTGGCGACCGAGGAGAGAGAGGCTCATAGCGTGCTCTCCAGCCTAGCGCTTCCCTGCCGGGGTCGCGGATCCGTGGGGCACGCCGCTCCCGAGAAGCCTCATCCTGCGGGTCCAGGAGGCCGTGAGCGCCTCGGCCCCCTTGCCCTGGAGGCCCTCTGCCAGGCGCCGCCGCTCCTGTCGGAGCTCACGCTCCGTCGGTCGCCAGCCGTGCTCGAGGCGAGTCGTGAGGCGCTGGCAGCCCTCGCGGAAGGCCTCGAGGACCACTCTCGGCCTCTCTGGCAGGGGAGCCGCGAGGGCGCGCTCCACCTCGGCCTGGGCCAGGTCGAGCGCACCGCGCTCCACCATCTCACCCGCGCGGATCGCATGGAGCACCGTGCCCTCCGGCACCTGCTCGCGCATCCGCAGGATCCGGGTGACCTCGATCCAGGGCCGACCCGCGAGGCACGAGCGCACCCGCCCGGTGACCAGGACCCGGTCGTGCGGCCGCAGGCGCTCGGCGCGCGCGGCCCAGCGCGAGTCCCGTCGCACGAAGGTTGTGAGGAGCGGCGCCTCGTACGCCTCCTGCTGCCAGAGCAGGGCCTCATCAGGCCAGAGCATGAGGCCGCGGTGCGTCCCCGGCTGGAAGGGCGTGAGCAGGCCCTCCCACTGCTCGACCCGCTCGCACACCTGGGCCACGAAGCGCACCTCCTCCCCGAGGAACACCTCCGCCTCCTCCACCACCTCGACCAGCGACACCCGCGCGGGCGCCGCCTCCCAGGCGAACTCGGGCCAATCCGCTCCCCCGAAGGCAGCGGAGAGGAGCAGGAGGAGAAGCGACGGCATGGCGGAGGACCGTCGGCAGCATCGACCGCCGAGGCCGCAGACCTTGAGCCGGGCCCGTGCGGACTGACCGTCGCGCTGAAGGTGCGGCTGGGTCAGGCCTCCGGAGCGGCCGGGTCCGGCCCCTGAGGCCTTCGGAGCTGCCGGGTCAGACCTCCGAGCCCTTCGGTGTCGCCTGGTCAGGCCTCCGAGGCCTTCGGTGTCGCCTGGTCAGGCCTCCGAGGCCTTCCAGTGATACAGCAGCGCCGTATTTCCGAGGACGCGGCGGTCGCAGTGGGCGAGGGGGGTGCCGCCGGGGCTGCGGAGGGGGACGGCGCCGGCCTCCAGGTCGCGGGGGTGGCCGTGGAGCAGGAGGCAGCCGCCGGGAAGCAGGACCTCGTCGATGAGATTGGCCGCGGCCTCGAGGACGCGGCGGCGGCCTGCGCCGCGCAGGTCGGGGTAGGGCGGGTCCATGAGGACGACCGCAGCCCAGGGTCCGCTGCCGCCGTCGGGCGCGGCCCAGCTGGCCGGGGCGAGGGCGTCGGCCGCGAGGACCTCCACGCGGTCCTCCACGCCGAGGGTGCGGACATTGGCGCGCAGGGCCTCGAGAGCCGGGCGACCGCGCTCCACGCAGCGCACGAAGGAGGCGCCGCGCGAGACGGCTTCCAGGCCCATGCTGCCGCTCCCGCTGAACAGGTCCAGCACGGGGAGGTCCTCCTCGATACCGCCGAAGGTCGCAAACATCGACTCCCGCACGCGGCCCAGCATGGGGCGGGTGGCCTTGCCCGGCGGCGCGGCAAGGGGGCGGCCGCGGAACTCTCCGGTGGCGATCTTCACGAGGGCTGGCGGCGGTGCGCGGGTGGGGACGAATTCGCCCGCGCCTGGCGCGGGGTGGGCTATCTTGCCCGGCTGCACCGCCCTCGTGCAGCCCTCGCGGACCACTCCGCGAGCCGACGGCCTCCCCCCGACGCGAAGCCCTCCGCCGCGCCCCCCACGAGCGCCCCCCCATGAGCCAACAGAAGAAGATCCTCGTCCTCGGCGGCGGCATGGTCGGCACGATCATCGCCGAGGACCTCGCCGCCGAGCCCGGCTTCCAGGTCACCCTCGCCGACCGCTCGCCCGCGGCGCTCGCAAGGGCGCAGGAGCGCTGCTCCGCGCTCGCGACGCAGGAGGCGGACCTCTCGGATAGCGCGACGGTCCAGCGCCTGGCAGCCGAGCACGACCTAGTGGCGGGCGCCCTCTCGAGCCGCATTGGCAAGCAGGCCATGCGCGCGGTGATCGAGGCCGGCCGGCCCTTCGCGGACATCTCCTTCATGGCCGAGGACCTGAGCGACCTGGACGCCCTGGCGCGCGAGCGCGGGGTCTGCGTCGTCATGGACTGCGGTGTCGCGCCCGGAATGAGCAACCTGCTCTCGGGCTACGGCGTCTCGCTGCTCGACCGGGCTGACTCCCTCGAGATCCTGGTGGGCGGCCTGCCGGTCGTCCGCAGCCAGCCCTGGCAGTACAAGGCGGGCTTCGCCCCCTCGGATGTCCTGGAGGAGTACACCCGCCCTGCGCGCTTCGTGGCGGGTGGGCAGCAGCAGGTCTGCGAGGCCCTCACCGACCCCGCCGAGTTCGAGTTCGAGGGGATCGGCACCCTCGAGGGACCGATCACCGACGGCCTGCGCACCCTGGTGCGGCTGCCCGTGGCGAACATGGTCGAGCGCACCCTGCGCTACCCGGGCCACACGGCCCTCATGCGGGCCCTGCGCCAGGGCGGGTTCTTCAGCAGCGAGCCCGTGGAGGTCGGCGGAGTGTCGGTCGTCCCGCGCGAGGCGACCAGCGCAATCATGTTCCCCGACTGGACCTACCAGCCCGGCGAGGAGGACCTCACCGTGATGCGCATCACCGTTGAGGGCGAGCTCGGCGGCCAGCGCGTGCGCCTGGCGTGGGACCTGGACGCGCGCTACG
Organism: Planctomycetota bacterium; assembly: GCA_016779225.1. Lineage (GTDB taxonomy): Bacteria > Planctomycetota > UBA1135 > UBA1135. Next base: position 90,422 of record JADHNZ010000003.1, read on the forward strand.
ACCGCGAGCGGTCGATCACCAGCATGGCCCGCTCGACCGCGTTCCCCTGCGCCATCGCGGCGCGGATGCTGGCGCGCGGTGCCTACGCCGAGCCCGGCGTCCACGCCCCCGAGGACCTTGCAGGGCGCGCCGACCTGGTCCAGGAGTTCCTCGACGGCTGCCGCGCTCGCGGCCTCGACTACCGCGCCTCCGAGACCGCCCTCCCCGCCTGAGCCCCATGACCCTGCGCCTGCATGTCAATGTCGATCATGTCGCAACCCTGCGGCAGGCACGACGGGAGGCCTTCCCCGACCCCATCGCCTGGGCCCTGGCGTGCGAGCGGGCGGGCGCGGATGGGATCACCTGCCACCTGCGCAAGGACCGGCGGCACATCCAGGACGCCGATGTGGTGAGGCTGCGCGCCGAGCTCTCGACCCTCCTGAACCTCGAGTGCTCGCTGGACGAGGAGATGCTGACGCTCGCCCTGACCTCCGGGGCCGAGGCGTTCTGCGTTGTGCCGGAGAAGCGCAGCGAGGTGACCACCGAGGGTGGCCTCGACTGCCTGCAGGAGCGGGCGCGCCTGCGCGAGGCCGTCCCGGCCCTGACCGAGGCCGGCGGCGTGGTCAGCCTGTTCGTGGATCCCGAGCCCGCCCAGCTGGACGCGGCCGTGGAGGTGGGCGCGCCCTTCATCGAGCTGCACACCGGCGCCTATGCAAACGCCGCCCCCGGGCCCGCGCGTGAGCAGGAGCTTGAGCGTCTCGCGCGAGCCGCGCGGCATGCACGCTCCATCGGCCTGCGCGTGAACGCGGGCCATGGACTCGACTACGAGAATGTTGGGCCCGTCGCCGCCCTGGAGGGCGTGGAGGAGCTCAACATCGGCTTCGCCCTGGTCGCGCGCGCGGTGTTCAGCGGGGTCGAGGCCGCCGTCCGCGACATGCGCGCGGCCATGGGCCTCGCGTCCGCCTGAGCCCTGCGGCGGCCGTCCGCGCCGAATTCCCGGATGTGGGTCGGTGCGGCGCAGCACCCTCTCGCCCGCGGCAGGTTCAGCCGATGGGCCCGGGGGAGAGCAGCGGATGTACGGCATCGTCAACCAAGCCATCCAGGACCTCGTGATCGAGCACCACGGGGCCGCCACCTGGGAACGAATCCTCGAGCGCGCCGGGCGACCGGAGCTCGTCCTGCACGAGATGGACTCGTATCCGGATGAGCTGACCTTCGAGCTGGTCGGCGCCGCGGCCGCCGAGCTCGAGGTCCCCGTGCCCGAGCTGCTGAGGCTGTTCGGGCGCACCTGGATCACCTACACCTCCGACCGCGGCTTTGGCCGCATCATCGCCGTCGCGGGCGACACCTTCGGGGCCTTCCTTGCGGGCCTCGACTCCATGCATGAGCGGGTCACAAGCACCTTCCGCTCCATGGAGCCCCCGCGCATGGTGCTGCGCGAAGCGGACGACCACCGCTTCCTCCTCCAGTACCACTCACGGCGCGCGGGCCTCGAGCCCATGGTGGTCGGGCTCCTGGAGGGCCTCGCCGAGCGCTTCGACCTCGAGGCCGAGGTCACCTTCGAGCCCGGCGAGGGCTTCATCGCCTTCACCATCCGCACCCGGCCGGTGGCGGTGAGGCACAGCGCGTAGCCGCTCCGGAAACACAGCGCGTAGCCGCTCCGGAGGCACAGCTAGGAGCCCCTGAAAACAGGCACTCCACCTGGAACCGCCGTGGCCGCCATTGGCGCCAAAATGGCCCCATGGCTGCCATTATGGCCCCTATACCCCAGAAGGACCCCCTCCCAGGCCCCTAAGAGGCCCCTCCGGGTCCGGCACGGCCGTTGCTCCCTCCCCACCGTCCGCGAGAGACGGACCCCAAGGAGAACGCCATGCAAGACCAGTACACGAACCTCGCGCGCCAGGCCCTGGCCCATGCGCAGCAGCTCGCCCAGGGGGCACAGCACCCCGAGCTCACGCCCACCCACCTCGCCGCCGCCCTGCTCGACAGCCCCGAGGGCGTCACCGCAGGCGTGCTCAGCAAGCTCGGGGTGGAGGCCCAGGCGCTCCTGGCCGAGCTGCGCAGCGCCCTGGAGAGGCGTCCGCGCACCCAGGGCGGAGAGCTCGCCATGGGCCGTAGCCTGGCCGAGGTCCTGAATCAGGCGGGACAGGCCGCCAAGGCCATGCAGGACGAGTTCGTCTCCACCGAGCACCTCCTGCTCGGCCTCGCCAAGACGGGCGGACCCGAGGTCTCAGGCCTCTTCGCCGCGCGCGGCCTGTCGGTGGACAAGGTCGAGGCCGCGCTCACCGAGGTCCGCGGAGGCCGGCGCGTCACCAGTGCGGACCCGGAGGCGACCTTCGACGCGCTGGGCAAGTACGCGCGCGACCTGACCCAGGACGCCCGCGACGGCAAGCTCGATCCGGTCATCGGGCGCGGTGACGAGATTCGCCGCGCGGTCCAGGTGCTCTCGCGACGGCGCAAGAACAACCCGGTGCTGATCGGGGACCCGGGCGTCGGCAAGACGGCGATCGTCGAGGGCCTGGCCCAGCGCATCGTCGCGGGGGATGTGCCCGAGTCCCTGAAGGGGCGGCGCGTCATGGCCCTCGACATGGGCAGCCTCGTGGCCGGCGCCAAGTATCGCGGGGAGTTCGAGGAGCGCCTCAAGGCGGTCCTCGAGGAGATCTCCGAGGCCAAGGGCGAGGTCGTGCTGTTCATCGATGAGCTCCACACGCTTGTCGGCGCGGGCAAGACGGATGGGGCCATGGACGCTGCCAACCTGCTGAAGCCCGCCCTGGCCCGGGGTGAGCTGCACTGCATCGGCGCCACGACCCTGGACGAGTACCGCAAGTACATCGAGAAGGACGCGGCCCTCGAGCGCCGCTTCCTGCCGGTGCTGGTGGGCGAGCCCTCGATCGAGGACACCGTCGCGATCCTGCGGGGCCTGCGCGAGCGCTACGAGGTGCACCACGGCGTGCGCATCCAGGACGGCGCCCTCGTCGCGGCCGCGCGGCTCGCGGATCGTCACATCGCGGACCGCTTCATGCCCGACAAGGCCATCGACTGCATGGACGAGGCCGCGGCCCAGCTGCGCACGGCGATCGACTCCATGCCGCCCGCCCTCGACCGCATCGAGCGCCGCGCTCGCCAGCTGGAGATCGAGCGCACGGCGCTGCAGAAGGACGCCTCCGACGCCAACCAGCGCCGGATCGCGGAGATCGGACGTGAGCTGGCCGAGCTGCAGGAGGAGCGCACGGCCCTGCGCAGCCGGTGGGAGGCGGAGAAGGACCTGATCACCTCCCTGCGCGCCGGCAAGGCCCTCCTCGAGAGCCTGCGGGCCGAGGCGACCCAAGCCGAGCGCAGCGGCGACCTAGAGCGTGTGGGCGCGATCCGCTACGGCGAGCTGCCGGAAGCCGAGCGCGACCTGGAGGCCAATGCGCGGGACCTGGAGACTCTCCAGGCGGACGGCGCCCTGCTGCCAGAGGCGGTGGACGAGGAGATGATCGCCCAGGTGATCAGCCGCTGGACCGGGATCCCGGCCGCCAAGCTGCTGGAGACCGAGCGCGAGAAGCTCCTGACCATGGAGGAGCGCCTGCGCGAGCGTGTGGTGGGCCAGGACTCGGCCCTCGAGGCCATCTCCCAGGCGGTGCGCAGGGCGCGCGCCGGGCTGCAGGAGACGACGCGGCCCCTGGGCTCGTTCTTGCTCCTTGGCCCGACGGGCGTCGGCAAGACCGAGACCGCCAAGGCCCTGGCCGAGTTCCTGTTCGACGACGAGCAGGCGATGGTGCGCCTGGACATGGGCGAGTACATGGAGAAGCACGCGGTCAGCCGCCTGATCGGCGCCCCTCCCGGCTATGTCGGCCATGAGGAGGGCGGAGCCCTGACCGAGGCCGTCCGCCGGCGGCCGCACACGGTGCTGCTGCTCGACGAGGTCGAGAAGGCCCACCCGGATGTCTTCAACACCCTGCTGCAGGTCCTCGACGACGGGCGCCTGACGGACAGCCAGGGGCGCACCGTGGACTTCACCCAGACCTTGGTGCTGATGACGAGCAACCTCCGTGGAGAGGGCCAGCTGCGCGAGTTCTTCCGGCCCGAGTTCCTGAACAGATTGGACGAGGTGCTGACCTTCCAGGCGCTGCAGCCCGACCAGCTGCGAGCCATCGTGGATGTCCAGCTGGCCCGCATCGCGGGACACCTCGAGGAGCAGGAGATCGGCCTCGAGGTCACGAACGCCGCCAAGGACGAGCTCGCCCGCGAGGGCTGGGACGCCGAGTTCGGCGCGCGGCCGCTCAAGCGCGTCCTCCAGCGCCGCCTCCAGAACCCCCTCGCCGAGGCCGTCCTCGCCAGCACCCTGACCCGCGGACAGGTCGCGGTGATCGACTGGACGGAGGCCGGGGGCTTCGCCCTCACGACCCGCTCCGCCCAGCCGGAGCCGGCCGCCGCCGCCTGAACACGCTTCAGGCCTGAGTGAGAGACGCAGGCCGGGCCCCGGTGGACTCCACCGGGGCCCGGCCCTCGCAAGTCGCTGCCTAGGAGGCGATCAGAAGAAGTAGTTCAGGCCGAACCGCACGACATCGACATCGACATCGGCATCGATCTTGTCCCCAGGGATCGAGAACTGGCGCTCGTCTGCTCCCTGGGACAGCTGAATGACGCCGGCGAGATTCGGCGAGAAGAAGGCCCGCAACCCGAGGTTCAGGCGTCTCACCTGCATCTCGAGGTCAAGCGCCTGAATCGCCCCTGCATCATTGAGCTCCCAGTCCCCGGTGGGGTTCGAGACCGAGTAGCTCATGAACCACTCGAGCTGCTCCGTCGCACGCCAGCGAGCCCCGACCTCCAGGTCGAGGCCGCTGAGGTCGGAATCCACCTCGAGGAGATCGACACCCGCAGGGTCGATGACGGTCCAGTCCCCACTGCTCGAGCGCGAGCCGAAGCCCACGGTGCCGAAGAGGCTCCACTCATCGGCAGGCTCGAAGTGGTAGCCAAGGCCGAGGCCGAGCCCGTTCGTGCTCTCGTCGACGGTGACGGCAAAGCCGTCAATGAACTGCGCCGAGCTCTCCCAGCCCTGGCCCAAGCGCCCATAGGCGAACAGACCGCCCCCGAAGTCGTGGGAGTACTCGAGGGAGAAGGCGTCCGCAACCTCGGAGGCCGGCACGAAGATCGTCTCGTTGTCCCTGAAGCTGGACTCAACCATGACCCCAAAATAGGAGTAGGAGATGGACTCGCTGACGGACTCGATGACGCTGAGTCCGTCCTGGGGGAGCGGACTGATCGGAGCCGCAACTGCAAGGAGCGGCCCCATGGTGAGGAGAGTGAGCATGTCGATTCTCTGGGGAAGGGGAGGTCGTGGGCGTGTTGGGCGAGAGGGCCCGATGAGGGCCATACGCGGGCTCGATTCAACCGACTGACCAAGGGCGATGCGAGGCTGCTCTCGCGACGCACCCTCTGTGGGGCCCCAGGCAGCTCGCAGAGGGCGCTCGATCACCTCCCCCACGAGGCCTGCTGGTTAGGCTCCTGGCTTGGACGGCCCCAGTTCGATCCGCTCGCTCCGCGAGCCCTTCGAGTACGAGCTCGACCCCATCAAGGGGTCGCGCTTCCTGGCGTGCCTTGCGCCCGTGGCCGACGAGGCGGAGGCCAAGGCGTTCGTGGCCTCGGTGCGCGAGCGCTTCAGGGACGCGCGCCACCACTGCTTCGCCTGGCGTCTCGGCCCGGGCGGGGAGGGCACGCGCAGCTCGGACGACGGGGAGCCCTCGGGCTCGGCAGGGAGGCCGATCCTGATGCAGCTTGAGGGACACGGGGTGACCGATCTGGCCTGCGTGGTGGTGCGCTGGTTCGGGGGCGTGAAGCTCGGTGTGGGCGGCCTGGTGCGGGCCTACGGCGGCGCCGCGGGGAAGGCCCTCGACCGCGCCCCGATGTCGGAGCGCCCGGTGACCGTTGCGCTGGTGCTGAGGTATCCCTGGGAGTGCTCAAGCGCCGTGCAGGCCGTCCTGCACGCACACGCCCTGAAGGAGGGCGAGGCGCAGTTCGGCGAGGGCGTCGAGCAGCGCCTCGAGGTCCCGGTGGCGCTCGCCGACCGAGTCACATTGGACCTGCGCGAGCGCAGCGCGGGCAAGGTCGAGGTGACGCGCCCCGGCACCTAGCTCCGCGACGGTCCGCGTCTCGGGAACCTGCTCCTTGAAGGGCGCTGGTGCTGCCGCAGCGCTCCAAGACCCCCGAATCTGCCCGCTGCGCGTGGAAAAGGCGCGATCTCTCGCACGGTCGGGGTGCACGGTCCGCCTACGCTCGTCGGATGGAAATGCAGACCATCGGCGACGGGAAGGTCGTCACCATCCACTACACCCTCACCCTGGACAGCGGTGAGGTCGCCGACAGCTCGGCCGGCCGCGACCCCCTCGCGTACCTCCACGGCTCGGGGAACATCATCCCCGGCCTCGAGCGACAGCTCGCCGGCAAGGCCGCGGGCGAGAAGCTCGAGGTCAAGGTCCAGCCGGAGGAGGGCTACGGCGCGCGCGACGACCAGGCCATCCAGAAGGTCCCGCGCTCGGCCTTCCCGGCGGATGTGGAGCTCAAGGCCGGCCTGAGCTTCCAGGCCCAGGACCCCACCGGGCGCCCGCTGATGGGCACCATCGCCGCCCTCGAAGGCGACGAGGTCACGGTCGACTTCAACCACCCCCTCGCAGGCGAGACCCTCACCTTCGCAGTCGAGGTGATCGGCGTGCGCGAGCCCACCGCTGAGGGGGTCCAGCACGGTCATGTGCACGGGCCCGGCGGGCATCAGCACTGATCCCTAGCTCTGCCTGAGCTCCTTCCCCTGGGGGGCGGCCGCCTGCGGCCGCCCCCCTCGCGTAGCCACGGAGCTCGACCGTGCAGGGACCGCCTCCCCGAGGCGTCCTGCGCATCCGCGAGGGGCGGAGCGCCGAAGAGACAGGCGATGAGCACGCTCCTCGCGCCCGCAGTCCTCGACGCCCCGCGTACCGGGCGCCACCTGCCCGAGCCGGCGACCCTGCGCACGCTGCTCGCGGACCTGCGGCTGCTGGTGTTCCCCCGGCACTTCGGGTGAACCTTCTGCCGCCAGTGGGTGGCGGAGCTGCGCCGGGCGTGCAGCGATCATCCCGAGCTCCCCCAGCCCGTGATCATTCACCTGGGGACCGTCGAGGACGGCGATCGCTTCCTGGAGGAGGCCTGGCCGGAGGTGCAGTCGATCGCCGATGCGGATCTCGACCTGCGCGCGGCCCTGGGCGTCTCACGCGGCCGAGTGGGCCAGCTGCTGGGCCTGGCATCGATGGCTGCGGGTCTGCGCTCCATGCGGGAGGGCCACAAGCAGACGCGGCCCGTGGGCGACCCCTGGATGATGCCCGGGGCGTTCCTCGCGCAAGGGGACCAGGCCCTGTGGGCCCACGAGTTCCGCCACGCCGGTGACCACCCGACGACCGCGGCCCTACTGGCCGCCGTGCGCAGCCTCTGAGGAGCGCGAGCAGGGGTCACGGCGGCTCTGGGGCTCCCGCGTGCCCTGCTCCTGGACCTGGGACGGCAGACGGGCCCTGCTCTACCGCCCAGCGCAGCGGATCGGGTGCAATGGGCCCATGAATGAGAACACTCCGCGCGGGCTCCGCTGGACCATCCGCGGCCTCTCGGTGCTGCTGCTCTTCCTGTTCATCTGGCTGGAGGGGTTCATCGTGGGCGACATCGACCGGATGGAGGGCCCCTCGGCCCGCGCCTTCACCGAGGCCACGGTCGAGCCCGAGACGCGTGAGCGCGCGCAGAGCCTGCAGGTCTCCATCTCGAGCCTCGAGCGCGAGATCGCCCGGCTCGAGGAGCTCAAGGCCAACCGCATCGAGACGCGGGACTCCGCCAACGCGACCCTCAACCAGTTCAAGTCGCAGTACCAATTCGCGATCGAACGGAATGAGCAGCCCTCCGAGGCCCTAACCGCAGCGCTCGACAAGGCGCAGGCCAGCTTCCTGGAGGCGAGCTCGGCGTTCGAGGAGGCGAACCAGCGCATCGCGGAGCTGCAGGAGCAGATCCACCTCGCAAGGGTCGAGGCTGCCATAGCCGAGCGTGCACTGCAGGGCGAGCAGGCACGAGGAGACTCCGAGTACCGGAAGGCCTACGCGGCGCACCGGTTCAAGGTTGCCGCGTTCAAGATGCTCGTGGTGGTGCCTCTCTTCCTCGGCGCAGCGTTCCTGACCGCGCGCCGCAAGGGGTCCATGTTCGGACCGATCCACCGCGCGCTGCTGGTCGCGACCTTCTGGTGGGTCGGGGTCGTGATGTTCGAGCACTTCCCAAAGGAGTACTTCAAGTACATCGCGATCGGCGCGGCCACGCTCATCGTGCTCGCGTTCCTGGTCCGCTCCCTGCGCAACGCGGCCAAGCCCCAGGACGAGGTGCTGCTCCGTCGAAGGCGGGAGGCCTACCAGGCGGGCCGCTGCCCCGAGTGCGCCTACCCCATTCCGCAGGAGACCGGGCAGCCCATGGCCTGCGCGTCCTGTGGGAGCGACCTCTTCGAGCAGTGCGGGTCCTGTGACGCCGTGCGCCATGCTCTCCTGCCTAACTGCCGCTCCTGCGGGACCGCGACCCAGCGCTGGCGCGGCACCGAGTCCACCCCGTCCCTGGCCCCCAACAGCTAGGCTCCCGCCCCCATGACCTTCTTCCGCACCCTCTTCCTGCTCCCCGCCCTGCTCCTCACCCCGTGGGCCGACGCCCAGGCCCCGGACGCGCCCAGCGAACAGGGGGAGCCCGTGCCCGCCGAGGAGGCGGCCCCCATCGACCTGATGGCTGAGGCGGGGCGCGTCGCGGAGGACCCCGTCGGCTACCTCACCGCGCTCGAGGCGCAGGTCGAGGAGTGGGTCGTGGAGAACGGCCTCTCCCTGGTGATGAAGGTCGTGACCTTCATCGTCCTCATGGTCCTGACCAAGCTCGTCGCGGGCCTCGCCGAGAGCCTCGTTCGGCGCGCGATTCAGAAGTCGCGGGTCAAGGTCTCCGACCTGCTCACCCGCTTCGCGGTCAACACCACCCGACGCGTGGTCCTGTTCCTGGGCCTGCTCCTGTCACTCGGCACGGTCGGCATCTCGGTCGGCCCCTTCCTCGCGGGCTTCGGCGTCGTGGGCTTCGTGGTCGGCTTCGCCCTCCAGGAGACGATGGGGAACTTCGCTGCCGGCGTGATGATCCTGCTGTACCGGCCCTTCGATGTGGGAGACACCGTCACGGCTGGCGGGGTGACGGGAAAGGTCGAGGACATGAGCCTCGTCAACACGACCTTCCTCACCCCCGACAACCAGACCATCCTCGTGCCCAACGGAAAGATCTGGGGCGACACGATCGTGAATGTCACCTCGAACCCGACCCGCCGCGTGGACCTCATCGCGTCGATCGCATACGAGGACGACCTGACCGAGGCCGAGGCCATCCTGCGCAAGCTGTGCGCCGACCACCCCAAGGTCCTCGCCGAGCCGGAGACGGTCGTCCGCCTGGGCAGCCTCGGCGAGTCCTCGGTGGACTTCCAGGTCCGGCCGTGGGCGCGGACGGAGGACTACTGGGAGGTCCACTTCGACCTCCTGCGCTCGATCAAGGTCGCCTTCGACGCGGCCGGGATCTCGATCCCCTACCCCCAGCGCCAGGTGCATGTGGTGCGGATCGGCGTGTCGGACGAGGAGGCCCAGGCCGCGGCCGAGGCCGGAGCCTGAAGCGCCCCTTCTTGGGCACCGTATTGACACTAAAAGGTGACCAAAGGTCCAGGATGCCCAACAGAAGCCAGTCGGGGCCGGGCCCCCGAGCCTCCCGGACCCCCAAGAGCATAAGGTGCGCTTGAAGGTCATTCGGAACCCACTTGGGATCCATTCAATCGCATAGCTCATCTCAGGTATTGTACTTGATCGTATAATACGCGCAGGTCAGGATGGGTGCATGTTCATCGGACGCACGCACGAACTCGAGGTCCTGGAGGAGCTGGCCGGCAGCGGCCGACCCGAGCTGTTCGTTCTCTACGGCCGCCGCCGGGTCGGCAAGACCGAGCTCCTGCAGCGCTTCTGCGAGGGACGGCGCGCCGTCTACTTCCTGGCCGCCCAGGTGCGCGAGCGCGACAACCTGCGAGCCTTCCGCGACGCCCTCCGCGAGGCGCTCGACGACCCCCTCCTGGAGGGCATCGAGTTCCCCGACTGGCCGACTGCCCTGAGCTACGCAGCGGACCGCGCGGGGGAGGAGCGCCTGGTGATCGTCCTCGACGAGTTTCCCTATCTGTGCGAGAGCGCGAAGGGCCTGCCGAGCCAGCTGCAGAAGTTCTGGGACACCAAGGGCAAGCGCAGCAACCTGATGGTGGTCCTCTGCGGCAGCCAGGTGTCGTTCATGGAGAAGGAGGTGCTGGCGGAGCGCTCGCCCCTGTTCGGAAGGCGCACCGGACAGCGACGCCTGGAGCCGGTGGAGCCCGAGAGCGCGCTGGCGTTCCTGCCCAGCTGGTCGGTGACCGAGGCTGCGACCGCCTACGGGATCCTGGGTGGCATGCCTGCCTATCTGCAGCGCTTCCGGGACGACCGGGACCTCGACACGAACCTGCTGCGGGAGGTGCTCCGCCCGGAGGGCTACCTCTTCGACGAGGTCGACTTCCTCCTGCGCAGCGAGCTGACCAGCCCCGCGACCTACGGCTCGATCCTCGGCGCCGTCGCGCGCCACCCCGGCCGCCTTGGCGACATCGCCAGCGATGTGGGCATCGACTCGACGACCGCCAACAAGTACCTGTCGGTCCTGCGCGAGATGCGCCTCGTGGAGCGCGAGATCCCGGTCACAGACCCCAACCCGCTGCGCTCGCGCCGCGGCGTCTACCGCATCGCGGACCGCTTCGTCGCCTTCCACTTCCGCCATGTCCAGCCGAACCTCTCCCTGATCCATGCAGGGCGCGGTGAGCGGGTGCTGGAGGAGTCCATCCGGCCAGACCTGCCGCGCCTGTTGGACGAGGCGCGGATCGACTTCATCCTCGCGCACCTTCGCAGGCAGGCGGCCGAGGTGCTCGGCAGCGAGGTCACCGAGGTCGGCCGCCACGCGGGAGCATGGGTGCGAGCCGTAGGGCGCACCGCAGACGGCGGCTCAGTGGCCGCCATCGTGGTTCCGGAGGACCGCGCCCGCTCCGGCACGGCGCCCCTGGAGCGCGAGCTCGCGAACCTGCGTGAGGTGTTCGGGGCTTGGCCAGAGAAGCTGGTCTATGGCCTGGCCGAGCGGCGCGAGCGCCCCCTCGAGGTGGAGCGTGTCCCCGACGGGGCGGTCCTCTGACGCAGGCGAGCGTCCTGCGGGGCCGTGCGCGAGCCCGCCCCGCGCACCGAGAGAGAGGGACTCCCTTCACCCAGGATCCCGGGGAGACGCCGAGAATCGACGCCTGCGCTCCCCTCGCTCACTCCCAACCCTGCCTACCGCTCGGTGGAGTTGCCAAGACCTACCGTCGACGGTAGATTTCTTGCAGCCCGACGGGCTTTCCTCTCACGAATCCCCACTCGAGTCCAAGCCATGTACGACCCCCAACTCGTTCAGCCCATGCGCGACGAGCTCACCGCCCTCGGCGTTCAGGAGCTCCTGACCCCCGACGATGTGGACGGAGCCATGCGCCAGCCCGGCACCACCCTCGTCTTCGTGAACTCGGTCTGCGGGTGCGCCGCAGGGAGCGCCCGCCCGGGCCTCCGGCTCTCGATGCTGGGGGAGAAGAAGCCCGACCGATTCGTCACGGTCTTCGCCGGCATGGAGACCGACGCGACTGCCCGCGCCCGCGAATACTTCAAGCCGTACCGCCCCAGCTCGCCCCAGATCGCCCTCATGAAGGACGGGCAGCTGGTGAAGATGATCCAGCGCCAGGACATCGAGGGGCACACCCCCGACAGCGTCGGTCGGGCCCTCCAGGAGGCCTACGACGCCAACTGCTGAGCGCGGCGTGGGTGCGCAGTCGACACCCGAGGCGGACCGCCTCGCGCAGGCCACGGAATTCCTGCGTGAGGCGGTCTTCCGTTCACGGATGGGTCAGGCTGGCCGCAGCCTGTTCGCCGCCGGTGCGGGAGTGAAGGGGCAGTGCGGCCTGGGAGACGAGGCCGTGGTGGTCCTGGAGCTGAGCCCCCGCGCCCAGGAGCTCTCCGAGCAGCTCTGGCCCGACGGCCTGCAGGCAGCTGCGCTGCGTCAGGTGGACGCGGTGATGCGCGCCTGGGTCGAGCGCCAGGACGCCCTCGACCGGGACCGGAACCACCACCTCAAGCGCGTTCGGCTGGCGCACGGGATGGACCGCAACGGGTGGTCGGCGGAGGTGCTGGCCGCGTTCGAGGCGGGGCTCGAGGAGCTCCACCGGATCGAGGACGAGGAGCGCACGCAGGCCGCCGCGCAGCTGCTGCAAGAGGCCGCATCTCCGGGCGACTGAGGCGAATCGCCTGGCACCTGAGGCGGTTTCGTAAGAAGCGTCCAAAAGTCGGTGACCGGCTCCAGGGCCCAGCCCTAGTTCGGCGCGGATCGCGCTCGAACGAGCGCAAGTGGAGCACTAACCTCTTCGCCCCATGACCGATCGAGTCTCTCGTATCGAACAGGACTGGAAGCGCGTTCGCCCCAAGGGGCCCATCGACGCCGTTGGCGTCTCGACGCGCTGCCGCCTGATCGCTGAACACTTCCACCAGGCTGCGCAGGAGTCGCTGGCAGCCTTCGACCTGGTCCCCTTCGAGTGGGAGGTCCTCGGCATGCTGCTGCGCCGCGGCGCGCCCCACGAGGCCTCGGCAGGCGTCATTGCCCGCGAGACCGGACGCTCGAGCGCCTCGATCACCCACCGCCTCGACAAGCTGGAGGCACGCGGTCTGGTCAAGCGCACCGCCAGCAAGGAGGACGGACGCGTGGTCCTCACGCGGCTGACGGCGAAGGGCAAGCGCCTGGCGGCCAAGGCCGCCGGCCCGCGCATCGAGGCCGCGGGCGAGGTGGCAAGCGCCCTGTCGCGCAGCGAGAAGAAGCAGCTCAACGCGCTCCTCGGCAAGCTCCTCGAGAGCCTCGACCCTGGCGGCGCGGACGACATCTGAGCCGAGGCGCCCTCCGCGCGCGGCCGTGGCCTCCTTCAGGGGCCGCGGCCGCCTGCTTTGGGGGTCCAGCGAGATGCGCCGCGCAGCCTCCTCCGCGGGCGCCGCGCGCAGGCTGGGCGCGCCGCGGCGCTGCGACCCTGGGGCGGTGAGCCCCAGCGGCCCTGGGGCCTTGGCCCGCGAGGCGCATCGATCTGCCCCCGCTCCCTTGCCCCCAAAGGGCGCGCGCGACAGGCTCCTGGCATGTCCTCCAATGGTCCCGTGCTGCCCGATCGAGCCCCGCCGTGCGGGAACGCTCACGGCCGGGATCAGGGCTCCGGGCCCCGCACCCTGCGTTCGCTTCGGAGAGCCGCTTGAGTGCCTCCGGCCTCCCGAGCGGCCGCCTCTCCGAGGTGCGCCCGCTGGCCCGCCTCGCGGGCCCCATCGTGCTCTCGCAGGTGGGCTCGCACCTGATGGTGGCCGTGGACACGGCGATGATCGGGCACGCGTCCAGCGTGGCCCTGACGGCGGCCGGCATCGCCAGCGTCTGGCTGACCGGCACCAGCATGCTGGCCTACGGCGTCCTGCACGGGATGGACCCGATCGTGACCCAGGCCCACGG
>JADHNZ010000004.1 GCA_016779225.1 Planctomycetota bacterium
AAGGGTGACTGCCAGTCCGCCTGCGAAGGCGCCAAGGCCGCTCCCGCCGCGACCACGGACGAGTGCCCCGCGATGAAGTGCGAGGGTGCCGTCGAGGCCTGCGAGGGCGCCAAGGCGACCCCCGCCGCCGCCAAGGGCGAGTGCCCCGCCTCCGCCTGCGAGGCCGTGAAGGAGTGCAGCGAGGCCAAGGCCAACCCGGCCGCCACCAAGAGCGACTGCCAGTCCGCCTGCGAGGGCGCGAAGGCCGAGTGCTCCGGCGTCCAGGGCTGAACCCCTCTGACCACAGGCGGTGAGCCGACAGGCTCCACCGTCGCGAGGTCCCTGCGCGGGGCCGCTCCTCCGGGGGCGGCCCCGCGCTGCATGACCCTCACCCCACGGGCGCGACCAGCCTCGAGTGCGCCTCCCACACAAGGGCTGCAGCAGCAGCCCGACCCAGCCCTACGCAGGGGCTGCAGGAGCAGTCTGACTTGGCTCCACGCGGGCTGTTGCCGCAGCCCTCACGGGGGCTGAGCCAGCGGTGGCGCAGGAGCCCGGCCCTTAGGCCCTCCAGGGCCGCTTCCGCGCTCTGGCGTGGCGGGAGCCCCGGCCCGAGCAGCGACAAGCGCTCCGATCCCCCGAGGCCGTGGTGGTGCACACGGGGCGAGCTGGCCGCGACGGTGCCTGGGGTTCCTGCCTGTGCCCACGGGCGGCGCGGGGGAGGGCTAGGATGCGCCTGTGCTCAGGCCCACTGCCTTTCCCGCCGCGTCCCTTGGCGGGCACGCCCTCCTGGACAGCGGGGAAGGGCGCAAGCTCGAGCGGATCGGAGGATTCGTCCTCGACCGGCCCGACCCGCAGGCCCTCTGGGGTGTGCGCGCTCCCGCTCTCTGGGAGCAGGCTGACCTGCGCTTCGAGCGGGAGTCGGACCGCGGGGGGCGCTGGGAGCAGGTGGGCGCGCGCGCCGTGCCCGACGAGTGGGAGCTTGAGCTGGGGCGCGCTCGCCTCCTCATCCGGCCCACCCCCTTCAAGCATGTGGGCGTCTTCCCCGAGCAGGCGGCCAACTGGGCCCTGCTGGAGCATCCGCCGCGCCCCGGCGCGCGCCTCTTGAACCTCTTCGGCTACACCGGGGCCGCGAGCGTCCTGGCAGCCGCGGCCGGCTGGGAGGTCACCCATGTGGATGCCTCCAAGCAGTCCCTCGACTGGGCGACGGCGAACCTGAGGCGCTCGGGCCTTCCCGGTGACGCGATGCGCGTGCTCTGTGAGGACGCCCTGCGCTTCGCCCAGCGTGAGGTCCGCCGGGGAAACCGATACGACGCGGTCTTCCTGGATCCGCCGCACTACGGGCGCGGGCCGCGGGGCGAGGTGTGGCGGCTCGAGGAGGGCCTGCCTCCTCTGGTCGAGGCCGCGGCCTCCCTGCTGGAGCCCGGTGGCGTCCTCGTGCTCTCGACCTACGCGGTGGGGCACTCGCCCTTGACCCTGCTCGGCCTCCTCGAGGTCCAGGCGGCGGAGGGGGACGAGGTCGAGGCTGGCGAGCTTGCGCTGCGCGAGGAGCCGGTGGAGGGAGCGCCCTCACGCCTCCTGCCCGCAGGGTTCTGCGCACGCCTGCACCGGGCGGGACCGGGATGAGCGGACCGCGCGTCCTGTGGTGTGACAACCACGTGCTCGCCCTCGCGAAGCCTGCCGGGCTGCCCAGCGTGCCGGATGCGTCTGGAGATCCGAGCGCTCTCGACTGGGGGAAGGAGTGGATCCGGCGGAACTACTCCAAGCCTGGTGAGGTGTTCCTGGGCGTCGTCCACCGCCTCGATCGGCCGGTGTCGGGGGTCCTCTGTCTTGGGCGCACCAGCAAGGGTTCGGCGCGCCTGACCGCGGCGCTCGTCGAGCGCGCGGTGCGCAAGGCCTACCTCGGCGTGGTGGCGGGGGATCCCGGTGCGGGGGGTGAGCTCGAGCAGCACCTCCTGAAGGACCCGCACACGAACCGAGTGGCCGTCGTGGAGGCCGGGCGTGCTGGGGCCAAGGTGGCGCGCACGCGGTGGACGCGCCTCGCCACGCGCGGCGGGCGCGCGCTGCTGCGGCTCGAGCCCCTGACGGGGCGCTCGCACCAGCTGCGCGTCGCGTGCGCCAGCATGGGCACGCCGCTGCTTGGCGATCTGAAGTACGGCGCGGACCGCGCGCTCGAGGACCGCAGCATCGCCCTGCACAGCCACGAGTTCGAGGCGCCCCACCCCGTTCGGCGGACCTCTCTGCTCCTCCGGGC
The DNA here is from genome assembly GCA_016779225.1 of Planctomycetota bacterium. Classification (GTDB taxonomy): domain Bacteria; phylum Planctomycetota; class UBA1135; order UBA1135. Next base: position 2,231 of record JADHNZ010000004.1, read on the forward strand.
TGCACCCCCTCGCGCAGGCTGGTGGGACCTCGCTCGCGAGGTGCTCGAGTCGAAGCCCGCAGCCGAGGCCGACCACTCCCTGGCGCAGGCCCCTCGAGGCTGGGGCGGCCAGGCCCTGCCGGAGGGGACCGAGCCCGAGCCGCCCCGGGACGCCGCCGCGGCGGCGACGCCGGCCGAGACGCGGCTGTGGCCGGGAGACCACGCCTCCTGCGCGGAGGCCGAGGCATGAGCGCGGTTGCCTGGCGCCTGGCCGGCGCGGCCGCCGGGGTGCTGGCCAGCGTGCTGCTGGCGGGAGGGGGCGCAGGCCTGGCCGCTGCGCTGGACTTCAACGGCGAGCCGCTGGAGGACTGGCTGGGGCCGTTCCGCATGCAGGGGGCCGCGCTGCTCGCCGGGCAGCACGAGCCGGTGGAGGGCTTCCTCTACCCGCCCTCGGCGGCCGTGATGTTCATGCCGCTCGGACTGCTGGGTCCGGACGCCGCGGCCTGGATGGGGTGGCTCGTGCAGGCCTGCTCCCTTGCACTCGTGGCGGCCCTCGCCCCGCGCCTCGCGGGCCCTGGGTGGAGCGCGCGCTGGAACCTGCCCTTCGGACTCGCGGTCGGGCTGTGCGTGCCGCTCCTGCACTCCCTCCACTGGGGCCAGATGGGCGCTCCTCTGGCGGCCCTGATCCTGCTCTGGCTGCTGAGCGCTGCGCGCCCTGCAAGCGCCGCTGGGGATGTCGCCCTCGCGCTGGCCGTAGCGCTCAAGGGCTACCCCCTGCTGGCGGTCCTTCCGGCCTGTGTCGCCGGCTGGCCCCTGCGGCGGTTCCTGCTCGCCGCGCTCGCCCTCGGCGTCGTGCTGCCCGCGGTGGTGCTGCGAGCAGACCTGCTGCCCTTTGCGCAGACGGTCGTGAGCCGGCTGGCCGCGCTGTCGACGGAGGGGGGAGCCTGGTGGGGCTCGGCCAACCGCCAGAGCCTCGCAGCCGCGGTGGGACGCCTGGCGGGGCAGCCCGGACCTCCGCTGCTGCTGACGGCCGCGAGCCTCCTCGCCTTCGCCGCGCTCGCCTGGTTCGCCTTCCGCGCCGCGCGCGGCGCTGCTCGCGAGGACGCTGGAGTGACCGGAGCAACGGGCCCTGCGGCCGGGGCTGGCGTCGCGCCCGAGGGGCTGGCGGGAGCTCCGATCGTGGCGCAGGCCCCGAACACGCTCAGCGCCGAGGCGCGCGGTGCCGCGGGGGCCGCGGGCCTGCTGCTGCTCGCGGGGCTGGTGCTGCTTCCTGGCCCCGCATGGCCCCACCACCTGGCTGCCCTGCCGCTGCTCTGGGCGGCCGCCCTGCCGAGGGCGGGCGGGGCGCGGGCCTGCGTCGTTGCCTCGGCGGGGGTTGCGAGCTTCCCGGTCCTGCTCGCGCTGGGGGGCTGGGAGCACGCGTTTGCGCTGGGCTTGCCCCTGATCGCCAACCTCCTTGCCGGCCTGGCCCTCGTCCTCAGGCTGCGCGACCCCGCGCCGCAGCCCTGACCGGGAACCCGGGAGGGCGCCACTCAGGGGAGCCCTACCGCCCGATCCCGATGGCGCTGGGGGCGATGGGGGCGTGCCGCCCGGCCCCCCGGGAGACCGCGCGGCGCGAGGGGCTACAATCGCCGCCATGATCCTCGTCACCGCCGCGCTGCTCTCCCTGACTCCCGCAGTCGACGACGTCTCCTACGCGAAGGACGTCCACCCGATCCTGGCTGAGAACTGCTTCAAGTGTCACGGACCCAAGAAGCAGAAGGGCGGGGTGCGGCTCGACATGAAGGCCGGGCTCTTCGAGGGGGACGAGGGGTTCATCCCGGTGGTCCCTGGTGATCCCGATGGGTCGCTCCTGCTCGAGGTCTGTGAGCTGCCCGAGGACGACCCGGACCTGATGCCGGAGGGAGGGCCGCGCCTCTCGGAGCAGGCGCTCGGCACCCTCCGCGCCTGGATCGAGCAGGGCGCGAGCTGGGAGGCCGTCATGACCGAGGACGAGGCCGAGCAGCGCCTCGTGCTGCCGGGCCTGACCGCCGAGCAGGAGGCCGCGCGCGCCCAGGCCCTGGAGCGCGTGGGCGCCGCCGGGGCGATCGTCCTGCCCGTGGCCCGCGACCTGCACGCCCTCGACGCCAACCTCTCCCTGCTGCGCGCCGCGGCGGGTGACGATGCCCTCGCGGCCATGGCGGGCCTGGAGCCGAGCCTCGTGTGGCTGAACCTCTCGGGCACGGCCGTCACGGATGCGGGGCTCGCGAGCCTTGCGGGCTTCAAGGAGCTTCGCCGTCTGAACCTCTCGCGGACCGCGGTCACCGCGGCCGGCCTGACGCACCTCGCCGCCATGGGGCAGCTCGAGGTCCTGAACCTCTACGGCAGCAAGGTGGGGGACGATGCGGTGGCGGCGATCGCGGCCCTCAAGGGGCTCAAGCGCATCTACCTCTGGGAGTCGGCCTTCAGTGAGGAAGGGTTCACCGCCCTCGCGAAGGCCTGCCCCGAGCTTGGGATCGACCGCGGCCTGGCCCCGGTCGTGGAGGCCACCCCGCCCGTTGCGGGTGCCGTGAACGAGACCTGTCCGGTGAGCGGCTCCGCCGTGGATGGGACCATCGTCACCGTCTACGAGAGCCAGCCCATCGCCTTCTGCTGCAAGGACTGCAAGGCCAAGTTCGAGGCCGATCCGGCGGCCTACGCGGGGAACCTCCCGGGCGCCCGTCCCGCGGCGGTGAACACCAAGTGCCCCGTGAGCGGTGGGGATGTGGACGCCAGCGTCACGAGCATCTTCGAGGACCAGGCGGTCGCCTTCTGCTGCGCCAAGTGCAAGGCAGCCTTCGACGCGGAGCCGGCCAAGTTCGCCGACAAGCTCCCCAAGGCGAAGGCCGCGGCGGTGAACACCAAGTGCCCGGTGAGCGGCGGGGATGTGGACGCCGGCGTCACGAGCACCTTCGAGGGCCAGGCGGTGGCCTTCTGCTGCGCCAAGTGCAAGGCGGCCTTCGACGCGGAGCCGGCGAAGTTCGCCTCGAGGCTCAAGGGCTGAGGGGCGGGCTGCTGCTCTGCAGCTGCTCCTCCGCAGCTGTGCCTCCGCAGCTGTGCCTCCGGCTTCGCGCTCCCTGACCTGCGTCTCGGTGTGGAGCCGACCCGCTCTCGCCCAGCGCGGGGTGGTCGGGCTCAGCTGAGGACCGGAGCTGCCGCGCCGACGGGCGCCAGCTCCTCGTTCGCGCTCCAGATCACGTTGTAGAGCGTGTCACGCTCCACGGGGATGCGGCCGGCCTCGCGGATCCAGGTCAGCAGCTCCTGGCGCGCGACGCGCTGGGGCGTGGTCGCGCCTGCGTCGTGGTAGATGCGCTCCTCGACGACCGTGCCATCCACATCGTCGGCGCCCCAGGAGAGCGCCAGCTGGGCGATCGGGATCGTGAGCATGATCCAGTACGCCTTGATGTGAGGGATGTTGTCGAGCACGAGGCGCCCCACCGCGATCTCGCGCAGCTCGTCCAGGGCCGTCGGCCCGGGGAGGTGGCTCCACTCGGTGTTGTCGGGGTGGAACGAGAGGGGGATGTAGGTCTGGAACCCACCCGTCTCGTCCTGCAGCGCGCGCAGGCGGGTCAGGTGATCGACGCGCTCCTCGGGCGTCTCGATGTGCCCGTGGAGCATGGTGCAGTTGCTGCGCAGGCCGGCCTCATGGACCTGGCGCGCGGTGTCGAGCCACTGCTGGCCGGTGTTCTTGAGGTGGTAGCCCTCCGCCTGCACGCGGTCGGCGAACACCTCCGCGCCGCCCCCCGGGCAGGAGCCGAGGCCAGCCTCGATGAGCTCGGGCAGGACCTCCGGCAGGGGGCGCTTGGCCCGCCGCGCGATCTGCATCAGCTCGATCATCGTGAACGCCTTCACATGGATGTCGGGCCGGGCGCGCTTGGCCGCGCGCAGGATGTCCAGGTAGTACTCGTAGGGCAGCCGCGGGTAGATCCCGGCGACCATGTGCACCTCGGTGACGGGCTCGTCAGCCGTGTCGCGCAGCTTCTGCTCGATCTGCTCGGGCGAGAAGATGTAGGCACCCTCCTGGCCAGGGAGGCGTTGGAACGCGCAGAAGCGGCAGAGCTTGTTGCAGACGTTCGTGTAGTTGATGTGCTGGTTGACGTTGAAGTACGCCAGGTCGCCATGCATCCGCTCGCGCACATGGTTGGCCAGCATCCCGACCGCGTAGGGGTCCGGGCAGCGGTAGAGCTCCAGTGCGTCGGCCGCGTCGAGCCGCTCGCGGGCCAGGACCTTCTTGGCGATGGCCTCAAGGCCGGCGGCACGGGCCCGAGCGCGCAGGCGGTCGAGGTCGTGGGGGGCGTCGAGCGGGATCATTGTGCGCTCGCCTCCTTGGCGGCCAGGGCGCGCTCGCGCCAGGCCTGCGGCGCAGCCGCGTGGGTCGCGGCGTCCTCGCGGGTCAGCGGGCCTCGAGGGCCCTGGTAGCGCTCATCCACGAGGCCGTACCAGGAGTTGCGCTGGACCGGCTCGAAGCCCGCCGTGCGGATCTGGTGCTCCAGTCGCTGGACCGACTCCAGGTTGAAGCAGCCCGCCGCCGAGACGACATTCTCCTCCAGCATCGTTCCTCCGAAGTCGTTGGCGCCGTAGTGCAGCGAGACCTGGGCGAGCTTGGTGCCCTGGGTCACGTAGCTGGTCTGGATGTTCTCGAAGTTGTCGAGCACGATCCGGCTCAGCGCCTGGACCCGCAGATAGACCGCGGGGGTCGTCTTCTCGGGGTAGAGGTGCTCCTCCGGGACGCCGTCGGGCTGGGTGTTCCAGGAGGCAAAGGCGGTGAAGCCGCCGGTCTCGTCCTGCAGGTCGCGCAGCCGGATCAGGTGCTCGACACGCTCGGCGGCGGTCTCCACATTCCCGAACATCATGGTGCCGGAGGTGCGGAGGCCGGCCTCGTGCACGCGCCGGTGGACCTCCAGCCACCGGTCGGTGGTGGTCTTCTTCGGCGCGATGATCTTGCGCACGCGCTCGACCAGCATCTCGGCGCCGGCACCGGGGACGCTGCCGAGCCCAGCCTCGACCAGGTCGGCGAGGACCTCCTGGACCGGACGCTTCTCCATGTGGCTGAAGTGATCCAGCTCCGGGGCAGAGAGGGCGTGGCAGTTGATGTCGAAGCGCGCGCGGATGTCCGCGATCAGCTCGCACCACCAGTCCGAGAGCAGGTGGGGGTGGTGCCCACCCTGCATCAGGAGTTGCTGGCCGCCCAGGCGGACGGTCTCCTCGACCTTGCGGTAGATCTCGTCTCGCGAGAGCACATAGGCCTCGCGGTGCCCGGGGGAGCGGTAGAAGGCGCAGAACCCGCAGTCCGTGATGCAGACATTGGTGGGGTTCAGGTTGCGGTCGACGATGTAGGTGATGCGCCCCTCCGGGTGGAGGCGGCGCTTGACGGCGTCGGCCATGCGCCCAAGGGTGAGCAGGTCCGCCTCCTCGTGCAGGAAGAGGGCCTCCTCCTGGGTCACGCGCTCGCCCGCGAGGATCCGGTCCTCGAGGTCCTGGAGCGCCGCGGATGCGCCCCTGCGGCCGCGTGAGGCGAGCGGGGCCACCCACTCCTGGGGGCGACGGGACTTCGGGGGAGCGATCATCTCGCGGGATTCTAGGTCTCCTGCGCGGGGGCTCCAGCCTTGGGTCCAGAGGATCCTCCGGACCGAGGCACCGGGTCCGGCAGGGCCGCCGCCAGCCTTCGGATCGCAGGGTCGCAGGGGTAGACTCTCCCGCCCGCAGGGCTCCCAAGCCCCTCCTCCCCATGGCCAAGCAACCCTCCGGCGTCATGGACGCCATCGTCTCCCTCTGCAAGCGCAGGGGCTTCGTGTTCCAGGCCTCCGAGATCTACGGAGGGGTGGGGAACACCTACGACTACGGCCCCCTGGGCGTCGAGCTCCTGCGGCGGGTCAAGGATGCCTGGTGGACCCGGATGGTTCAGGAGCGGCGGGATGTGGTCGGCCTCGACTCGGCGATCATCCAGCACCCTCAGACCTGGGTGACCTCGGGGCATGTCGGAGGGTTCTCGGATCCGCTGATCGACAACAAGACGAGCAAGCAGCGCTACCGCGCCGACCACCTGATCGAGGAGAAGGTCGCCAAGTACCGCAAGAAGGGGCGGGACAAGGACGCGGACGCTCTCCAGGCCAAGCTGAACGCCTCCCTGGGTGACAACGCGGCCCTGCGCGCGCTGATCGACGAGGCGAAGATCAAGTGCCCCGTGAGCGGCACGGATGACTGGACGGATGTCCGCCAGTTCAACCTGATGTTCAAGACGACCATCGGGCCCGTCGACACTGGCGACAACATCGCCTACCTGCGTCCCGAGACGGCCCAGGGCATCTTCCTGAACTTCAAGAATGTCCTCGAGTCCTCGCGCCAGAAGCCGCCCTTCGGCATCGCGCAGATCGGCAAGAGCTTCCGCAACGAGATCACCCCCGGCAACTTCGTCTTCCGCACGCGCGAGTTCGAGCAGGCCGAGATGGAGTTCTTCGTGCCGCCCGCCGAGAACGACCACTGGTTCGAGTACTGGAAGAGTGCGCGCCTGCAGTGGTACATCGACCTTGGGATCGACCCCGGGAAGCTGCGCCTGCGGGACCACGACGCCGACGAGCTGGCCCACTACTCCACCGGCTGCACGGATGTGGAGTACGAGTACCCCTTTGGCTGGGGCGAGCTCGAGGGCATCGCCTGCCGGACGGACTTCGACCTCAAGCGCCACAGCGAGGCCAGCGGGACGGACCTGGTCTACTTCGATCCGCAGACCAAGGAGCGCTACACGCCTTATGTCATCGAGCCCGCCGGCGGGATCAACCGGATCGCCCTCACCTGCCTCATCGACGCGTACGAGGAGGAGCAGCTCGAGGGGGACGTGCGCACCGTGCTGCACCTGCATCCCCGCCTCGCCCCGATCACCGTTGGCGTGTTTCCCCTGGTCAAGAAGGGGGGCATGGCCGAGCGCGCGGACGAGCTCGAGCAGGAGCTGCGGCGGGCGGGCCTCGCGACCTTCTACGACGAGAAGGGGGCGATCGGCCGGCGCTACCGTCGTCAGGACGAGGTGGGCACGCCGTTCTGCGTGACCATCGACGGCGACACCCTCGAGAAGGGCACCGTCACCCTGCGCCACCGGGACTCGATGGAGCAGGAGACCCTGCCCTCGGGCGAGCTGGTGGCCGCGATCCGAGAGCGCATCGACGCCTGGACGCGCCCCGAGCGGAAGGCCTGAAGCGGGAGGGGGGGCTCAGGCCTCGGGGCCGAGCCCTCCGCTCGCCGCCTGCTCCCGCAGGGCGGCCTTGCGGATCTTGCCGCTGCCCGTCCGGGGCAGCTCGGCCAGGAGCCACAGGCGCCTGGGCAGCTTGTAGCCCGCGATGCGCGCCCGACAGTGCTCCTCCAGCTCCGCCCGCTCGAGCGTGCGGCCCACGCGAGGGACGACGGCGGCCGCCACGCACTCCCCGAGATCGGGGTGGGGGAGGGCGAACACCGCGCACTCCAGCACGCCCGCGTGAGCCAGCAGGACGGCCTCCACCTCGATGGAGTAGACATTCTCGCCGCCGGAGAGAATCAGGTCCTTCAGGCGATCCACGATGAGGACGGAGCCCGTTGCGTCCACCGTGGCCAGGTCGCCCGTGCGGAACCAGCCTCCCCGGCGTGAGGCCGCGGTGGCGTCGGGGTTCCTCCAGTAGCCGGGGCTCACCGTCGGGCCGCGAACCACGATCTCCCCGACGGTCCGGTCGTCGGCGGGGACCGGCTGGTTGCGCTCGTCCACCACGCGCAGCTCGACGGTGGGGAATGCCGCTCCCGTCCGCGCGAGGCGGAGGGCGCGCTGCGCGAGGGGCAGGCGCTCCTCCTCCGCGGTGAGGCCGGACAGGGTCAGGTAGGGCGAGGTCTCGGTGAGGCCATAGGTCTGGCGGTACGCGCAGCCCAGAGTCGTGAGGATGCGCTCGACCACCGCCGGCGCGATGGGCGCTCCGCCCGACAGGCACAGCCGCAGGCTCTGCGGAGCAGCGGCCCCATCCTCCACCGCGGCGAGCACGCGCTGGAGCATGGTCGGGACGAGGTTGGTGAGGGTCACGCCTTCGCGGCTGCAGAGCTCCAGGCAGGCGGCGGCCTCGAAGCGTGGGAGGAAGGCGTGGGCACCCGCGACGGCGGTGACGGCGAAGGTCGCCCAGGCGTCCGCGAGGTGGAACATGGGGGCGAAGTGTCCCCAGGTGTCGGAGTCCGTGAGCCCGAGGGCCTCGACGGCGGCGAGGGCGTGCGAGCGGATGTTGCCGTGGGTCAGGATCACGCCCTTGGGCTGGCCGGTGGTCCCGCTCGTGAAGTAGAGCTGGGCCGGGGCGTCCAGGGGCAGGTCCACCGCGGGAGGCGGCCCGTCCGCGGGGCCCTTGCCGAGCTCCTCCTCCAGGGCGAGCACGGCGCGCTCGCCGGCAGGCGACGGGCCCCGGTCCGCGAGGGCGCGGGCGGTGGCGAGGTGCGCCCCGTCGGCGAGCAGGACCTGGCACTCCGCGAGCTCGAGGATGGCCGCAAGCTCGGGGCTGGCGAGGCGCGGGTTCAGGGGGACCAGCAGCGCCCCAAGGCGCGCTGCGGCGAAGGAGGCCACCAGGACCTCCGCCCGGTTGTCGGCAAGCAGCGCGATCCGGGTGTCCCGAACCGCTCCCAGCTCCCGGAGGTGCGCCGCCAGGGCCACTGCGCGCCGGCGCGCCTCGGCGTAGGTCCAGCGAGAGGCTCCGCCCTCCCGGACGGCACAGGCCTCCGGCTGCCGCTCGCAGGTGGCCTCCAGCAGCTCCCAGAGGGGATTCATGGGGCCAGTCTAGGGCTGACCCAGCCCTGCCCCTCGGGGAGGGGAGGGGTCCTGGGGGGCCACTGGGGGGCCACTGCGGGGCCACCGAGGAGGCCGAGGCGACCTCTGCGGGCGGCTCGGCCGGATTTCTTCGCGGGATTGTGGGGATTGGTGTCCGGCCAGGGGGGCGGCGCGCAGGGAGTGATCTCCATCCTGGATCCTCTCGCTCGAAGCCGTGCGTCCGACATCTTCGCGGAGAGCGACCCGCTGCTTGGCCCGCAGCAGGCGTTCTTCTCCGACCTCTCAGCTGTCGTGGCGCTCGACATGCTCGTGGCCCCGCTTGGTCTCGAGACTCCTGGGGGGCTCGCCCCCAAGCTCGTTCCATCTCCGCCGCTGCAGCTCACCTTCTCCGCGACCGACCTCTAGCGCGATCGGCCGTCCTTGGTGTTCACTTGCCGAGGGCTCGGTCGTCCGATCCGCGGGTGACCCCCGCTCCTCCATTCTCTGCGAGTCATGATCCTTCCCCTCCTCCTCACCCTCTCGGGCGTGGCCTTCGAGCCGCCCGCGGCTCTGGCGAGTCCGCTCGTCATGGCCTCTCGCGCTGACGCGGTTGGCGAGCTCCTAGCGGAGTTCGAGGCCGCCCAGGACGCCTGGCGACAGCGCCTCCGTGATGCCGAGGGCATCAAGGAGAAGAAGGCCATCCGCGCCGAGCACCCCGTCAAGGCCTTCTGGCCGCGCTTCGAGGCGCTGTCCGAGGGCAAGGACCGGGCGCAGGCCTTTGGCGCGCTGCTGTGGATGCTGGAGAGCGTGCGGGACAAGGGGCTGCGGCTCAGCGAGCTCGACCCCGAGCGCAAGGCGCTGGCCGAGAGGGTTGCCGGGCACCACGCGGAGGCCTGGTTCCTGCCTGGCATCTCCGCCCTCGCGGGCGAGCGCAAGACGGTTGGCGAGGAGTGGCTCCTTGGAGTCCTCCGCCAGACTGCTGAGGTGAACGAGTCCGCCGAGGTCCAGGCCGCGGCGATGTTCGAGGCCGTGGGTCTGCTGCGTCGGATCGGTGGCGAGGAGAGCGAGGCCGAGGCCAAGCAGCTCCTGGCTCGCCTCGTGGCCGACTATGGCGAGACGCCCTGGGGCATGCGTGCTCGCGGGGAGCTCGTGAGCCCCGAGGACTTGCTCCCGGGCAAGGTCGCCCCCGACTTCATGGGGGAGACCATCGACGGCCACCAGTTCAAGCTCTCGGACTACCGCGGCAAGGTGGTCGTCCTGGACTTCTACGGCTTCTGGTGAGGCCCCTGCAGGTCGGCGATGCCGCACCTGCGGGAGCTCGTGAAGCTCCACCAAGACCGCCCCTTCGCCCTGATCGGCATCAACACCGGAGACAGCCCCGAGGACTACCGCAAGGGCCTCGAGGACCACGGGGTCTCCTGGATCAGCGCCTACCAGGGTGAGGAGACGCCGATCGCGGACATGTACCGCGTCCGCGGCTACCCCACCTACTTCCTGATCGACGCCGACGGCAAGATCGTCATGACCGGGCACTCGGGCTCCGCCATGGACGACAAGATCGAGGAGCTCCTCGAGAAGGCCGAGGCCAAGAAGTGAGCCGCACCGGCTCGTGGCGCCCCCGCACGGCACGGTCCGTTGCGGGGGCGCCTCCATAGGAGGCGACGATGAGCACTGACCTGACGCCCTTCGAGGGCCTGGATGTCTACCTGTTCGACCAGCTCGTGAAGGGCCGTATCCACCCCGGGATGCGCGTCCTGGATGCGGGCTGCGGCGGGGGACGCAATGCGCGCTGGCTCGTGGAGCAGGGTGCCGAGGTCCACGGGGTCGATCGCAATCCCGAGGCCCTCGAGCGGGCTGCGGAGCATCTTGGCCTGGGGCCGGAGCGGCTGCAGGTGGCCGACCTCGAGGCCCTCCCGTTCGAGGCCGCCGCCTTCGACGCGGTCCTGTGCTGCGCGGTGCTCCACTTCGCTGCGGACCACGGGGCGTTCGAGCGCATGCTGGACGAGCTGGTGCGGGTCCTGCGGCCAGGCGGCGTGCTCTTCGCACGGCTCGCGACGCGCACGGGGATCGAGGAGCTCGTTCGCGACCTGGGGAGGGGACGCTACGCTCTCCCGGAGGACCGCGAGTGGTACCTCGTCAGCGAGGACGAGCTGCTGCGCCACGGAGAGCGGCACGGCCTCGAGCTGCTCGAGCCCGTGAAGGCCACCCGGGTCCAGGGGCTGCGGGCCATGGGGACCTGGGTCGTCCGCAAGCGCCTCTCCTGATCCCCTGCCCGCTCCCGCGCGCGACGGCGCCGGACGCGAGCGCCCGCCCCCTGGAACTACTGCCAGGTCACCGCCAGGGTCACCTCGGCGGGTGCCTCGAGCAGGTAAGGCGGCTGCGACTGCAGCACGGGCACTCCGGAGTCGAGGGTCATGCCGACCAGACTCTGGTCCTCCTCGTCCACCGCGAACAGGAAGCGGCCCATGGGCGAGATCGCCAGGTGGGACAGGCCGAGCCCGGTCACCAGGCTCTCCACCGGAGCCTCGGACCAGTAGTCCCCGAAGTAGACCGCGCTCGGGCTCGAGGCCGCCGTGTACAGGCGGCGGAGGAAGGGGTGGTGCACCATGGCGCGGGGCTCCGTGCCCGGACCAAGGTCGAGGGTGCGCACGCCCTCGGCGTCCTCCTTCTCGATCAGGGCGCCCGTCTCGGGGTGGACGAAGTACGCGCGGACGAGGCCCTCGTCCCGCACGCTCACGAAGGCCTCGGAGCCGCTGCGCGCGAAGAGCAGGTCGTTGGGGCCGTTCGCGACCACCGTCTGCTGGATGTCCCGCGCCGGGTCTAGGCTGCCGTCCGGGAGCAGCGGGAAGGTGAGGACCAGGCCTGCCGAGGACTCCGTGCCCAGGAGGAAGCGCCCGGTGGGGTCCACCGACAGGGCGCTTGGCGCCGCGGGAGAGAGGAGCGTGGACTGCAGCGCGAGGGCGCCCGTGTCGGGGTTCACCGTGTAGCTCGAGAGGCGCACGCCCTGGGTCTGGCCGTTGGCTGCCACATAGAGCACCCGACCCGTCGAGGAGAGGGCGAGGGAGCGGGGATCGAGGTCGGTCTCGAGCGGAGCCAACACCGAGAGGTCGCCGCCCTCGCCGATCGCAACGGGATAGACGCTGTTGCCCGGGGAGTCCAGGACGAACAGGCGCCGGCCGCGCGGGTCCACGGCCATCTGCGTCGGATCGAAGCCCAGGCTAGTGCTGATCGCGGCCTGGGAGAGCGTCCCGAGCTGTTCATCGAGGTCGAAGTGGTGCAGCTCGCCGTCCTGGAGGGTCGAGCCCTGGCCCACGATCTGCCGCCCGCGGTCCGAGGCATACACCCCGACCACATGCGCCTCCACCGGGCCATCACCCACGACGACGGCGAGGTGCTGGGCGCCGCTCCGCGTGCGGAAGGCCCCGCGCGGGTCCAGGGCGCCATCACTCGGCGTGGTCTCGAACGCCAGCAGCCCATCCATGCCGGTCCCGGAGACGAACAGGAAGCGCCCCGTGGCGTCGTACACCAGGTCCGCCGGGTCGGTGCCGATGGGGACCGGCTGGCCGGACTTCGTGACGGTCAGGGTCGCGGGGTCGAGGCTGATGCGCTGGATGGCGTCGACCTCCTCACCGAGGAGCACGGCCAGGGACCGGCGCGTCGGCTGGATGCGCATCGCGCTCGCACGGGCGGACAGGGGGAACGGGCTCAAGCCGACGGGCTGGCCCGAGGAGAGGTCCACGCGCAGGAGCAGGTCCTGGCCGAAGCCGGAGACCGCGGCGAAGGTTGCGGCGCCGGAGGAGTCGAGCGCAACGGGCTCGAAGCCGTTGAGAGGGGCGTGGACCGGGTCCACCCCACTCAGCGGGAGGCCATCCGGGCCGAGCTCGTAGGAGGTGAGGCCCCAGTCGGTCCCCGCTCGCCGCTCGGCGAGGAGCAGCCTCTGACCCTCGAGCGCGTAGGAGGCGAGGCGCGCTCCATCGACGCCGGCCTCGCCGAAGGCCCCCGTCTTCAGGCGGCCATCGGGCCAGAGCGGGTAGACCCGCACCAGGTCGGCGTCCTCGGCGGTGACCGTCAGGCTGCGCCCCTGGGGGTCCACGGCTATGGAGTAGGAGGCGCTGGCGGGGAGCTCGACATTCAGAGCGCCGGGCGCGGGGATCTCGAGGGGCTCGATCTCCTCGGCGCGGATGTAGTGCACGACGAGGCGCGCGGGCGCGTCGCCCACCAGGGAGTAGGTCAGGGGCCGGGCGGGGTGCGCCACCATCGCGCGCAGGCCCCCCTCGCCGTCGAACCACCCGTCGTGCGCGGGCGTCCCGGACTTTGCGTCCACGCGGAAGAGCTCGACTGAGGCGAGCCCGTCGCCTCCGGCAACCAGGTGGCGCAGGGCCCCCGACACACCCAGGAACAGGGTGGCCGTGGTGGCTCCGCCCGCGTTCGAGGCCGTGACCGTGTGGGTGGTCAGCGGAGAGGCCGACGACGGCGTGCCGGAGAGCACGCCGGTGTTCGTGTTCAGGGTGAGCCCCGCCGGCAGGGGCGGGGTGATCGACCAGGTCGCGACCTCGCCCTCGACCTCCGGGGTGAGGGGGTCCATGGGCAGCCCCAGCATCAGCGACAGGGTCGCGCCGTAGTACGAGAGGCTCGTCGGCGCGTCTGTGGCCGTGGAGCCGCCCCCTCCTCCGCAGGACGAGAGGGCGAAGGGGACGAGGGCAGCGGCTGCGAGGAGGTGGTTGCGGCGGAGCATGGTTCTAGCGGCGGCGGTGAAGGCGCAGCCCGAGAGGAGCGCCGCAGAACGCTACCCCTCGCACTGCGCACAGGCGGCCGCGTGCCTCGCGGTGAGGCACCTCTCTGCTCCCGACCGTCTAGTACCCGGCCGCCATGCCGTCCTTGCGGCTCTCGCTCGCCCCGACCCAGCAGCCGCTCGAGGGGTGCCGCGCGACGGCCTGGTAGCCCCCGTACACCCCCGGCGCATCCTCCACCCGGTGCCCAAGCGCACGCAGCGCGGCGCGCACCTCGGGCCCGAAGCCGGACTCGAGCGTCACGCGCCCACCGTCGGTCATGCGCTCACCGGTCGGCTGGCTAGAGTCCAGGTGGATGATGCGTGGGGCGTCCCCGGCCTCCTGCAGGTTCATGCCGAAGTCCACCAGGTTGGAGATGACCCAGGCGTGGGCCTGGGGCTGCGTGGCTCCTCCCATGACCCCGAACGCGAGCCAAGGCTCGCCATTCTTCTTGGCAAAGGCCGGGATGATCGTGTGGAACGGACGCTTGCCCGGCGCGTAGCTGTTCGCGCGGCCAGGGGTGAGGTCGAAGAGCTCTCCGCGATCCTGCAGCACGAAGCCCAGGCCCTTGGGGGTCACCCCCGAGCCCATGCCGCGGTAGTTGCTCTGGATCAGGCTCACCATGTTGCCCGCGGCATCGGCCGTGCACAGGTAGACCGTGTCGCCCTCCTCCAGCGAGGGGTTCCCAGGGGGGTACGAGGCTCCGGCTCGCTCCGGGTCGATCAGCGCCCGGCGCACCTCGGCGTACTCCTTCGAGATCAGCTCCTTCACCGGCACCTCCGCCATGGCTGGATCTGCGTAGAAGCGCGCGCGGTCCTCGAACGCCAGCTTCTTGGCCTCCACGAAGGCGTGCAGGTGCCGAGTGGAGCCGAAGCCCCACTCGGCGAGGGGATAGGCCTCCAGCACATTCAGCATCTGCAGCGCGGCGATGCCCTGGCCGTTGGGGGGCAGCTCGAAGATCTCGTGTCCGCGGTAGGTGGTCGAGACCGGGGCGACCCACTCCCCGCGATGGGACGCGAGGTCCTCCACGGTGAGGTAGCCGCCGAGGTCCTGCACGGCGGTTGCGATGGCCTCCGCCACGGGGCCCTCGTAGAAGGCCTCGCGTCCGCCCTCGGCGATCCGGCGCAGGGTGGCCGCGAGCTGCGGGTTGCGGAAGACCTCGCCCTCCCGTGGCGCGCTCCCGCCGGGCATGAAGACCTCGGCGAAGTTCGGGTAGTCCTTCAGCATCCGCGCGTTTCCGCGCCAGTAGTGGGCGATGGTCTGGGGGACCGGCGCGCCCTCCTCCGCGTGACCGATCGCGGGGGCCAGGACCTGCTCGAGGGGCAGGGCGCCGAAGCGTCCATGGAGCGCCAGCCAGCCATCGACGCATCCTGGCACCGACACAGGCAGGGGACCGAAGCGCGGAAGGCGCTCGAGGCCGTGCTTCTCGCGCAGCAGCTCCAGGGTCAGGGACTGCGGTGACCGGCCGCTGCCGTTGTAGCCGTGCACCTCGCCGGTCTCCGCCTCGTAGACGATGGCGAACAGGTCACCTCCGAGGCCGCAGCCAGTGGGCTCACCGAAGCAGAGGACCGCGTTCGCGGCGATGGCGGCATCCACCGCCGAGCCTCCGGCCTTCAGGACATCGAGCGCGGCGTTGGTGGCGAGGGGGTGGCTCGTGGCGGCCATCCCGTGCAGGGCGAGGGCCTCCGAGCGCGTGGCGAAGGGACGGCCGGCGATGCGATCCACTTGAGGCAGGGGCTGGAGTAGGGAGAGGGCCAGGAGCAGGGACATGACCCGGAGCCTAGCGGATCCGGGGCAGGTCCCACTCCGGGGCTCCCGGCGTCACTCGAGCCCGCGCCGCACGAGGACGAACTCGGGCTGGACTCCCGTGGCGACCTGCTGGACCGGAGCGTCGAGCGCGCCCTCCTGGGGGAGGGCGAAGAGGTCAAGCCGGTCGCCCGTGGGATCCGTGACGAACAGGCGCGTGCAGCGCGGGTTCAGGGCCACCGCGCTGGCAGCATGACCGAGGTCCGTGGCGGCGGCCTCCGAGAGCGTGCGCCCCTCGGGGCCCAGCTCGAGGGACAGGAGCCGCGAGACTCCCTGCGCGTCGTCGTGTGCCAGCACGACCCCGCGAAGGCCGTTGAGGCAGGGCTCGATGGCGGACGGGCGCAGTGCGCCGGTGGCCAGGGCACCCTCGGGGAGGGGAACGAGGTGTCCGCTCGTGGCCTCCACGGCGCACGGCATCAGGAGCCGCCCGGACTCGAGCCCCACATAGGCCGTCTTGCCGTCCGCTGCGAAGCGGACCTGCGTGGGGTTGCCGGTCATCAGCGTGGAGTGAGCCTCCCACTCGAGGCTCCCGTTGGAGAACTCGAAGGTCTGGATGGTGTTCGCCGCGCTGAGGTGCACGAAGCGGCCGGTGGGGTCACAGGCAACCTCCTCGGTGCCGTCCGCCACCGGGAGCTCCTGCAGCAGCACCGGGACGCCGCCCTCGGAGGGCACCTTGAAGCACAGGACGCGGCCGGGGCTCGAGACCGTGACGAACAGGAAGCGCCCTGAGCGATCCGCAGCCATTCCCTGAGGCTGGCCGGGCAGCGCGAGGACCGCCTCCGTGGGGCCCGCCAGGCCGCCGGTCGCGTCGAGGTCCGCGGTGCTCAGGGTCCAGGCCTCGGCGTCGGCGATCCACGCGTGGCGTCCGCGCGGGTCCAGGGCGACGAAGTCGGGCCGTGCGCCGAGGGGCGTCTCCTGGCCGCCGGTGAGCAGCCCGCTGGTCGGCTCCACCGTGAAGACCGAGATGCCCTCGGAGGACAGGTTCACCGTGTAGGCGTTGAGCGCGATCGGCTGGCGCTGAGCCACCTCGGTCAGAACGGCCATCCGGCCGAGACCGGGGCGAGTCAGCACCTGGCTGGTCGCCGTCAGGGCGCGGGTGCGCGGGTCGATGCGCACGGTGAGGAGCTCGTGCAGTCCCTCGAAGGACACATAGGCCCAGGTGCCCGAGGCGTCCATTTGGACCGTGCGGGGTGCCGTTCCGGTGGGGAGGCTGCCCGCCAGGGACAGCTCACCGCTCATCGGATCGCAGCGGTAGCTGCGCAGCTCGTTCGCCCCCTGGCAAGCGGCCAGGAGGTGCGTCCCGCGGGGGCCGAGGGCCAGGCTCGTGGGCAGCGCGCCCGTGGGAGTGCGCTTGCCCCAGGTCACGGCCGCCTGCTGCGCCATCGGGTCCCAGTCGATGCTGAACTGCTGGATCTCCGAGGTCTGGTCGAAGGTCACATAGAGGTGCCGACCGTCTTCGCTGAGGGCGAGGTCCGTGGGGCGGCGCGCGGGCGAGGTGAAGACCGCGTCACCCGCCGGGGTGAGTGCGCCGGAGTCCGCATCGATGGCGTAGAAGCGGACCTCGAGGGAGTGGAAGTTCTGCACGCAGAGGAAGCGGCCGAGGGGATCGACCAGCACCCGGTCCGGGCTCGTGCCGGTGGCAACGGGCTCACCCAGCGGAGAGAGGGCCCCGGTCTCGCCGTCGATCGCGAAGGCCTGCAGGGCGTGGTTGGCGCGGGAGGTCACGAACGCCATCGAGCCCTCGGGGGAGAGGGTGATCGCGTGCTCGCCCTCCAGGAACGGGTGCGTGCTCACCAGCTCGGGGAGGCCATTGACCTCGTCGATGCGGAACACGCACAGGTCGTCCTCGCTCCCCAGCGCGGCGTGGTTGGCGGAGAAGGCGAAGCGCCCGCTCGGGTGGACGACCACATCGCGCAGGGCTCCGGCCTCCATCGGGGCGTACTCCAGGCCGAGGGTCTCGAGCTGCCCCGAGCTCGGGTCGACGCGGAAGGCCGCCAGGGTGCCGTCCTCGAAGCCGCCCATCAGCAGGGAGGGGCTCTCGGTCACGCGCAGCTCGAGCACGGTGCTCGTCTCCCCGTGCTCGCTGCGTCCGGTCACCACATAGGTTCGCGCCTCCGTGGGGACGAGCGGCGTGCCCGTGAGCGTCCCCTGGACGGGGTCCAGCAGCAGGCCTTCCGGCAGCTCGGGGGCGACCTCGAACTCGGTGATGACCCCCTGCCAGGAGGCGTGGTTCGGCTCGATCGCGAGCTCGACCAAGTAGGCCGAGGCGCTCAGCTCGTACTCGAGGTCGGACGGGGCGAGGGGGTCACCACCCCCGCCGTCGTCGGCGCCCCCGCCACCGCTCCCCGTGGAGCCTCCCCCGCCTCCGCCGCCGCAGGCGGAGAGGAGAGTGAGGGAAGCGAGCGAGAGCAGGGCCAGTGAAACGGTGCGGTAGGACACGGCGAACCTCGAGGGCTGCAGTGCGTGGGCGCCCTGGGGGGGCGCACACGGCGGGAAACGGTGAGTAGCGGTGAGACCCGTCCTGGGGGGGACAGGTCGAGTGCTGATCCTGTCACCGCGTGCGCTGCAGGGGAGAGCCCACCGGGCTCGACCCCGGGGATTGGCTCGAATCGAGCCACTTCGCGTCGGTCTGAGACGGCACGGCGGGAACCCGTGCCTCACTCCGAGACGAGCTCGACCTCAGGCGCCGGAGTGAGCCATGAGGCGCGCGGCGAGCGAACGCGCCTTCGCAACGCACTGGTCGCTGTTGTCGTAGTCGTAGCGACCGAAGCGGCCCAGGGGCAGCAGCCCTGCGCTCTCCATCCAGGCCAGGGAGGCCTCGCGACGCGCGGCGTGCCCGGGCACATAGACCACATAGGCGCGCTCCTGATCGCTGCGGTCCGTGAAGCGCACCTGATCCCTGCGGATCAGGCCCGCGCGCACCAGGCCCGCCAGGACCTCCTCCTCCAGCTCCGGCCCGGGGGGACCCTCCAGGCGCGGCCAGGTGACCTCCACCAGCAGGGAGGAGCAGCCCTCCGGGGCGTTCGCGCTGGCGTAGCCAGACATCCAGGTCACGCGGTTCGCGGGGCCCTGGTCATGGTGGGGGAGGTAGGCCCAGGATAGGTTCGGCTGCTCCGGGGTGTTGAGCGCCACGAGGAAGGTGGTCAGTCCGTTGGACTCGAGGCCCTCCATCGCCGCGGCGATCTCCGCGGGAACGCCCTCCACCATGCGGGACACCAGGTCCAGGGGGGTGGTCACCACCACCCGATCGAAGGCCTCGCCGTCCACGCTCCAGCCCTCGCCCTGGCGCCGCACGCGCTCCACGCGGGTGCCGAGGCGGATCCGGTCCGCGAGGTCCGCGGCCATCCCGTCGGTGATCGCCTGGAAGCCGCCCTTGCGCGGGTACCAGAACACGGCCTGGTGGACATAGCCCTCGGTGCGGATGCCGACCGAGGCCCGCAGGACATCCTCGATGGGGGCGTCCGGGACGCGGCCCGCGACCCAGTCGCTGGTCAGTCCCTCCAGCGGGCGCTTCCAGATCTTCTCGTTGTAGGGGTCCATGAAGTGGCGGGCGATCCCCTCGCCGAAGCGCCACCGCACCCACGATCCGAAGTCTGCCGGTGCCTCCGAGCCCGAGGCCTGCCGGGCGTGCCACGCGTGGACATAGCCCGCGACGCACTCGAAGTTGGCCTCGGGGGGGAGGTCTCCGAGCCCGTTCTCGAACGGGTAGCGCACCCAGCGGTCCCCGAAGCGAATCGCCGTGTTGCGATCCCTGCGCTCGAAGGCCTCGGGGCCGCCTCCCGCGCGCTGCATCCAGTCGAGGACTCCCGCGTCCTTCGAGAACAGGATGTGCCCGCCGGCCACATCGTAGGTGAAGCCCTCGACGGTCTTGGACCCGCACAGCCCGCCGGCCTTCTGCGCGGCCTCGAAGAGCGTCAGGTCCCCACGGTCGAGCCCCAGCTCCACCAGGGAGCGTGCGAGGGCGAGGCCGGATACGCCGGCGCCGAGGATGGCGGTCTTCACGGGGGGCCTGGGCGGACCGCCGAGGATAGGGGCCCCACGGGGCCGCACCAAGGCCCCTCCTCGTCCACAGGGCAACCGCTCAGCGGGTGCGCTCCAAGGCCGCACGCTGGACACCGGCCGCGGCCAGGGCCGGCCGTGCCTCCTCCAGCCACCGGCGAGCGTCCTGCACATAGCCCTTGGTCGGGGGCAGGCCAGGCTGGTGCTGGCCGAACCAGGCGTTGAACGCCTCCATGGCGGCCTCTCGGGCCTGCTTCGCGAGGCACGACCCGACAGCCACCGGGAGGCTCGACTCCTCGGCGCGCGGCCGGACCACCAGGGTCATCCTGCGCGCTCCCTCGCGGACCTCGAGGTGGGCCTCGTCGCGATCCTCCCTGCGGACGACCACCTCGGCGAAGGGCAGCTCCGCCGCCAGGAGGGCGCCATAGCGCCGCCGCCCCCCCTGCCGGTCCAGGGTCAGGTGCAGGTGCTCCTCCCCATAGCGCTCGAAGAGGGCCACGACCGTGGGGCCGACCCAGCTCCAGATCGACGCGGCCTTGTTCTGCGTGCGGGCGAAGGAGGCGTTCAGCTCACGCTCCCCGACGATGCGCACCGCGGCCTCGCGCACGCGCGCAGCCGCGCCCTCGAGGGCCGCTTGGAGCGCTCTTGTCTGGGCATCGAGGTCAGCCGCCTCCACATGGGCAGGGAGCTCCTGCGCGGCGGCATACCAGGGCTGGCCCTCGAGCAGGGCCGTGGGGGGGCGGAGCCCTTCGAGGGGAGTCCGCTCCAGGTCGCCCAGGCTGCGGACCTCGCTCCCGCTTGCGCGCAGGAATGCCAGCGCCGTGGCCTCGAGCCTCGCCCTGCCGAGCGCGGTGCCGTTGTGCACGCGTTTGGAGTCGTCCACCACGAGGCGGGCGTCTCCCCGCGCAGGGGTGCGGGTCACGGCGTCGCACAACAGGTCCCAGAGGTCCAGGGTTCCGCGAGGTGCGGCAAGGACGCTCCAGCCTATGCAGAAGGGCCCGAGCAGCGGGCCCAGCCCGGCCTCGTCGAGGCCAGCGAAGACCGTCGGGCCGGTGGTCACGGCGCGGTGGTCTGCGGGGCCGCGGCGGCCAGGGTCCCCGCCGCCTCCTCGCGCCGCCCGCGGTTCTTGAGCAGCAGGGTCACGCAGACCGCGAACAGCACGGTCGAGACCAGCTGCGAGGTCGAGATGCCCTGTTCAAAGCCGGGAAGGACGCCCTCCCACCAGAGCCCGCGGATCTTGTCCCCACGAAAGGCCTCGATGGTGAAGCGCCCGATGCTGTAGAGCGCCAGCAGGCGCAGCACGGTCTGGCCCGGGTAGGCCCGTCGCTTCAGCAGCGCCATTCCGATCAGGCCCAGCATCACGCCGTTCGCGGTCATCCAGGGCTGCGTCGCCCACAGGACCTCGCCGGCGAGGTCGCGGGGGAAAAGGCTGTCGGGGTTCGCCTGCAGCCACTCGAGGTCGGGCACGCGCAGGGTGATCGGGAAGGGCAGGGACTCAGAACCCTCGGGCACCACGCTGCCGTGGTCGTCGCCCACGAGCAGGCAGCCCACCCGGCCCACGGCGAGCCCGAAGAAGCCAGCGACGAACCCGATGTCGAGGGCGTGGGGGAAGTTCAGCCCGTACTTCCGCACGCACAGCCAGCCCCCGAGGATCGCCCCGAACGCGCCGCCGTACATGACGAGCCCGCCCTCCCAGACGAAGAGCATCTCGATCGGCTCCGCCAGGTAGCGCTTGCCGGTCTCGCTCTGTCGCAGGACCTCGACCAGCACATACACCGCGCGGGCTCCGCCGACGACGCCTGCCATCACCCACAGGGGCAGGGCCTGGATGCCCGGCGCGTCGCGCTCGGGGTCGTCGGACCGCGCCAGGTACCAGCGGGTCACCAGGTGCGAGGCCAGCAGGAAGCCCAGCACCACCATCACTCCGAAGGAGCGGATGGGCAGGCCGAGGCCTGGGATCTCGAGGAGGATCGGGTGCATGGCGGGCAGGATCGTAGCCTGCGCGCCCTGGGGGGCGCAGGCCGGAGGGGCGCTCTCCAGTGGCGTGCCCTCCTCGGCCGGCCGACGGTGGGAGGCGGCCCCCGACGCCGCTATTCTGCGCCCGCGCGAACGTTCGAGTCGTTCGGGACTCCGCCAGCGGACCCCGCCGGAACAGACAGGCAGCCATGGCCAACCGCCCCCAGACCAAGGTCTTCGTCGAAGGCCGCTATCGCAAGCTCACCCGCGACCTGCCCCAGACGGTCTTCCACTGTCCGGACTGCAAGGGACATCCCCGCCGGCGCCGCGGCTGCGCCAAGTGCGAGGGGTTCGGCAAGCTGACCCGGGACTCGGTCCAGGAGCTGGTCGGCTGGGTGCTCGGCAAGGGCTTCGGCACCCGCAAGCACAAGTTCCACGGCTCCGGGCGTGAGGATGTGGATGTGCGGATGCTGGGCCGTGGGCGCCCGTTCGTCCTCGAGCTGATCAACCCGTCCATCGCCCAGCCCGACCTCGCCGCCCTCGAGACGCTCGTCAACGAGCGCAACGCCGGCCGCCTGGAGGTCGAGGGCCTGCACTTCGCCGAGAAGGAGCGCGTGCGCGTCCTCAAGGAGGGCAAGCACGCCAAGCGCTACAGCGCACGCGTGCGCATCGACACCGGCAGCCTGGACCTCGACGCCGCCCTGGGGATCCTGGGCGAGCGCTTCACGCTCCAGCAGCAGACCCCCGAGCGCGTCGCCCACCGGCGCGCGGACAAGGTGCGCGAGCGCTGGATCGAGCTCGAGTCCGTCGAGCCCCTGGAGGACGGCCACGCGCAGGTGACGGTGCTCACCGAGCACGGCACCTATGTCAAGGAGTTCATCAGCGGAGAGGTGGGCAAGACGGCTCCCTCCCTGGGCGAGCTCCTCGGCGGCCTCGGGTGCACCTGCGAAGAGCTCGATGTCCTGGAGATCCTCCAGGAGGACGGTGCGCCCCTCGAGGAGCGGCCCGGCTGGAAGGCGCCGACGCCGTTCGGCGCGGGCCTCGACGAGAGCTGACGGCGCAGGCTGAAGGAGCAGCGCGTCGGGAAGGAGCCCCGGCGGCCGCGAGGCCTCAGCCCAGGCGGACGCCCATGATCTGGGCCTCGAACGCGAGGTCCGCCCCGATCCAGCCCTGCGCCTGGTAGCGCCACAGGCGGCGCGTGGACTTCTCGACCTTGGCGGCCACCACCAGGCGGCAGTCGGGGACCACCGCGGTCCGGAAGCGTGCGTTGTCCACGCCGCCGAAGCCGATGAAGGCACCCTCGCGGTCGCCCTCGGGCAGCTGGCGGGTGACGATGTCCCAGGTGCACAGCTGGGCGGCGAGCTCGCACTGCAGGACGCCCGGGAAGATCGGGCGCCCCGGCAGGTGGTCCGCGGCCCACCAGTCGTCTCCTCGGATCTCCTTGAAGCCCACCAGGACCCCGTCCTCCCCGGCCTCCATCAGGAGTCCGTCGAGCATGCGGAAGCGATTCACCTGGGGGAGGACCGCGTCCAGGTCAGGCTTGCCGAGGACCGCCGGCATCGCCGCGAAGGAGGCCGGGTCCATGAGGAGTGGCGCGCTCATGTCGCGGCCAGTGTAGTCTCGCGCGCGTCCTTGGACGAGCGCCCCGTTACGCCCTCGCCTCGCCTTCGCCCCGCCCTGCACTCCTTCCCGCGATGACCCCCTCGCCTGCCGGCCCTGGAGGCCGCCGCCACCTCCGCACCCGCTGCGTGCATCGGCCGGCCCGCCCGGACGCGGCTCGCCCCGGCCTCTCCCTGCCCATCGACCGCTCGTCCACCTTCCTCCAGGACGACGCTGCCCGGGAGCTCACCGATGCGGGACGCTGGGACGAGGCCCTGGTCTATGCGCGCTACGGCAGCCCCACGGTGGAGGCCGTGCAGGACCACCTTGCAGACCTCGAGGGCGCGCAGCGCGCGGTGCTGTTCGGCTCGGGGATGGCCGCCATCCATGCCGCGCTCCTCGGGCTGCGTCAGCCCGGCAGGCCCGTGGCCGTGGCGCGTGAGCTCTACGGCGGGACCGCGGATCTCCTGACGGCGCTGGGGGAGTTCGGGATCGAGGCCGTGCCCTTCTCCGTCTATGACCTCACGAGCCTGTCCTCTGCGCTCGAGCAGGGCGCTGGGCTCGTCTGGCTGGAGACGGTCAGCAACCCCACCCTCCGCGTGGCCGATCTCCCCGCGGTCGTCGAGCGCGCGCGGGCTGCCGCTGCCCGCGTCGTGGTCGACTCCACCTTCACCTCACCCGCCCTCTGCCGCCCCTTGGCCCACGGCGTGGATGCGGTGGTCCACTCCGCCACCAAGCTGCTCGGTGGACACTCGGACCTCCTCGCGGGTGCCGTGCTGGGGGAGGCGCACCTGCTCGACCCGGTGTGGACCTGGCGCAAGCGTGCGGGGGGCTCCCTGGACCCGCAGGCGGCCTGGCTGCTCGAACGGGGCCTGGCGACGCTCGCCCTGCGCGCCGAGGCCGCCGGACGCGGCGCCGTGGCCGTGGCCGAGGCCCTCGCGAACGATCCCCGCGTTGCCTGGGTCAGCCATCCCTCCCTTCCCTCTCACCCCGACCACGCCCTCGCCGCGGACCTGCTGGAAGGACCGGTTCCCCTGGTCGCCTTCGCTCTCCGAGAGGGGGACGCAGGTCTGCGCCCCTTCGCCGACCGCCTGCGCGTCGCGCTCGACGCGCCGAGCCTGGGCGGGGTCGAGACCCTGGTCAGCCTGCCGGCCTTCATGTCCCACGCGGCCCTCTCTCCGGCGGAGCGCGTGGCCGTCGGGATCGGTCCGGGGACCGTCCGCGTGGCCGTGGGTATCGAGGACCCGCGCGACCTGGTCGAGGACCTGCTCCAGGCCCTCGGCTGAGCGCGGAGGCCGCTCAGTCCGGCACAGCCCGCAGCTCGTCGAGCCGCCGCACCTGCAGGTGGAACGCGGCGGCCTTCAGCAGGGTGGAGAGGTTGATCGTCCACCAGACGCCGGCCGCGCCGAGGCCGTAGTGCACGGCGAGCAGCCACGCCAGGGGCAGGCGCATCAGGTTCCCCGGGACGCTCACCCAGAAGATCGGGCGCGTGCGCCCCACGCCGAGGAGGACCTTCTCCTCCACGGCCTCGAGCGCAACGAACAGCTGGCTGAACGCGAGGACGCTCACATAGGAGAGCGCCTGGTCCTGGACCGCGGGGTCCGCCGTGAACAAACGCACGAGCCAGGGGCCGAGGCCTGCGAACACGCCGGTGAACACGAGACCGAGGACCGCCGCGATCTTGCGCGAGTTGTGGATCGCCAGGCGCGCCTGGGCGAGGTCACCCGCTCCGAGGTTGCGGCCCACCACCGAGGCCGACGCGACGGCTACCCCCAGGTAGAACGGGAAGGCCACGCCCTCGAAGGCGTTGAACCCGATCGACAGCCCGCCGAGGGCCGCAGGCGGCAGCTCGGAGAACACGAGCTTGACGATGAACGCGTAGACGATCGAGTAGACGGCGATCGAGCCGGCGGAGGGGATCCCCGTCCGCAGGATGGGGGTCAGGTCACGCAGGCGGACCTGGCGCACGCGCCACCAGTGGATGCCCCAGCGCGCTGCCAGCAGCGTGAGCCCCACGCCGACCGCGAGGCCGCGCGAGGCCCCCGAGGCGTGGGCCGCGCCCGCCATCCCCCAGCGCTCGCCTTGGATCAGGCCGTCGCCGAGGCCCAGCTCGTAGATGAAGAGCGGGTTCAGCACGAAGTTGCTGGCGACCGCGCCGACCTGCAGCAGCAGGGGCGTGCGGCTGTCTCCCATCGACAGGAAGATGTTCGACACCAGAGGAGCGAGGGCCAGCAGCGGGGACCACAGGTGGACCGCGCGCGTGTACGCGATGAACGGCTCGCGCTGCTCCGGAGCCAGCTCGAGAGCCGCGGCGAGGGGCTCTGCGCAGAGGAAGCCCAGGGCACCGACGAGCACGCCGATGGCCGCGCCCACCAAGAGCGCGCGGCCCACCACGGCGTCGCGCTCGGCACGGTCGCCGGCTCCGCTGGCCCGCGAGATCAGGCTCATGGAGCCCGCGATCGCCACGAAGTAGGCCGCAAAGTCGAAGATCAGCAGGAAGGTGACGGCGCCCAGGGCCTCCTGCGCGCTGGCGCCGAGGTGCTGGACCCAGAACTGGTCGTTGACGCGGAAGAGGCTCCCCGCGACGAACGAGAGGATCGAGGGCCAGGCGAAGCGCAGCAGGCTGCGCGCATCCGCCGGGGCCGCGCGCTCCACGCCGCCTCCAGCCCCTCCACGGGGGCCGCCGGACCGCGGGTCCGTGCGCTCGGGCCTGCGCTCCACCCTCAGTCTCGCTCGAGGCAGCGCACCAGGAAGAGCGGAGGCTCCTGCCCCTGCTCGAGGGGCCGCACCTCGAAGTCGAGGCGGCCTGTCCGCGTGGTGCCGTCCTCCTGGACGCGCACCTGGTAGGTGCCGACTGCCAGGTGCCCCAGCAGGAGCTGGCCGTCGAACCCGGTCACCTCCTCGATCGGCGTGGGGCCGAACCCGCGGACCACCGCGCCCTCGAGGGGCCGGTCCGTCTCGTCCACGGCGCGGAGCACCACGGGGTAGAGGGGGGGCAGTTGGAGGTCGGGAGCCTGGGTTGCGGGACGCGCGACGTTGACCTCGGTCGGCTCCACCAGCGGGCGCTGGAAGGGGCCCACGCGGACGATCCAGGTGCCCTCCTCAAGGTCTTGGAAGCGCCACAGACCGCTGTAGGTCGTGCGCGCCTCGCGGCGCTCGGGGCCGCCCTTGCGCTGGAGCGTGACGAGCACCTCGGCCGCGGGCTGTCCCCAGTGGTCGAGGACGACGCCATCGAGGCTGGCGCGGGGCATCATCACCAGGCTCATGTGGACCCGGTCCATGCCTGGCAGGTGCGGCTGCTCCGCGAGCTTGAACAGCATCACCTCGGCGCCGAGGGAGGACATGCCCTCCGCGCTGGCGCGCACCGTGTAGCCGCCCATCGGGAGGTCGAACAGCTCGAAGGTCGTGATGTTGCCGGGGAAGGTCTCCGTGCGCCCCTCGGCATGCTCGCGGCCGAGCGCGAACTGGGAGGGGAGGACCTCGAGAGTCCACTCCCGGGGAGTCGGCAGGCCCGGCGCGAAGGCGACCGATCCGGTGAGCGTTCCCCGGCCGTCGAAGGACTTCTCCATCCGCTTGTACGGAAGGTCGATTCCAACCTCGATGGGGCCCTCGCTCTGGAGGGCCTCCGGGTCGCGGACTCCCGGCTCTGTGGGGCCTTGCTCCTGGGCCGCGACCGGCTGCTCAGCCTCGCCTGCACCGCCGCCGGCGAGGGGGTTCCGAGCGGCGCCTCGGGCGGTGGACCACGAGGCCCAGCCCGCGAGGGCCAGCACCAGCACCGCGCCCACCAGCACCACGATCGCGAGATCACTGGCGCCGCGGGCTCGACCCGGCCGATAGGAACCGTGAAGCTTCACCACTGTCGTCGACCTCTCCTGCCCCAGGGGCGCCCCCGCAGGGGGGAGCCAGGGGCAGGAATCCTAACCGGACCCAGGCCGGCGAACGCCCCACGAACGATGATCCACACCCTCCTGCTGGCGCTCGGCGCCTCCCTTCCGCTCTCGGCCGGCTCGGAAGCGCTCCCCGCGGGCGCCACGCAGCCGGGGCTGGGAACAGCCACCGAGCGGGTCCTGGTCCTGGGCTTCGACGGCGCCGACTACCGCACGACGGCGCGCATGATCGAGGAGGGCCAGCTGCCCAACCTCGCCAAGCTTGCCGCCTCGGGCACCTTCGCGCCCCTGCGCTCCACCAACCCCGCCGAGTCGGCGGCTGGGTGGGCGGCCATCAACACCGGCCGCAACCCCGTGGAGAACGGCGTGCCAAGCTTCGTGAACCGTCGCATCGCCGGGAGCACTCCGGTCCCGGACACCGCGCACATCAAGATCGAGTCGAATGTGCCCATCGAGGAGTTCGAGCTCGACGGGTTCCTCGGGCTCGTTGCCGGCCGCAGCCCGCTCGAGCTCGGGCTGGTGGGCGGGGGAGGCTCCGCGCTGGTCGTGTTCCTGCTGCTTGGGCTGGTCCTGGGCATTCGCAAGTCCCTCGCCGCGCTGCTGGCGCTCGTCGTCGGCGCCGCGGGCGGCTGGTCCGCAGCAGGCTCCCTCGAGAATGTGCCCACCGAGGCGGCCGTCGTGTTCCGCAACAAGGTCAAGGCGGCGGGCTTCTGGGACCACGCGGGTGAGGCCGGCGTCCCCTCGATCGTCCTCGACGCGGCCCTGGCCTTCGGCCGGCCCCACGCACCGAACACGCGCGTGCTCGGCGGCCTGGGCCTCCCGGATGTCCGTGGGGGCATCAGCGGCGAGTGGTTCGTCTACACCAGCGACGACATCTGGTTCGACTCGGGGCCCAAGGGTGAGCGCGCCGGAGACACCGGCTCCGGCACCGTGTTCGCCCTCACCGAGGATGCGGATGGCGCCTACCGCTCGTCGGTCTGGGGTCCCCTCGACATCCACGCGCGCACCCAGGCGACGCGTGAGCTCCAGCGCATCGACGCGCTCCTCGCGGATCCCAAGCTGACCTGGAAGGAGAGCCAGTCCCTGCGTGACGAGCGTGCGGCCTCCGAGGATGTGCTGAGCGGGATGCGCTCCCGGCCCTGGGACCACCGGACCAGCCTGCCGCTGCTCATCGAGCCGACGGAGGGCGGTGCCAGTGTGACCCTGGCGGATCAGCGCCAGGACCTCACCGAGGGGGCCTGGTCCGACTGGTTCCACCTGAACTTCGAGCTGGGCCCGCTCCTCAATGTGCGCGCCATCACGAGGGTCAAGCTGGTCAGCGCGGCCGAGCCGGTGACCCTGTATGTGGACAGCCTGGGGATCGACCCGCGCGAGCCTCCGTTCTGGCAGCCGATCAGCCAGCCCCGCGAGTTCTCGCGCGAGCTGGCCGAGTGGCTCGGCGAGCCCTACGAGACCCTGGGCTGGGCCTGCCTCACCAACCAGATGAAGGATGAGCGCATTGGTGTCCAGGCCTTCCTCGAGGACATCGAGTTCACCATGGAGTGGCGCCGCAGGCTGCTCGACCGCGCCCTCTCGCGTGACGACTGGCGGCTCCTGTTCTCGGTGTACAGCGTGACCGACCGCGTGCAGCACATTCTCTACCGCCACGCGGATCCCGAGCACCCCATGCACGACCCGGAGGAGGCCGCCCAGGTGGTGCGCTTCTTCGGCAAGGAGCTGCCCCTGTCCGAGTGCATCGCCGAGGTGTACCGCCAGATGGACGCCCGCGTGGGTGAGGTGCTCGAGCAGCTGCGCGAGAGCGACCGCCTGCTCCTCTGCGCGGACCACGGCTTCTCGTCGTTCCGCCGCCAGATGGATGTGAATGCGTGGCTCGCCCAGGAGGGCTTCCTCGCCATCAAGGAGGGCGCGACGGCGCGCTCGGGCTCCGGCGGCTTCGGGTATGTGGACTGGAGCCGGACCCAGGCCTACTCACTCGGGCTCGGGATGGTCTACCTCAACCTCGCGGGGCGCGAGCCCCAGGGCATCGTCCAGGAGGACGAGGCCCGCGGGATCCTCGAGGACATCGCGGCGCGCTTCGTCGCGGCGACCGATGGGGGCCAGAGCGTGGGGCGTGATGCCGAGGTGGTCTGGGACCTGTATCCCGGGGACTGGAGCTCGACCGACTACCCCTGCTCCGACCTGATGCTCGGCTTCGATGAGTACTACCGCGCAGGCTGGAACACCGTCACGGGCGGAGCACGCCTGGTTGAGGAGGACGGCAAGGTCGGTCCCGGTGCGATCTACCGGGACAACACAAACCCCTGGTCCGGCGACCATGCGGGCAACTCGCCCAACCTGGTCACCGGGATCTTCTTCTCGAACCGTCCCGTCGCGATCCCGGAGGGGGGGGTGAGCGTCCTCCATGTGGCGCCGACGGTCCTCGATGCCCTGGGCGTTCCCGTCCCCCAGGAGATGGACCTGGCGCCCCTGGCGGCCCGCTGAGCCCCCACGGACTCCCAGACCTGAGACCCCGGCGCCCGCGCCGGGGTCTTTTTCGTTTCCTTGACGGGGATCCTGGCGGTCTCAGCCGTATTCGTGGTCGGACGCGCAAGCCAGCGCGCCCGACCCCCAAGCAGGGGGCTGGGGCCACCCGGGGGGGAGGCCCCGCCCCAGAGCCCCTCACCGTCCTCGCCATGCACCGCATCAGCACCTCCGCGCCCCTGCTCTCCGGCCTCGTGACCGGGGAGGGGACCGAGGTTCGGACGCGGACGCATGGCTGGGTGGATCCCGAGTCTGGGGAGACGATGCGGATCCGCCTCCGGGCGGGCGAGGGGC
This sequence comes from Planctomycetota bacterium, assembly GCA_016779225.1. Taxonomy (GTDB): domain Bacteria; phylum Planctomycetota; class UBA1135; order UBA1135. The sequence continues at coordinate 31,798 of JADHNZ010000004.1, forward strand.
TCCACGGGCGTCTTCGTCGAGCGGGCTTCCTGCCCGTCCTCGCCGAGGCGCCCCATGGGGGAGCTCCGCTGCGCGGGGAGGACGCGAGCCCGTCTCGTGCCCTCCCCGTCGGCACCTGAGCGGGTTCCCCGGCCTTGGGCCTCCGTGGGCCCCCGAGGGGCAGCGGTTAGGCTGGGCCCCATGAGCAGTGCTCCCCAGGGCGGTTCTCCCGCCGCTGAGTCCTCGGGCCTTCACTGGAAGGTCCTGATCGGCCTGGTCCTTGGCGCCGCGGTCGGGCTCCTGATGCAGGCCACCCTCGCGGCCCCAGCGTGGATCGGGCTCCAGGTCGAGGCGGCGCCCGGCGGGGCCCGCGTGGCCTCAGTCGAGGCAGGGAGCCCGGCTGCCAAGGCGCGGATCCCCTCGGGGAGCGTCTGGCGCCTTGCGGTGCTGCGGCGCGGGGCCGACGAGCGCTCCGCGGAGGATGATGTGGTCCTGACTGCCCCCGAGGACCTGCAGCGGGCCCTCGACCGGCTCGACAACGGGGAGGTGCTCTGGCTCTTCCCGGCCCGAGCCGAGGGCGATGGGCGGCCTGCCTCCGCCTGGACGCCCGACGAGGAGGGGGCCCGCCCTCTCGCCGTGGCGATCCAGCCCGGTAGCCCGCGGGACACCTGGATCTATCCCTTCGCCCTCGTCGCGGATGTGTTCCTCGCGCTGCTGAAGATGCTGATCGTGCCGATCGTCCTGGCGTCGATCGTCTCGGGTGTCGCCGGGGTGGGCGCCATGGGGGACCTGCGGCGCCTCGGCCGCAAGACGCTCCTCTACTACATGTCCACGAGCCTGCTCGCGATCCTCGTCGGGCAGGTGCTCGTGACCCTCGTGCGGCCGGGCACTGGAGCGCGCCTCGGGCTCGCCATGCAGCCGGTAGCCGATGCCACGGGCGGCGGCTTCCGCGAGTTCATCGAGGTCATCAAGCGCATGGTCCCCTCCAATGTCTTCAGCTCGCTGCAGGACAACGGTGCGATGCTCTCGATCATCTTCTTCGCGCTGATCCTGGGCTACTCGATCACGCGCACGCCCGAGCCGCACCGCAGCCGCATCCGTGAGGTCTTCGAGTCGTTCGTCGAGGTCATGATGACCATGGCGAAGAGCGTCCTCAGCCTCCTGCCGTACGGGGTGTTCGCCCTGATGGCCAAGGTCGTGGCTGGCACGGGCCTCGCGCCGTTCAAGGCGCTGCTGCTCTACATGCTCGTGGTCGCGGTCGCCCTCGTGCTGCACGCCTGCGTGACCCTGCCGCTGGTCCTGCGCGTCCTCGGTGGGATCTCTCCGCTCCGCTGGGCCAAGGCCATGGCTCCCGCCCTCTTCACGGCCTTCTCCACGAGCTCCTCGAGCATGACCCTGCCCGTCACCATGGAGACGGTCGAGGGCCGCGGCCGCGTGAGCAACCGCGTGTCGTCCTTCACCCTGCCCCTGGGGGCCACGGTGAACATGGACGGCACCGCCCTGTACGAGTGCATAGGGGTCATCTTCCTGGCCCAGTACTACGCCTCGGTGGGCGGGGAGCCCCTGACCCTGGCCCAGCAGGGCTATGTGGTGGTCCTGGCCCTCCTGGCCAGCGTGGGGGCTGCGGGGATCCCCTCGGCAGGCCTCGTGATGATGCTGACCATCCTGTCCGCCCTGCGCCTGCCCGTGGAGGGCGCCGCCCTGCTCCTGGCGGTGGATCGGCCCCTGGACATGATGAGGACGGTCGTCAATGTCTGGTCCGACAGCTGCGGCGCCGCGGTCATCGCGCGCACCGAGGGCGAGGAGGGACCGCTCCAGCCCGTCACCTGAGGGTCGCGGGCCTCCGAGGCGCGGTCCCCGGCTCCCGCGGCTACAATCCTCGCGCGATGGATCACGAAGACTTCACGCTGCACGAGCGCCTGACGCGCTCCCTCGCGTACATGCTCCGGCACCAGCCGGACGAGTTCGACCTCGAAGTGGATCGCTATGGCTGGGCTGAGCTCGGCGAGGTGGTCCGGGCTCTGACGGAGCGGGTCGGAAGCCCCGTCGAGGAGGAGGATGTCCACGAGGCGCTCGCAGCGGCGGACCGTCCCCGCTACGAGGTCAAGGAGGGACGCATCCGCGCCCTCTACGGCCACTCGATCGAGGTGGATCCCGGCGACTCCGATGAGCCCCCCGACGAGCTCTACGCCGTCGTCCGCGGTCGCGATGTGCCCAATGTGGAGCGCGACGGCCTGAAGAGCGTGCGGCGCACCTTCATCCACCTGTCCCTCACCAAGGACGACGCCCGCGATGCGGGCCGCCGCCTGGCGCGTCGGTATGCGGTCGTGACCGTGGCCGCAGGGGATGCCTGGGAGGATGGGATCGACTTCTACGACCGCACCTCGATCTTCCTGTCGGAGGATGTCCCCAACGACTACATCGAGGACATCGACGAGTACGACGACGGCGAGGACCGCGACGGCGACCGCCGCGCCGGCCGGGGCCGCGGACGCGGGCGAGACCGCGGTCGCGACGGCGGCGGGCGCGGCAGGGGCCGCGGCCGTGGCCGCGGCGGCGACGGAGGCCGAGGCGGCAACCGCGGCGGCGATCGGTTCGAGCGCGCGGAGCGCTTCGAGGACGAGAGCGCCGAGCTCGAGACCATCGACGAGATCGACGAGGCAGAGCCCCGCGCTCCCCGCGGGGGAGGTCGCCGTCGTGAGGAGCGTTCGGACCGCGACGAGCCTCGCAAGGAGCGCTCCGAGCGGCGCGACAAGGAGCGTCCGGCACCGGCGCCGGCGCCGGCCCCGGCCCCGGCCCCCGCTCCGAGCGCGGATGGCTTCGGTGACGGCCTCGCGGCCTCCGAGCCTGCCCCGGCCGCGAAGAAGCCCGAGCCCGCGCCCGCGCCCGCGCCGGCAGCCGCGGCGCCCAAGAGCGCTCCCTCTCGCGAGGAGGGCTCCGGCGAGGCCAGCCTGGGCTTCGGTGTCGGCATCGACTGACGACGCGGCCCCTGGCTCGGCCCAGGGGCCTCACGGATGGGAGGAGCACCGCGACGCGCGCGGGCTCCTCTGCTGCGCGCCTGGATGGGGTGAGGGCCTTGCGCTCCTCGGCTACTCCGCAGGAGCCCCGGCACGCGGGCCCCTCGCGGAGGGCCGTCCTCTCGGCGTGGGAGGGCGGGCCCAGGTTCGCGTCCTGGACCATCCCAGGGGCGCGATCCTCCTGCGGACCTACCAGCGCGGCGGGCTGCTGCGTGGGCTGCGCGGAGACCGCTTCCCCGGGCCCGAGCGTGCCCTCGAGGAGGCTCGCCTCCTCGCAGAGCTTCGCGAGGCAGGACTCCCCGTGGTCGAGCCGCTCAGCGTGCGCGCGACCCGTCGTGGGGAGGGGGACTGGGGCCTCGAGCTGGGGACGCGCTACGAGGAGGGCGCCGAGGACCTCCGCAGCCTGCTGGCCCGGGCGAGGAGGGGCGAGGCGCTGCCGTATCCTCCCGAGGCTCTTGCTCGCGCGGCCGGGCAGCTCGTGCGCAAGGCCCATGACATGGGCCTCGACCATGTGGACCTGCAGCCTGCGAACCTGCTGCTCCTTCCACCTGGGGACGGCAGCGCGCCACGGCTGCTCCTCCTCGACCTGGACCGCTGCGTGCGGAGCCTGCCCCCGCGGGGGGGCGTCCCCGAGCGCAACCTTGCACGCCTCGAGCGCTGGCTCGCCGGCCGGGAGGAGGGCCGCGCCGTCGGTCAGCGGGAGCGCGCCGCGTTCCTGCGCGCCTACGAGCCCGACCGGATGCTGCGCCGCGCGCTGGCCGCTGCGGTGCACACGCGCCTGCGCTCCCGCCGCCGGTTCCAGGTCCTGGGCCGCGGGCTCGAGCGTCTCCTTGGGCTGCGGCGCCTCTGAGCCTGCCCCCCGCGGTGCGACCGCCCACGCGGCTCAGGGGGCGCCCATCCTCAGGCGCCGGCTGCGCCGCGCGCGTCCCTGCGTACGAGGCGCGGACCGAACTGATGGACCAGGTAGAGCAGCGCGAAGGCTGTCCCCGTGGCGGCGTGCAGCCAGGTCCAGACGAGGCGCCACGACTCGTCGTCCGTCACCTGCAGCAGGTAGCCGGAGGCCACCATCGGCAGGACCAGCACCATGAGCAGGAAGCCCGTGCGCCGGCGCTGCTGCACCCCGACGCGCCAGCGAGCCCAGACATGCGAGCGCCACACCAGGCCCCAGAGAAACAGCGCGAGTGGTGCGGCGAGCAGGTGGCCGATTCGCATCTCGGGCTCGGCCGGGTGGTGGACGATCGAGAACTCGTCCACCGGCTCGAGCAGGTAGCGCATCCAGGCCCAGACGAGGCCGGTGAGCGAGAGCGCGCCGGTCGCCAGGTGGATGCTCCACGCCAGGCCGCGGCTCACCGCTCAGGGCCCTCGTCGCGCGAGGAAGCGCCCTCCGGACCCTCCGGCTGGGGCCGCGCCGCGAGGACCCTCTGCAGGGCGAGGGCGAGCCGCGCAGAGGCCACGGTCGCGCGGGCGCTCAAGGTTGCGCCGGCGAGGTTGCGGACCTCGCCGTCCAGGGAGAGCTCGGGGCCGAGCCCCTTGCCCACGAGCTGGCCGAACCACTTGGCCGGAGGCAGGTACTGGCGCGGCTCGGCGAAGGCCAGGACCTCCACCCGCAGGATGTTCCCCTTCGGATCGGCGGCCACCATGAGGGTCTGCTTCTTGGAGCGGACCTTGCGGCTGTCGAACCAGGCCGTCCCCACCAGCTCGCCCTCGTCGTCGAAGGCCTCGTAGGGGTGGGCGATGGCGCGGATGCCCTTGACGCCGGACAGCTCCTCGACGCGCTTGACCTCCTCCTCCTCGAGGAAGACCGTGCCGCGTCGGATCGTGCAGTCGGGGAAGCACAGCTCGAGGGCCTCCTCGACGGTCAGGAGCGCACTCGGCCCCGCCGCGGCCGGCTGCACCGTCAGCTGCACCGGCGGCTGGGCGTCTCCAGGGCGCTGCGTGAGGCCCACCGGGGAGGCGGGAGCCACGAGGGGGGCGAGGGTCGTGAGGAGCAGGAGGGGAAGCTGCATCAGAAGGCGTACCCGATGAAGAAGCCGATGCGGTCGTCGCCGTTGTCGCTGGTCTGGTGGTCGAGCTTCACGACCACTCCGGGCGTCGGCTGGTAGTTCAGGCCCACGGTGAAGTAGCGGTCCGAGGCCTCGTCCTGCCGGGAGGCGTTGCTGGGGAGGGCGGCCTGGGTGTCGATGGTCTCGAGGCGCACATAGGGCAGCAGGCGTGCCGCATCCTCACGCCCGGCCAGCAGGTCGTAGCCCACCTCGAGGTAGGCGCCGTCCATGCGCTCGGCCAGGTTGGCCCCAGGGATTGCCGCGTTGAAGGCCGCCGCGCCGTCGAGGTCCGCTCGGGCGGCGAGGGCCCGCGCGTCCCATGCGCCCCACTGCCAGGAGGCGTGCAGCTCGACGATCAGGGTCCCGAGGTCGGTCCCCAGGTCCCTGGCGTTCGCTCCCGCGGAGTCGCCGGCCTGGAAGCCGCCGCCGAGGGTCAGGCCCGGCGTCGCGCGCCAGTCCATGCGCGCGGTCACGGAGAGGTCCTCCGCATCGGCCCGGTCGCCCTTGGTGCGCCCCGCGCGCAGCCCGCCCGAGTTGAAGCGCTTGCCGTTGAGGCTGTTGATCACATACGCACGCCACTCGACGCTGCCGCTCTGCCCCCAGGCCCCGACTCCCATCTCGCGCATGGTCGTGGGGATGATGCGGGTCTCGGTCTGCGAGCGGCCCACGGGCAGGTAGGTCGTCGGCTCGTGGCTCTCGTTCACGAAGCCGAGCGGGCTCAGCAGCAGGCCGCCGCGCAGGGCGAACTCCTCCGTCGCCAGGTAGTCGACCCAGGAGTACTCGAGGAACGACTCGGTCCCGTGCTCGAACTCGAACTCGGTGTTCACGAGCCACTGGTCGCTGAAGCGGTAGCCCAGGTAGATCACGCCGCGCAGGGCGTCGAACTCGTCCTGGCCGTCGGGGTCGAAGCCGTACAGCAGCTCGCCGTATCCGCCGATGCTCGCCCCAGACTCGGTGGCGTAGATCCTGGATGCCGCTGGACCAAGGCCGGAGACGGCCTGCAGGTCGCCGTAGGCCACGGTGCCCAGGTCCCGGCGCTCGAGCTCCATGGCCAGGATCTCGACCTGGCGAGCGAAGGCCTCGCGCTCAGTCTCGAGCGCGCGGACGCGGGCCTCGAGGTCGGTGTCTTGGGGCAGGACCAGGGGGGCGAGGAGGAGGGCGGTCAGCACGGTGCGTGGGGGTCAGCGGATAGCGGTCCCGGAGCCGCGTCGCACGACGACGGAGGGCACCAGGGGGGTGAGCGGATAGGGGAATCCAGCCGCCACCTCGGCGACGACGGTGTCGCCCTCGAGGCGGAGCAGCAGGAGGTGGGCCTCCGCCTCGGAGAGCGCGGCGCCGGCAGCCGCCGGATCCAAGAAGGCGGCCGTGGACAGGGCGTCCGCCGCCAGGGCGCGAGGAGCCACCACGGTGGCGGTGTGTCCGTGAGCGTCGGCCTCGAGGGGCGCTCCGGTGCCCGGGTCGAGCAGGTGGCCGAAGGTGCGCCCTCCTGCGCTCCACCGCCGCTCCGAGTTGCCGGAGGTCGCGACGGAGCCTGCGACGACCGTGAGCCGCAGGACGGGCTGGTGGCGCTCCCGCGGGTGGGCGAGCTCGAGGCTCCAGGTCCCGTCCCCCGCGAAGGCGTGCTGGCCGCCCAGGTCCAGGTGCACGCGCGTCGCGCCTCCTGCCACGGCCGCGCGCAGGGCCCGGTCGAGGGCCGCCCCCTTTCCATAGCCACCGGCGTCGAAGCGCGCCCCCCCGAGCAGGCGCCCGCGCCCGCCCTCGAGGTCGAGCTCCAGCAGGCCACAGCCCGAGGCGGCACGGGCAGCAGCGAGGAGCTCGGCGGAGGGTTGTCGCCCCGAGCCCCGCAGGTCCCAGGCCTCCACCAGCCGACCCAGGCAGGGGTCGAACCTGCCCGAGGTGGCTCGGCTCCAGCGGAGGGCCGCGGAGAGGTCCTCGAGGGTGGCGGGGGAGAGGGCTCCCCAGGCCCCCTGGGCGTCCTGCAGGCGAGACAGCTCGCTCGTGGAGCGCCAGGTCGAGAGCCGCGCCTCGGTGGCCTCGACCTCGCGGATGGCCGCCTCGCTCGCGCGGAGGGCCACGCCTCGCGTGCCGGCCTCCACCTCGATCGAGAGGCCCGTGCCCATCGCGCCCACGAGGCGCTCGATCCGTCCGGAGGCCTGCCCGCGCTCCTGCCCGGCCTCTGCTCCCTGGAGGCACCCGATCGCAGGCGCCGCCCGCAGCGTCTCGGTACCGGGGCCTCGCGCGGTGACGCCGAGGGCGGCGCCCACGAGGGCGGTGGCCTGGAGGAGGGGCAGGAGGGCCATGGTTGGCGGGGTCAGGGGCGATCTGGTGAGAGATGATATTGAGACGCAGTCTCAATCTCAAGGGGGATTCCTGCGGAACCTGCCTGGGGAGGGGACGGGAAGGGTGTGGATCCGGGATCCGGGAGGGCTCTCAGCGCTCCGGTGGGCTCTCAGCGCTCCGCCGGACCCTCGGCAGCGCGCGGATAGAGGGGTCCCTCCGGGTCCAGGGCCGCGTCGCGGAGGCGCCCCAGGCCCGCCCGGAGGTGCCGGGAGAGGTCCTGACCGCGGACCCGGCTGGCCGCCGCGCGGATCGCCCGCTCCAGCTCGCGCCGGGTGCGCTGGGAGCCCGACTCGTCGCCCCCTTGGGCCTGGACCAGGGCGCGGGTCGCCAGGATCACCACCCTGTCGCTGCTCTCCGCTCCTGCCCGCGCGAGGCGCTCCACGGCGCGCCTGCTCTGCTCGTCCGCCTGCCCAAGCTCGCCGGCTGCGAGGTGCACTCGGGCCTGCACGGCGCGGGCGACAGCCTCGAGCCGGGGGAGGCCGAGCTGCGTGGCGCGCTCCAGGGCGCGCCCCACCAGCCGCGGCCCCTCGAGGCTGCCCTCCTCGGCGAGCAGCGTGCCGAGGAACAGGCGTGCAAGCACCTCGCCCGGCCCAACGCCAATCTCCTGGGTCAAGAGGTGGGCCTCGCGCAGGGCCTGCTCGGCCTCGCGCTCCCGGCCGAGCTCGATCAGGGCGCGCCCCGTCCGCGCGAGGGCCTCGGCCTCGAGCGCGCACTGTCCGGCCGCGTCCGCGTAGCGGCTCGCCCGCGCGAAGAACGCCAGGGCCCGCGACGGCCGCGCCAGTGTCGCCCAGGCGCGCGCGGAGAGGAGCGAGGCGGCGGCCTCCACCTCGGACCGATGCAGGCTCGCCGGCTCGCGTCGGCAGCGCAGCAGGACCGCCATGGCGTGGGCGCGCGCACGCACGGGGCGGTCCTCGAGCAGCGCGGCCACTCCGATCACGAGATGCGCATGCAGGCCCGTGATCGGGTCACGCGCCCGCGAGCGTGCGCGCCGCGCCGTCTCGCGGGCGTGCTGCACCTCTCCCGCGGCCAGCTCCACCTCGGCCAGCCTGCGCAGGGCCTCGGAGGCGAGGTCGAGCTCGCCTCCGCGCTCCGCCTGCAGCGCTGCGTTGCGCAGGTAGCCCCGTGCGAGCCCCGCTCGCCCAGCATCGGCCGCGGCGTGCCCGTGCAGCAGGTAGACCCGCGCGACGCTGGCGGGCTCGCGCTCCGGGTCGAGGTCCAGATCCACGAGGTGATCTAGGTGCTTGCGCTCGAGGCTGCGCAGCCCGAGGGTGCCGGCCGCATCGGCCGCCGCGGCGTGCAGCTCGAGCTCCTCTGCGACGGTTCGCTCGACGCGAGCGCCGAGTGCCCACTCGGTGAGGGAGAGCACCCGCCGCGGGTGCCCCAGGGCGCGTGCGGCCGGCAGCAGGGCCAGGGCGACGGGGACGAGCTCCTCGTCGCGCCCGGCGGCGTGGAGGTGGTGGGCACGCTCGAACGAGCGGCTTGCGCCCGCACGATCCTGGAGGGCGTCCGCGAGCAGCCCGTGGAGCTGGCGGCGGCGGCCGTCCTCCATCGCGCGGAGCACCACATCCCGGACGGTGCTGCCGGGGAAGGCGAGGCCCTCGGGCCCCTGCTCGAGCCAGCCGCCCGCGGCAAGGCGCGCAAGGGCCGCGCCGAGCGGGGAGCCGGCGCCATCGTTCCCTGCGAGCGAGGCCGCGTCGCTCCCCACGCGCTCGAGGCGCGCGGGTCGCACCACGGGCCCGCTCACGGCGGCCAGCTCGAGCCACGCCCGGTCTCCCGGGGTCAGGCGCTCGAGGCGCGCCCTGAGCGCCACGCGGCTGTCCTCGATGTGCGGCAGGCCCTCGGCCGCTCCGACCAGCTCCAGCCCGCCCTCCGGGTGGAGCCGGAGCAGGCCTCGGTCGAGCCCCGTCCTTACGAGGGCGTTGAGGCGCGAGGGCTTGCCCTGCGTGCGGTCGTAGAGCACCCGTGCGAGGCGCAGAGGCGAGTCGCGCGTCACGAAGACCTGCTGCACGAGGTCGAGCAGGTCAGCCTCCTCGAGGGGAGTGAGCTCGAGGCGGGCGGGCGCAGGCGTCCGGCGCAGGAGCGCCCAGAGCGGAGCCTCCGGCGGGAGGTCCAGCCTGCGCACGCCCAGCACGAGGAGGACCGGGAGGTGCTCGAGCTGGTCGATGAGCCGGGCGAGGACGCTGAGGGTCGCCTCTCCCGCGCGCTGCACCTCGTCCAGGAACACCACCAGAGGGGCCGAGCGCGCAATGGCCGCCAGGGTGTCTGCGAGCAGGGCAACCTCGTGCAGCGGGGGCGGCCCGCTGACCGGTGAGAGCAGGCTGCAGACCGCCTCGACGCGGTCGGGATCCAGGACCTCCGCCAGGAGGGCGCGCTCGCGCGGACCGACGGGCGTGTGCCGGCCGAGCTTGAGCCAGCGCCGGACGAGGGCGCGAATGGGGTGGGTGGGCCGGCCCTCCATCGGGCGCTGGCAGCGGACCCTCAGGTAGGTGGGGGGGCGCGATGAGGTGCGGCGCAGGGCGCGGGCGGCCTCGTCCACCAGCCTCGTCTTGCCGAGGCCGCGCTGGGCCACGAGCCACAGCCACCTGCCCTCTCCACTCGAGGCTCGGCCCCAGGCCTCCTCCAGCTGACCCAGCGCCGCGGTCCGACCCGCGAGCGGCAGGCTGTCACGCGCCGCCCAGGGATCCTCGAGGCTGCCGAGGTCGGACTCGTCTCCGGAGCCGAGCGCGCGCGCGAGCTCCTCGAGCGGCGGACGCGCGGCAGGGTCTTCCTGCAGCAGCTCGCCGATCCAGTGGTCGAGCGCGGGCGAGACGCGCGGGTTGCGGATGCTCGGCGGGGTGGGGATCCCGCCCAGGGGTGCCCCCTCCGGCACGCCGCTGGCCCGACCGTCCGGCGAGAGGGGATGGCTGCCGGTGGCGAGCTCCCAGAGCAGCACCCCCAGGGCCCAGGCCTCGCTCGCCGGGGTCTTCGACTCGCCGGCGGCCTCCTCGGGCGCGAGGTAGGCGGGCGTCCCGCGGCCGCGGGGACGCTGGTCGACGGGGCAGGCCTGGCCCAGGTCGAGCAGGACCGGCTGCCCCTGCCCGTCCAGGCGCACATTCGCGGGGGCGAGGTCCCCGTGCAGCCAGCCCTGACGGTGGATCCGCGCTAGGGTCGTGGCCAGCGCGGCGCCCACGGCGCGCACCTCACGATCCTCGAGAGCTCCGCGACGCAGACGCTCGCTCAGGGGCTCACCGGGGACGAGCTCGGTGACGAGGTAGGGCCCCTCCCCGTCCTCACCGGCCTCCACCAGGCGCTGCAGGCCCTCGCCCTCGAGGGCGGTGAGCGCCTCGACCTCTGCGGCGAGGCGCTCGGCTCCCTCGACCGAGAGCGGGCGCTTCAGAGCCACCTCGGCGCCGGCAGCGAGGGAGCCCCAGGGACGGTCGAGCCGGGCGCGGACGACGCGGCCGGCGACGCCCTCACCCAGCGCGTCGAGGGTGGTGAGCGTGACGCCGGTCATGGGTCACTCGGCAGGGTCAGGAGTCGGCGCGGCGCCCTCGGCCCCAGCAGGCTCGGTCGGCACCTCGGTCTTGCCCTCAGCGATCCCGTCCGCCTCGGGCCGGTCGCCGCGGATGCGCGCGTCCTTGGCCTGGGCCTCCTTGATCAGCTGGTCGAGGCGTGCGGCCTCCGCCATGGAGTCGTCGTAGACCCACTGGACTCGCGGGAGGCGACGCAGGTTGATCACACGCCCCATCTGCCGCTGCACGAAGCCGCGGGCGCTCTCGAGCATGTGCTCGCTGCGGGCCCGCTCACGCTCGGCGTCGAGGACGCTCCAGCGCACCTTCGCCACCGAGAGGTCCGTGGAGAGCTCCACCCCGGTGATCGTGACGAACCCCGAGCGAGGATCCGAGACCTCGAACTGGAGGCAGTAGGCGATCCGTCTCCGGATCGCCGCTTCGAGCTTGGCGATGGTCTTGGGGTTCGCCATGACCGGGCTTTCTGTGCGGGCGTGTCGAACGGATCAGACGAGGGTTCGCTTGATCTCGTTCACGGTGAAGGCCTCGATCACATCGCCCTCCTTGAGGTCGCGGAAGCCGTCCAGGACGATGCCGCACTCGAAGCCATCGCGGACCTCGCGGACATCCTCCTTCTCACGCCGCAGGGAGCCGATCCCGCCGGTGAAGACCACCGCACCGTCGCGCAGCAGGCGCACGCGGTTGTTGCGGTGGATCGTGCCGTCCGAGATCGAGCAGCCGGCGATGACGCCAACCTTCGACGACTTGAAGAGCGCCTTGACCTCGGCGTGGCCGGTGACCTCCTCCTCGAGGGCGGGGGCGAGGGTGCCCTCCATGAGGTCCCGCATCTCGTCGAGCATCTCGTAGATCACGTCGTAGCGACGGATCGTGAGCTTGCGGCGCTCAGCGTCCTGGCGGATCTTGCCGGGGATGCCCGTGTGGAACGCCACGAGGGTCGCTCCCGAGGCCTCGGCGAGGTCCACATCGCTCTCGGTGATGGTGCCCACGCCAGAGTGGACGATCTTCACCTCGACCTCGTCGTGGACGAGCTTCGCCACCTCGGCCTTGATGACCTCCACCGAGCCCTGAACATCCGCACGGACGATGAGGTTGATCTGCTCGCGGAGGACGAGAGGCTCCTTGCCGAGGATGCGCTCCAGCTCGGAGGAGGGGGAGCGGCTCTCGGCCAGCTGCGCCGCGCGGGCGCGCCGCTCGCGCTCCTGGGCGATCTCCTTGGCCTTGCCGAGGGCCTCGATGACATCGAAGCGCTCGCCCACGCCGGGAAGCGCGTCGAGGCCCGTGACGGACACGGGGGTGCTCGGACCGGCCTCCTTGATCTGCTTGCCCAGGTCGTTGGTGATCGACTTGACCTTGCCGTAGCCCTGGCCCGCCAGGATCACATCGCCCTTGGAGAGGGTGCCGTCCTGGATGAGCAGGTGGGCAACGATGCCGCGGCCCTGCTGGACCTCGGCCTCGAGCACGACCCCGCTGGCCGGGCCGCGGGCGTGAGCCTTGAGGCCAAGCTCGGCCTCCGCCATCAGGAAGATGTGCTCGAGCATCTCGTCGATGCCCGCGCCGGTCATGCCGCTGGTCTTGAAGTAGGCGGTCTGCCCGCCGAACTCCTCGGGGACCAGCTCGAACTGCATGAGCTGCTGGGAGGTCTTGTTGAAGTCGAAGTCGGCCTTGTCCGCCTTGTTGACCGCGACGATCAGCGGCGTGTTGGCCGCCTTGGCGTGGTTGATGGCCTCCTCGGTGCTGGGCTTCACCCCGTCGTCACCGGCCACGACCAGCACCACCACATCCACCGCCTTGGCACCGCGGGCGCGCATGGAGGTGAACGCCTGGTGGCCGGGGGTGTCGATGATCGTTACCGGGTGGCCGTTCGAGGTCTTCACCTGGTAGGCGCCGATGTGCTGGGTGATGCCGCCAGCCTCGCCGTCGGCCACCTTGGTGGCGCGGATCTTGTCGACCAGGGTGGTCTTGCCGTGGTCCACGTGGCCCAGGAAGGCGATCGTGGGGGGGCGGTCGACGAGGTCGCTCTCCTCGATGGACGAGCGCTTCTTCTTGATCTCCTGGAGGTGCGCCTGCTCGGCGGTGACCTCGTGGCGGACCTGGAGCTCGACCTCGTACTCGGAGGCGAGGAGGACAGCCGTGTCCTCGTCGATCGGGGTGTTCAGGGTGAACATCCCGTACTGCTTCTGCATCGCCATCTTCTGGACGACGGCCGACTTGAGCTTCAGGGCCTCCGCCAGCTTGCCCATGGTGATGGGCGCCTCGATGGCGACCTGCTGACCGGCGTGGGGCGAGTCCGTGACCAGCTCGTGCCGGCCGCGGCCACCCGACGAGCGGCGCTGGCCCTGGGCACCCTGCTGGCGGTTGCGGCGCAGGAAGCGTCCCTGCTCGCGCTCGCGCAGCTCGGTGGCGGTCATCTTGCCGCGCGGGCCGGTGGTCTGGCCCGGGGTGCGCGTCCGCCCGAAGGTGGGGCGCACATCGGGGGTGACATCGTCCCGGGAGAGGATGCGACGGCCCTCGCGCTTGCGGTCGGGCTGCTGCGCGGCCAGGGTCGCCGGATCGATGCGCCCGATGATCTTGCCGCGGGGCTTCTCCTTGGGCTCCGGGGCGGGCTTCGGCTTGGGAGCCGGCGCAGGTCCAGCGGCGGGTTTCGCGGCGGGGGCGGGCTCAGGCTCCTTCACCTCTGCGGCAGGGCTCGTCTCCGGAGCGGCGGGCGCGGCCTGCTCGGGGGCAGGCGCGGGCTCGACGCTCGCCTCCGGCTCGTCGTCGGCGACCTCCGCAGCGGGAGCGGTCGTCTCGGCGGCCTCTTGCGCCGGCGCCGGCTTGGGAGCAGCCTGCCCGATGGGCGCCACCGTGGGCGCTTCCGTGGGCTCCTCCGCTGCCGGCGGCTCGACCGCGGGCTCGTCCGTCGGCACCGGAGTCGGCTCGACGGGCTCGGCAGGAGCCTCCTCGGCGGCGGGCTCCTCCGGCAGAGGCGCGGGCTCCTCCGTCTCGGCGGTCTTCTTCTTCTTGCGGCGCAGCAGCACGCCGCCGCCGGGCTTGGCCTCGGCGGCCGGGGCCGGCGCCGCAGCGCCCACCGGGTGAATGCCGATCGCGGCCAGCAGCCCCTCAGCCTGCACCTGCTCGATCATGTCGAGCGCAGACATATGGGACTTGGCTTGGGAGAACCCGTTCTCACGAAGCTTGGATGCCAGGTCCTTGCCGGGCATGCCGTATTTCTTCGCGAGTTCGTGGATGCGGACCTTGTCGCTCAAATGCAGCTCTTGGGTCGAGGGGGGGCTCGGTGCCTGGGGTCAGGCCTGTTCTTCCTCCGCGGGAGTCGCGACCTCTTCAGGGAACTCTTCGCCAGCCTGGCCGGCGCTCGCTCCCTCGGTCCCGAAGTACTCCTCACGGGTCTTGATGTCGATCTCCCACCCGCAGAGCTTGCTCGCGAGCCGGACGTTCTGGCCGCGCTTGCCGATGGCAAGCGACTGCTGGTCCTCGTCGACGAGCACCACCGCCGCGCGGCGCGCCTCGTCGGGGTAGATGTTGTCTAGGTGGATCGTGGCGGGCTTGAGCCCGTTCATGATCAGCGTCTCGAGGGAGTCGCTCCAGCGGATGATGTCGATGCGCTCCCCGCGCAGCTCGTCGATGACGGCCTTGATGCGCGAGCCGCGCACGCCGACGCAGGCGCCGATGCTGTCGATCTTGGGGTCCGTCGAGGTGACGGCCATCTTGGTGCGGTAGCCCGGCTCGCGGACGACGCGCTTGATCTCGATGATGTTGTCCGCGATCTCGGGGACCTCGAGCTCGAAGAGCCGGCGGACCAGGTCGGGGTGGGTGCGGGACAGCTGGATCCGCACGCGGCTGCCGTCCTTGCGGACCTCGACCACGATGGCACGGATGCGGTCTCCGGGGGCGTAGGTCTCACCCCGGACGCGGTCCTCGCGCGAGAGGTGGGCCTCGGTACGGCCCAGGTTCACGACCAGGTCCTGGCCCTCGTAGCGCTGGACCTGACCGTTGACCAGGGTCCCGACCCGGTTCTCGTACTCCTCGTAGAGCACATCCCGCTCGGCCTCGCGCAGGCGCTGGACGAAGCCCTGCTTGACGGCCTGGGCGGCGATGCGACCCAGCTCGCCCAGCTCGATCTCGTACTCGCCCTCCTCGTCCTCGACGGTCACCTCGCCGGACTTGCGGTCGATGTGGACGACGAGCTCCTCACCCACGCCGAGGCGCTTGCGAACCCCCTGCGCGAGGGCGTCCTCCAGAGCCAGGAAGATGGCCTCCTTGGAGACGTCCTTCTGGGACTGGAGCATGTCGATGAGACGCAGGAGCTCTTCGGGGTTCATGGCGGGCGTCGGAGGTCTGGGGTGCAGGTGTTTCTCGCCCTATATGCAAGGAAGCGGGGAGACCCCCACTTCCAGCACGCGCTCTTGCGGTGGGCGGCTGCCCTCCGTAAGACCGGGACGAGGAACTGTGACGCATCAGTGTGACCATCGCAGGGGGGGGCGTCAACCTGGCCGGACCCCTAAGGACCGGTTCTGCGTGCCCTTCCACCGCCTTCCGTTCGCCCTCTCCATCGCGTGACCCAAGAAGCCCCCAAATCCGCCTTCCACGGCGAATGCGAGGCCATCCGCGCCTTTGCGGAGCGGCTCGAGCGGGCGGCGGTCAGCGAGGCCACGGTGCTCATCGTGGGGGAGCCCGGCGCGGGAAAGACGCGCGCTGCGCGGTGGCTCCACGAGCTGAGCCCGCGCTCGACGGGTCCCCTGGTGGTCGTGCAGCCAGCGGCCCTCACGCCCACTCTGCTGGAGGCCGAGCTCTTCGGACACGAGGCGGGCGCGTTCACCGGAGCCGACCGGGCGCGTGCGGGGCGCTTCCGCGGGGCCTCTGGAGGAACCCTGGTCCTGGACGGCGTCGAGGACCTGCCCGCCTCCCTGCAGGTCAAGCTGCTGCGCGTGCTGCAGGAGCGCGTCGTGGAGCCGGTCGGCTCCGCGGAGGCCCATCCGGTCGACGCCCGCATCGTCGCGACCAGCAGGGTCCCCCTCGAGGCCGAGGTCGAGGCCGGCCGGTTCCGCGAGGACCTGCTCTACCGCCTGGCCGTGGTGCCCCTTGTCGTGCCGCCGCTTCGCGCGCGCCGCGCGGACCTGGAGCTGCTCGTCGAGGAGGTGGGGCGGGGCCTCCGGGCCTCGCTGGCGGCGCCGAGGCCCTTCAGCGCGACGGCCTGGGAGCTGCTGGAGGCCCACCGCTGGCCCGGGAACCTGGCGGAGCTGGAGAACCTGGTTCTGCGTCTCGGGGTGCTGGGGACCCCGGGGACCGAGGTCGCGCCCGACGAACTCGTGGAGCTGTCGGAGGCGCCTGCGGGGCCCGATCCTGCCCAGCGGCTGGCGGAGGAGGCCCTCGACCTGGGCCTGCGCGTCGCAGACCTCGAGGCTGCGATGGTCCGGGGAGCCCTGGCGCGCACCCGCGGCAACGCCTCCGCGGCGGCCCGGGCTCTTGGGCTGACACGCAAGGCGCTGGAGTACCGGCGTGATCGCCTGGAGGCAGACGACCGGGAGCCAGAGGCGTGAGCGTGCTGCTCGTCCTCGCGGGACTGATCGCGGGCGGCCCGGGACCTGTCTCGGGCAGTGGGGTCCCGGCCGAGTGCCTTGTGGAGGGTTTTGCCCGAAAGGCCCCTCTGTTCGGGCATTCTGAGTCCCAGGACGGCCTCGATGCGCCCGAGGCCGAGGCCCGCGCCAAGGCCCTAGAGGATCTCCTCCTGGGCGGCCGCCGGGGCGGTCCCTCCCTGGTCGCCCGCCTCGTCCCCCTGGCCCTCGAGGACCCGGACAGGGGCGTGCGCGAGCTGGCGCGGGAGGTCCTCGCCTCGCTCGACACCCGGGCCGCGGCCCAGGCCCTGCTGGAGGTCGCGGTGACCCTGGGCGGGGGCGAGGGTGCGACCTGGATCGACCGCCTGCCTCGGAGCCGCTACGCCCAGGGGCCTCTGGCGGACTTCGTCGCGGGCGAGCCCGAGGCTCCCCTGGCGGCAGCGGCGCTCACCGTCCTGGGTGAGCTCCTGGCAGCTCCCGGGGCCGGCGAGGAGGGCCTCACCACCCTCGCAGCAGCCCCCGCCAGCCCTGACCCGGCCCGGGCGGCCGCGGGGGCGGCCGGGGTCCAGGCGCTGCTCACGGGCCTCGTGGCCCGCGGTGATGCGGCCGGGCTCGAGGCCCGCGGGGCCGTGCTGCTCGCCGGGGCCCCTCGCCCCGGAGTCCTCGCCACGCGCCTGGCTCGCGTGGCGCTGCTCACCCCCGGTGGCCTGGATCTGGCCGAGGCCTGGGCCAGCCTGGGCGTGCGCGTGCAGGCTGCGCGGAGGGCAGGCCCCCACGAGCCTCGCGAGGTGGCGCTCGAGGCAGCCAGGGCCCATGTCCTGCGAGCCCTCGTCGGCCTCGCGGTCGGAGGGAGCGACGCCTACGAAGGCGACCTCCGCGCCGCGGAGGCCTTGGCATACGAGGCCCTGGGCGGCTCCGACCGTGGACCCAGGTCGCCCGAGGTCGCCGCCCAGCGGGCCGAGGCCCTCGGCACGCTGGGGGAGGTGCTGCTCACGCGGCTCTTCGCCCGACTCCTCGGCGGGCTCGCGCCCGGCTCCCCCGAGGCGCTCGCCTTGGCCACCGAGCTGCACAGCCTGTCCCTGGAGCTGGATGTGGAGGCCACTCTCGTGGGGGGCGGCGGGGCGAACGGCTGGGACATGCTCCTCGAGGCCAACGCCTCGCCCCTGCAGACGCTGGTCCTGGGGCGCGCGCTCCCGGGGATCGGGCCGGATGGAGGCGTGGGCGCCGCGCTCGGCGTCGGGACCGCCCTGGCGAGCGTCTCGGGCTGGGAGCTCGCGGGCTTCGAGCCTGCGGCGTCGGACGAGAGCCTCTCGATATGGAAGGATCCGCACCGCGAGGTGCTCCTGCGCAGGGCCCTCCAGGCGCGCGTCATGCACGCGACGCGGCAGGAGCAGGAGGTGGCCTCCGGCGCGCTCGGGCAGCCGGCGCCCTTTGTCCTGCCGGACCAGGACGACCTCCTCGCGCGCCAGCTGCGCCGCTGGCAGCTCTCCCGTGCCATGGGCGAGGCGGCCAAGCCCCTGGACGAGCGGGCCTGGCGTCGGCTCCGGATGCCGGCCAGCCTTGCCCTGTGGCTCGCGCGCGATCTGCGCAACGAGGGCCGTGCCGAGGAGTCCGAGAGGCTCGCTCGGCGCTACGCGGAGGACCTCGCTACGGACGCCTCCGACGAGGAGTGGTTCCTGCTGGTCCAGGAGCGCCGCGTGCGCGCCGCTCTCGCAGAGGGAGCGGCGGCCACCGATCTCGACGAGCCCGTGCGGGCGCGGACCGTCCTCCTGGGGGCGGTCGAGCGTGCCGAGGACCTCCTGGGCGCGGTTGAGGAGCGCGAGGCGGGGCCTGGGGCTCGCCGGCTGGTCGAGGGGCTCCTGGCGGAGGCGCTGACCGCGCTCGCCGTGAACTCCAATGTGAAGCTGGGCCGGCCCGACGAGGCCGTCGCCTGGGTCGAGCGTGCCCACGAGCTGCGCGACGACTCCTGGTCACGGCTGCTCCTTGCGTGCTACCGCGCGCGGGCGGGTCGTGGGGACGAGGCTCGGGAGCTCCTGCGCGGCGTGCGGCCCTCGCCCTCCCTGCACTACAACCTCGCGTGCACCTACGCGCTGCTGGGGGAGGCGGACGCGGCCCTGGCCTGGCTCGAGCGCGAGCTGGATCCGGCGGCCTCCTCCCCGGGCGCCCTGCGGCGGCAGAAGGACTGGGCCGCCCAGGATCCTGATCTGGCCTCCCTGCGGGACGATTCGCGCTTCAAGGCCCTCGTCGAGTAGCCTGCGGGGCTGCGACGGCGGCGGCGAGGTGCCGCAGGGCGGTCGCAAGGCCCGCAGCGGGCGCGGAGTGGAGAGCAGATGGGAACGATGACCCTGACCGGGAAGGGGCGGCGCTGGCTGCTCAATGGCCACCCGTGGATCTACGCCGACGATGTGGCGGATGGGGAGGGCACCCCCGGGGAGCTGGTCCCCGTGTTCGCCCCCCAGGGCGAGTCCCTCGGCTGGGCCCTCTTCAGCGCGCGCTCCAAGATCGCCCTGCGCATGGTGACCCGCGAGGAGGAGCAGCCCAACCGCGCCTTCTGGGAGGGGCGCGTGCGGCGCGCGATCCAGGCGCGCGAGCAGCACGGACTGCTCGACCCCGCCGGGGCCTGCCGGCTGCTCAGCGGCGACGCCGAGGGCATTCCCGGCCTGATCGTGGACCGCTATGCCAGCACCCTCGTGCTCCAGACGGGCACCCAGGGCGCGGACCGCATGCGGGACTTCATCGTGGAGCTCCTGCTCGAGGCCATGCCGTTCGAGGTCACGGCGGTGCTCGACCGCTCGGACCTGAGCGTGCGGCGGCTCGAGGCGCTCGAGCCGCGGGTCGAGGTGCTGCGCGGATCGATCGACGGCCCCGTCGAGGTGCGCGAGGAGGGGGGCCTGGTCTACGCGGTGGATGTGCGCGAGGGGCACAAGACGGGCGCCTACCTGGACATGCGCGACAACCGTAGGCGCGCGGCGGCCCATGCGGCCGGAGGGCGCGTCCTGGATGCCTTTGCGTACGACGGGCTGTTCGGCATCCGGGCTGCCCTGGCCGGGGCGGAGGAGGTCCTGTGCCTCGAGCAGAACGCGGCGGCCTGCGAGCGGATCCTGGAGAACGCCCGGCGCTCGGGGGTCGCAGACCGCGTGCGCGTCGAGCGCGTGGACTGCATGAAGGACCTGCGCGCGCGCGCCGAGGCGGAGGAGCGCTACCAGGTGGCCGTGGTGGATCCGCCGGCCTTCGCGCGGAACAAGAAGGAGCGCGCCGGAGCCGAGCGGGGCTATGTGGAGCTCAACCGCAGGGCGATGGCCCTCCTCCCCGAGGGCGGCACCCTCGTGAGCGCCTCCTGCTCGCATGCGATCAGCCGCCGCGACTTCACCGCGCACCTTGCCAGCGCCGCACGCGTCTCTGGTCGAGAGGCCTTCCTCGAGGCGCTCACCGGCGCCGCTCCGGACCACCCGGTTCGGCTGGGCCTCCCCGAGAGCGACTACCTGAAGTGCGCCTTCGTGCGCATGGGGTGAAATTCGCCCTGGGCTCGTACCATGCTTGCGCCATGAGCGACCCTGGCATCGTGCATGTGAACGGCGCCCCCCAACCCCTGGGGGAAGGGGAGGGCGTGCTGGTGCTGCTCCGGCGCCTCGAGCTCGAGCCGGCCCAGGTGGCCCTCGAGCTCAATGGGGCCCTCCTGCCGCGGACGCGCTGGGAGGAGGCATGCCTGGCGCCCGGCGACCGGCTGGAGATCGTGACCCTGGTGGGGGGAGGCTGATGTGATGACGACGAGCGCCGACACCTTCCGGGTCGCGGGCCTCGAGCTCTCCTCGCGGCTCCTCATGGGCTCGGGCCGCTTCGCCAGCAGCGAGGAGTTCGTCGCCTGCCTCGAGGCCTCCGGGACGCAGCTCGTCACCGTGGCCGTACGGCGCGTGAACCTGGACGAGCGCGCGGGCGCCAGCCTGCTCGATCACATCGACCGGTCGCGCTTCAAGCTGCTGCCCAATACAGCGGGCTGCTATACGGCGGACGAGGCCGTGCGCACCGCGCTCCTCGCGCGGGAGCTGCTGGACACCCCCCTGCTCAAGCTCGAGGTCATCGGCGACCCGCGCACGCTCCTGCCCGACCCGGTCCAGACCGTGGAGGCCACTCGCAGGCTGGTGGCCGAGGGCTTCCAGGTCTTCGCGTACTGCTCCGACGACCCGCGCCTCGTTGCGACCCTGGCTGAGGCTGGGGCGGCCGCGGTGATGCCCGCGGGCTCGCCGATCGGCTCGGGCCGCGGCGTGGCGAACCCTGATCACATCCGCATCGCCCGCGAGCTCGTGGAGGTGCCGCTGATTGTGGACGCGGGGCTCGGCACCGCGAGCGATGTGGCCCTTGCCATGGAGCTCGGCGCGGACGGGGTCCTGCTGAACTCCGCCATCTCCGGCGCGGAGCAGCCGCTGCGCATGGCGCGGGCCGTGCGCCTTGCGTGCGAGGCCGGCCGTGAGGCCTTCCGGGCGGGACGCATCCCGCGGCGCCTCTATGCCCAGGCCTCCTCCCCCGAGACAGGCCTGCTCGGGGCGCCTCTCTGATGCCGGACCTCGATCCCCAGTTCCTCACCTCGCCCCTGGTCCTGGCGGCGATCCTCGGCCTGCTCCTCGTCGGGGGCGGGCTCGGGTCCCTGGCCGCGGCGGTGGTGGGTGCTCGGCATCCGGACCCTCCGGCCGCTCGCTCGGACGCGACCTGGCTCCAGCTCCTGGCGGGGCTCGGGCTGTACCTGGGCCTCTCGGTGGTCGCAGCCCTGATGCTCGACACGGGTGGGAGCCAGCAGTGGCAGGAGGGGGGCGCGACGATCACCGCCACGACCAGCCCGCCCAGTGCGGTGGGGCTGCTCGCGGCCACGGCCCTCGCCCAGCTCGCGTTCGCGGTGCCGGTGCTCTGGGCCGCGGCTCGGACCGCCCGCCGCCTGGGGTCCTCGCCGGACGCGGACCTGCTCGGGAAGTCCCTGGACACTCCCGGGGCGCGGGACTCCCTTGGCCTGGCGCAGTTCGGCCTCGGAGCTCGAGCGCGCTGGGGGGGCCTGCTGACGGGCCTGATGATCACGCTCCTCGTCGCTCCGCTGCTCATGGGGCTGAACAGCCTCTGGGGCGCGGGCTGGGTCTTCGTGACCGGAGACCTGCCGCAGCAGGATGTCGCCGAGCTGATCCGCGGCGCCACGGCCGCGGACCTGCTGCCGGTGTTCGTCCTCGCGGGCCTCGCGATCCCGCTCGCCGAGGAGCTGTTCTTCCGCGGCGTCCTGCTGGGCTTCCTCGAGGTCCGCCTCGGGACGCGGCAGGCCCTGCTCATCTCCTCCGCGGTGTTCGCCGCCCTGCACGGCCTCTTCGCCAGCGGTCCGATCTTCGCCCTCGCGATGGTCATGGGGCTGGCCATGGTGCGGACCCGCAACCTGCTGGTTCCCTTCGCGATCCACTCCCTGAACAACAGCGTCCAGGTGATTCTCCTGGCCCTCTCGACCCCCTCATGACCTTCTTCTCTCGCTCCGGCCTGATGCGTCCCGTCGAGGGGGGCGCATTCGTGGCCCAGGGTGCCGTGGTCACCGGCGAGGTGACCTTTGGCCACGACGCCAATGTCTGGTTCGGCTGCGTCCTGCGCGGCGACGACGCGCCGCTGGTGATCGGCGCGCGCACCAATGTGCAGGACCTGACGATGATCCATGCCGACCCCGGCGTGCCCAATGTGATCGGGGAGGAGGTCACTATCGGGCACCGCTGCGTGCTGCACGGCGCGGAGGTCGGGGACCGCTGCCTGATTGGGATGGGGGCCGTGCTGCTGGGGGGCTCGCGCATCGGCGCCGAGTCCATCGTGGCCGCGGGCGCCGTGGTGAAGGAGGGCGCCGTGATCCCTCCGCGCTCGCTGGTCGTGGGCGTCCCCGCGAAGGTCGTGCGCGAGATCGCGCCCGAGCAGGTCGAGGCCCTGCGTCGCTCCGCCCAGGGCTATGTGGACAAGGTCCGCCTGTATCTGGAGGAGGCGCCCTGAGCAGCGCGCCCGTCGCGCTCGATCCGCAGCGGGTCGAGGCCCTCGATGCCCGGCTCGCCGAGCTGGGCAGCGTGGCCGTTGCGTTCTCCGGCGGCGTGGACTCCTCGGTCCTGGCCCATGCGGCGCACCGCGTCCTCGGTGGCGCGGCCGTGGCGGTGCTCGCCGACTCGGCCTCCCTGCCGAGGCGGGAGCTCGAGGATGCCCGGCGGATCGCCGCGCAGATCGGGATCCGCCTGGTCGAGCTCGCCACGGACGAGCAGGACGATCCCGACTACCAGGCCAACCGCGGCGACCGCTGCTACTTCTGCAAGGCGGCCCTGTTCCGGGCCCTTGATGCGTGGCGGAGGGTCGAGGGCATCCCCTGGGCCGCGCTGGGCGAGATCGCCGACGACGCCCTCGACGATCGGCCGGGCAGGCGCGCGGCCCGTGAGGCCGGCGTCGTGGCGCCCCTCGCGGAGGTGGGCTTCACCAAGATCGAGGTGCGGGCCTACGCTCGTGTCCACGGCCTGGCCGTCGCGGACAAGCCGGCCATGGCCTGCCTTGCGAGCCGCATCCCCGTGGGCACGCGCGTCACGCCGAGCCTGCTGGCTGAGGTCGAGCGCGCGGAGGAGGGGCTGCGGGACCTCGGCCTGCGCGTGGTGCGCGTGCGCCATCGCGGCCGCGCCGCCGCGGTCGAGCTTGGGGCAGAGGACCTTGCGCAGCTCGAGGGCCTGCGGTCCGCGGCCGAGCGCGCGGTGCGCGCAGCCGGGTTCGAGGAGGTCTCGTTCGGCCGGTACCGGAGTCCCGCCGAGCGGGCGGTCGGCGCCGGAGAGCCTCGAGGCCGGCCCGCCTCGTCCTGAAACACCCGTCGCCACCCAGCCCGTGCAGGGGCGCCTCGATTCGGGGCGCGGGCTTCCAGGGTTTGGGAAGGAGCCTTCGGTGCGTCGAACGGGAGCCCCAGGGCGCGAGGTCGCGCTCCGAGGGGACAGCACCGGAATGGGGATTCAGGGGGGAGCCGTAAGGCTCGAGGGGGGGCGCGCCACGCGCCGCGCGCGAGCGGGCTTCACGATGCTCGAGATCGTGATGGCCATGGGCGTCCTCGGTGTGGCCCTGGCCGCGCACTTCAGCGGGCAGCTGATGGTCAATCGCTCCGGGGCGAGCTCCGCGGAGTCGGAGCTCGCCGTTGCCGAGCTGGCCAGCTGCATGGAGGACCTCCTCAGCCAGAGCGTCGAGAACAAGCTCACGGGCTATCCCAGCCAGCGCTTCTGGCCGAACCCGGACCTGGCGGACACGGACTGGAGCGGTGTGGCGGACTATGGACCGCGCTGGCTCGTCCCGGCCTACTCGTTCGGCTCACGGATCCGCCAGGCCCAGGCAGGAGCGGGCTCCTCCGACGGGCGCGAGGAGCTCTTCAAGACCCGCACGGCGGCCCTGCGCGAGCAGCGCGTGTTCGTGGCCTATCCCGGGCTGGGCGCGGACGAGCGGGCCACGGTGCCCGGCCCCGACCCTGCCTTCGTTCCGCCGGCTGGGCTCGAGGTCCTGCTGATGATCGAGTGGATCCAGTCGCGCAGCGAGCGGCGCGCCAGCAGCTGGGACGACCAGGGCAAGCCCGTCGAGGCCTGGGGCCTCGACGGCTCGGCGTGTGACCCGCTCGAGCTCGAGGGCAGTGACCTCCGGAGCGCAGTCCTCAGCACCTACCAGCTCGCACGATGACGCGCATCCAGCACGACTCCCCCCGCGGGCGCCGCGCGGGCCTGACCCTGATCGAGGTCATGATCGCCGTGACGATCGTCAGCACGCTGACCGCCTGGGTCGTCGGAGCCACCCGCGACATGGGGCGCATCACCGAGGCCAACGCCCTCGATGTGCGCCTCGCACGGGAGGGGCGCGAGGCCCTTGCGCGCCTGCGCGCGGATCTCCAGCGCGCCGGGATTCGGCGGGTTGACATGGAGGGCGTCCAGGACGACGACCCCGCGGACGACCTGCACTTCCCGCATGTCTACTACGACGGCGTTCCGGGCAGAGCCCGGCGGAGCGGAGGTCGTGAGGGGCTCGACGCGCCCGCGTTCCAGAGCCGCGGACACGAGCACGCCCCCGCGCCGATCCTGGGGGAGGAGGCCTACGCAGCGGCCCTGGGACTCGAGCCGGGTGAGACCCTGCGCCAGGCCTCGCTGATCCTTGCCCTGCCCGCGGACCAGGACCTGGACGGTCGACCGGATATGGATGTCCTCGGTCCCGGCGGCACGGCCGGCCCGGACGGGATCCCGGAGCTCGACTGCAATGGGGATGGCCGCCTGAGCCAGGTGACCTCCGACCTCGTGCACCCCGACCTCTTCAAGGGCCTGGACGAGCAGCGCGTGGCCATCGACCCGCTGACGCGCCTCGTGTGGAGTCGGAACGAGGTGGCCTGGATCGTGCGTGAGGGCCCGGGCGGCCAGCGCGAGCTGGTCCGACGGATCCGTGATCAGCGCGTCGCGCCGAGCGACCCCCAGTACCCCTTCCGGGTCGAGGTCATCGCGCGCGACATCGACTGGCTCGACATCAAGTACGCCGAGGACCTCCAGTTCTGGGACCGCCCCGAGGACCTCGAGGGCGGCGCCGACCCCAGCGGCGCCGACGCCCTCGTCCCGGCGAACGCACTCGTCGTGACGCTTTGGATGCGTGGCCTGGACCGCCAGGGGCATCCGCACCACTTCCGCACCGAGGCCATCGTCCGCCTGCCCCTTGGGGAGCAGCGCTTCCCCGAGGCCGACTGACCCCATTCCCCGCACTCCGACTATGAAGACACTGCACTCCATTCGACGGACGCCGCGCGGGCAGCGGGGCATGGCCATGCTCTATGCGCTCTTCGGCGCCTCGGTCTCCGCCGGGCTCCTGGCGCTCCTGATCGCCAACACGGGCCTCGACGCCCAGAAGGTTGCTGCGGGCCGTACCCGCGTGGAGCAGCGCTTCGTGGGGGAGGCCGCTCTCTCTGCGGCCTCGGTCAAGCTCCAGGAGCGACTCGCGAACTGGTACCGCCCCGACACCTGGGTCGCAGGGGACGGCGAGGAGTGGGCCTCGATCGCGGGCGCGCGCCAGCGCTGGGGCCTGGATGGCGAGGGCGACTGGAGCGACCTCTACCTCGCAGGCGTGACCATGGTGCCCACGGGGCAGCACGGTGGGCCGGACGGGCGGCTCGCGGTGACGGGCCAGGGGGAGCTCCCTGGCCGGTTCAAGGCCGTGGGCTGGCGTGTGCAGCTGCTCGGCATCCCCTTCGCCACGCCGGAGAGCACGGGGTCGCCGATGATGACGCGCAACCGGATGTTCGAGGTGCGCGTGGTGGCGACGGACGCTCCGACCTGGGAGGGGGTGCTCCAGACGGCCCACGCATGGACCCCCGAGTCCGGGTTCACCGCGGCCCTCGACGAGCTGTCCTCGGCCGACCGTGGCGCGCTGCTCGAGCTCGACCAGGGCGGCTGGGATCCCTTCGGCGAGCCCGTCGCGACCGAGGGCGAGCGCCGCCGCGGTCAGCGCCGCGTCCTGACGCGCGTGTTCCAGGTCTCGCGGACGCCCACCACCCAGTTCGCGATCCTCTACGACGATGACCTGGAGATCAATCCGGGGCCGAGCATGACGATCCGCGGGCGCGTGCACAGCAACGCGGACATGTACCTGGGCTGCAACAACACGTTGACCGTCGACACGAACTACCTCCGCGCAGTCGGCGGGCTCTACCGTCGGCGCAAGGACAACACGAGCTCCAACGGCACCGTGCGCGTACGCCGCTGGGTCGCGGACCCGTTCGATCCCTCCGAGCCCTCGAGCTTCCGACGCATGGACAGCCGCGGCCAGCTCGGCTCGATCGCAGGCAATGTCAGCGGCTACGACAGCGCCTTTACCCTGGGCTACGACGCCAACGGGGACGGCGACTTCAGGGACTCTGGGGAGCACCTGCCGTTCCATGTGGGGGCCCTGGAGAAGTGGGGCGCCGGCAGCTCCTATCCCGTGCCCGAGGGGCAGACCTTCCCGCACACGGTGGGCTACGGCGACGCGCACCCGGAGAATGTCTCCAGCGTGCAGCTGCCGAACCTCGGCACCAAGCAGGCCCTGTTCGATGCGGCGCCCGAGGTGGAGGCCAAGGCCGTCGTGGACCCGCTCACGGGCAAGTTCTCGCCGGCCGCGCCCGGCGGCAGCGGCCTGGTGGCGGGCTTCTACGCGGCTCAGGCGGACCTCAAGGTGATCGCCGGGAGCCCGATCCCCGACTCCTCGAGCCCCGGCGGCTGGAGCTGGGACTGGAGTGCCTACGGCTCGAACCCGGACGCCAGCGACCCCGCGGACCCGAGCCAGTGGATCGACCGCAGCGCCTCCATCAAGCTCGCCCAGCAGCTGCTCGGGAAGGAGGCCATCTCCGTCGACTTCGTCCCGGACACCCGCGAGGACTCGAACCGCAGCGTGCCCGGCTATCCCGGCCACCAGTACCCCGGCGTCGGGGTCGTCAAGGTCGACATCGCGGCGATCATGGAGCTCCAGACCGCCCTGGCCAGCACCGGCGCGTTCCAGTCCGCCCTGCAGGCGGCTGGCTACTCCCCCGGGCAGGCGGCCAACCTGGTCGAGGACAACCCAGGGCTGATCGGCATGCAGCTCCAGCCGGCGAACGGGCTGCTGTACGCGGGCCATGCGGACATGGATCACACCCCGGTCGGGGGTGAGAAGACCTCCACGGGAGCCAAGGCCAAGGGCGTGTACCTCACCAACGGCGAGGTCCTGCCGGGCGACCTGACGGTGGTCACCGAGGGCTCGCTGTATGTGCACGGCGACTACAACAAGTACGACCACGCGGGGAACACGCTCTTCAACGACGACGGGGACCTCGTGGGGAGTGGCCTCGCGAGCAATGTGTCGGCCGTGATCGCGGACGCGGTGAACCTCTTGTCCAACGCCTGGACGAACAACAAGCCCCTGAGCGGCTCCCTTCCCACGGCGTCCGAGACGACCTTCAACCTGTCGGTGTACACGGGCAACCAGCCGACGATGGGCTCGAGCTACAACGGCGGCTTCGAGAACCTGCCTCGCTTCCACGAGAAGTGGTCCGGCCGGCACGCCTTCATCAATGGCTCCTTCGTGCAGGCCTGGCAGAACGCGCTCGCGACCGGGGCCTGGAGCTACGGCGGCGACCGCTACACGGCTCCCTACCGGGACTGGGTCTACGACACGCGCCTCTTGGGTCGCGAGCCGCCCTTCGTGCCCTACACCATCACCGCTCGCGAGGTGATCACCTTCTGATGCCGAGGTCGGGCGCCGGGGTGTGAGCGCCCGGGAGCGACGCGGGGGGCGCATGCACGCTGGCATGCGCCCCCCGCTGGCATGTGCGACCCCGCGGGGCCGACTCCGCTCACTGGAAGGTGATCGAGATCGCGTCCGTGAAGTTGGAGGTCGGGCTCAGGACCACATCCCGGTACCACAGCTGCCAATTCCAGGTCTCGCCCGGCTGGACGGCGTAGCCGAAGGCCGGAGGCAGGGGGACATTGGTCAGGTCCACCGCGATGCTCGCCGAGCCGCTGGCCCCGGTGTTCTGCACCTGGGCGTTAAAGCGGGCGATCGGCGCGCCGAGGCAGAGGGTGCCCAT
Source organism: Planctomycetota bacterium (assembly GCA_016779225.1). Taxonomy (GTDB): domain Bacteria; phylum Planctomycetota; class UBA1135; order UBA1135. The sequence goes on from JADHNZ010000004.1 coordinate 59,818, forward strand.
GGAGCCGCCGGGGTTTGGGATCGACGCCTGGGACTGGCTGGCGACGAAGTAGCAGAACTGGCTCGCCGGCAGGGAGCTGCCGATGAGGGTCAGGTCGTTGTCCGCCGCAATGGCGCTGCCCGAGGCGTCCAGGACGCCGGGCTGGGCCGTGGAGTTGGTCGCTGCCGGGGAGCAGTAGCGCGTGCCCAGGGTTCCTCCCGAGCAGTCCAGCTCCGAGATCCGGAAGTCGTCCACCGCGGCCTCGACGATCGAGCCTGAGCCCGCGTCCTCCGCCACGAAGCGCACGCGAACCTGACTCGTGAGCGAGACGACCGAGGCCACCTGGATCGAGTACTCGATCCAGCCGCCCGAGGTGCCGGTTCCCGCCGGGCCAACCGTCAGGGCGTTGACCCAGGAGGTGCCGCCGTTGCTGGAGAGGTCCACGCGGAACACATCCGCGTTGGGGGCCGCACCCGCGGTGTTGGAGTACCACAGGTAGAAGCTCAGCGTCGGGTCGGCGTAGGCCGAGAGGTCGAAGCTCCCGGTCACGAGGCTCGTGGCCCCACCGTCCACATCGTTGGCGCCGACGCTGCCGCCGGGCGCTCCCTGACCCGTGAACCAGCAGTTGCTGCCGGGCTCGGTGTGGTCGTCCTCCGGCTGGGCCGCGCTGCCGACCGGGTCGCCGTACTCCCAGATTCCGGTGGTCGCGGTGTCGCCCGCCCAGCCCACGGTCCACCCGGGGTTGGTCTCCATGTCCTCGCTCGCCACGACGGTCGTGCCATCGGCATAGACCGAGGAGAACGCGGCGCTGGGCGCTCCCTCCGGGAGGGTGTAGACCTGGCCCGAGACTCCGGCTGCCGAGATGTACCAGCTGACCGGGCTGCCGCAGGGCATGGCGGGCAGGCTGCCGCGCCAGGTGCTGCCGCCCACCAAGGACATGGGGACCGAGAGCGGACCGGTGCCGAGGTCGTAGTGCAGCGTGGGGGAGCCGGTGGCCAGGGTGCCCGGGGTCAGCTCGACGATGTTCGCGTCGACCTGGTCACCCGCAGGGTCCAGGAGGTCCGGCGCTCCGCCTGCGATGCTGAGGGAGAGCTCCGGCTGGCCGACATCCCACACGAAGAAGCCGCTCTCCAGGTCCGAGCCGATGACGGTCCCGCTGGGGAAGTAGGGGAAGACGCTCCACAGGCCGTTGAAGGTCGCACCGTCGTTGGCCGCGTAGGTGTCGTAGAAGGCGTACTCGGGCGGGTTGGTCGGGTTCGCGTTCAGGTCGAACACGCGCAGGCCGCTGGTGTAGTTGGCCGCGTAGAGCAAGCCGTCCTTCGTGTAGCAGTTGTGGGTGATCGCCAGGTTGCCGTTGGTGAACGAGGTCACATAGGAGGCGTTGTCCGGGTCGGACACATCGATCACATAGATCGTGCTGGGGAGGGAGCCGTCCTCGTCCAGCTCGTCGCCCATGTAGAAGTACTGGCGGTCCTCGCTGAGCCAGCCCTGGTGGCTGTAGGCGCGGTTGGGCCAATAGACCTGGCCGATGACCGTGGGGTTGGCCTTGTTGGTGACATCGACGATCGTCAGGCCAGTGTCCCCTGAGCCTCCGTTCAGGCCAGCGCAGCAGTAGGCGATCTCACGGCCGGCGTTCGGGCCGGTGGTGTAGGTGACGACCTGGGCGTCGTGCACATAGCGCGCGCTCCAGGAGCCCACATACTGGGGCGACGCCGGGTTCGCCAGGCTGTACATCCGCAGACCCTCGCTGCCGCCGCCGGAGCGGTAGAGGAAGCCCGAGTCCTCGTTGATGACGACATTGTGGCTGTTGGCCGTCCCGACATCGTTGATGGTGTTGACCAGGGTCACCTGGCCCGCGTCGATGTTCGCGAGGCTGATGACCTGGATGCCGCCCGAGCCCTCGGTCACGGAGTACGCGTACTCGCCGTACACCTTCACATCGCGCCACAGGCTGTCGTTGCCGTCGATCCAGCCGACCAGCTGCGTGTTGGCGGGGTTGGTGACCTCGAAGAACGCCGTGCCGCTCGAGGTGCACATGATCCCGTACTCCCGTCCGCTCGGGCTGACATAGCCCCAGCAGTCGCTGCCGCTCGAGGCCCCGTCGATCTGGTTCAGCGGGAACCAGGCCTTGAGCGTCACATTGTTCGAGCCGAACAGCGGGCTGCCCATGGTCCCGGGCGCGCCGCCCTGGCCCCCGAACGCGGTGGGCGACTGACGCCAGACCGGCCCCGCGAAGGGGTGCTGGCGGTGGAGGATCTTGGGGTCGTCCTCGTGGAGGGCGGAGGCCACGCCCGAGAGCAGGGCGAGCGAGGCAAGGAGGGTGGTCTTCATAGGGGGTGGAGTCCCGCTTTCGTGGCTGCACGGCAGCCCCGGCCGGCCCGCCTTGGGCCGACGAGCAGGGTTCCTAGGAAGGCTAGTCCACCCTGCCCGAGTCCGCGGGTCCGTTTCGTGTCCAGACCCTCCGAAGGCCCCCTGGGCGTGTGCACAGGGGCTCCCGGGATCACGGGGTCCCGGGGCGGGCCAGGGGGGCAGCGCTTGCGGCGAGTCCCCTAGGGGCGCGGGCTCCCTGGGGGGGCCATCAGGCCGGGTGCAAGAGGAGTGCCCTCCAGGGCCAGGAGGAAGGCCTCGAGGGCGGCCAGCTCTCCTGGCGCCAGGCCGAGGGGGCGCAGCAGCTGCTCCTGGTGATGGCTGCGCAGGTCCTGGCCCTCCAGCGTGTTGTAGAAGGCCAGCACCGCGGCGAGGTCCTCGAACTGCCCCTGGTGCCCGAACGGCTCCCTCCCCTTCAGGTTGCGGAGGCCGGGCGTGCGGAACTCGCCAAAGGTCTCGGAGCTGATCACCAGCGCCCCGACCCGTCGCGCTGCCGCTCCGTCCGTCGCGTCGCTGTGCGGGCCCGCGGCGTTGAAGGGGCTCTCCTTCACGAGCTGCCCACCGCGGTAGCGGCCGGGGTCGTCGCGGCTGCCTTCCGGGTGGGGGGGCAGGGCGTTGTTGTGGAACTCGAGGTCGCTGAGGGTCGGGCCCAGGTGACAGAGGGTGCAGCGACCCCTGCCCAAGAACAGGCGCAGTCCCTCCTGCTCCTCTCCGTCGAGCGCCTCCGGATCGCCGCCGGCCTGGCCGAGCAGCGCCGCGGCGAAGCGATCGAAGCGCGAGTCGCCGCGCACGAGGAGGCGCTCATAGGCGGCGAGCGCCTTGCCGACCTCCACGAAGAGCGCGGTGTCGTCCGCCGGGAGGGCCCCGAAGACCTCGAGGTGGGCCGCGGCCAGCTCGGGGTCCTCGCGCACGAGTCGGGCGATCGCCTCGCGCGAGCCCGCCATCTCGACCGGATTCTCGAGCGGGCCGAGGGCCTGCATCCAGAGGCTGTCCGCCCGTCCGCCCCAGCCCAGCCAGCGCTGGTGCGCGGCGTTGAGGAGCGTGGGGGCGTGGCGCTCGCCGAGGCCTGCGCCAAGGGCAAGGGCCCGCGGATCGGCGAAGCCGTGGGCTGGGTCGTGGCATGTGGCGCAGGACACCTCGCCGTTGCCCGAGAGCCTGGCGTCGAAGAACAGCCAGCGGCCGTAGTGGGCCGCGCCGTCGTCGTCGGCCACGCGGTTCGTGGGATCCGCGGGGACGGGCGGGAGCGGCGTCAGGCGCCTGAGGAGGGCGAGGTCGTCGGGGCTCCACGCCCCGTGCATGGCGGGTGCGGACGCCGGTTCCTCGCTCGCCTCGGGGTCTGCGCCGCCGCAGGAGGGCAGCGCAATCGCCAGCACGAGCCAGAGGCCCGCGGTCGAAGTGATCCCAGTCGAACGCCCGCGGCCCGCGCGCCTCTCCATCAGCGCACCTCGAACGGCACCTGGGCGCGCTCTGTCAGGGGCCCTTCGGTGAGGTCCACATAGAGCTCCCATGCGCCAGGCATGTGGAACAGGAGCGGCGTGGCCTCCACCCATCCATCCGCCTGAACGAGCTTCGGGGCCACATTCATCCCATGTCCGTGGGCAGGCATGTCGGCATCGACCCCCAGGCTCGAGAGGTCAGTTGCGAGGGGCGTGCCGCCCGCGTCGAGCAGGCGGAAGCGCACGGAGAACTCGCCGTTCAGGGGCGGGGGGCTCGGCTCGGTGCTCCACTCCAGGCGGAAGCCATCGCCGTTGGAGGGCACGACCCGCGGCCCCTCCGGAGCTTCCTCGGGCTGCGTAGCCGTACCCTGCCCCGGCGCCTCGGCCCTTGGGGGAGCAGCACCCGGCTGCTCCGGTGCGGGCTCCGCAGCACCCGCGCCCTGGTCCGGGGCCTCGGCGCACGCTGCAAGGAGCAGCAGGGCGGCCCGCGCGAGGTGGAGCCGCGCGCTCATCGTCCCTCCCCCTCGGGCGAGGAGGACTCCGGGGCGTTGGACTCGGGGCGCATGGCGGGACGCACATAGAGCTTCGAGCCGAACGCACGCACGAAGGCGCCGTCGGGCGTCACGACGACGCAGCGGTGGTTTCCATGGTCGACGACCATCAGGTTCCCCTCTCCGTCCAGGGTGAGGCCTCGCGGCCCGCGGAACTCGGCCGGCCCAAGGCCCTCCCTGCCGATCTGCAGGTCCAGGCCCTCGCTCGGATCGAAGCGCAGGATGCGGTGGCGCGCGGCGTCGGTCACGAAGACGCGGCCGGCGCCGTCGACGCACACCCCGGCGGGCCGCTGCAGGGCTCCCTCTCCCAGGGTGCGATGCACGCTGCCGTCCTCGGTGCGCAGGCCCACGACGCGCCCGGCCAGCTCATCCACCACCCACAGTACGCCGTCGCTCCCGAGGGCGAGGTCCGTGGGGCGCAGGAGCAGGCCCGCGCCGAGGGTTCGCAGGCACGCACCCTCGGGGGACACCTCGAGCACGGCGCGATTGCGCTGGTCAAGCACCCACAGGCTGCCCGTGCGCGCGTCCCACTCGACCTCGCTCGGGGCCGGATCGAAGAAGGCCTGCACGCCGGCCAGGTCCCGCTTCCAGGCTCGAAGGTCGATGCGCCGGACCCATGCCGCCGCGCCGAGGTGCTGGTTCAGGGGCGCCTCCGGATCGATGCGGATGCGCACCTCGTCCAGGGTCGCGCGGGTCGGATCCACCACCCACGCGCGCCTGCTGGCCGCCTCGAGGGCGACCCCGGTCGGGCGCAGGTAGCGCCCCATGTTCGTCCCACGACGCCCGAAGGCGGTGAGCTCGCTGGGCGCCGGGAGGGTGCGCAGGTCGTGGACCAGCACGGCGTGGGTCTCGGGCTCCACCAGCAGCATCCAGGGCCCATCGAGAGCGATCGGCGGTCCGTAGTGGGGGGAGGCCTGGGGCGCGAGCGCGCGCAGGGGGTCCTTCGGAGGCTCGGCTCCGGGCGCCCGCGTGAACACCTGCACACGGCCGTCGAGGGGCTCGGCCACCGCCAGGCGCTGGCCGTTGCTCGAGACCGCCACCGCCGCCGGATAGTGCAGGCGTCCCTCACCCTCTCGGGGCCGGATCGCGTGCGTGCCCAGGGTGTACAGGAGGCGTCCCTCGGTGTCGTGCACCGACACCCGGTGGTTCTCCGTGTCCGCGACGAACACGCGTCCGCCCCAGGTGGCGATGCCCTGGGGCGCGGCGAACAGTCCCGGGAAGGCCCCGAAGTCGCCGAACCCACCGGCGTGCTCACCCTCGGGCGTGAAGCGCTCGACTCGCGCGCGGTCTCGGTCCACCACGAACAGCCAGCCGTCGGAGGTCAGGGCGACGCCGGTAGGGCAGGCCAGCAGGCCCTCGCCCAGGCGCTCGCGGCGATCCCGCCACAGCCAGCGCACCACGCCACCCAGGCCGTCCGCCACGGCGAGGCGCCCGCCGACCGCTGCGATCCCACGCGGATCGCACAGCTCCTCCGTCCCGGCGAGCACCACATCCACCTCCTGCCAGGTCTCGCGCCCCACGGCCACGACTCGCCGTCGCGCAGGATCACTGACATAGAGGCGCGTCCCGACGGCGAGCCCGCTCGGGCCGCCCCACACGCTCGAGTCCTCGAGGATGCGTGCCTGCTCGCCGGAGAGGTCGAAGCGCCGCAACCGGTCCGCATGGGCCTCGGCCACCCAGAGCTCGCCCTCGGGACCGAAGTCGAGGGCGACTGGCCCCTCCAGCCCCTCGATGGTGTGGGTCCAGGTGCCCAGGTGCGAGGGCTCCTCCGGCTCCTGCGCACTCTGCGCCCGCAGCCCTGGCGCAAGGGCGGCGATGGCCAGGGCCAGCAGAGTCGCAGAGGCAGTCACGCGACGCATTGTGCAGCCTCGCCGGGGCGCTGCCCACACCAGCCCGCGTCCGTTCTGTTTGCGGGCGGTTCCGGCGCCGGAGGCCTCACCGTCGGAAGATCGGCAGCAGCCCTTCAGGCACGGAGAGGAACAGGCAGTTCATCGCGGTGGCGTAGGCGTCGCCATAGCGCCCGCGGGTCAGGCCGCCCGCGCGCCCGCTCGGACGACGATCCTCCCAGGTGCCGTCCGCGGCCTGGTCCGCGAGGATCACCCGCACCTCGTCCTCTGCCCAGCGCCGAAAGTGCTGCAGGTCCCTGTGCTGCCAGAAGGCCTGGGCCAGGTACAGCCGCTCGTAGTAGGGGAAGGCGGCGGGCTGGCCCGTGGGCTCGCCGTCCGCCCGGGGCGCCCGCGCCGCGAGCTCGCGGAAGACATAGTCGTAGCCGGCGTCCACGACCTTCCCGTCGTACACCCCGCTCGCGTGCAGGGTCGCGAGGCAGCCGGCCGTGAGCCCGACGGAGACCTGGGGGTGGGTGGTCGAGTAGCGGAACCCGCCGGTCTCGTCCTGGAGGGTCTCCACATAGGCGATCGCGCGGCGGATGACCTCGCCGTCCACGCCCACGCCGGTGTTGCGCGCCCCGCGCAGAGCCTGCACGAGGCACACGGTGACCGAGCCCTCGTGCTCCGCGGTCCGGCCCGGTCCGTAGTACCAGCCCCCCTCGGAGCCCTGCATGCGCTCGATGTGCCGCACGGCCGCGGTCAGCCCTTCGCCGAGCCGCTTGCCGAGGGGGCTGCGGGGGGAGAGGGCCGCCGCCTGGGAGAAGGCCAGGGTGGCGAGGCCGTGGCCGTGGGAGCGCGACTGGCGGTCCTCGCTGGCGGAGATCCAGCCCGGGTGCGCCTCGCCCGGACCGGCCTGGTGCGCCAGCAGATACTCGAGGGCGCGCACCAGCGGACCCGCGTGGGGCCCACGGGTGGGCGTGGAGCCGCCCGCCATCCAGGCCAGGGCCGCCAGCGCCGTGACGCCGAGCGGCGAGGCGTCCATCGTCGCGCTCACGGGGAGGGAGCCATCGCGCAGCAGGGCTTGCCGCGCGGCGAGGGCGTCCAGCCCCCGCTCGATGGCCTCCTGCACGGCGGCCTGGGCACCGGTGGGAAGAGGCGTGGGGGCAGCGTCCTGGGCGCGGCCCAGCGCGGGCAGGCCGCGGGTTCGGTCGTCGAACCACGCGGGCCCCGGTCCGACGGCCTCGAGCCCGGAGGTCTCGGCCCTCGGTGCCTCCGGGGGCCCGAACTCGGCCCGGGCCAGCGGCGCCCCCGCGAGGAGCACGGCCAGCAGCAGGTGGCGGGGGTGGGGCGGCATGGGGGCGTGGGCGCCGCAGCGGGGCGCGCGCGCGAGGGCGGCGCTAGTCCCGGCCGCTGTCGTTCAGCCGCCGGTAGTACGAGTCGATCCAGTCGCGGTACTGGGCCGGCATGTCCTCACGGCCCTCGGCGCGGTAGATGTCCCGCAGGTGGATCGGGAGGTTGCCCCAGATCTCGGCGTCGCGGCCCGAGCGCGTGCCCTCGCCGGTCTCGCCGTCCGCGGCCGCGTCCCCGGTGTCCTTCTTGCCGCCGGGCTCGTCGGGCCGATCTCCACGCGGTTCGCCCTCGCCCGGCTGCTGCTGACCCTGCTGCTCTCCGGGCTGCTGGCCAGGCTCCTCCTGCCGGGGCTGCTGACCCTGCTCACGCGGACCCTCGGCGCCGTCACGCCGCTGGCCCGACTCACTCTGCTGCTGGGCCTGGCTGGACTGGGGCTGGCCGGAGGACGAACTGCCCTCCTGCATGGCACCGCTTCATGTGCCTCCACCCTGGTTCTGGGCGATCTCGAGGATCTCGTCGATGGCGCGCAGGACCTCCTGTCCTTCGCCCTTGGATGCCCGCAGGAGCCCCGCCACCGCGGCCCGCGCGCTGGCGCTGCCGCCGGCGTCCTGCCCGAGGTCCTCGAGGCCCGAGGCCCCGAGCTCGCCCAGCTTGGAGGTGTCTCCCTTGCTGGCGTCGAACAAGAGCTCGGTGCTGCGGGACATGCGCCGCTCCACCTCGTGGAACAGCTCGATCATCTGGTCCTGGGGCGAGGCCTGCTCGTCCCTGCGGAAGGGGGAGGGATCGAAGCCCTCGGGGATCTCGATCCGGGGCTTGTCCACCTCGGGTGCCGGGTTGGCGCCGCCCTCGGAGTCGTCCGCGGCAGGGGCACCGTCCTGCTCACCGACAGCCGGATCCTGACTCTCGCGGGGCGCGTCCTGGGCGCGGGCCGCCGGCGCCAGGTGCAGCAGGGCCACGGCAAGCCCCGCGGTCCAGAGGGCCGCGCGCGGCGAGGGAGAGAGCTGGATTCGGATCATGCTGGAGCCTTGCGGGGTCTCTCCCGCGGGGGACCCGTGAGGGGCCCGGTTCCGGGTTCGGTCTTGGAGGCGAGGGCGCCGGCGCTCCGGAGCCCTTGAAGAAGAGTAGCACGGGCCCCTCGGCGGGGCCCAAGGGCTGCTGGTCAGTCGGGGTCGGGGACCCCCAGGCGCTTGCGGAAGTGCTGGAAGAGCTCCCCGATCCGCTGGTGCTGATAGGCCATGCGCGTCAGCTCCTCCAGCAGGAGGGGGTCCAGCTCCGCGTCGGGGTCCTCCAGCTCGGGGTGCAGGGCCTGCAGGCGCTCTACACGGCCCAGGAGGTCCTCCTCGAGCTTGCGCAGCAGGCGCAGCTCGGCGGCGTCCGGGACCAGAGACTCCTCCTGCTCCTGGTTCTGCTGGTCCTGCTGCTGCTGGTCCTGCTCTTGCTGCTGCTCCTCTTCGCGGCGCTCCATCTCCTCGTCCAGGGCCTGCTGCAGCCAGAGCAGGGCGTTCTCCACATCCTGTTGCAGGGCCTGCACGCGCGGTCCCGACTGGTAGCCCCCGGTCTCACCGAGGTCGCGCACGATGCGCACGAGGTCGGTCTCGACATTGCGCACGATCTCGTGGAACACGAGCACGCCCTCGGCCTCGAGGGCGTCGGCAACCTTCGTCGCGCGCGCTCCGACGGCCTCCTCCTCGCGCGCCACCGCGCGCAGGGTGATGCGCGTGCGCCTCGAGATGCGGCCTCCGTCCTCGCGCGCGCTGTCCGCTTCGAGCAGGGCCTGCATCTGCTCGCGGTGCGCGGCCAGCATGCCCTCGACCTCGGTCCGGATCTGGAAGAGCAGCTCCTCCTGACGGAGACGCTGGTACTGCTCCTCCTCCTCCTCGAGCTCCTCAAGGGCCTCGTCCAGGGCCTGCTCCACCTGGCGCTCCTGCTCCTGCGCCTCGGCGAGATCGCCGGCCTCGGGCTCGCCCTGCTCCTGCTGCCCCTGGGGCGGCGACTGCTGGCCGCCGCTCTCGGAGGACGCCGACTGCAGCGACTGCTGCGCGCTCTGCGCACCGCGCTGCGCGCGCTCCAGGGCCTCCTGGTTGGCGGAGTCGTTGCGCTCCTCGTTGCGTCGCGCCAGCTCAAGCATCTGCTGGCGCAGGCGCTCCTGCTCCGCGGCCAGCTCGGCCGCTGCCTGGCGCTGCTCCTCGGTCGCGGGCTGCACGCCCTGCTCGGAGGCCTGCTGCGCCTCATTGAGGGCCTGCGTGGCCTCGCGCTGGGCCTGCGCGGCCTGCTGCCCCTCCCCGGGCTTGCCAAGGGACTGGGCCGCCTGCTGCATGGCCTCTGCTGCCCGTGCGAGTGCCTCCTGCACGGCCTGCTGTGCCTGCTCGCCGAGGCTTGCCGGTGAGGCACTCTGCGCCGCGGCCTCGGCCCGCGCCTGGAGCTCGGCCTGCTGCTCGGCGAGGGCCTCGCGCTCGGCCTGCCTGCCGTCTCCCTCGGTCGCGCTCTGGAGCGCCTGCTCCACCGCGTCCAGGGCCTGCTCGAGCGCGTCGGCCGCGGCCTGAGCCTCCGCCTCGGCCGCCTCCGAGCGGCGCTCGCCCGCGGCCTGTGCAGCTCGCGCCTGGGCCGCGGAGGCCTGGCGCGCGGCCTGGGCCGCGGCCTTGGCCTGCTCCTCGGCCGCGCCGGTCGCCCCACGCTCGAGGTCGGTTGCCAGCTGCTCCGAGCGCTCTTGGCCCTCCTGCTGGCTGGCCTCGAGGGCATCTCCCAGGCGCGCCTGGGCGTCGAGTCCCTCGTCGAGGGCGCGCGCTGCACGCTGGGTCGCGCGGTCCTCGCCGGCGGCGTCGCCTGCCTCCTGGGCCGCGCTCGCGTCAGCCAGGGCCTCCTGGATGCGGGCCGCGGCCGCGCCGGTGGTCGTGGACTCGGCGGCCAGCTCCTCGAGGGCGGCCTCAGCCTGGGCGCGCGCGGCGCGACCCTCGGCCCGGGCCTGCTCGGCCTGCGCGGCCAGGGCGCTCGCCTGCTCCCGCGCGGCCTCCGCGGCTGCCTGGGCGGCCTCCTCGCTGGCAGCGGACGCCAGCTCGCGGGCGCGCTCGTCCATGGCGCGCGCGCTCGTCCCCGCCTGCTCGTCCCCCGAAGCGCGGGCCTGGCGCTCGAGGCGCGCGGCCTCGGCCGAGAGCGCGTCGGCGGCGCGCCTGCGCTCCTCTGCGTCGCCGCTCGCCGCCGCGGCCGCGGCCTCGAGCGCGGCCTGGGCCTCCTCGGCTCGGCGCGCGCGCTCAGCGCTCGCCCGGGCCTCGGCCAAGGCCGGCCGTGAGGCCTCGATGCGGCTCGAGTCCTCGGGGGACCAGGTGGACAGGGCGCCGGCCGCCATGCGCTGGTCCTCCAGGGCCTCACGCAGTCGATCCCGCAGGCGCTCCAGGTCGAAGGTCCCCGAGGAGCGCGCCAGGTCCTCGGACTGGCGCAGCAGCTCGCGCTGCTCGGACAGCAGGGCCTCCATCTCGGCGTCCAGCGCCCGGTGCTCCTCCGTCCGTGCCTGCTCCGCGAGCTCGGCCGTGCGCTCGCGCAGAGAGCGCTCTCCTGCGGCGACCTCCTCCAGGCCGGCCTTGATCTCTTCGAGAGCCGCCAGCTCCTCCTCGAGGGTGTCGAGGCTGCGGCGGTCGAGCAGGATCTCCAGCAGGCGCGACAGGCGTCCCTCGACCGCCTGCTGGCGCTCGAGCGCGCTCATGGTGCGGCCGCCGCTGAGGTCGTCCTTGGAGCCGTCGATCAGCTCCTCGAGGGTCCGTCCTCCCGTGTCCTCCGGACGCTCGTCGAGCTCCGAGAGTGCGTCCCGCAGCAGTCCGGCCGCGTGCACGCGGCCCTCGGCCTCGAGTCGATCGGCGAGGGCGCCCATGGTGTCTCGCAGGCGTCGCAGCTGGCGCCGGATGAGGGCCTGCTCCTCGGCGAGAGCCGCCTGCTCGCGGCTGGTCCCGTCATCCTGGGGGAGGGGCGAGCCCAGCGCCGAACCGGCGAGGGCAAGGCCCGCGAGGAGCGTGATGCCTCCCGTGCGGACGGCGTGGCGCGCCACGCGCCAGCCGGTCCGCGATGCCACCGCCGGCCGCGCAGGGCCGGGGGCCGCGGGGGAGCCACTCATGAGGCGCAGTGCGCGCTGGACGGGTCCGGTCATCGGTTCTCCTCCGCGAACTTCCGCGTCCGCTCGGTGAGGTTCTTCTGGCGGTTGAGGATGTCGCGGGTGAGGGTGAGCACGCTCTGGAAGTTGTCCCACTCACCCAGGCGCGTGGTGAGGGCGTCCAGCTGCTCGACCGCGCGGGTCAGGGCCGCCTCGGCGGCGACCACCTCCGACCGCGCCTGCTCGGCCGCGCTCGCTGCGCGCGCCCGGGTCAGGGCCTCGAGGGCCTCGGCCAAGGTGGCCTCGCTGACCTCCAGGGTCATGCCCACCAGCGTGAGCAGCTCGCCCACGAGGTCCGGGGAGCCGAGGCGTCCAGCCTCCAGGTCCGCCACGAGCGCGCGCCAGAGGGCCGGCTCGAAGGTGCGCGTGCCGCTCTCCTGCAGCCGGCGGTCCAGGGCCTCGAGGGCGGCGCCCGCCCGCCCGTCGATCCGCGTGTAGGCAAGGCCCTCGGTCAGGCCGGCGAGGTCTCGGCCGAGCGAGCGGGCATCCCCCTCCACGCGTCGTGCGCCGTGCACCAGCGCGGCGAGCTCGCGGTCGGTGGCGACCTCGCCGGTCTCCAGAGCGGCCACGGTCAGTCCAGCCTGCTTGCGCAGCTCCGTGGCCTCACCCAGCATGCGGCCGGCGGTCTCGCCGCCCCGCGCCAGGCCGTCCTTCAGGCGGCGCAGGTACTCGTCGGCAGTGACGCAGCGCAGGCGCACCGGATTGCCGAGGGCCTCGTGGTCGGGGGAGGGGTGCGAGTCGCGCGCCATGACCTGCAGGACGCCGGACCACCCCGCTTCGACGGCCTCGCCCGCCAGCGCGGCGAGCTCGAGGCGCGTGCCCGCAAGGACCTGCACGCCGCGGAGGCCGCCGAAGCCCTCCGTCGCGGCCGGAGCCGGGCGGAGCTCGAGCGCACCCTCGGCCACGGCGGTCTCAAGGTCGCTCCCCTCACGCGCATCCCAGCGCACCTCGGCCACGGCGAAGTCGTCCGCGACCCGCACGCGCAGGCCCACGGCGCCGCCGGCGACTACGAGGTGCTCACCGGGATCGGGGGCCAGCAGCACCACCTCCGGCTTGCGATCGGGCTCGACGCGGATCGCCCAGGTCCCCGGGTCGGGGTTGGTCATCCCGCTGGGATCCGTGAGCTCCACCTGGAAGTAGCGGTCCTCCTCGGCGAGGAGCGTGCAGGTCCAGGCCTCGACGGTCTCAATTGCCGCGTCGTCGCCTGCGGCCAGCGCCACCGGGCCCCGCTCGAGGGGGAGCACGCGGTCCGTTCCCAGCACCCGCACCTGTCCGGTGGCGGTCGGCGGGTCGAGCAGCAGGCCGAGCCGGAGCTCGCTGCCCTGGAGCACGCGCAGCTCAGTGCCCTCGAGCACGACGGGCTCGAGGCCGGTGTAGGCCGGAGGCGTCGCGATGCAGGTGAGGGCCAGCACATCCGGCGGGCTCACCACCTCCAGCAGCAGGCGCGGCTCGCCGCGCTGGTCGTCGCCTCCGGTGACCCACAGCTCCGTGCTGCGCTGCAGGTTGCGCAGCTCCGGGCGCACCGTGCGGGCACCTCCCGTGCGGAAGCGGCTTGCGCTGCCGTCGGCGAAGTGGACGGTGACCTCCTCGGGCACCTCGCCCTCGACCTCGACGACGAGGTCCAGGTCGCTGCCGCGGGCCACCCGCGCGCGGAGCTCCCCGGAGGCGACCGCCTCGTCGCCCCCTGCCAGGCGCAGGGCCAGGGTCGTGGCGCGTGGCCAGGGCGTGTTCGCTCCGAGTGCGCGCTCGAGGAAGGTGCGTGCGAGAGCCGGCTGGGCCGCGAGCAGTGCGGTCGCCAGGGCAGCCATCCCCAGGCCGGTCAGCAGGCGACGGTTCGGCTGTCGCGGGTCGAGCACGCGGGCGATCTCGATGCTGGGGGCCAGGGCCTCCGTCTCGGCGACCAGCCGATCGACCAGGGGCCGGGCCACGGCGCTCGCCGGGGTGCCGCGCAGCTGCAGGCTGCTCACCAGGCGATCCTGGCTCTCGGGGTGGGCGCGGTCCAGCAGGACGGCGAGGCCCTCCGGGCCCGGCACCCTCCCGAGGCGGCGGACAAGGTCGCGCACGACGAGCACGACGGGCGTCGCCACGAGGACGGCGGTGTGCAGGAGCCGGACCGGACGCGGCAGATCGAGCCAGCGATCCGCCAGGAAGGCGAACGCGAGCCAGCCGCCGGTGCCCAGCAGCACGACGCCCAGCCCCTGGCGCCAGGCGAGGCCCCGCAGCCCCGCGCGCAGCCGGGTCAGCAGCCGGTCGAGCTGGGGTGTGGGCTGGCCGGCGGGCTGCGCGGCGCTCGGGGCGGTGGACTCCATGGTGGGCTCAGCGCTGGAAGATGGGCAGGAACGAGTAGGGGATCTCGAGGATCAGGCAGGCCATGGCCGTGGAGAACTCCTCGCCTGGCCCCACCTCGTTCGGCCAGGTCCCGTCGGGACGCTGGATGTCCAGCAGTCGCTCGCGCAGCTTCGTGAAGTACCGCTGCCAGCGGTCGCCGCCGACCGTGTACATGGCCTGGACGCCGTAGTAGTGGCCGTACCAGAAGAAGTAGTGCCCGCGCTGGCCGTAGCGCGCGTTGAACAGGTCCTCCTCCGCCTCGAGGAACTCCACCCCGCGCAGGATGAGGTCGTCGGAGTAGATCCCAAGGCCGTGCATGGCCGTCACGCCGGCCGCGGTGAGCGGGAACGACGAGCGACTGAAGCTGTTCTCCTCCACCTGGTAGTGGAAGGTGCCCAGCTCCGACGAGCCGCGCCCGAAGCTGCTGCGCGTCACCGCCGAGGCCTTCACATAGTCGAGGGCGCGGTCGATGGTGGCGCGGGGCACGCGGATGCCGATGTTGCGCGCGGCGCGCAGGGCCAGGACCTGGCAGACCACGATGGACATGTCCGACTCCCGCGCGAGAGGCACATAGCGCCAGCCGCCCTCGGGGTTCTGGCTGCGCACGATGAAGTCCACCGCGGCCTGCAGCTTGCTGCGGACATCCTGCCGGTGGGTCATCCCGTAGATCTCCGCCAGGAACAGGGTCGCGAACGCGTGGCTGTACATCCGCGTGCCAGCGTTCGTGACATACCCGTCCTCCTGCACGCAGCCGAGGACGAAGTCGAGGCAGCGCTCGATCACGGCCCCGTACTCGCCGCGGCCGGGCACATGCCCTCCGGCCAGGAACGCCATCCCGGCCAGGGCCGACACGCCGACATGCCCGCGATCGAGGGCGGTTGCGCGGTAGCCCGAGTTGAGCTTGAAGCCGACATCCGAGCTCCAGCCGCCGGTCGCGTCCTGGCGGGTTGCGAGCCAGGCGAGCCCGCGCTCCACCGCGCGCTCCTGCTCCTCGGTGATCTCCACGAGGGGGGCCCCCGGACTGCGGGGCTCCCGGAGGGCTGGCTCCTGGGCGGGAGGGAGCGCCACGGCGGCGCAGGCGAGGAGGGAGGTGAGGAGCATCGAGGTCAGCGCAGGAACTCGCTGTGGCTTTCGAGGGCGACCCACAGGCCGCCGTCCCAGGGTACGACGCTGGGCCGCGGAGCACCCGTCATGGGCGTGGGGGGCTGGCTGGCGGGGCGCACGCTCAGGGTCGTGCCCGTGGCCCTGTCCAGAACGAGCAGGGCCGCGGCCTCGCCTCCCGGCCGGTCGGCCATGAGGGCGATGCGCTCGCGCCCGACGACCGGAGGCGGTCCGGCGCTCAGCCGCGGGTGGATGAGCTCGACGCCGGGGGGGCTCGACCAGCGTAGGCCCTCCTCCAGGCTGATCCCGAGAAGGGTCCGCCGCGAGGGGTCCGCCGCGATCAGGAACGGCTCGGCGAGGTCGAGGCGCCCCGTCGTTCCGAGCCCGAGCAGGATCGCCCGCGGCGGGAAGGTCGCCGTGCTGGCCTGGACCACCATGCCCCGCCGCGCGTCGAACTCGTGCAGCGACCGCACCGAGTCACCCCCAGCCCGGGTCGCGAGCACCAGCCACACCTTGCCGCCGCTGCGCAGGACATGGGTGGCCTCGTAGCCGCGGCCGAGGCCCGAGAGGTCCACTGACCAGGCCTCCTCGCCGTTGGAGAGGCGGAAGCCCCGGAAGCGGTTCGTGCGCGTGGAGGAGCCGCGCTGCAGGGCGGGCAGGACGAGCAGGTCCCCGTGGACGAAGGCCGCGCGGGCCTCCTCCCGCCGTACCCCCTGTAGGCGGATGCGCGCGCGCTCGCGCCCCGTGAAGAGGTCGAGGATGCGCGCGCTCCCCTGGCCGTTCGGCCACAGGACCACGACGCCGCGCTCGGCGTCGAGGGTGAACTCGGGCAGGAAGGTGTAGGGCAGGGACACGCGCCACAGCCGCGCGCCGGTGAGGGGCTCGATCCCCTCGGTCACGAACGCGTCGAGCTCGCGGCGGGTGGTGACCAGCAGCCCTCCGGCGCTGTCCCCGTGGAGGTACTCGCCCCGGGTGCGCGCCGTGGCGTAGGTGCCGAGGTCGCCCGAGGAGGGGTCGATGGAGTAGAGGACATCCGGCAGCACGAGGTGCAGACGCCCGGCAGCCGTGACGCACCGGTCAGGATCGAACCAGGCCTCCACCGCCCCGCCGGGGATCTTGCGCGCCCACAGCTCCCTGCCGGCTGGCCCCACGGCGATCACCCGATCGCGCGTCAGGGTCAGCAGGCGCGAAGGCTCGTCGCCCAGCGCGGCGAAGCGCCCCGCCTCGATCAGGCTTGCGGTCTCGAGCCGTGCCAGCGTCGGCTCGGCGGGGAGCTCGGGTGCCGGGAGGGCCTGGGGGGCAGCGGCTGCGCGTCGGCGTTCGGCGGCCTCCGCGAGCTCGGGCCCCGCGTTCGGCCAGGTGGCGGTGAGGTGGCTCAGCAGGGCGGCCGCGAGCGCTCCGTTGCCCGCTGCCTCCAGGGTCTCGGCCAAGAGCAGCCAGCGGCGGCTGGTCTCCACGCTGCTCGGGAGGGTTGACCAGCTCTCCGGGAGAGCTCCCATGACGATGGACGCCGCGGCGTTCACATCTCCGCCGATCCGCGCGACCTCGAGCCGCTGGCTCTCCGCGCGCTCGGCCGCAGCGGTCCAGGGCCAGCGCTGGCTGATGCCGACCAGGGCCTCGTCCGTGCCCTCGCGCAGGGCCACGGCCAGCTCGGCCTCGGCGGCAGCCTCGACCGTAGGGAGACGCTGCCAGCCCTCGCGCGTGAAGCCCTCCGCGAGGACGGCCCGCGCGAACGAGTCCACATCCTGGCCCTCCAGCTCTCCATCGCGCCAGGGCAGGGGGAAGCGCCCCCAGGTGGGGAGCAGCTCATAGAGCGCAGCCAGGCCTGCGCGCCGCCGCGCCTCGTCGCGGCTCGCGAGCTGCAGGCGGACCTCTTCGAGGCTGGCGTACACCGCGGAGGGGAGCGGGAACCCGCCCTCGGGATCGGGCCCCTCGAGGGGCTGCAACCGCAGCATCCTCGTGGCCTCACCGGGAGCGGGCCTCACCACGGCCACGGCCACGCGCTCGCGCAGGTCCAGAGTGGCGATCTCGCGCAGCACCTCGAGGCGCGCGTCGAGGTCGCGGTCGCGCAGGACCTCCTGCAGGGCGATGCGCGTCTCGCCCGCAGCGGTCGGGTCCGGAGCCAGGGCCAGGGCCTCCTCCAGGCACAGCCGCGCCTGCCCCGCGTCGAGGCCCGCGCGGGCCACATCCGCGCGCACGCGCAGGAGCTGGTGGAGGGCAGCCTCCCGGCCCTCCATGGCCGGCAGGGCGTCGAGGAGTGCACGACCCTCAGCGAGCAGCCGCCCGGCCTCGACCAGGTCCTGGGCCTCCTGGCGTCGTGCATGCAGCGAGCGCGCGCGGCGGGTCAGCAGGGTGGCCAGGTGGACGGCCGCCTCGGGGTCGTTGGGGCTGGCCTCCAGCCGCCTCCGCGCGCGCTGCACCAGCCCGTCCCACTCGAAGTACCCGCGCGCCCCGGAGCCGTCCACGATGAAGAAGGCGCCGTCGTCGAGCAGCAGGTTGCCGTCCAGGCGCCGGCCGTCGCTCACGGGCCAGGGCAGGAGGGCGAGGCGGCGGCCGGTGACGAGGTCGAGCTCGACCAGCTCGCGCTCGTCCGGCACCAGGACCGAGCGGCCCGAGAGGACCGGCGCGGGGAGCCACCTCGAGGGCAGGGAGTCCGCACCCACGGGGGGGAAGGCCCAGGCCAGGCGCGAGGGCGCCTGGCGCGCCAGGGAGTCGCTGGCAGCCTCGAAGGCTGCGACCCGCTCGCCGCCCAGGACGAGGAGACCCTCGCGGACGCCCAGCAACTGGTTGACCTCACGCGTCCTCCCCGTGGCGTCGGCAGCCAGGCACAGCCGCGTCTGGCGCATGGACCAGCGCACCTCACCCGTGGCGGCATCCAGGGCCATCAGGTGGGGGGAGTCGAACGGAGCGGCCAGGACCGCGTCCTCGTGCAGGACCGGGGGGCCGTTGCGCCAGACCGAGGCAAGGCTCCCCGCGCGGCGCCAGCGGCCGGCCGTGAGGGGGACCTGCTCGTAGCTGGACTCCCACAGGGGTGCTCCCGAGAACGCGTCGAGGCAGGCAACGACTCCGAGCTGCGTGAGGACGAACGCGCGCCCATCCGGCGAGCACACCACGGGCGGCGCCACGAACTCCTGCTCCATGCGCCCGAACATGTTCAGCTGACGCTGGCCGGTGATGACCGGCGTGCTCCAGGCAAGCTCGCCGGTCGCGAGGTCGAAGGCGGCCACATGCAGCTCGATCCGGCCGCGGGTGCGTGCGCACTGCACGATCACGCGTCCGGCGTGGACGACCGGCGGGCTGACCACAGTGAAGCGCTCGGCGAAGGAGCCGGAGTCCCCGTCCCAGCTGGCGGACGGCGCGTGGTGCCACAGGAGCGTCCCGAGCTCGAGGTCGAACGCCGCCAGACGACGCTCGGGGAGGACCTTGATGATCTCGAGCTCGTTGTAGTCCTGCTGACCCTCGACCTCGAGAGGCAGCTGGAACGCCGCCAGTGCCACCGTGCCGTCGGTCGCCGGAGCGACGAAGCCCTCGTCGATGTCGATGGCCTCGCGGAAGGTCTCCATGCCGCGCATCGAGCGCTCGACCTCGGCCCAGGAGGGCAGGTCGCTCCCGAAGGCCGAGGTCCCCTGGCGCCAGAGCAGCTCGCCGGTCTCGGCGGCCACGCACCACAGCTGGCGGCCGGTGCTGATGAGCAGGCGCTGTCCCGCGCGCACCGGGAAGACGCGGCGGGACGCGGGGGACTGCCAGTAGGGATCGCGCGGCAGGTTGAGCTCGACCGGCCAGCCCTCGGGCTGCTGGCCGAAGGGGCGGCCTGCGGGGTCATCGCCCCCGAGGGCGGAGCGGCCCGAGATCGCGGGCTCCGGTGGGAGGGACACGCTGACGCGCAGGCGCGCGAGCAGGCCAGCCCAGGGCTGCTGGTCGGCCCGGGCCTCGAGCCAGGCGACCACTTGGCTCGGGGACAGTCGCGGCGGCGGAGGTGGCCCCTCGAGCACGACCCCCTCTGCGGGCTCCTCGTCACCCTCTGCATCGCGGGTGGGGCGGGCAAGAGCGCGGGGCAGGGCCTGGGCGAGGCTGGGCTCGAGGGCGGGGAGTGCGCGCATCCAGGCCGCACGGGCCGCATCAACCTCACCGCGCTCGAACAGCAGGTCACCCATGGCGATCCAAGCGCGCCCCGCCGCGGCGGTCACGGGCCAGCGCTGCGCGACGGCGACCAGGGGCCCGAAGCCGCCCGCCTGGGCGGCCTCGAGTGCTTCGCTCAGGGCTGCCTCACTCGCGGCCCGGTGGCGCTCGCGGTACAGACGCAGCGTCGCCTCCGGCAGGGTGCGCAGCAGGTCGACGGCCCAGGTCCCGACGCCGGCATAGGTCACGCTTGCGACCTGCCCGCGCACGGCCTCCGGAGCAGCCAGGGCAAGGACTGCGGTGGCGTTGTCCTCCAGGAGCTCCTGCAGGACAGCCAGGGCCTCGCTGTCGCGCCCGTTGGCCAGGTGCTCGTCCACCTGCAGGACGGCATTCCGCACCACCTGGGTGTCGTACACATGGAAGCCGCTGGCCGTCACTCCCGCGTCGTCCTGCGCAGGCACGCCCGGGGGGGAGCTGTGCAGGCGCGCCGCGCGGACCGGCGCAGCGGCAGCGAGCGCGAGGACACCCATCACCGCGAGGCCGCGCAGCCTCGCCCCCCCGGCGCGTCCAGAGGCGCGCCGTCGTGGCGTTCGGAAGTGGGTCATGGTGGCGGGTCGCGGCGCGGCCCGGTGGTCGGTGCGACCGTCGCGTCTGGGGCGGCGGTCAGATCAGCTCGAGGCGCTTGCGCAGGATCCACTCGGCGATGAGCAGGGCGAGGACCAGGGCCAGCGTGCCCCAGCGATCCCAGGCGTCGAGCAGGTCCGAGCGCAGGGGCTCGCGCCGCTCCTCGCCCCCGGGGAGCGCCTGCAGGAGCGGGCCGGCCTCGGCCAGGGTGACCGCGCTGCCGCCCGTCCTCTGGGAGAGGGCCAGCAGGGCTGCGGGATCTGGGGTCGGGTCGGCGTTCTCATGGGAGGGCAGGACCACCTCGTAGTCCGCGCGCGCCACGGGTTCATCGGCATCCAGGAGGACGGCGCTCCAGGCACCCGCGCGTCCTGCCTCGAAGGAGGTCCGGAACACTCCCGGCCGGCTCGGGTCCGCAGCGAGCTCGAGGCGCTCCAGCTCCCCGTCGGGGCCCTCGAGCTCCACGGTCCGGCTGTCGGCCTCCAGTGGCTCGAAGTCCTCGTTCAGCACGCGGGCCTCCAGGGAGACGCGCTCGTCCAGGCCGTACTCGGGCTGCAGGGCCTCGAGCTGGTGGCGGCGATCCCCACCCTTCAGCCGACCGAGGGCGAGCCAGCGAATGGCGTTCCGCCAGAACCGCTCGTGGTAGCGGTGCTCGTAGCGGAACTGCCAGCGGTGGGTCGCGTCGATGGCGAGGAAGAGCGTGCGCCCCTCGGGGTGATAGCCCGCCACGAGCAGCGGGTCGCGCTCACCGTCGCCCGACAGGCTCTGGGTGGGGTGCCGCAGCAGGACCTGTGCACCCGGCTTCGCCCCGCGCACGGGGAAGTACCAGTAGAAGCCGCGCAGGCCGCCCTCCTCCTGCCAGAGCTGGCGGTTGAGCTCCGCGTCGGGATGCAGGCGGACGATCTGGTGCGGGCTGCTGGGATCCTCGAGGGTCGGGTGCTGCTCGAGAGTGGTGTCCACCTCGAACGCCAGGGCCCCGGTGGGGTCGAGGGTCACGGGCAGGAGCTTCGCGAACTCGGTGCCCGCGACCGCCTTGGGCATGTCGAACTCGCCCGCGATCACGCACAGGCCGCCGCCCTTCTCCACGAACTCGCCGAGGGAGCGCACGAACTCCTCGCCCTCCGCGGGGTCGGCCGAGATGGCCCAGGGGTTCACATCGCCCAGCACGACCACGTCGTAGCGCTCGAGCAGCTGCTCCGTGCGGGTCGGCACGCGGGTGAGGCGGTCGAGGCCGCGCGTGGCCTCCTGAGGGAAGTCCGGCGTGGCGGACAGCAGGAACATCTGGGCCTCGATGCGCTCGTCCGCGCGCAGGAGCATGTCCTTGAGCTGGCGATACTCCCAGCGCGGGTAGCCGTCCACATAGAGGACGCGGATGCGCTCGGGGTTGACCCGCACGACCGTCGCGACCTGGTTGTCGTCGAGCATGCGCTCCTCGGGGAGGGGCGCTACCGACACGCGGAAGCGCCGCTCGAGTCCCCGGGAGCCCGTCCGGCGGCCGGGTGCCGTGAGGGTGACGCGCAGCCCCTCCTCGGTGGGCTCGACCCGCTGCTGGTCCACGGGCTGGGCCTGGCCGCCTTCCACCTCCTCCAGCAGGACCTCGACGGCGGCGCCGCCCTCGAGCCCGCGCGCACGCACGCGCACGATCAGGCTGATCTCGTCCTCCTCGAGCACGGAGGTGGGGGCCTCGACCAGCTCCAGGACGAGGTTGCGCTCGGGCCGCGTGTCTCCGACCACGACCGTGTGCACGGGGATCCCGGCCTGGCTCGCGCGCTCGGCCACGGCCATGGGATCGGCTCCGCCGTTGGAGCGCCCGTCCCCGACGACGACGATCCCCTTCACATGGCGACCTCTTGCCTGACCCAGGGCGGAGGCAAGGGCGTCTCCAAGGTGCGTGGCTGCGCCGCGCCCGGCGAGGTCGCTCGGACCCGCAAGGGCCTCGGTGGTGGTGGCGAAGCGCTGGAGGCGCACCTCATAGCCGGTCTCCTCCAGGTGGGGCAGGAGGCGCGCGTCGAGCCACGCCGAGGTCAGCTCCGCGCGGCTGGCCTCCCCGACGGAGGGCGCCTGTCCCCCGCTTGGAGAGGGAAGCAGCGCCTGGAGCCTGCGCGCGACCTCCTCGGCGCCGGAGTAGGCGTCGCGGCGCGACATGCTGGCAGAGTCGTCCGCCAGCACCAGGATCTCGGCCGGGGTCACGCGCTCCTGGGAGCGCACCTCGACCGGACGCGCGAGGACGGCGAGCAGGGCCAGCAGGCTCAGCCACCGCAGCCCCACGAGCGTCGTGCGCATGCCGGAGGAGAGCGTCTCGCGGGCATAGGCGCGCCAGGCCACTGCGAAGGACAGGGGCAGGACCACCAGCACCACGACCCAGGGAGCCGGTGCCTCGAGGAGCCGCCAGCTGGTGGCCGTGTCCTCCTGGGGAGTGCTGACTGGAGCCGCGGTGCCTTGTGTTGTCGCCGCCGCCTGGGATGCCGCCGCCTGTGATGCTGTGTCCTGCGTGACCGCAGGGGCGATCGCAGGTGCGGCAGCAGGGGCGGCCTCGGGCTCGACTCCGCGGGGGCTTGAGGCCTCCATGGGCAGGCGCGGCCGGGTCATGCGTGCATCCTCCTTCCGCGTCCGCCGAGGCGCGCGCCCCAGAGGGACTCACCGACGAGGAAGGCCAGGCAGGCCCAGGCAACCACGCGCCACA
This sequence comes from Planctomycetota bacterium, assembly GCA_016779225.1. Classification (GTDB taxonomy): domain Bacteria; phylum Planctomycetota; class UBA1135; order UBA1135. The sequence continues at coordinate 82,317 of JADHNZ010000004.1, forward strand.
GTTCGCCCTGGGGCCCGCCGGTGACGGGGTCCGCGCTCTCCTCGTTGGACTGCGGCGCGACCACGCGGAGGGCCGCGTGCAGACCCTCGAGGTCCGCGGGGGAGGAGCGCCGCAGCTCCGACTCCTCGGGCGGCAGGACCACGGCAAAGGGCTCCGCCGGCGCGCCCTCGAGCTCCACCCGGTAGAGGCCCGCGCGGGTCAGGTCGGCAGGCTCGGGCGCGGGCAGCAGGAAGCCGCCGCGGCTCGTGGGCTCGGGATCGCCAGCGACCGCGCGCCGGGTGCCATCCGGGCGCACCAGCGTGAGCCCGCGCGGGAAGGCCTCCACCTCGAGCCGGGGGGCGAGGCCGGGCTGGCCGTCTCGCTGTCCGGGCTCGCGGCGCGCCGCGGCTCGGACCCACTCGACCACGAGGGGGATCATCACCGGCGCGAGCTGGGGGAGGGGGGTCCAGGAGCGGCCGATGGAGGTCGTCCACAGCCAGACCTGCCCGTCCAGGAAGGGGCGTGTCACGAGCAGGGGGCTGCGCGCGTCGTCGTCCAGGGTCGCCAGGACGCGGGCATCGGCCAGCGGGCGCGCCCGCACGAACTCCTGGATCGGCACCTCGGTCAGGAGCGGGCGATGCCGCTCGCTGTCGAAGAACGCAAGGACAGGGTCGGTGCCGTCGAAGTCCAGCACCCGGAAGTAGCTCTCCCTCCGGGGACTCCGCGTGCGCGCGATGGGCTCTGCGGGCAGGAGCCCCGAGCCATCGGCGCGGAACAGGCGGGCGCCCACGCCCTCGAGATCGCTCATCCCATCCCCGCAGCTGACCACGAGCCCGGCGCCCGCGGCCACCCGGGCCTCGAGGTCGAGGCAGACGCCTTCCGGCAGGGGGGGCACGCCGGCCAGCCAGATGACATCGCGGCCCTTGAGCTCGACCTCCCCGGCGGCGAGCGCGGAGGCGGTCACCTCCTCGACCTCGAAGTCGCTCGGGAGGCCGTCGGCCTCCGGGGCCCGCAGGGCGAGGACGAGGAAGCCCGCCTCGTCGTCGAGCAGCCGCTCGGCGGGGCTCCCGTTGACGACGAGCACCCGGATCGGGTCCGGGACCACGAGGACGGACGCGCGCGAGTCGTCCGCCGCGAGGCCGTCGCCATCGACCGTGGCCACGAGGCTGTGCGGGCCCGCCTCCGTGAAGGTGTGCGGGAAGCGAGCCTCGGCGCGGCCCTCAGGATCCAGGTCCACGCGCTGGCTGGGCAGCCGGTTGCCGTCGATCTCGAGGGTGACCCGTGCGGCAACGCGTGGGCTCCCTGCGAGGTGGCGCAGCTGCACCAGGACCTCCGTGGGCTCCCCCGCGCGCAGGGGGCCCGGGGGGAGGGAGATGCCGGAGACAGAGGTGTTGTCGGGGCGCAGCACGCCTCCGGTGGCGTCCTCGAGGATGACGGTCACCCCGAGGGCCTCGAACGCGTCGAGGGCGTCCAGCACTCCCTGACGGGTGCCGCCCTCCTCGTCGAGGAACAGGTCGGCCTGCAGGTCGGAGAGCACGCGCACCTCCGCTCCGCTGGACTCCTCCTCACCGCCGCCCTCGCGCACGATGTCGAGCACCTCGACGAGGGCCGCCGCTAGGTCGGCGCGCTCGTCGGTGGGGGAGGTGAGGGTCGGCAGGACCAGCGCAGCCTTCTCCGGCGTGGGCCAGGAGACGAGGCGCGTCGTTGCGCCCATGAGCAGCACATGGAGGCGGTCACCGGCGCTCCCGTCCAGCTCCTCCGCGAGCTGGAGTGCGCGGGTGCGAAGAGCCGCGAAGGTGGACTCGGCGCCCACCTGGAGGCCCGTGGAGGCCGAGCCGTCCAGCACGAGCACGACCTCGCGCCGCCGCTCGGTCAGCACCCCCAGGGCGCCGCCTCCGGACACGAACGGGCGTGCCACTGCCAGAGCCAGCAGGGCCACCGCACCCATGCGCAGCAGGAGCAGCAGGAGGTTCTCGAGCTGGACCCGGCGGCGCGTGCGCTTGTGAGCCGCGAGCACGAAGCGCATGGCGGCCCACGGGGTCGGCCGGTAGCGCTGGCGGTTGAGCAGGTGGATCACCAGCGGCACGGCCGCCAGCGCCGCACCCGCGGCCAGTGCCGGGTGCAGGAAGCCCTCAATCATCCCGGGCCCCCTCGCGCGCGTGCGCTGCGGTGCGACAGGTAGGTGCGGATCACCTCATCCAGGGGCTGGTCCGTGCGCACCTGCACTAGGTCCACGCTGAGGGCTGCCGCGGCCCGCATCAGCTCGCGGTTGTGGGCCTCGATCTCCTCGAGGTAGGCCTCCCGCAGCTCGCGTGGATCGAGCTTGCGCTGTCCCGTGGCCTCGAGCCCCTCGAACCGGACGAGGTGGTCGAAGTCGAAGTCGAGCTCCTGGGGGTCGAGGACCTGGAACAGGATCGGCTCATGTCCCCCGTGGAGCAGCCGCTTCACCCCGTCCATCACGACCTCGACATCCTCGAAGAAGTCGCTGAAGACGGCGGTGAGGCCGCGCTGCTTGAGCCGCGGGGCGAGCTTCGCGAGCGCGCTGCCCGCGGCCGTGGGACCCTTGGCCTCCGTCTGCTCCAGCGTCTTGAAGATCGAGAGCTTCTGGGGCGCACCGTTCCCGGGGGGCACCTTGGCCCGCCAGTCCTCGTCGAACACGACCAGGCCCACGGTGTCACGCTGGCTCAGGACGAGGTGCGCGAGGATCGCCGCGCACCAGCGCGCGTAGTCGAGCTTGCTCCAGCCCAGGGACGCGAACCCCATCGACTCCGACGCGTCGAGGAGCAGGTTGAGGGAGAGGCTGGTCTCCTCCACATACTCCTTCACCACGAGCCTGTCCGAGCGGGCGAACACGCGCCAGTCCAGGCGGCGCAGCTCGTCGCCTGGCGCGTACTGGCGGTGCTGCGCGAACTCGATCGAGCTGCCCTTGTGGGGCGAGCGGTGCTGGCCCGCCATCACGCCCTCGACGACTCGCCGCGCGACGAGCTCGAGGTTCGACAGGCGGTCGAGGACCGCCGGGTCGATGACTCCCTGGGCCTGGGGCATGGACGACGGACTGGCCTAGAGGGAGCTCTTTCCGGTCACACCGGCCCCGACCGCGCCACCGATGCGCACCTCTTCGAGGAGGCGGTCGATGACCATGTCGGAGGTCATGCCCTCGGCCTGAGCCGTGAAGTTCGTCACGATGCGGTGCCGCAAGACCGGGTGCGCGACGGCCGCGATGTCCTCGGAGGCCACATGGCTGCGCCCACGCAGGGCCGCGTGGGCCTTCGCGCCGAGGATCAGGTTCTGGCCCGCGCGCGGCCCGGCTCCCCAGGTCACGAACTGCTCGATGAAGGGGAGGGGCTCACCGGAGCGCACCCGCGTCCCCCTCGCCAGGGCAAGGGCGAAGTCGAGGACCTCGTCCGCCACCGGCATCTCGCGGATGGCCTCCTGGAGCTGGATGAGCTCGGCGGCCTCGACCACGCGCTCCACCTCTTGGTGGGCGTTGGCCGTGGTCCGGCGCAGGATCTCGCGCTCCTCCTCAAGGCTCGGGTAGCCCACCTGGACCATGAACATGAAGCGGTCCAGCTGCGCCTCGGGCAGGGGGTAGGTGCCCTCCTGCTCGATCGGGTTCTGGGTGGCCAGGACGAAGAAGGGGGCCGGGAGGGGGTGGGTCTCGCCCCCCGAGCTCACCTGTCGCTCGACCATGGCCTCCAGGAGGGCCGCCTGGGTCTTGGGAGGGGTCCGGTTGATCTCGTCCGCCAGCAGGACATTGCAGAAGATCGGGCCCGGGTTGAATCGGAACGACCGGGCGCTGGTCTCCGGGTCGATGTGGAGCAGCTCCGTCCCCGTGATGTCCGAGGGCATCAGGTCGGGAGTGAACTGGATGCGGTTGAACGACAGCTCCAGGGTCTTGGCCAGGCTGGAGATGAGCAGGGTCTTGGCCAGGCCGGGCACCCCGACGAGGAGGCAGTGCCCCCGGGTCAGGATGGCCATGAGGAGCTGCTCGACGACCTTGTCCTGTCCGACGATGACCTTGCCTAGCTCCTTGACCAGGCGGTCGTGGACCTCACGGAGGCGGCCGAGTGATGCGTCCAGCATGTGGGGGGGGTTCCTTGGGGACTCCAGGGGGGTGCGATGGGGAGGCCAGCAGGAGCCAGCCCCGGGGCCCGGGGAGGGGGGACCCCCGGGCAGGACACTCTAACGCGCCCCTCCGAATGGACCCAGGGGCGCTGAACATCCTTGGGACGAGTCGCGAGAGGTTCCCGGGCCGGGTACGCAGTTCGTACACGCCTGGATGCGTGCTCGACGCCTCCGAGCCGGACCGATCGCGCCTCACGCGGATGCGGGCCCGGAGGGTCGAGGGCTCGGGCTAGGTGTCCTGAGCCCCGGCGCCAAGCGCCGGGGTGGCCAGCTTGCACCCCGGCGACAAGCGCCGGTCCGGGCAGCCTGCACCCCGGCGACAAGCGCCGGTCCGGGCAGCCTGCACCCCGGCGACAAGCGCCGGGGTGGGAACGCCCTCGCGCAGGTTCAGGGCTCGGGGCAGGGTTGGGTCTCATGGTCCTCCACATGGCCTGCGGGGAGCCACTCGGTGCAGCTGCACTTGTTGAGGATCCCCACCAGGCCTCCGAGGACGGTGGCCTCGTCGCACTGGCAGGTGCGGCGCTCCACGGGCAGGATCCCGGCGGACGCGCAGCGATGCCCGGGCAGCTGGGGTCCCTGCACGCAGGTCTGGTGGGCGGGTCGCGCGACCTGCCAGTCCGGACACTGCGTGCCGTCCCAGCTGAGGTGGATCCAGGCCAGCTCGATCCCGCCATCACACTCGTGGACCAGGCTGCTCTCGCTGATGAGGGCGTCGACCTGGCGAGCGCTTCGATCGGGGCAGGCCGGTGCCGGGCCCTGGCTGCTGGCGTGCAGGATGCCCATGAGTGCGGCCGCCGAGGCAAGGGCCAGCAGCGAGCGCGGGGTGCGCCACCGCGACCTGGCGGATCGAGGCTCCGACGGCGGACCCATGGCTGCGTGGGCCGCGAGCTGCCGTCCCTCGGAGGGACTCGTGAGGAAGGGGTGTCCGGTGAAGTCGTCTTGCGATCTGGGTTTCGACATGGGGGTGGTCCTCTGGGGTCTCTTGGAGGGGGTCAAGGGGAATGAGGGGCCCCGGTGCGGGGCCCCGTGGAAGGGGGGCGATGGCGGGGTCAGTTCGCGCTCTCGAGGGCGCTCTGGATCCAGGACCTGGTCGACGGGGACAGGGCTCCGGACGCGACCAGGGCTTGCGCCTGCTCCCGAGCCGCTTGTGCGACCTCCTTGGAGCCGAGCTGCTCTGCACGCCGTGCGTGGGTCATCGCGATCACGGCGCGCAGATCCGGAGCGAGGACGCCGCCTTGAGGACCGGAGGCCTCGCGCTCGAGCTCGGCGACAAGGCGCGAGAGCTCCGATGGGCGCGCGCGCTGCGCCGCGGTGAGGTGCGCGTGTCCTCGGACAAGCGGCGATGGATCGGTGCAGGCGAGGTCGGTGAGCAGTCGGGGATCCGTCATCGCACCCACCAGCACGCGGCGCCGGAGCTCCCGGGAGGAGGCAGCCGCCTGCCGCTGCTCCGAGGCCTGTGGACTGTTCAGCTCCTGCGGATCGGAGTCCTCCAGGAGCAGCTCGCCATACCGTTCCAGGGCTGCTTGCTCCGCCCCTGGCCGGCTTGCGAGGGCGAGGCCCATGCCCACATCCCCGGCATGGGCCCGCCCCTCGAGCCAGCCGAGGGCCTCCATCAGGGGAGCCTCCGTGGCCACGGCCCCCAGCACGGCGGCCCGCCCCTCGGGATCGAACTGCAGGCGTGCCCAGAGGCTCTCCGCGAGGGCCCAGGCCTGCTCCAGGTCCCCGCTCTCGAACAGGGTGCTGAGGGTGGTGCCAGCGGCGGACGCCGCGGGCTCTGCCGCGATCCAAGCGTCGGTCACGGCCTCGCGCTCTTGGGCGGAGGCGAGGGAGAGGCCGCACGCGAGGAGCGTGTCGCACCAGGGAGCGAGCCAGGGCTCCTCCGACCGAATCCTGAGGAGGGTGGGCGTGTGCCTCGGGCCCACGCAGCACTGGCCTTGGCTTCGCAGGCTGCTGGCGAGCTGGGCGAAGCGCTGGCGCTGTGCATGGCTCCAGGACGGTGCGGCCACGAGGCAGCGCTCGAGCAGGAGCTCCACGCGCTCCGCGGGCGCTCCCCGGGATTCTGTGGCCGGCTTCGCCGGGAGGCTCTCTTGCGTGGCCTCCACCGCGGCCACGCCCCCTGGAGCCGGGCCGCTTCGCACCGGCACTTGGGCGGGGTGCGCGCGATGGAGGTGCACGCCCAGCACGAGCCCCCGGAGGGCTCCGCGCTCGATCGGCTGGAGCTCGTCGTCCCGCGCGGTCAGCAGCCCACTGCACAGGGCGAGGCCCACTTGCTCGAACTGCTCGAGAGGCAGGACCACCGCCAAGACTCGCTCCTCCAAGGCCTTGGGTGAGTCGAGCTCCATGGAGCCAAGCGCGATGAGTGCTGCACGGAGCTCATTCGTCAGCGCCTCCGGGACCTCTGGGCTGGAGCGTACGGCGCTCTCGCTCCCGTCGTGCTCGAGCGCTGCTGGGGGGGCCCAAGCGTCGGTCGGCCCTGTGGGTCGTCCTGTGGCCGCCGGCTCCGGGGAGGAGCTCTGCGGAGGCTCCATGGGCGGGACTGCGGGCTCCGGAGCCGCCTCCTTGCCGTTAGGGACGAATGCCAAGAGGCCTGCGAGCGTGCAGAGGAGCAGGAGACCCGCGGAGAGCCCTCCTCGGGTCCAGGCCGGACGCCCAGCCGGGGGCCCGAAGCGCGCTCCATCGCGAGCCCGGGGGCGAGTTGCTGCGCTCCCGTGCACGCGGCCGCGGCGGAGAGCGCGCAGGAGCGCGTTGGCGCTCGGGAACAGCGGCCCGTGGGGCCGGAGGGAGGAGGTCGAGGAGGGGGCGAGGCGGTGGCGCTTGGACATGGCGCCCCGAGGACGCTCGCCATGCCAGGCGGTTGCGCCCTAGTCGCGGCGAATCTCGAGCAGGCTCGCGCGGTCCACGCCCAGCAGGAGAATCTGTCCACCGACTGCAACCAGATCACCGCCATGCGCGTCCTCGGGCAGGCCAGCCGCCGCAAGGAGCCGAGCATTCTCTTCCATGTCGAACAGATAGATGCGCCTGTCCGTTGCAAGGGCAAGCCTGGAGGGTGTCAGCAGCGCGGTGCCCGTGAAGCGCTCGCCTGCCGCCAGATTCAGGATCGGGCTCTCACGCCCCTCCTCGTCCACCTGCAGGAGTCCGGCGCGGGCTCCGTCTCGGCCCATCAGCAGCAGCCGTCCGCCGCTGGGGCCAATCAGGTCGAGTGCGCTCCCCAGCGGAGTCGGCTGCCCCAGGAGGGGCGCCGCACCCGGCCTGGGATCCACGAGGTAGGCGTGGTCGGAGTCACCGGGGGCCACGAGTGCGCCCGCCTCGGTCTCCAGCGGCCGTCGCGAGCCCGGCCAGCCCGCAGCGGAGGCCTCGCGGCGTCGGGTGCGCAGGGACCAGACCAAGCGGCCATCCAGCTCGTGCGCCGTGACGAGCCCCGTGTTGGTGCAGCACAGGAGCCTCCCATGGGCAAGGCCGAGCGGCATGCCGACGGAGCGCAGCTCGGGGGCCCGCATGCGCAGGGGCATGTTCCCGGAGAGGTCGCTCGCCCGGGTGAGGAAGCGGCTCCATGTCACGGCCCCCGTCGAGGAGGAGAGGGCCAGAAGCCAGAGGTCCCCCTCGACCCCGGTGAGCGCGCGGGGGGCCTCCTCGAGAGGCGCGCTGCCCCTGTCCTCTCCAGCCTCGGGTCCTGGGGCCGACCCCTCGGGTGCTTGTGGCCTGGGCCGCACCGTGTCCCGGGCGGGCGCGTCGCCCATCAAGCGGGCCGTGACCAGCACGAGGCCCTCGAGCTGGAGGGGTCCTGGCTGGAACTCCGGCGTTGCTCCCAGCAGCTCGCCCGCGGCTGCGGCCGGGCCGAGGGCGCGGCTGCCCTCTCGAGCCCACTGCACTCCAAGCCCGCCGTCGATCCCGGGCGCCGGGCCCAGGGCCATCAGGCGGTTCCCGCGCGCAGGGGTCACCACTCCGCCCACCGTGCGGCTGGGGTCACCCCGGTCGACCACCACCACCGCGGACAGGGCATCGTCCGACGCGGAGGGGAGCAGGCTCCAGCCCCCCGCGGAGGGCGCCGCGAAGGGGGACAGGGTCCGAAAGTCCCGGTCCACGAGGGCCTCGAAGTCCACCATGCGCGGGCGGGCTCCTCCCCGGAGCGCAGCACCGTCGTAGAGGAGTCCTCGCCGCGGGCCCTGAACCAGCAGGCGCCCGTCCCCGAGGGCCGCAGCGCCGAGGCGCATGCCGCGCCCCAAGGGGACCCTGCGGAGGGCATCTGGACGCACCAGGAAGCCCTCGATGGCGTGACTGGAGGACACGCCCAGGGAGGTCGCGCCTCGCAGAGGATCAGGGGCCTCGGGGGCTGCGCGGTCGATCCAGCCCTGCCGCCGCTCCGCGGCGGCGGCCAGCTCGTCAAGGCCCGACAGCCGAGCGTGGCGTGCAGAGCGCTGCCACCAGGTGCTGGCGCGCTGCTCCCAGCCCAACTCGGCAGCCTCATCCCCGAGGCGCAGGGCGGCCTCCGCTGCGGCGCGGGTCCCCGGATAGAGGCGCTCGCACGCCGAGCCGCCGCTCGCGGCAGCCAGGGGCTCGAAGCGTGTACGGAACGCCTCGCGGTCAGGGGCGGTCAGCCCCTCGAGCCGGCGGAGGACGGCCTCCTCGACCCCCAGCGCGCAGCGGGCGGCGAGCGCCTCATCCAGAGCACCCTCGCCAGGCACAGCGTCCCCGGGCTCCGAGGCGGCCAGGGCCTGTTGCCAAGAGTCGAAGACGCGTCCGAGGCGCCCGGGGTCCACTCCCTCTTCCTGGAGGTCGGCGAGCAGCGTGTCTCCTGCGGCGAGGAGCTCCCACGCTCGCTCCGCGACGGGTTGGAACGCCCCGTTCGCGAGGGGGCCCTCCTGCGACCCGAGGATCAGAGGCAGGCAGAGCCCGAGCGGTCCGAGCACGCTCACCTCGCCTTCTTCGCCGGCGTGCTGCTGGGCGTGGAGCCCAGGGAGACCTCTCTGGGCCTCGACGAAGCCGCCAGCTCACGCAAGGTCTCCTGCGGAGTCCGCACTCCCTGCTCCTGCTCCTGCTCGAGCCTGCGGCGGAGGCGCTCCTGGCCGACCGGATCCGAGAGGAACTCCTTCTCTCGGAGGGCCTTCTCGTGCCTGAGCTTGGAGGTCCGATACTGGCTCTGGACCTCCTCGGCCCTCTCCTCGAGGAGGGCCTGCTGCTCCAGGGCTGGTGCGATGCCCCACGCCACGATCTGGACGAACAGGAGCAGCGGGACCACCACCGGCATCAGCTGCCGCACCAGTGCGAACCAGGACGCGCGCTCGGGGGGGCGCTCGGGTCCAGTGGGGTCGCTAGGAAGGGGCATGAACGGCGTGGCGTGGCGTGGAAGCTCGAGTGGAGCGGCGCGTGCTAGGACTCAGCCCTCGGTGAGGTCGCGCGGGCCGTAGCGGCCCGAGCGTCCGAGCTCCTCGGCGATGCGCAGGAGGCGGTTGTACTTGGCCACCCGCTCACTCCTGCAGGGGGCGCCCGTCTTGATCTGGCCGGCTCCGGTCGCGACTGCGAGGTCGGCGATGGTGGTGTCCTCGGTCTCACCCGAGCGGTGGCTGATCACACAGCGGTATCCCTTGCGGTGAGCCAGCGCGATGGTGCTCAGGGTCTCGGTGAGGGTCCCGATCTGGTTGACCTTGATGAGGACCGCGTTGCCCGCGCCCCGCTCGATGCCCTCGCGGAGACGCTCCACATTGGTCACGAAGAGGTCGTCGCCCACGATCTGGACCTTGTCACCGATCGCCCGGGTGAGGGCGACCGTGCCCTCCCAGTCGTCCTGGTCGAAGGGATCCTCGATCGAGAAGATCGGGTACTTGGCGGCGAGATCCGCGTACCACTGGCAGAGGCCGTTCGAGTCGAGCGCCTTCCCGTCGATGGTGTACTGGCCATCGGCGTAGAACTCGCTGGAGGCCGCATCGAGGGCGAGGACGATGTCCTTGCCGGGCTGGAGCCCAATCGTCTCCACGGCCTCGAGGATCAGCTGTACCGCCTCCTCGTTGGAGCTCAGGTTGGGGGCGAAGCCGCCCTCGTCACCCACGGCCGTGTTGAGGCCGCGCTGCTTGCACACGCTCTTGAGGGCGTGGAACACCTCGGCACCCATACGCAGGCCCTCCGGGAAGGAGGTCGCGCCCATGGGCATGATCATGAACTCCTGGATGTCGACATTGTTGTCGGCATGCTCACCGCCGTTGACGATGTTCATCATCGGCACCGGGAGGATGTGGGCCTGCGCGCCTCCCAGGTAGCGGTAGAGGGGCTGCCCCGTCTCCTCCGCGGCGGCGCGGGCGACCGCCAGAGATGCGCCGAGGATGGCGTTGGCTCCGAGGCGTGCCTTGTTGGGCGTCCCGTCGAGCTCGACCATCAGGCGGTCCACGCCGCCCTGGTCGAGAGCCGGGTGGCCCTCGAGGGCCTCGGCGATCTCGCCGTTCACATGCTCGACGGCCTTGAGGACACCCTTGCCCCCGTAGCGCCCCTCCTCATCCCGCAGCTCGCAGGCCTCGTAGATCCCGGTGGAGGCGCCGGAGGGGACCGCGGCCCGGCCGAAGGCTCCGGAGAGGAGCTCGACCTCGACCTCGAGGGTGGGGTTGCCGCGGGAGTCGAGGATCTCCCGCCCGTGCACGTGAACGATGTCGCTCATGGGACGGCTGATGCTAGGGCCTCCCGGGCACGGGGTTCCACCGGCTCTCCGCCGAATCCCGAGGTCAGGGGAAGCCCCTGAGTCGAGCCGCCGCGCCCGGGGGTGGGGGCCGGGGGTCCCCGAGGACGGACCCCGCTCCACCGGCCTGCTCCGCCCCGACCTCCTCCGGGCACGGGGGCCGAGACGGTTCCTGGGCCGCGGGGTGTGGAGCCCCGCGCCAGGGGTACCATCCTCGCTCCCCCGCGTCCGGGCCCCGCTGGCCCTGCGAGGAGGCCACCGTGCGCCGCGCCAAGTCCCTTCCCAACCTCCTGACCCTGGGGAACGCGTTCCTCGGTCTGCTGGCGATCTCCAAGGGGATCGACGCCCTGACGGCCAACGACCCGGCGCTGTTCGCCCAGCACTTCGAGTCGGCCTGCTGGTTCGTCCTCGGCTCCCTGCTGCTCGACGCCCTGGACGGGCGCGTCGCGCGCATGACCGGCTCCTTCAGCGATCTGGGAGCCCAGCTGGACAGCTTCGCGGACGCCATCACCTTCGGAGTGGCGCCAGGCCTGCTGGCGAAGATGCTCCTGGAGCATCACGGGCTGCTCCACTCCCGCGTGAACTTCTTCGTGGCGGCCCTCTATGCCCTGATGGCCGTCCTCAGGCTGGCGCGCTTCAATGTGGAGAACGACCACGACGAGGAGCACCACCGCTCGTTCTCGGGGCTCCCCTCGCCGGCCGCGGCCGGAGTCCTCGTGGCGACCATGCTCATGTCGCTGACGATCACGGGCTCGATCGAGGGGGGAGGCGCGCAGCCGACCCTGGTGGGGCACGCGCTGGCAGGGATCCCCGAGGAGACCCGTGCCAGCCTGGCCACCGGCCTCCGCTATCTGACCTTCCTGCTGCTGCCGACCCTCGGCCTGCTGATGGTCTCGCGCGTGCCCTACACGCATGCCTTCTCGGCCCTGATGTCCGCCCGCGGCCGCTGGGCCCTGGTGCGCCTCGTCGTCCTGCTCCTCGTGCTCTATGTGGCTCCGGTGCCGACCCTGTTCGTCCTGGGCTGGGTCTACTTCGCCAATGGCCTGCTCAAGGCCGTGCGCGGCCGCGGGATCGACCAGGGTGGCTCGGCTCGGGAGGCCGCATGAGCGCGCGCACCGTGGCCGCCATCGCGCTCGGGTCCAACCTCGGCAACCGCGAGCAGCACCTCAAGCGCGCCCAGGCCCTCCTGGAGAAGACACCGGGCGTGGTGCTGCTGCGGCGCTCGGCCTGGCACGAGACCGAGCCCGTGGGCGGCCCTGAAGGGCAGGACCCCTACCTGAACGGGGCCGCGCTGGTGGAGACGACCCTCGGCGCCGAGGAGCTGTTGGCTGCCCTGCAGTCCATCGAGGACCGCCTCGGCCGGGACCGCGCCACCGAGGGCCCCAACGGCGCGCGGACCCTGGACCTGGACCTGCTCTGGTTCGGGGAAGAGGTGCGTGACACCGATGCGCTTCGCCTCCCGCACCCGCGCATGGAGGAGCGCCTGTTCGTCCTCGCGCCCCTCGCCGAGGTGGCGCCCGATCACGGCCTCCCGGGCTGTGGTCGCACCGTACGCGAACGCCTCGAGGAGCTGCGCGCCGCGGCCGGACAGGGTTGAGCTTCGACCTTCTGAGGAGCGTCGCCGAGGCGCGGGACTTCTGCGCCGCGCGGAGGGATGCCGGCAGCCGGCTGGGCTTCGTGCCCACCATGGGCGCCCTGCACGAGGGGCACCTGGCCCTGGTGCGCGCGGCGGCCGCTGCCTGCGACGAGGTCGTCGTCAGCGTCTTCGTCAATCCGCTGCAGTTCAACGACCCGCGCGACCTGGAGCGCTATCCGCGCGACCTGGAGGGGGACGCGGAGCTCGTGCGCGCGGCCGGGGCGCGCATGCTCTTCACGGGCACGCTCGAGGGCTTCTTCCCGGACGAGCTGGACGAGGCCGGCGCGCTCCTGCCCCAGCATCGCGTCGACCCCGGATCCTGTGCCCTCGGCCTCGAGGGCGAGCACCGTCCCGGGCACTTCGAGGGCGTGGCGACGATCGTCGACCGCCTCTTCGAGGTCGTGCAGCCCGAGCAGGCCTTCTTCGGGGCCAAGGACTATCAGCAGTGCCTGGTGGTGCGCGACCTCGCGGCTCGGCGTGGGGGACCGCACATCCAGGTGTGTCCCACGGTGCGCGAGGGCGACGGGCTGGCGCGCTCGTCTCGCAACGCCCTGCTCACCGAGGGCGACCGTGCGCGGGCGGTGTGCCTCTCCAAGGGGCTCTTCGCAGCCCGGGCGGCCTTCGCCTCGGGCGAGCGGAGCCCGCGGGTGCTCGCAGGGCTCGTGGCGGCGGCGGTCGAGAGCGGCGGACTCGACCTCGAGTACGCCGCGATCCGTGATCCCCAGCGCTGGACGGCAGGCGATCCGGAGGGCCCCCTTGAGCAGGCGGTGGCCCTCGTCGCCGCCCGCGCAGGCGCCGTGCGCCTGATCGACAACCTCGACCTGGGCGCTGGGGGAGGAGCATGAGTGCGGCCCACGGAGGCCCCGTTCGCGTCGACGCTCCGGCGAAGGTGAACCTCGATCTCGTGGTGCTCGGCCGCCGACCCGACGGGTTCCACGAGCTGCGCACCACGATGGTGCTGGCCGGCCTTCAGGACAGCCTGTGGCTCGAAGCCGCGCGCACCCCGGGTGTCTCCTGTGAGGTGACGGGTGCCCAGGCCAGCGAGGATGTGCCCCTGGACGCGCGCAACCTGGCGGTCGCCGCGTTGGAGCGCGGGCTCGCAGTGCTGGAGGCCACCGGCCCGGTCCCGAAGGGAGTGCACCTGCGCCTCGAGAAGGAGGTGCCCTCGGGCGCGGGGCTGGGCGGAGGATCCAGCGACGCGGCCGCCGCCCTCGCCGGCCTCGAGAGGCTGACGGGGCGCGACCTTGGAACGGTCGTGCGCGCGGCGATCCTCGCGGACCTGGGCAGCGATACCGTCTTCTTCGATGCGGCCCGCCGGACGGGCGCCGGCCTGTGCACGGGGCGGGGCGAGCGCGTGCGCGCCGTGCCCTCGCCGCGCGACTGGTGGGCGGCCCTGGTCACGCCCGAGGTCGTGGTCCCCACGGGCCCGGTCTTCGCCGCGCTCGATGCACCCGTCTTGAGTCTGCCCCAGGCGGCCGATACGGTCGCTTCTGACTGGCACGCGCGCACCGCGCGCGAGGCCCGGTCGCTCCTTCGCAACGACCTCGAGATGGCCGCCCTGCGTGCCGTCCCCGCCCTCCGCGCCTGGCGCAGGGTCCTTGACGCAGCAGCGCCCGGGGCCTTCACGCTCTCGGGCAGCGGCTCGTCCTTCTTTGCGCCGTGCGCGAGCAGGGCCGAGGCCGAGGAGCTCTTGCGGGGCGTGGACGCAGAGCGCGGTGAGCTGGGCGTGCGTGGCCTCTGGGCCGTTCCGCTCGGCTCGACCGTCCTCGAGGGCGCGGCGCGGAGCTGAATCCGAACCTTCCGCACACCACCTCGGCGCCGATCGGTCCTGGACCGGAGGGGCGGCGCCCGGAGGCACGCCTCCGCTCCGCCCCATGAATCTGACCGAGATCCGCGTCCGCGCGCTGCAGGCGCCTCGCGACAACCTGCGGGCCTTCGTGACCCTCACCCTCGACGGCACCTTCGTGGTCCGCGATGTCCGCATCATCGAGGGCCCTCAGGGGCTGTTCGTGGCCATGCCCAGTCGTCGGGCCACCGGGCGCTGCGCGGCCTGCGCGGGTCACAACCACCTGCGCGCTCGCTACTGCAACGACTGCGGTGCGCGGCTGCCCTCGACCCCGATGGAGGAGGCCGAGGGCGTGAGCCCCGAGGCGCGCCTGCACACCGACATCGTGCACCCCATCAGTCGCGAGGGGCGCGAGCAGCTCGAGGCCGCCGTGCTCGCGGCCTATGCAGCGGAGCTCGACGGAGGCGCCGAGTCCGAGCGGCGCTCGCCGCGTTGCGATGGGGCCAACCCCGGACGCGGGGCCTCGGCGGAGGGCTGAGGCGTCGCCGTGGCTGCCGTGGGGGGGATGCGCGCCGTCCGCGAGCTGAGCCGGCCTTGCGGCCGGGCCGTTGTTCCCGCCTTGGCTCTGCGTGGACGCCTTGGCTCTGCGAGGGCCGGGTGCGGGCGCTCGCCGGGAGCGGGCAGGACCGGGTCGCGGGCGTCGGTCGCCAGGCCCCGGGGCTAGGATGAGGCCATGGAGCGCGTCGTCGTGGTCGGAACCGGTGCCGTGGCCCGGGCCCTCGTCCCCGCGCTGGTCGCCCGGGGCACGCAGGTCCGCGTGCGCAGCCGCTCCGCGGAGCGCGCCGCGGCCTTCTGCGAAGAGCTCGGGCTCCGTGCGAGCGCCGCGCCGGATCGCGCGGGGAGCACCGGCGGCAAGGACCTCCTCCCGGAGAGTCAGGACTCGCTCGGGGCGTCCCCGCCGGCAGGGGCCGCATGGACTCCGGAGGGCGATGAGCCGGTCCTCGACGGTCTGCTGCTCTTCGCCGTGCCTGACCGTGTGATCGCGTCGGCGGCCCAGGCAGCCGCCCTGCGCGGGGACCGGCCAGAGGCCGCCCTCCACCTGTCCGGCTATCACGACAGCGGCGTCCTCGCCCCGCTCGCCGCGTCCTGCGCGCGGCTCGGATTCGCGCACCCCTTGGGCTCGTTCCCACCCGATGGGCCTCCCCTCGCGCCTGGCCTGACCTGGTGCTGTGGGGGCAGCACCGAGGGCGCCGCCGCGGCGGCAGCGGAGCTCTCTTGCCACCTGGGCGGCCGCCCCCTTCAGCTGCGCGAGGCGGAGGGCAGCAAGGCGCGCTACCACGCCGCGGCCTCGCTCGTGGCCGGTGGGGCAGCGGCCCTGCTCCACCTGGCGGAGCAGCTGGCCGCCGACGCCGTGGAGGACCCCGCGGCCCTGCGTGCCGGCCTCACCGACCTGCTCGCCTCCATGCTCGAGAACGCGCGCGCCCACGGGCCCCTGGCGGCCCTTACGGGCCCGGCTGCTCGGGGCGACGACGCCGTGGTCGAGGGCCACCTGGCAGCCATGGATCCGGCCACGGCGGCCGTCTATCGCGCGCTGCTCGAGCCGATGCGAGCCATGGCGGCGGCGCGCGCCGCGGTCCGTCCTCCCTCGGGCGCTCCGGCCGCGACCGAGCCGCGCAGTGCGCAGCCCTGAGGCCAGGCACACGCGCGTGGCAGGCCCGGCCAGGCCAGGCCCGAGTAGACTCCCCGGCCCATGGCGATCGTCACCTCCTTCCTGGCCGGGGACTGGAACACCCTCACGCGCCGCGCCCTGCAGCAGGCCCACCTTGCGGACCTCGTCGAGCTCCGCATGGATCGGGTCGGTCACCCGGGCAGCGATGCCCTGCGCGCCTTCTTCAAGGAGTGCCCCAAGCCGGTGATCGTCACCGTCCACGGGCAGGAGGCCTTCGGAGGCTTCAAGGGCTCGGTGGATGAGCGCCTGCAGCTCCTGCACGACGCGGCTCGGGCCGGCGCGCGCTTCGTCGACATCGACTGGTCCCTCTCCCTCGAGCTGGGCGAGGTCGAGCCGCCCTGCCACCGCATCGTCAGCCGCCACGAGCTGGACGGAACGCCCGAGGACCTCGAGGCCCTCGACGAGCAGGTGCGCGAGGTGCTCTACGAAGGAGACGCCGTCAAGCTCGTGACCCATGCACGCTGCACCGAGGACGGCCTGCGCATGCTCCGCTACCTGCGCCGCGCGCGGGGCGGAACGATCGCCTTCTGCTCCGGTCGTGCGGGCAGCTTCACGCGGGTCCTCGCGCCGGTGTTCGGCTCGCCGTTCACCTATGCGGCCCCCGCGGTGATGCCCGGTCAGGACGCGCTCGAGCCCACGGCTCCGGGCCAGCTGCGCGTGGGGGAGCTGCTCGGCATCCTGCCTCCCGGAGGCCTCTCCCACGAGACGGCGGTCCTGGGCGTGGTGGGCAATCCGGTCCACACCTCGGCGTCTCCCTTCGTGCACGGCATGGCGCTCAAGCACGGGCACCTGGACGCGGTCTATGTGGCCTTCGAGCCCCACGACTTCGACCGCTTCCTCGACCTCGCGGACGACCCGGTGTTCCGCGGCCTCTCGGTGACCGCGCCCTTCAAGCAGGACGCGTACCGGCGCGCCAAGCAGGTGGACCAGGAGGCCAAGGCGGTCGGCGCGGTGAACACCCTGGTGCGCCGCAACGACGGCAGCTGGACGGGCACGAACACGGATGTGACGGCGGTGCGCGAGTGCCTCGAGCGTGCGTTCGGGCCGTGGTCCAGCGAGCCGGGGCGTCCGGTGGCCCTGCCCCTGGCGCGGGTCCTGGTCCTGGGCTCGGGAGGCGCGGCCCGCGCCGCCATCGGCGCGGCCCGCCGGCTTGGGGCCACCGTTGCCGTCGCCGGGCGCGACGCCGGCCGCACGCTCGAGCTTGCGCGCGGGATGGAGGCCCAGGCCGTGGCCTGGGACGCGATCGCCAGCACGCCCTACGACATCCTCGTGCACTGCACCCCCGTGGGCTCGGAGGCCGTCGCCAGCGAGGGCGCGCCCGAGCTGCCCATCCCTGTCGATGCGATCCGGTCCGGCAGCCTGGTGGTGGACGCCGTGTACCGCCCCCTGAAGACCCCGCTCCTGGCCGCGGCCCGCGAGCGCGCCTGCCTCTGCGTGCCCGGCGCGGAGTGGTTCGTGCGCCAGGCCGCGGCGCAGTTCCGGCTCTTCACGGGGCAGGAGGCGGATGACTCCCTCCTGCGCGCCTCCTTCGAGGGCGCCCTCGCCCAGGGCGCCGGGGGAGCGAAGCGCGGGTGAGCGCGCCGGTCCTCGCGCTGCTCGGCCTCCGCTGCGTCGGCAAGTCCACCCTTGGGGCTGCCCTCGCAGAGCGGATGGGCGCGCGGTTCGTCGATCTGGACGAGGTGCTCGCGACGCGCGAGGGCCAGCCCGACGCGGGGAGCCTGCTGCGTGAGGTCGGGGAACCGCGCTTCCGCGAGGCCGAGCGCGAGGCCCTGCTGGAGGTCCTGGCCCTCGCCCAGGCGGAGGGACCTCACTCCGCGACGGTGCTCGCCACCGGAGGAGGGGTCGTGGAGGACCCTACCAGCCGCGCCCTGCTCGCCGGCTGTGCGTGCCTGTGGCTGGATGCGCCGATCGAGGTCCTGCAGGCGCGGCTCCAGGCGGCGGGCGAGGAGAGCCGGCCGGCCCTCGGGGGCGGGGATCCTGTGGCGGAGCTCCCGGGCCTCGCTCGTCGTCGGGCCGCCTGGTACGACGAGCTGGCCCACGCGCGCCTCGACCTCGCGGGCCTCGGGGTGGCCGACGCGCTCGACCTCCTCGAGGCCGCCGCGGCTCCTCTCCTGCCCTAGCGGGGCAGCCCGGCCATCCGGGGCTTCCGTCAGGGCGCCTTCGGCGTCGGAACCTGGCCTCCGCCTGCATCGGCGCCCACTCCCCTGCCGATGAATCCAGGAGATGCCGCGCAGCCGCTCCCGGCTCGCGGACTAGGATCCAGGTGACGATGCTCCGCAGCCGGACAACAGGACACACGAGCCCCCTTGTGGCCGTGCGGGTGCTGTCTCCCTGGCGCCTCGCCGCGGCCGGATCCACCTGCGGGCCCCTGTGGGCTGCCCTCGCCCTTGCCACGCCCGCGCTCGCGAGCCTGCCGCTCGCCGCGCCCGCCGCATCGGCAGCGCGCGCCCTGGGCCCGGGCGTGTGGGCTCCTGCCCAGCCGCTCCTCGCCGCCGCGCGCGCGGCGACCGCGGCCCCCTCGCTCCAGCTGCTGTGGGAGCAGGCGCCCGTGCTCCAGCCCGCCCTGCTTCAGGCCACGCAGCGTCCGGTCGCCGCGCTCCAGGGGCTTGCCCCCGCCGGCGTGGAGGATCCGCTCCTTGCCCTGACGCGCCTGGGCCCGGCCGGCCTCGCCGAGCGCCTCCCCGAGCTGCTCGAGGACCGCCCGACCCTCGCCCTCAACGCTCTGCTCTGGCGTGCGGGGGCCAGCGTGCCCTCGGGCCTCACGGCCGCACGCACCGCCCGGCGCGAGGAGCAGCGGGCGGCGTTCCTCGAGCTGGTCCGCGCGGAGCTTGACGCGTCGCCCTCCAGCCGCGCCCGCGTCCTCGTTCACCTCACCGAGCTCGTCCGCTCGAGCCGCTCTGCGGTGGCTCTGCGCTGCGCGGGCCTGCGCTGCGCCTCGGAGCTGGGTCTCTACGAACTCACCTGGCTCCTCGAGGCCGCGCTCACGGATGGCGACGAGCAGGTTCGCTTCGTGGCGAGCCAGGCCCTCGCGGATCTCTACGGCCGCCGGTTCGCGACGCCGGAGCGCTGGTCCGAGTTCCTGGGAGAGGTGCCGCGGGCCCTTGCCCCGGTGCTGGCCGCCCAGCTGCGCTCGGTGGAGGAGGAGCGCCGCGCGCTCTACACCGAGCTCTTGGAAGGAGCGCCCGCCCGCGCCATCGGCATCCTCGAAGCGGGGGAGCCGGACCCTCTCGTACGCCGAGCCGCCGCGCGCCAGCTCAAGGCAGCGGTCATCGCCCAGGAGCTGGACCTGATCCAGGCCTTCGAGGCCCTGCTCTATGCAGCGCGACGGGAGCTGGACGAGGCGACCTTCGCGGCTCTCTTGCAGTCCGCCGTGGATCTCGCCCTGATCGGGGACGGCGACGAGGCTGACCCACAGGACCTGGTCCAGCTGGCCACCGTGCTCGTGGACGAGGGGCGCTTCGAGCTCTACGGCGCCGCTCTGCGTGTCATGCCTCGCCTTGCCGGCGCCGGGTCGAAGGAGGGTGGGAGTGCGCTCCTGCAGGCCACGCGCCTGCTCACTGGCGTCCTTGGCGCGGCGCCCGTCCGCGACGGAGACCGCTGCGAGCGGGCCCTCCAGGACTGGAAGCTCGCGGTCGAAGCTGCACCAGGCCCGCTGAGTGACGGCCTCGCGGCCACGGTTGGACGGCAGGTGCTGCCGCTCCTGGCTCTCGGCGAGGCGGACGGCGGCCTCGCGCGCTCGGCGGCCGCGGTCGCCCCGCTGGTGCTCCGTGGCCAGGAGCTGCTCGAGTTCCTCTCCGCACCGGATGCCAGCCCGCAGCTCCTGGCCGAGCTGTGCGGCGTCGTGCCCTCGGCACTCGCAGCCGCCGACGAAGGAGCGGTCGCTGCGCTGCTCGGCTCCATCCAGAGGCTCGCCGCCCACGAGGATGCCCTCGTGCGCCGGGCCGCCCTCGCGGCCCTGCTCGACGAGTCCGCCGCGGCGACCCTCGCCCGCTTCCAGGCCGAGCCTGCCGTCGTGCTCGACGCGGCGCTCGTGCGCCTCGCCGTCGAGGAGGACGAGCAGGCTCGTGCGGCGCTGCTCGAGCTCCTCGGGAGGCTGCCCTCCACCGAGCACCTCGGGCGCCTCACCCAGGACCCCTCGCTGGCCTCCCTGCGGGACCCCGCACGCGTGCCGGTGGCCGCCCTCGAGGCAAGCCTGCGCGGCCTCGCCGGGGAGGACGCGCGCGCCCTCCTCACGGCGGCCGAGTGGGTCGGCGCGGGGGGGGAGCTCCAGGCTGCGACCCAGCTGCTCGCGGCCCTCCCCGAGACCGAGCTCGCGGCCCTCACCGCGGCGGACCATGCACGGGCCCTGACCCTTGCGCACACCCTGCGCCGTCAGCGCGGCCGAGGAGCCCTCGACGGGGCCCTGCGCTCGCGCCTCCTCCAGGCGCACGAGCCGGGCGCGGGCCCCGAGTGGGTCACGGGTTTGGTGGGCAGCCACCTGCACGCGCTGCTGCTCGGGGGCGAGATCACCGACGCGACCGCGCCACGCCCCGATCCGGATGGAGTCCTCGCTGCTGAGGTCCTCGCCGCCTTCGAGCGTGCCGCGGCGCTCGCCGGGCCGGCCTCGGAGCCGTCGCTGGCTGAGCTGGAGCGGGACCGCTTCCGTTTCCTCGATCGCATCGGGCGTCCGGGGCCCGCAGCAGCCGCGCTGGTGACGCTCGTCGATCGACTTGGGGCGGACCAGGGTCCGCTCACCTCCGAGGACCTGCGCGAGGGCGCGAAGCGCGTGGCCCAGCACCTGCCTGATGCGGAGGACACCGTCCGCGCGGCGCGCGCCTTCAACCTCCTCGAGCGGGTGGTCCGGGCGACCGCGTGGAACGACCTCCCTGCCGAGCGGCGGCTGAAGGACCTCGAGCACTGGTCTGCGTACGCCCGGGGCTCGGGTGCGGCACCGTCACAGGAGGCCGTGAGGGTGTTCATGGGGGAGCTCCCTGCCCTTGCAGAGGAGGCCGCCTATGGCGATGCGCCGCTGCCCGGCCTCGAGGGGCACTCTCTCGCCGCACTCTGCGTGACGCGCGCCCAGCACGAGCGGCTCCTGGCCGCGCTCGCGGCCGTGGCGAGCGCGCCGCAGGCAGCGACCACTCAGGAGGCCGAGGGGACTCCCTCCGAGCCGGCCCCCAGCACGGTTCCGCCGGAGCCGGTCCCCGAGGACAGCCCGGCTCCTGGCGACGGCGATCCGCCCCCCGCTCCCGCGGGCGGAGAGGACGCCCCGAAGGATTCGGGAACCGGCGGCGGATTCTGTCCTTGACCCCCCCTCGACCGTCGCTAGACTCCCGCTCAACAACGCGTCGCGGGGTGGAGCAGTCTGGTAGCTCGTCGGGCTCATAACCCGGAGGTCGCAGGTTCGAATCCTGCCCCCGCTACCACTTCCAAGAGAGGACTCGGCCCTTCCCGGCTGGGTCCTCTTTTTTCGTGCCCGGGACGGCGGGTGAGGTCGCCGGTACGAAGCGACCCCCGCTAGGCACCTCGAGAGATGCGGCCGAACTCAGGCCTCGGTGGGGCTTCGATTC
>JADHNZ010000037.1 GCA_016779225.1 Planctomycetota bacterium
CGTCCAGGCTCGGGGCCTGGGCACTCGCGAGGGAAGAAGCGCCAAGGACGAGCCCGGCGAGCGCGATAATGTTCAGTTTCAAGACGACTCCATCCCGAGGGTCCCCCCTCGGCCTCTCTTCACGATCCGCTCAGAAGCGGCGGGTCAGGACGAATCCACGGAAGGCGAAGTCCACCTCCCGCGAGCGAATCTCGAGCACCTCGAGCCCCGGGGGCACCACGTCCCCGGCGGTCCAGCTGCGCCCGTTCAGGACGACCACGGCGTCGCGGCCCTGGATCAGGGCCTGGCCACCGAAGTCGAGCTCCACGGCCTGGAAGTCCCGCAGGACCTCGGCCTCCTCGGCCAGCACGCCAAGGCGCGCCGCGAGGCTCTCGCGCGCTGGATCCCCCGCGACCAGGGGGAGGCCCTCTGCAACCTCACCGAACACGGCGAGGGCCATGCCGTAGGCGCCCTCTGCGAGGTGCCGCTGCATGCCGCTGAGCACCTGCTCGAGCTCCTCGCGGGTCGGCCCCTCCACATAGGTGGTCTCGTCGATCTCGAGCTGCAGGGCCAGCAGCGGCTCGCGGACCTCGAGGTCGAGGCGCTTGGCAGCCGGGGTGAAGGTCACCAGCCCCTGCTCGTCGATCGCCAGCAGGCCATCCTGCAGCAGGGCGAGGGTGCCCATCAGGTCGCGTCGCAGCAGCATGCGGGAGAGGACATCCGGAGCGCCCTGCACCTCGGTCCACTGACCGCGCGCACGCTCGAGCAGCGCGGTGAGCTCCTCAACCTTCGCGTTCTGCTCGGGGACGGACAGGCCGCTCGGGTTGTCGGCCACGGGCACGCGCGGGTCGATCCAGGGATCCCGACGGCCACGGGGCCCGCGGTAGGCGAAGCGCGAGAGGGTCAGTGCCTGGCGGCGGCGGTTGATCTCCCCCGCCAGCAGGTCACGCTTGCGCTCGTAGCCCTCGATGCGCGCGGCGTTGCCCAGGTCGCTCGGCGCGTACACATAGGTCTCGATGTCCATCTGCACGCGGTGCGACGGATGCCCCTCCTTCTCCATCTGCTGGCGGCTGGACGACTGCAGCGAGAAGCTGGGTACGGCCATGAAGCGCTGGTGCGTCTCCAGGCGGTGGATGAACTCCAGGAACTGGAAGGTGTCCCCCTCCAGGCCGACCGTGTAGCTGGCCTTGCTGAAGTCGCTCGGCTTCTTGCCGCGCACGGGCTCAGGCCGCGCCTGCACCTCCTTCAGCTGGATGCCGGCCTCCGCGGAGTACTGGTAGAACTGACGCAGGAGCTGGCTGACCTCGGTGCTGTCGGGCAGGATCTGCGCGAACACGGGGTCGAGCTCGCGCAGAACGATGACCTCGCGCTCCTTCTCCGGCGTGCTCTCGATGGTGCGGCGGGCGGTGGCCACCTCGGTCGAGAGGCGCGAGACCTCGTCCTCGGCGCTGGCGATCTGCTCACGCTGGTCCTGGATGGCCCAGCCGAGGGCGCCTAGCAGGAGCACTGCGCCGGCCACAGCCAGGGTGAGCTTGCGGTTGCGGTCCAGGTTCATCGGGAGGCCTCCTCGTCACGGCGGGCCGCCCAGCGGGCGTCCGGTTCCTTGAGCTGCAGGGACAGCGGGAAGGACCAGTTCACCTCAGGGATGAGGTCCGGGTCCGGCTCGGAGCGGGCCACGCGCTTCAGCACATCCACGCTCTCGATGGTCTCGAAGTCGCGCATGAAGCTCGACAGCTCGGCGTCGACGACGGCATCCAGGAAGTGGGCGGTCTTCTCGAGGCCCGAGCGAGGATCCGCGCCCGAGCCCGAGTGCCCGGCGACCTTCAGGAAGCCCGGCTGCCGCCGGCCTCCGCGGGCGGCGTCGCCCTGGCTGACGGCCAGGTCGTCGAACCAGATGAAGTGCTCGACCTCGTTCCCGGCGTTGACCACATCAATGAGCTCGTCGACCTTCTCGGTCCAGATCACGCGCTCCTTGTTGACCGTGGAGAGCTTGGCCTCGCGGGCGGCCGCGACGCGGATCTCAGCGTCGAGGCTCTGGTTGTACTGGAGCTGCGGACGCAGGCCGTCCATCTCCAGCGCAAGCTGGGCGCGGCGAGACTCGACCTCGGCGGCAACGCCGAACGCCAGCCAGCCCCAGACGGCGACGAG
The DNA here is from genome assembly GCA_016779225.1 of Planctomycetota bacterium. Lineage (GTDB taxonomy): Bacteria > Planctomycetota > UBA1135 > UBA1135. Next base: position 2,128 of record JADHNZ010000037.1, read on the forward strand.
CGTGGAGACCGCGGCCGTTGCGGCGGCGGTGGCCGCGAGGACCTTGACCGGGGGACCGGAGCGGCGTCGCAGCTCCTGGGGCAGGAGGTTGATGGTGATCATCGGATACGCACCCTCGAGGCAAGGCCCACGGCGACGACCAGGGACGGGGCCTCGAGCTCGAGGCTGTCCAGGTCGAGTCCCTCGGCCTCCACGCGGAGACCTTCGAGGGGGTTCCAGTTGCGGGCCGGGCGCCCGGTGGCCTGCTCGATCGCGGTCGCGGCGCCCGCGGCCAGGGAGCCGCCGCCGGACAGGAGCAGCTCGCGCACCTCGACTCCCTCGTGGTGCTCCACATAGTCGATCGAGAGCGCCAGCTCACTGGCCAGGTCCTCGAGGACCGGCGCGATGCTGCTGGCGACCTCGGCCTCGTGCAGCTCACCGTCGCACTTGATCAGCTCGGCCTCGTGCAGCTCGACGCCGAGGCGGCGCGCAACGGCCTGAGTCATGTCGTCCCCGCCGATCGCGATCTCGCGGCTGAAGCAGGTCCGACCCGCGCGCAGCACATTGATCGAGGTGCGCGTCGCCCCCACATCAACCAGCGCCACCGCCGGCGGCACCGGGCCCGGGTCGAGGTCCTGGAGCTCCTCCTCGGGGAGGCCGCAGAGCTCCCAGGCGTTGGCGAGGGCGAAGAGGTCCAGGTCGATGGCGAGCGGGGTCAGCCCCGCCTGCTCGACCAGGCCCACGCGTTCCTCGATGAGCTGGCGGCGGCACGCGGCAACCAGAACGGGCACCTTGGTTCCCTCTCCGGCGCCGGGAGCGGAGTCGCCCAGCTGCTCGCAGTCGAGGACCACCTCGTCGAGCTCAAAGGGCAGGAACTTGTCCGCCTCGAAGCGCACCGCCTGCTGGAGCTCCTCGGGAGACATGGGCAGCATGGAGACGTAGCGCACGACGGTGGACTGCCCGCCCACTCCCGTGACGCAGCGCCTGGCGCGCCCCCGGAGGGAGGCCAGCGCCTGGGCGACCGCGGCCGGGGCTCCCCCCTCCGCAGTGACCTCCGCACGCCCGAAGCCGGTCAGCACCGGCTCGGAGCCCTCCAGGGTGAGCTCGACCGCCTTGACGACGGCACTCCCCACATCCAGCCCTACGACAGTCTTGGATCGCTTGAACAAACCCACTCCGGGGAGCCATGGCTCCGTGGGCGACCGGCAGGGTCGCCTCCGGGGGGGATCCTCGACCCCTGGGGTGGCGCGGGTTTAGGCGCCCTCGTCGAATCCGGCCTCGACCAGTCCCACCACACGGACGAGCAGGGCCTCGGCGTCGGGCCCCGCCGCCTCGAACTCGAGGGCGGAGCCCTGGGCTGCGCCCAGGGTCATGAGCTCCAGGATCGACTTGCCGTTCACCTCACGCCCTGCGTGTCTCACCCTGAGACGGCTCTCGAAGGCCAGGGCAGCGCTGACCAGGGCGTGGCAGGGGCGTGCGTGCAGGCCGGCCGCGTTGGACACCACCGCGGTCCGCGTGCAGGTCGAGGGGGGCTCCATCGGGTCCAGGGCGCGAGAGGCCGGGGAGAGGCAGGGCCGCTGGCCCCGCCGCGTCGGCTCACGCCGGCGCGTGTTCCTTGAGCAGGTCGACCAGGGCGGACTTCTTGTCCGCCTGCCGCGCGAAGGACCGGAAGTCACCCTCCCGCGAGAGGCTCGCGATCCAGCGCATCATGTCGAGGTGCTCCTCGGGGTCGTGCTCGTCGGTGCGCGCCTCGGGGCGCAGGATCGTGAAGACCACATCCACCGGATCGCCGTCGACGGCGGCCCACTCGACCGGCTCCTCGAGCACCACGAGCGAGCAGACCACGGAGTCCAGCCCGGCAAGCTTCACATGCGGGATGGCGACTCCCATGCCGACGCCGGTGGAGGCGAGCTCCTCGCGGGCGGCGAGGGCCTTCAGGGCCCCCTCCGAGCTCTTGGCGTCAAGCGCCTTGGCCTTGACGAGGAGCTCGACAACGGCCTCGAGGGCCTGGCCCTTGCTCCCGGCACCGAGCTTGTGATGGCACGCGCTCGCCTTGAAGTTCTTCCACCAGCTCATGAGGTCCCCTCGGGCCCACGAGACTACACGATCGTGGGCACGAGGAGGGCCGGATCCTCTCAGGCGCGCCCGTGGCGACGGTCCATGAGGCGGCCGTGGTGACGCCGCAGCTGGGTCTCCATCTTCGCGCAGGCCGCGTCGAGGGCCGCGTGGAAGGACTCCTCGCGCCCCTGGGCCACCAGAACCTGGCCGTGGTCGATGTGCGCGACGATCTCCACATGGTGCTTGAGGTGATCGAGCTCCAGCACGACATGCAGGCTGTGCAGCTCGTCGCCAATGCGCTCGAGCTCCTGGACCCGCTCCTGGGCGAGGTAGCGATGCTCTGCGGGCAGGTCGTGGTGCGGGATAGCGACGGTCGTCTTCACGGGCTCGACTCCTTGGTTGGAGGGCGTCGCCCCGGGGGACCCGCACGGGCCCCTCGACGGGGTGACCGGACACCTTCAACATCGGCGCCAGGGCGCAGGGGATCAAGTCCGCCGAGGTGCGTACGCACCGCCTGCCCAGCCCTGGGACGCTCAGGGGCCCTCCCGCGTCAGCTGGGAAACGCCCCGGCCGCCCCCCGCGGCCCCGTGTCTCGCCCGTGGAACACGGGCTCGTCGTACAGGACGCGCAGCAGGTAGAGCCCCTCCGCCGGTGCCGTGGGCCCCGCGTCGGTCCGCTCGCCGCTGGCCAGCGCCCGCTGCACCACCTCTGGCTGGAGGCGTCCCCTGCCCACATCGAGGAGCGTGCCCGCGATGTTGCGCACCATGTTGTAGAGGAAGCCGTTGCCCTGCACGACGATCCCCAGGCCGCGGCGCTGCGCCAGGATCCGCACCCCGTGCACCGTGCGGACGGTCGAGTGCCGCGGAGAGCCCGCGTTGCCGAAGGCCTGGAAGTCGTGGGTCCCCACCAGGCCGCGCGCCGCCGTGCGCATGGCCTCAAGGTCGAGGGGATCACGCACGAAGTGCGCATACCCCGGCCCAATGGGCGGGCGGAAGCGAGCGGTCTGCACGCGATAGAGGTAGCGCTTGCCGCGCGCATCGAAGCGGGCGTGGAAGTCCGCCCGGCAGGACTCCAGGCGGTTGACCACCACCCCCTCCCCCACATGGGCATTCAGTGCATGACGCAGCCGGTCGTCGTCGAGCCGCGTGGCGACCTGGGCGTGGGCCACCTGCCGCAGGCCGTGCACGCCCGTGTCCGTGCGCCCCGCGCCGTGGACGGTCACCACGCCGTCGAGCAGCGCGGCCAGCCCCTCCTCGAGGGCCTGCTGGACGCTGTCGAAGCCGTCCTGCCGCTGCCACCCGTGGAAGCGGGTGCCGTCGTAGGCCACCTCGAAGCGCACCGTCCGCATGGGGCGTGACCCTACTGACCCGGCGGCGGGGCGTCGAGGCGCGTCAGCCCCAGGCAGCTGCCGGCCCCCGGACCGCGCTCAGCGGGCGGCCGCGGTCGGAAGCAGGAGCTCGCGGCGCTCGAAGGAGCTCGCGAGCCCCAGCTCGCGGCGGTACTTCGCCACGGTCCGGCGCGCCAGGTCGAGACCCTCCCCCGCGAGGACCGCCGCGATGGCATCGTCGGAGAGGGGCTGGGCCGGGTCCTCCGCGGCAATCAGCGCCCCCACCCGCGCGCGCGCATCGAGGCGCGCCACCCCAGCCGTTGGGGCCTCTGCCTGGAACAGGCTCCGCAGGGGCAGGACGCCGCGCGGCGTGTCGAGGGCCTTGCCCGCCACCGCGCGCGAGACCGTGCTCGTTGCGAGGCCCAGCTCCTCCGCCAGGCTGCGCATGGTCAGGGGCGCCAGGTGCTCCGCCTCGGCGCGTAGCCAGGCGCATTGACGGCGCGCGGCGGCGGCCGCCACGAGCAGCAGGGTCTCCTGGCGCTGGCGGACGGCGTCCAGGATGCGCCGAGCCTCGTCGACCCGCGGCCGCAGCCAGGTCCGGGTGGCGCGGTCGGCGGCCCGGTCCCGGGCCAGCACCTCGAGGTCGTGGTCCACGCGCACCTCGGGCAGGCTGCCCCGCACGAGGTCCACGACGAGGTCCGCTCCCTGCAGCCGCACGCGCACCTCGGGGCGCAGGGTCGGCGCGCCCTCCCCCTCGCCATCCAGGGGACGGGTCCGAAGCCTCGCCAGGCGCAGGAGCAGCTCCTGCAGGCGCTCGAGGGTGACCCCCAGGTCTTGCGCCACGCGGCGCCGCCGTCCGGCGGCACAGGCGTCGAGATGCTGCTCGACGAGGTCCGCCAGCAGGCCGTAGTCGGGGTCCGCAGGATCGAGCTGGAGGAGGAGCACCTCGCGTGCGTCGCGCGCTCCGAGGCCTCGCGGCTCGAGGTCCTGGACGAGAGCCACGGCGCGGCCCAGCCAGGCCATGCCGTCGGGGAGCCCGAGGGCCTCCCCCTCCGCGAGGAGCTCGGCGTCCGTGCGCGAGAGGAGCCCGGCGCTGTCGAGGGAGCGCAGCAGCAGCGCAGCCCAGGCGCGCAGCGGCGCAGGGGCGTCGAGCAGCTCGACCTGCTGCAGCGCGCTCTCCAGGGTGGCCCCGCGGGAGTCGGGCAGCTGCTCGAGCCAGTCCCCAGGGGAGCCCGCCCCGCGCAGGGCCGGAGGCGGCGCCGGGGCGGGCCGCTCCTGGACCTGGAGCGCGGGATTCGCCTCGGCGGCCTCCAGCAGCCACGCCTCGAGCCCCTCCGCGGGCAGCTGGAGGCACTCGAGAGCCTGGAGCTGGCGCAGCTCCAGCACCTGCCGCTGGGCGAGGCGCAGGCCGAGGGTGGGCTTCTGGGGGGCGGGGCTCAGAGTGAGGCACTCCTGCCCACGGGATCGGCCGGATCCGGCCGGGGGTTGAGGGCCCCTGCCCCAGGCGGGCCGGAGCGCGCCCCGGGTCCCGCACCCGGGATGGGGCCGGGCCCCCCGGACTGCCCCTAGGAGCGCCTCAGGCGGACCTCGCGGCGGCCCTCGAGCGCGTCCTCGAGGATCCCCTTATGCAGGTACTCGATCGCGCCGCCCGCGGGCAGGCCGCGGGCCAGGCGGGTGACGACCGGCCCCCCGTCCCCGGAGGAGGCGAGCGCCTCGAGCACCAGCTGGGCGGTGGCCTCCCCCTCCGCATCCGGGTCGGTCGCCAGGATGACCTCTTGGATGCCGCCCGCCTGGACGCGCTTCACCAGGGAGCGCACCGACAGGTGGGCGGCCTCGGTGCCATCCGCGGGGTTCAGCGCCCCCATCAGGACGTGATACCGCCCGCGGAACACGCCGGCGCGCTCGAGGGCCTCCACATGGCGCGGCTCCTCCACGACGGCCAGGACGGTCGCGTCTCGCCGCTCGTCGGAGCAGACCCGGCACGGGTCGGCCTCGCTCACATTCCCACAGGTGCGGCAGCGGCGCGCCTCCTCGACGGCCCGATCGATGGCGCGCGCCAGCTCCCGGGCGCGCGGATCGCGCAGGACATGGAACGCGAGGCGCTCCGCGGTGACCGCCCCGATCCCGGGGAAGCGACGGAAGGCCTCGATCAGCTGGACGACGGCGTCGGGGTAGGCCATGGGGTGAACGGAGCTCAGGAACGACGCGTCAGGAGAGGCCCGGCAGGTCGAGCCCGCCCGTCACATCCTTCAGCCGCCCGTCCCGCAGGCGAGCCGCCTTGGCGAAGCCGTCGGCAAGAGCCGCGGCCAGGAGCTCCTCGAGGGTCTCACGGCCGGCGGCATAGGCCTCCTCCGAGATGGAGACCGCGCCGGGGGCGAGCTCTCCGTCGAACGCAACGCGGACCACGCCGCCGCCCGCCGTCCCCTCCACGCGAGCGTCCCGCAGCTCGCGCTTGGCCTCCTCGAGCGCCTTGTGCATGCGCTGGGCCGCCGAAAGCAGGTGGCCCATGTCTCCCATCGATCCGCTCATCGTGCCTGTGCTGGTTGGAGGTGTCCTGGCTGTCGTCGTGTGGGTGGCCCCAGGGACGGGGCGGTGATCGTGGAGCCGCGGCGGCGCGCGAGGTCGGCGCGGCTCACTCCTCGATGCGAGCGCCGAAGCGCGAGGCGACCTTCTGGGTGAAGGCATCCTCCGCGCCGGCCTGGGCCTGCGAGGCGTCTTGAAGCTCGAGTCGCAGGGGGCGCCCCAGGGCCGTTGCAAGGGCCTGCTCCAGCCTGCGGCGATTGCGAGTGTCGAAGAGCTGACCGCGCTCGGCGTCGCTGAGGCCGCGCAGTTGGACGGTGGCCGTCCCCTCGTCCAGCCCCAGCAGGCGCCCGCGCTTGGCGAGGAGGTCGCGAGTGCTCTCACTGCGCTCGGCCACGGTGCTGAGGAATCCCTCCCAGGCGTCCTGGGCGCTGTTGGTTCGCACGCGCGGAGGGGCGGACGCGGGCGCCGAGACCTGCCCCGCGACCTCCTCCTTGCCCTGCGCCTCTCTGACCGGGCGCTCGGCCACCGCCGCCTGAGCGACCGCGGCCCCCGGAGCCCCTGCGGAGGAGGCCTGAGGCCGAGCCGCTCCGGGGGCGGCCTCGGGCGGCCGTGCGGGGGCGGGGACCGCGCCGCCTCCCGCCGGGGGCGGCGCCGGGACCTCCCGCGCGGGCGCTCCGGCAGGAGCCGACGGCGCGGCGGGCTGCGGAGCCCGCGGGGCCGGGGCCCCCCCCCACCGCTGCTCCAGGCTCTCGAGGCGTTGGATGAGGTCTGCGACGCCAACGCCCTGCTCGTCCCGCGCCATCTCAAGCAGCGCGGCCTCGAGGATCACGCGCCCGTGGGCGGGTAGGAGGCGCATGCGCTCGCGCGCCTGGAGCAGGTCGGTGAGCCAGAGCTCGGCGCGCGCCTGGCCGATGCGGCGGGCGAGCTCGGCCAGGGCCTCGCGTTCCTCGGGGGTCGCCGCGTGGCTGGCGAGCTGGGGGGCGTTCGGACCGCACAGCCCCGCGACCACGGCAGCGCGCAGGTGGTCGAGCAGGTCGGCTAGGACCTCCCCTTCGCGGCCCTCGTCCGCGGGCAGCAGCCCAAGCACGGCCGCCTTATCCGCGCGCGCGGCGGCGCCGAGGACCTGGGCCGCAAGGCGCGAGCCCCCGTTGTCCAGCGCGGAGAGGTCGGCGAGGGTCGGGCGGCTCGCACGCGCAAGCACCTGATCGGCCAGGGAGAGCGCGTCACGCATGCCGCCGCGCGCGCGGCGTGCCAGCTCGCGGGTCACGCCGTCCTCGGCCTCCACGCCCTCCGCGGCGAACACCTCGTCCAGGCGTGCGGTGATCCGCTCCTCGCTGAGGGGGGTCAGCTTCAGGACCTGGCAGCGCGACAGGATGGTGTCGAGGACGCGGTGTGGCTCGGTCGTCGCGAAGAGGAACTTCACATGCGGCGGCGGCTCCTCGAGCGTCTTCAGCAGCGCGTTGAACGCCGACTTCGACAGCATGTGGACCTCGTCCACCAGGTAGATCTTGGTGCGCGCCTCCATGGGCGCGTAGGCCGCCTGGTCCCGGAGGGAGCGCACATGCTCGACGCCGTTGTTGGAGGCCCCGTCGATCTCGACCAGGTCGGCCTCCGCCCCGGAGTCCGCGGCCTTGCAGCGCGCGCAGGCGTTGCAGGGCTCCGGGCCGGGGCCCTGCTCGCAGTTCAGCGCCTTGGCGAAGATGCGCGCGGTGGTCGTCTTCCCGGTCCCGCGGGGTCCTGCGAAGAGGTAGGCGTGCCCCACGCGGTCCGCCTCCAGTGCGCCCTGCAGGGTGCGCTTGACCTCCTCCTGCCCCACGACCTCGGCGAAGGAGCCAGGTCGGTACTTCCGTGCGAGGACGACATAGGCCATTGAGCGCAGTCTAGCGGTGGGGGCTCGCGGATGCCCGTGCCCAGGGCCCCGAGCGCGTCCCTCAGCGCGCTCTCGCGGCCCGCGCGCACCCCAAGCGGGCTCCGGCACCGCGAAGCGGACTCGGAGACACCGCGAAGCGGACTCGGAGACACCGCGAAGCGGACTCGGAGACACCGCGGAGCGGACTCGGAGACACCGCGGAGCGGACTCGAAGACACCGCAGGGCCACGGCCCAGACACCGCAGGAGGGTCCATCACCGCCGCGAGGGCGGTGCTCCCCCGCCGCTGGGGCCGCATGACGCCGCCGCCAGGGCGGTGTGTCTAGACCGCGGGCCCGCCGGAGGACCCGGGCACCCCGCACATGGGACGACATCCTTAGGGCTGCTCCGTTCCCGGCCTGACCCGGTTCGAAAGCGCCCCATCGCAGGGGACCGGGCCCACCGCCGGGCCCGCGGGCGAGGCGCCGTCAGGCTCCTCGCTGGAAGGTGGCGGAGAGGGAGGGATTCGAACCCTCGGTGCCGTTGCCGACACACACGCTTTCCAAGCGTGCTCCTTCAGCCACTCAGACACCTCTCCGCGTGTTCGTTGGTTGCGAGGATGGCGGAGAGAGAGGGATTTGAACCCCCGGTGCCCAATGGACACTCTGGTTTTCGAAACCAGCCCGTTCAGCCGCTCCGGCATCTCTCCGTCGGGACCCGCGCGCGAGGCACACGGGTGGTCTGGATCCTCGCAGTTCACCCGGGCGACCTGGGGTCGCGCTGGGTGCGTTTGGTTCGAAAGAACGAACGGAGGAGCTCGCGGGAGGTCTCGGCCCCGGGGCCGGCCTCGCCGATGCAGCGATGGTTGGCGCCGGGGACATCCAGCACGCGTCCGAGGGACTCGCAGCCCCCAAACTTGGGGTCGGGGACGGCCCACACGACGCGGGCCACGCGGGCGTGGACCAGAGCGCCTGCGCACATGAAGCAGGGCTCCACGGTGCAGTACACGGTGGCCCCGGGCAGCCGCAGGTCTCCGGTGCGCCTGGCCGCCTGCTGCACGGCCAGGACCTCGGCGTGGGCCGTGGGGTCCCGCCTGACGCGGGTCAGGTTGTGGGCGCGCCCCAGGACCTTCCCGTCCCGGACGACCACGGCGCCGATGGGCACCTCGTCGCGGGCGGCGGCCGCGCGGGCCTCGTCGAGGGCCAGCGCCATGAAGCGCGCGTCCTCGTCGAGCCGCTCGGGCTCCTCCGGGTTGTCAGAGATCGCGGGGGGCATGGTCGGCGGTCCGGCTCGGGCCGCCAACGGCCCCGGGGGGCTATGGAGCGCGGCGGGTCCAGGCCTTGGCCAGGGGCCCGCCGCGTGGGTTGGTACACCCGTCAGGATTCGAACCTGAAACCTCCTGATCCGTAGTCAGGTGCTCTATCCAATTGAGCTACGGGTGCAAGGGGGGAGGAGTTGTAGGGCTCGGGGCGGGGGCTGTCAAGCTTGAACCGGGGCAGGCCAGGAGCCGTCCGCCGGCCCCCTCGCGAGAGGGCGGCCGGAGGCCACCGTCAGGCTCCTTGCGCGCAGGCCCCGGGCCCCCACTCCGCGGCCCGGCAGCGCGCCTGCTCGACAGGGCCCACTCCTCCGCCGAGGAGGGCGCCGTCGCGCTGGACTCCCGCGGGCAGGGGGGTACGCTGGCCCCCCTCATGGGCAGCTCCCCCGCCACCCCGCGTCACTTCCTTCGGCTGCAGGACCTCGACACCCGCGAGGTCGACGATGTCCTCGACCTGGCCGGCCGCCTACGCCAGGGCGTCCGCGGGGCGGACCTGCAGGGGCGCACAGTGGGCCTGCTGTTCTTCCGGGGCTCGCTGCGGACGCGCTCGTCCTTCGAGGTGGCCCTGCACCAGCTGGGCGGCCACGCACTGAACCTCAACGCGGCGAGCGACTTCTGGTCCCTCGAGGAGCGCACGGGCGTGGTCATGGACGGCGAGGCCCCCGAGCACATCCGCGACGCCGCCGAGGCCCTGTCCTGCTATGTGGACGCCCTCGCCATCCGGCCCGCCCCCGCGGGCCGGGTCTGGGAGCGGGACCGCCTCGACACCGGCATCCATGCGTGGGCCCAGCACTCCAAGGTGCCGGTCATCAACATGGAGAGCGCCCTGTGGCACCCCCTCCAGGCTCTCGCGGACCTGATGACCCTGCGGGACGCCCTCGGCGGCGACCTGCGCGGGCGACGCCTCGCCATCACCTGGACGCGCTCGCCGGCGCCCGGCAGCCCGGCCGGGGTCAACTCGATGCTGCTGGCCGCCCTGCGTGCCGGGATGGAGGTGTCCCTCGCGCACCCCCGTGGCTTCGACCTCGACAGCGCGGTCCTCGACGAGGCCCGCGGAGAGGCCCAGCGCAGCGGGGTCGAGTTCCAGCAGGTCGACTCCATGGACACCGCCGTGGAGGGCAGCCATGTGGTGTACGCCCGCTCCTGGTGGCCGCTCTCCAGCTACGGCAACCCGACCCTCACCGCCAGCCGCCTGGCGCGCGAGACCGGATGGTGCGTGGACGAGCGCACGCTGGCGCTGGGTGAGGACGCCCGGCTCATGCACCCCATGCCGGTGCGGCGCAACCTCGAGGTGACCGACGAGGTGCTCGACGGCCCGCGCAGCCTGATCATCCAGCAGGCGGGCAACCGCCTGCACACGCAGAAGGGGCTCCTCTCGCTCCTGCTGCGCCCCTCCTGAGCCGCGCCCGCGGCTCCCCCTCCACCCCGCGGCCCCAGCCGCGGGCCCACCGCGTCCTCTCCCCCCGGAGGCGCGCTGCCCCCTCGCCGCCATGACGGACCCCGACTTCGTCCACCTGCATGTCCACTCGGAGTACTCGCTGCTCGACGGCGCGAACCGAATCAAGGACATGGTCCGCGCCTGCAACGAGGACGGCCAGCGCGCCCTCGCCCTGACGGACCACGGGAACATGTATGGAGCGGTCGAGCTCTACACCGAGTGCACGCGCGGAGGGGTCAAGCCGCTGGTGGGCTGCGAGGTCTACATCGCCCAGCGCTCGATGCACGAGCGGCACAGCAAGCGCGACGGCAACGGCTACAACCACCTGACCCTGATCGCGCGCAACGAGACGGGGTTCCGCAACCTGTCCAAGCTGACCAGCGAGGCGTTCGTCCACGGCCTGCACTTCCGGCCGCGCATCGACATGGACCTGCTGAGCCGGCACGCCGAGGGGATCTCGTGCCTCTCGGGCTGCCTGGCAGGGCACATCAACCAGCTGTTCCTGCGGGACAAGGAGCGCGAGGCCGAGGACATGGCCATCAAGCTGCGCGACCTGTTCGGCCCCGACCACTTCTGGCTCGAGCTGCAGCGCAACGGCATCCAGATCCAGGACAAGGTCAACGAGTCCCTGGTGCGCCTGAACCAGCGCACGGGGATCCCCCTGGTGGCGACCAACGACATCCACTACCTCCGCCACGAGGACTGCCAGGCCCAGGATGTCCTGCTCTGCATCAACACGGGCGCGAAGAAGGCGGACGAGAAGCGCTTCCGGTTCGAGACGGACACGCTCTACTTCAAGACGCGCGCGGAGATGGCGCACATGTTCCGGGACCTGCCCGGGTCCGTGACCGCGACGATGGATGTGGCCGAGCAGGTGGCCTTCGACTTCCAGTTCGGCACCTACCATGTCCCGGAGTTCCGCCCCGACACCGGCGAGAGCCCCGACCAGCTCTTCGATCGCCTGCTCGAGGAGGCGCTCAAGCAGCGCTATCCCGGGGACCAGGGAGCGGCACGCCAGCGCCTTGAGCACGAGAAGGGCGTCATCCGGGACCTCGGCTTCGTGTCCTACTTTCTCATCGTGTGGGACCTGATCAAGTGGGCCCGCGACCACGACATCCCGGTGGGCCCGGGCCGGGGCTCCGCCGCGGGCTCCATCGTGGCGTACCTGCTCGACATCACGCGGCTGGACCCCCTCCACTACGACCTCCTCTTCGAGCGCTTCCTGAACTCCTCCCGCGTGTCGATGCCCGATATCGACATCGACTTCTGCAAGGAGGGTCGCGAGCGGGTGATCCAGTACACGCGGGACCGCTACGGCAGCGACTGCGTCACCCAGATCGTGACCTTCGGGACCCTCGCCTCGCGCTCGGTCGTCCGCGATGTGGGTCGCGTGCTGGACATCCCCCTGCGGGATGTGGACCAGCTCGCCAAGAAGATCCCCAGCGGCCCCGGCGCGCCCTCGCTCAAGGCCGCCCTGGAGCAGGACGCGGACCTGCAGGCGTTCCGGGACCGCGGCCAGGAGTGGGCCGACCTCTTCCAGTACTCGATGCCCCTGGAGGGGCTGGCGCGCCACGCCAGCACCCACGCGGCCGGCGTGGTCATCACCCCCGGGCCCACGGTGGACTTCGTGCCCCTCGCCCGGAACGGCGACGACATCACGACGCAGTTCCCGGCCCCCCAGCTAGAGGAGCTCGGGCTGCTCAAGATGGACTACCTGGGGCTTCGGACCCTGACCATCATCGACCGCTGCCTGCGCTACCTCGGCAGCCTGGGGGTCAAGGCCCCGGACCCGGACGACCTCCCCCAGGGGGACCGCCCCACCTACGACATGCTCATGGCGGGCGACACCCTGGGCGTGTTCCAGCTCGAGTCCGAGGGCATGCGCAAGCTCCTCGGTCGGCTGCGCCCCGACTGCTTCGAGGACCTGGTCGCCGTGCTGGCGCTGTACCGGCCAGGCCCGCTCGAGTCCGGCATGGTGGAGATGTTCGTGGACCGCAAGCACGGACGGGAGGCCATCACCTACGACCACAAGAGCCTCGAGAAGATCCTCGAGGACACCTACGGGTGCATCGTCTACCAGGAGCAGGTGATGCTCGCCTCCGTGGAGCTTGCCGGCTTCTCCCTGAACGACGCAGACAACCTGCGCAAGGCGATGGGCAAGAAGAAGCCCGAGATCATGGAGAAGTTCTCGGCCCAGTTCCTGGACGGGGCCGAGGCCAACGGCTGCGCCCGCGAGGTGGCGCAGCAGATCTGGGACAACATCGTCAAGTTCGGTGGCTACGGCTTCAACAAGTCCCACTCCGCGGCCTACGCGCTGATCACCTACCAGACGGCCTACCTGAAGGCGAACCACCGCACTGCGTTCCTCGCGGCCAACTTCTCGTGCGAGATGGGCGACTCGGACAAGGTGAAGGCCTTCCTCGATGAGTGCCGCCGCTGCGGGATCGAGGTCGCGCCCCCGTCCATCCGTCACTCGAACTGGGAGTTCCTCCCCGAGGGAGACCATCGCATCCGCTTCGGGTTCGGTGCCATCAAGGGCACCGGCAAGAAGGCCATCGAGGAGGTGGTCGCGGCGCGCGCGCGCCTGCAGGAGCACGAGAAGCCGCTCGGGCTGCACAGCATCGTGAAGGAGGCGGATCCGGCGGTCGTGGGCAAGGTCTGCTGGGAGGCCCTGATCAAGGCCGGTGCCTTCGACGAGACGGGGCACGGCCGGGGCGCGATCCTGGCCGCGCTCGAGGGCGCGATGAAGGACGCCAGCGACGCCGCCGCGGATCGGCGTGCGGGGCAGGTCTCCATGTTCGACGCCCTGGGGGCGGGCCCCGAGGAGACCGCGCCCGAGAGCGACGGGATCGACGATAGCATCGAGCTCAGCACGGCCGAGTCCCTGGCCCTCGAGCACGAGGTGCTGGGCTACTACCTCACGGGCCACCCGCTCGAGGAGCGGGCGGGGATCTGTGCCCTCCTCTCGAGCAGCCCCATCCCCCAGCTCGGCGAGCTCGAGGGTGGAACGGAGGTCCGCGTCGCGGGCCTCGTCCTCCAGCTGGCCGAGAATGTCGTCCGCAAGGGCCGCAGTGCGGGCATGAAGATGGCCCGCTTCCGCCTCGAGGACCTCCACGGATCGATCCCCGTGACCGTGTTCCCGCGCACCTGGGCCGAGCTGAGCGACAAGATCGAGGACGGCGCCGTGCTGGTGGTCCAGGGGAAGATGGATGACTCCCGCGAGGAGCCGGGGCTGCTCCTCGACGAGGTCTGGACCCTGGGTGAGGCGCTGGAGCACTTCCGTGGGGGCCTGTCCGTCCAGCTCGGGCCCCAGGACGAGGGGCGCCTAGAGGACCTTGCGGGGCTTCTGGAGCAGCACAAGGGGCGCAGCCCCCTGCTCCTCTCCGTCCGCGGCGGCGACGGCGTCGTCCGGCGCGTGCGCCCCTCGCGGGACTGGGGCGTGCAGCTCTCGGAGGAGCTGGCTCGCTCCCTGATCCAGCTCCTGGGTGAGGGCGCTCCGGGCCTCTACCGCAGCTGAGCGCACGAGGGCTGCACGGGCCTCCGGATTCTCTCGTCCCACGCGAGCGCCCTCGCAGGACAGATCAGTCTCTCTGCATGGAAGCTTTCCGTGCGCGGGTGGGGAGCCGCGCTCCCCCCCTCCTGACGCTGCCGGAAGGGTCCTCGAGCCCCACGGTGAGACAGGGCAGCGCGAGGGGCCCGCTCCGTCTCGTGTCGAGTCACGGCTTTCCCTGTCGCGTCTCATGTCGGCGCCTACCGCCCGCTCGTGGCCCCGTCCACGAGGGGGTTTTCTGTGATTGGGGCCGCGGCAAGAGTTCACAAGCCGCTGGTCCCTCTCCCTCTCACAGATCTCACCTCCCCATGTCCAGCCCCTCGCACTCCCCCCAGCGATCGCGCTTCAAGCCCAGCCTCTCCGCAGGACTCCTCGGCCTCGCGGGCCTCTGCTTCGCCGCACCCCTCGTCTACGACGGTCCGCCCGCAGGGGACCCTTCAGCCTGGCGTGACCTCGTCATCGGTTCGGATCCCCACGACGGGCCCGAGCACATGCAGGAGGGAACCTATGAGGGCGGCCAGTCGGGAACCATTGAGGACGCCTTCCGAAACAACATCGCGTTCGGACGCGGCAGCCGCGGTGCTGGTGGCGGCTACGACATCCCGAGCGGCGGCCTCCCCAGCCCTCTCTACGGCGCGCAGAGCTTCACCCAGAAGATGCTGCGCTTCGAGGAGTTCGGGCGCACTGCAATGCCTGACAGCTACGCCCCGTGAGCCCCCCTGCCCAGCCCGGTGGATGCGATCAGCACGCCCGACGGTCAGGAGCTGGACGACTTCCTGGCCCAGCCTCTCTACCCGCAGCCCACCTGGGCCTCGAACACGCTCGACCAGAACCCGTGGACGCCGCTGATCGAGAGCTACCTCGGCCAGACCCTGACCGAGGCCCCCGCCGAAGGGCGCCCGCCGGGCGAGGGATGGGCCCACCAGCGGCTCGACGAGTTCGCGCCCGCTAGCTACTTCCAGAGCGCCCAGACCGGAGCGCGGCGAAACCTCGGCCTCCGCGACGGCATGCAGGGGCACGGCTGGAGCCACAACGGCTCGTTCTCCGAGTTCGGACCGGGCGGGCTGTACCACAACACGACCGGACTCGCGGGCTTCGACGGAACGAATGCGGGGATCGACATCCGTTTCCACCCGGCCATGCCGCTGCAGGACCCGCTGGCCCTGTGGACCTTCGACGGCACGCTGCCGCCGAAGCTGCTCATGGCGTGCTACGGCAATCCGGTGCTGTTCCGCCACTACAACGCCCTCCCGGTCGACATCTCGGCCAACCTCGGCTTCGGCGCCCACACGATCACGACGCACGAGCACAACGGCCACAACCCCGCCGAGAGTGACGGCTACGCCAACGCGTTCTTCTTCCCCGGCCAGTTCTACGACTATCGCTGGCCGATGATCCTGGCGGGGCACGACACCATCAACACGGACGCCTCGGACCCGCGTGCGGGCTATCCGGATGGGAACGGCGGCATCGTGCAGATCCGCGGTGACTACCGCGAGACCATGAGCACGCACTGGTTCCACGACCACATGCTGGACCACACCGCCCAGAACGTGTTCAAGGGCAACGCGGCGATGATGAACTACTACAGCGCCATCGACCGCGGCAACGAGGCCATTGACGACGGAGTCAACCTGCGCCTCCCCAGCGGGCGCTCCCTGGACTGGGGTAACCGTGACTACGACGTGAACCTCCTGCTCGCCTGCAAGGCGTGGGATGAGAACGGCCAGCTCTGGTACAACCCGTTCCAGAACGACGGGATGATCGGGGACCACCTGCTCACGAACTGGCTGTACCACCCCCACTTCGATGTCCGCGCCCGCCGCTACCGGTTCCGGATGCTGAACGGCTCGGTCGCGCGCTACTTCAAGTTCGCGCTCGTGCACCAGATCCAGGGACCGGGCGGCCAGATGCCCGGCCCCAGCGGCTCCGGGGTCTCCTACAACCGCGTTCCGTTCCACCTCATCGCGAACGACGGCAACATCATGGAGCACGCCATCCCCATGGACGGCTCCAGCGGCCTCCCCGCCGGCGAGCTGCCGATCCAGGCCATCGCCGAGCGCTTCGACATCATCGTCGACTTCAGCAAGTTCGCCCCGGGCGACAAGCTCTACCTGGTCAACATGCTCGAGCACAAGGGTGGGCGGCGTCCGGAGGACCCGATCAGCCTGAGCGCCATCCTGAGCGAGAGCTACAAGGGCGTCCCCACGGACACCGACAGCGACGGGAAGCCGGACCGCTACGAGGGGGGCGACCCCGTGGTCGGCCGCTTCCTGGAGCTCCGCGTGCATGAGCTGCCCGCGGGCGAGGTGGACCTCTCCATGAACCCCGAGGACTACGAGCCCGGCGGGCTCGTGATGCTCGAGCAGCCGACCTTCACCCAGGAGGAGCTCTCCAGCGCCCGGCGCCGTGAGTTCGAGTTCGGCCGCTCCTCGGGGACGGACGAGGCCCCCTGGACCGTGAAGAACCAAGACGGTGCCTTCAAGGCCGATCCGCGCCGGATCACCAGCGCCCCCGAGATGGGCGAGGTCGAGATCTGGACCCTGCGCAACAACTCGGGCGACTGGAGCCACCCGGTCCATGTGCACTTCGAGGAGGCCAAGGTCCTCTCGCGCAATGGCTCGACACCCCCCCTCTGGGAGCGCTACGGCCGCAAGGATGTCTTCCGAATCGGCCCCGAGCAGCACGGCGGCGACCATGTGGTCCTGGCGTACCGCTTCCGGGAGTTCGCGGGCTCCTATGTTGAGCACTGCCACAACACGACCCACGAGGACACGGCCATGCTCATGCGCTGGGATGTGGAGTTCCCCGGCCAGTTCAAGCTGATGCCCTCGCCTCTTCCCCGGTGGTCGGGCGTCGAGTATGTGGACAGCTTCGGCCTGGAGCACTTCCGAATCGGCGACAACAATGTGCCCAAGGGTCAGAGCGGCGGCTCCGGTGGCAGCGGTGGAGGCGCGGGAGCGCACCAGCCCCCCGTGGCCGAGCCCGACGCAGCCCAGGTCTTTGCCGGCCAGAGCATCGACATCGCGGTGACGCAGAACGACATCGCGTTCGGTGGGGCCCTGATCGTCCCCGACAGCGTGGCCATCGTGACGCCGCCCGCCAGTGGAACCGTTGCGGTCTCCCCGGCGGGGGTGGTGCCCTTCGCCGCGGCGACCTCGGCGGACTCGAGCCTCCAGACCTTCACCTACACGGTGATGGACTCGGTCGGTGAGACCTCGAACGCCGCTACGGTCTTCGTCCAGGTCGCCGGGGTCCCCGGCGGCGGCGGCGGCGGCGGGAACGGCGGCGGCAACCAGCCTCCCCTGGCCAACGGTGACTTCGGTACCGTCCTCCTGGGAGGAGCGGTCACCCTCGACATCCTGGCCAACGACCAAGCGGTCGCTCCGGCAACCCTGGACGAGACCTCGGTTGCCCTGGTCAATCCTCCCACCGTCGGATCCGTGAGCCTCGACGGCCAAGGACACCTGACCTACACGGCCCCCGGGACGGCTGGAGTCACCTCCGTGCAGCTGGGCTACACGGTCGCGGACTCCAACGGCCTGGTCTCCAATGTCGCGGCAGTCACCATCAGCCTGCAGGACCCCAACGGCGGCGGCGGTAACGGCGGCGGCGGTAACGGCGGCGGCGGTAACGGCGGCGGTAACGGCGGTGGCCATGGCCACGGCGAGGCGCCCCGTGCGGTCTACGACGCGGCCACGGTCGCGGTGGGTGGATCGGTCGACATCCTCGTGGTGGCCAACGACACCGACGAGGACGGCGACCTCGATCCCGACACGGTCCTGATCGGGCAGAGCCCGGGCCAGGGCACGGTCGAGATCCTTGGCAACGGCTGGGTGCGCTACACGCCGAGCGTGAGCTCCCAGTCCTCGGACGCCTTCAGCTACTCGGTGGCGGACGAGGCGGGGCTGCGGTCCAACCAGGCCACGGTCGGTGTCTCCATCACTGGCGGCAGCGGCTCGGGGTCAGGCAGCGCCCCGATCGCCAACTACGACTCGGCCCTGGCCGTGTCCGGCACCACGGTCGTGATCCAGCTTCTGGCCAACGACACGGATGTGGACGGCGACCTGGACCCGGACTCGGTGGTGATCACCCAGTACCCGGCCCACGGCACGGTGACCCTGCACTCGGACGGGACGGCGCACTACACGACCTTCCTCGGCTACGACAGCTCGGACACCTTCAACTACACGGTCTCGGATCAGGCCGGGCACGTGTCCAACATCGCGACAGTCGGCGTCACGATCGACGACGGTCAGTGATCCTTTCCTGGGGGTCTGCGCGTGCAGGCCCCCAGGTCCCAGCGCGGGGCCGCTCGAAGGAGCAGCCCCGCGCCCATATCCCCTCTCCTCGGCTGCCCCTCAAGCCTGCCCCCAGTCCCATGCTGCCCACCCTCGCCCCCCTGGCTCTGCTCGCGGCCCCCCTCCTCGCCGGCCCCTCGCATGGGCACCTCGCCCCGGGCGCTCCTGGGCTGGCCACCACGCACCAGCAGCCTTCTCTTACGGCGCCCGAGGGAGACTCCCGGACGGATGCGCGGCTGGCAGGGAACCGCTGGGGCGCGCAGTACTTCCCGAATGTCGAGCTGACCACCCACGACGGTCGCACGGTCCGGTTCTTCGACGACCTGATCGAGGGGCGAGTCGTGGTCCTGAACTTCATCTATACGGCCTGCCCCGACGCCTGCCCGATGGAGACGGCGCGCCTCGCCGAGGTCCAGGAGATCCTGGGCGACAGGATCGGAAGCGATGTCTTCATGTACTCGATCACCATCGACCCCGACCGCGACACGCCGGAGGTCCTTGCGGAGTACCGGTCGCGCTTCGGAGCACGCGATGGCTGGACCTTCCTGACGGGCGAGGAGGAGGACATCCTCCTGCTGCGCAGGAAGCTGGGCCTCTACATCGAGGAGGAGGGGAAGTCCGAGACGGACCACAACCTCAACATGCTGATCGGCAACCAGGCCACCGGACACTGGCTGAAGCGGTCGCCCTTCGAGAACCCCTATGTCCTGGCGACGCAGATCGGCAGCTGGCTGTCGGACTATCGCCACCCTGGCTCGGGCACGAGCGACTTCGCGGACGCGCCGGAGCGCATGCCGGACATGACGCGAGCCGAGAGCATGTTCCGAGCTCGCTGCCTGGTCTGCCACCGGGTCGGCCAGGGCGACGGCCTGCTGCGCATCGGCCCCAACCTCCTGGGGGTCACCGAGCGCAGGGACCGCGAGTGGCTGCGGCGCTGGATTCTCGAGCCGGATGCCATGCTCGAGGAGGGCGACCCGATCGCCCAGGGCCTGTTCGAGGCCTACAACCGGGTCCCCATGCCCAACCTCCAGCTCGCTCCTGATGAGGTGGAGGACCTGATCGACTTCTTGGACGCCGAGACGCGCCGCGCCACGGCCATCGAGAAGAACGAGGCCATCGCCGAGACACAGGGTAAGGACCTCCCCGAGTGCTGCCAGAAGGACGAGCTCGGGGTGATCGAGAGCGAGCCCCTCGAGGAGGCGCTGGCTGCGCAGGACCCGGGCCCTGCCCCCAGCAAGGACCTCTGGGACCGGGTGTCCATGGCCCTCGGAAGCCTCTGTGCAGCCTCAGCCCTTCTCCTCCAGCTGCGTTCCCGCAGCTGAGTGAGGGGACGGGCTCAGGGGGAAGAGGCCGTATAGGCTGGCGGCATCGGCCCGTCCTGGTCCGCTTCGGCCTGGCTCGGCGTGGCTCGGCGTGGCTCGGCGTGGCTCGGGGTGGCTCGGGGTGGCTCGGGGTGGCTCGGGGTGGCTCGGCGCGGGCCCGGCGTGCTCCGAGAACACGGCAGCCCTGCTGCGGGTTGCGAGAGCCGGCTCCCCTACGGGGCACCAGACGAGGGTGCCGGCGCCGAGCGGAAGGCCAACGCCCCAGGTGGCCGGGCCCCTGGCTTTGGAGCGCCCTGATCGGAGCGCCCTGATCGGAGCGGCGCGGAGCAGCGGCGGGGCCAGCAAGCCCCGCCGGCGCAGGCCTCGCGCAGGGAATCGGGGGGACCCCGCGCTGGCCCGAGTCGCCATGAAGCAGCCGCCGCAGGGCCCGATCGGGCCCCGCGGCGGCTGGACTAGGGCCCTAAGGGCTCAGGCCTCGTCGTCGGAGGCACCCGCGGCCTCGGCCGGAGTGCGCTCCACGAACTCGACCATGGCGCGCTCGCCGGCGTCCCCGAGGCGGCGCTTGGCCAGCTTGAGGATGCGGCAGTAGCCACCGGGGCGCTCGGCGAACCGGGGGCCCAGCACATCGAAGAGCTTCTCGACCGCACCAGCGTCACGCAGCTGCGCGAAGGCGCGGCGACGGTTGTGCTGGGTGTCGACCTTGGCCAGGGTGACCAGCTTCTCGACCTGGGGCTTGATCGCCTTGGCCTTGGTGAGGGTCGTGATGATGCGCTCGTGCTCGATGATGGACACGGCCATGTTGCGGGACATCGCCTTCCTGTGGGAGGCGGTCCGACCGAGCTTGAAGCCTGCTACGCGGTGACGCATGGTTCTGGGGTGCTGCTGCCGGCGCGCGGTGGGCGCGCCGCTGGGTGTGGATTCGGGCTGTCCTAGACCTCGGCCGTGCCGGACATCATCCCGAGGGAGAGGCCGTGCTCGGCCAGCTTGGCCTTGATCTCGGTGAGGCTGGTCTTCCCGAGGTTCTTGAGGTTCATCATCTCGTTCTCAGAGAGCGTGACGATGTCGCGAAGGGTGCTCATGTCGGCACCGTCCAGGCAGTTGCGGGCCCGGACCGAGAGCTCGAGGTCCGCGATCGGCGTGTCCAGGAGGGCCTGGAGCTCGCTGGTCTCCCGGTTGCGCTGGTTGTACTCGCTCGCGTCGGGCGTCTCGATGACCGGGCGCTCGTCGGAGAAGGTGCGATCCAGCACGAAGGGGTTCAGGTGCTTGCGGTAGATCTTGGCGGCCTCGGTGAGGGCCATCTGCGGAGCGACGGTGCCGTCGGTCCAGACCTCGAGGACGAGGCGATCGTAGTTGGTCAGCTTGCCAACGCGGGTGGCCTCGATGGCGTAGCGAACACGCTGCACCGGGGAGTAGATCGCGTCCACGGGGATGGTGCCCAGGGCCTGCTCCTCGTCACGGTTCTCCTCGGCGGGGACATACCCGCGGCCGCGGGCGACATCGAACTCGATCTCGAGCTCACGCTCCATGGTGAGGCTGCAGATGTGGAGGTCCTGGTTAACGACCACGGCCGGGGACGGGCACTGGACATCCGCTCCGGTCACCGGCCCCTCGGCGGACCGAGAGATCTTGCAGGTGATCGGCTCGGAGCCGTCGTACTGGATCCGGAGCTGCTTGAGGTTGAGGATCAGGTCGGTCACATCCTCGTAGACACCCTCCAGGCTGTCGAACTCGTGGTTCGCGCCCTGGATCCGGACTGCGGTGATGGCGCTCCCCTCGATCGAGGAGAGCAGGACCCGACGAAGGCCGTTGCCAATGGTGTGACCGAAGCCACGCTCGAAGGGCTCGATGGCGAAGCGGCCGTAGGTGGCCGTACTCGTGCCTTCGTCGAGCTGGACCTTGTTGGGGAGTTCGAAGTTGCGCCAGCGGATTCTCATGCGGGTGCTCCTGGGGGGCGTGCCGTTCGGGGGGTCAGCGAGGGGTGCTGGTGCGGATCACTTCGAGCAGAGCTCGACGATGAGCTGCTCTTGGATCGGGAACTGGAAGTCCTCCCGCTTGGGGAGCTGGGTGATGGTGATGGTGAGCGTGTCGCCATTCACATCGAGCCACTGGGGCGTCGCGGCCGACTTGTTCACCTCGAGGTGGTCGGCGACGATCTTCTTGGTGTTCTCCTTCCCGCGCGGGGTGATCACATCACCCGGGCAGACCTGGTAGGAGGGGATCGTCATGCGCTTGCCGTTCACGGTGAAGTGGCCGTGGTTGACGAGCTGCCGCGCCTGGGCGAGGGTGGTCGCCATCCCGCCGGCCAGCACGACATTGTCGAGGCGGCGGCTCAGCAGGGTCAGCATGTTCGCGCCCGTGTTCCCCTTGAGGCGCTCGGCCTCGCGGAAGTACAGCATGAACTGCTTCTCGTAGACGCCGAAGACGCGCTTGAGCTTCTGCTTCTCGCGCAGGCGGACGCCGTACTCGGTGACCTTGCGGCGGCTCTGGGCGTGCACTCCGGGCGGGTAGTCCCGACGCTGCAGCACGGCAACCTTGCCGCTCGAGGTGTTCTGCCCGAGGAAGAAGAGGTTCATCCCCTCCCGGCGGCATTGCTTGACCTTGGGTCCGGTGTAGCGGGCCATCGTGGTTCTCCTGGTTCGTGCGGGATCAGACGCGGCGACGCTTACGCGCGCGGCAGCCGTTGTGCGGGAGCGGGGTGACGTCCTCGATGGACAGGATGCGCAGGCCGGAGTTCGACAGCGCGCGGACCGCGGACTCGCGCCCGGAGCCCGCGCCCTTCACGCGCACGATGATCTCCTTGAGCCCGTGACGCATGGCAGCGCTGGCCGCCGTCTCGGCGGCGCGCTGAGCTGCGAAGGGCGTGCTCTTCCGCGTGCCCTTGAAGCCGACGACGCCGGCGGTGCCCCAGGACAGGGTGTCACCGGTGGGCGTGGTGATCGTCACGTTGGTGTTGTTGAAGGTCGCCTTCACGTGGGCGATCCCACGCAGGACATTCTTCTTGACCTTGCGCTTGGTGGACTTGGCCATGGATTGATTCGAGTCGTTGCTCTGGGACGGGTGGGGATCGGGGTGGACCGCTCAGCGGGTCACTTCATCCCCTTGACGGACTTCTTGCCGGCGACGGTCTTCTTCGAACCCTTGCGCCCACGGGCGTTGGTTCGCGTGCGCTGGCCGCGGCAGGGGAGGCTGCGGCGGTGGCGGAGGCCCCGGTAGCAGCCGATGTCGCGGAGGCGCCCGATGTCCATCGCCACCTGACGACGCAGGTCACCCTCGACCGCGTAGTTCTTGGTGAGGTGGTTGGCGATCTCGGTGGTCTGCTCCTCGTTCAGGTCCCGGGCCTTCATGGCCGGGTCCAGGTTGAGGGCCTTGCAGACCTCCAGAGAGCGAGTGCGCCCTACACCGAAGATGTAGGTGAGGGCGATCTCGAGGCGCTTGTTGTTGGGGATGTCGACCCCGACGATGCGTGCCATGGCGTTTCGGTTTCTTGAAGGGTGCGGGGTTTACTTGCCTTGACGCTGCTTGTGGCGGGGATCCGCCTTGCAGATGACCCGGAGCACGCCCCGGCGGCGAACGATCTTGCACTGGGCGCAAATGCGCCGGACGCTACTACGAACTTTCATCGTCTTCTCCTCCGTCGACCTCCGGTCCGCCTGCGCCGCTCACCGCGGCACACGATCCGGCCTTTGGTCAGGTCATAGGGGGACATCTCAACGGTGATCTTGTCTCCGGGCAGGATGCGGATGTAGTGCATCCGCATCTTCCCGCTCACGTGGGCGAGGATCTCGTGCCCGGACTCGAGCTTCGCCTTGAAGCGAGCGTTGGGCAGGGCCTCGGTCACGACGGCCTCGACCTGGATCGGTTCTTCCTTGGCCATCACGAGGCCACCTCCTGGGCGCAGGCCCGGCAGGCTCCGAAGACCTCATCCGGCGACTGGGTGCCGTCGACCGCGCAGATCCCCACGCGCTCGCGGTACCAGCCCGCCACCGGCGCGGTCTGCTCGTGATAGGCGGCGAGACGCTTCTCGACGACCTCGGCGGAGTCGTCGGCGCGCTGGGACAGTCCCCCACCGCAGCGGTCGCAGGTCCCCTCCGTCGCGGGCGGGTTGAAGGAGCGGTGGAACACCGCCCCGCAGCCCCCGCAGGAGAGTCGTCCAGTGATGCGCTCAACGATGGCGCTGTCGGGGACCTCGATGTCGATGACCTGCACCTCGTCCTGAGCGTCCAGGCGCGCGCCAAGGGCCTCGGCCTGCGCGACCGTGCGCGGGAAGCCGTCCAGGAGGTAGCCCCCGGCGCAGTCCTCGCGGCCAACCCGGTCGAAGAGCATGTCGATCACCAGCTCGTCCGGGACGAGGTCACCAGCATCCATGTAGCCCTTGGCCTTGTCCCCCAGCGGGGTGCCCTTGGACAGGTTCTCGCGGAACAGGTCCCCCGTGGACACGTGCGGCAACGAGAGGGACTCCGCAAGCCTGACGGCCTGCGTTCCCTTCCCGGCACCGGGCGCGCCTAGCAGAATGAGGACCTGACGCGACATCAGTCAGCCTTCCCCCGGGCCTTGGCCCAGCCGGCACCGGCGCCAGAGGCGCCCTCGGCGGGCTCCCCGCCGTCGTAGGCCTTCATGACGAGCTGTGCGTTCAGCTTGTCGACCAGCTCGAGGGCCACGCCGACAACGATCAGCACCGAAGTGCCCGTCACGAAGTACTGCATGGACTGGGTCATGCCCGAGTCCTTCGTGATGAAGGCCGGCGCCACCGCGACGATCGCGAGGAAGGCCGCGCCCACCATCGTGATGCGGGTCAGGACATTGGAGAGGTACTCCGCCGTCTTCTGCCCGGGGCGAATGCCCGGGATGAAGGAGCCGTGCTCGCGCAGGTTGTTGGCGATCTCCTCGGGCTGGAACATCAGGCGGTTCCAGAAGAAGCAGAAGGAGAAGATCAGGGCCAGGTAGACCGTCACATAGATGAACCCGGTCTGGTCCTGGAAGGCGTTCTGCAGGGTGGTCCAGCCGAGCCAGGTGAAGAGCACCCCGGGGATCACGAACAGCACCGAGGCGAAGATGATCGGCATCACGCCGGCCATGTTGACCTTGATGGGAAGGTAGTGGCGCTGGCCGCCGTACACACGGCGCCCGCGGGTGAGGCGCGCGTACTGGATCGGGATCCTGCGCGCGCCCTTGTGCATGAACACGACCGCGAAGATGGTCACCATCCAGACCGCGCTCAGGAAGAGCATGATCTGCCAGAAGTCCGGGCTCTCCTTGATGGACCAGAGGCTGGAGGGGAGCGTCGCGATGATGCCCGCCATAATGATGAGGGAGGCACCGTTGCCGACGCCGTACTCGGTGATGAGCTCACCGATCCACATCACGAGCAGGGCACCCCCCACCAGCGCGGTCACCACCACGAAGAAGAGGCCGACGCTGCTGTCGCGCATGCTCACATCGACCATCTCCGCGCGCCCAGGCAGGAACACGCCCGTGTAGATGAAGATCGCCTGGACGAGCGCAATCGGCACCGTGGCGAGGCGCGTCCACTGGTTGATCTTCTTCTGGCCGCTGGCGCCCTCCTTCGCGACGGCCTCGAGGGCCGGCGAGACCTTGGTCATCATCGAGAAGATGATGGAGGCCGAGATGAAGGGCATGATCCCCAGCGCGAAGACCGTCGTCTGCCCGATGGCGCCCCCCGAGAGGGCGCTGAGCAGGCCGAAGATGTTCTGCTCACCGGTCTGGCGCAGGAACTCCGGCGCCATCCCGGGGATCGGGATCTGGAACCCAAGCCGGTAGCAGATCAGGAGCCCGAGGGTCCTGAAGATCCGCTGCCGGGTCTCCGGAACCCGAAAGAGCTGGTTGATGCCGTTCTCCAAGGGGGGATCCTCTGGGGTCAGGAGGCGGAGGTGTCGTCGCTCTCGGCGGCCTCAGCGGCCGGGGCATCCGCCGCGGCGGGAGCGCCCTCGAGCAGCTCGAGGCTGCCGCCGGCGGCCTCGATCTTGGCCTGGGCCGTCTTGGAGCACTTGTGCGCCTTGACCGTGAGCTTCTTAGTGATCTCGCCGTTGCCCAGGACCTTCAGGAACGGGGTGTTGAGGCTGACGAGGCCGGCCTCGAGGACCGCGCCAAGGTCGACCACCGCGCCGTCATCGAACTGGTTGAGCAGGTCGACATTGACGATGGTGTAGTCCTTGCGGAAGCGGGCGTTGGTGAACCCACGCTTGGGCACCCGACGGTAGATGGGCATCTGGCCACCCTCGTAGCCAGCGCGGCGGCTGGCGCCCGAGCGGGCGCCGCGGCCCTTGTGACCACGACCGGAGGTCTTGCCATTCCCCGAGCCGATGCCGCGACCGATGCGCTTGGCCTTGGCGTGCGGGGTGCCTTTGGAGAGGACGCTCTTGAGATCCATGACTGTGCTCCTACTGGCTCAGAGCTCCACGCCGCGGAGGGAGGAGACCTCCTCCACGGTGCGCAGCTGGGCGAGGGCGGCCAGAGTGGCCTTGACCAGGTTGATCGGGTTGGTCGAACCGAGGGACTTGGTGAGCAGGTTGCGGATCCCGGCCATCTCGGCCACGGCCCGCACGGAGGCGCCAGCGATGATGCCGGTACCCTCGGAGGCGGGGATCAGCTTGACCCGCGCGCTGCAGAACTCGCCGATGACCTCGTGAGGGATCGAACCCTCCTTGGTGATCGGAACCTCTTGGAGGTGCTTGCGCCCGTCCTTGCCCGCCTTCTCGATGGCGTTGGGCACCTGGCGCGCCTTCGAGAAGCCGTAGCCGACATGCCCCGCGCGGTCCCCCACCACCACGAGGGCGGCGAAGGAGAAGCGGCGACCACCCTTCATGGTGGCTGCGCAGCGGTTCACGTTGAGGAGCTGCTCGTTGAGGTTCTGGAGCTCCTCGACGCTCGCGTGGTCGATGTATTCGATGCGGTGCTTCATGATCAGAACTTGAGCCCGCCCTCCCGTGCGGCCTCGGCCAGCGCCTTGACGCGACCGTGGTAGGGGAAGGCGCCGCGATCGAAGACGACCTGCTCAACCCCGGCCTCCTTGGCCAGGCG
>JADHNZ010000005.1 GCA_016779225.1 Planctomycetota bacterium
ACTTCTTCCTCGGACACGGCCAGCAGGACCAAGCCAAGGAGACCCTCCGCCCGACCAAGGAGCAGATCGAGAATGTCGTGGTTCCGGCTCTCCTCGAGGTGCTGAACAAGGAGCGCTCGAACGACATCGTCACCGGCGCCCTGGTCGCGCTGGCGAAGATCGGAGACGCCCAGGACGAGAGCGGCGAGTCGCGCTTCCAGAAGGAGATCTCGAAGTTCCTCTCCGACTCCAGCCAAGAGATCGCGGAGACGGCGGCCGTGGCGCTCGGCATCCTCGCCGACGACCGCAGCGTGGACCTGCTCGTCGAGCTCATGAATGACGGCCCCGAGGGACGCAAGGCCGTCGGCTCGACCCAGGTCCAGCTGCGCACGCGCGCCTTCGCCGCCTACGGCCTCGGTCTCCTGGGCTACCGCACCAGCGACAACGAGCTGCGCAAGCGCATTGCCGAGCACCTGGTGGACATCCTCGAGTCCCCGACCTTCGCCACCCGGGACATCAAGGTCGCGGCGATGATCGCCTTCGGCCTGACCAAGGTGGACGCGGTCGAGGGTGAGGTGGCCCTCAGCGACGACGAGAAGAAGTCCAACCTGCGCTGGTGCGTGTCGCGCCAGGCTCAGGTGCGCTTCCTCCTGGACTACTTCGACGAGGGCAACCAGCGCG
Source organism: Planctomycetota bacterium (assembly GCA_016779225.1). Taxonomy (GTDB): domain Bacteria; phylum Planctomycetota; class UBA1135; order UBA1135. Next base: position 661 of record JADHNZ010000005.1, read on the forward strand.
CCAACAAGGAGACCCGTCACTGGTTCGTGCGGTCCCACGCGCCGCGCGCCATGGCGATGCTCCTCGACGGGCTCCAGGGCGAAGAGGCGGACACCCTCCGCACCAGCTGCGCCGAGATCCTGATCGAGGCCAGCGGCGAGCGCTCCGACTACTCCCAGCGCGAGCTGCAGATGTCCGCTGCCCTGGCCCTTGGCCAGATCGGCACCTGCGAGGATGACGGCGGACGCGGCATCAACAGCAAGATCCGCAAGACGCTCGCCGAGGTCGCCGACAAAGGCGAGCAGCAGGCCCGCCGCTTCGCGCTCATCTCCCTGGCTCAGATCGGCGCCCGCCCGGGCACCGGCGAGAAGCCCTGGGGCGGTCGCGACGAGATCAAGGAGGCCCTGACCAAGACCCTGGGTCGTGGCAAGGTCCAGATGAAGCCCTGGGCCGGCCTCGCCATCGGCGTCCAGGCCTGGGACCTGGCTGAGGCCGGTGAGGCCCTCGACAGCGGAACGGTCCTGGCCCTCCAGGCCGCCACCAAGGACTGCCGCCGCCCGGCCGACATGGGGGCCTACGCCCTGGGCCTTGGCATGTCCAAGAGCGTGGATGCGATCCCGACCCTGGTCGAGAAGCTCGACTTCTTCACGGGTTCGGACGAGGCGCGCGGCTACTGCTGCGTCGCCCTCGGCCTGATCGGTGACCCCCGCCCTGTCGAGCAGATCCAGCAGCTGATCGAGGAGTCCAAGTATCGCCCGGACCTGCTCAAGCAGGCGGCGATCGCGCTCGGCCTCCTGGGTGACAAGCAGATCGTGCCCAAGCTCGTCGACATGCTCGGCAACGCCAAGGGCATGGCGACGCAGGCTGCCATCGCCAGCGCTCTGGGTCAGATCGGTGACCGGAACTCGATCGAGCCCCTCGTGGACATGCTGAACTCCAGCAAGATGACCGACAGCGCCCGTGGCTTCGCCGCGGTGGCCCTCGGCATCGTCTGCGACAAGGAGATGCTGCCCTGGAACACCAAGATCGGGCAGAACATCAACTACCGCGCGAACTCCAGCACCCTGACCGGCGCCGGCACCGGAATCCTGGACATCCTGTGAGTGGCGCCCCCTGAGGCTCTCAGGGGGACCAAGACCGAGGGCCTGCCCGCGCTTGCGTGGGCAGGCCCTCGCGCATGGTGCGGCCCCAAGCCCACTCCGGCGCACTCTCGGACGCGGCCCTCGGAGAACTCGGCCGGGGCTGCCCAGAGCGGTCCCTCAGCTCCGGGCTGCGGGACCTCTCGAGCTGCCCTTGAGGGCCAGGACAGCCGTGGCGCCCATGACCAGCACCACCACTCCCAGGGCCAGCGCTCGGGTTCGGCTCTCGGCGCCCTGAACCCACTCCTGCCACGCGAGCGCCTGCTCGGCCTCCGCGCGCAGTGCGCGCGACCGCCCGGAGTAGAACGACCCCAGCTCCCCGGAGAGCTGCTTGGCCTCCTCCTGGAGCAGCTCAGCGAGCCGCAGGCCCTCCACCGGGAGGAGCAGCTGGGTCGAGAGCTCGGAGGCCAGGAGGAGCAGCTGCGGATCCCTGGGGTGGCTCTCCAGGGCCGACCGCGCCGCAGCCATGGCCCCGGCCAGATCCCCCGCCCAGTACCGGCTCTCCACCCGCGCTGTGAGGCCGTCAAGATCCTCGGGCAGGGCCTCGGCCGCGACCACCGCGCGAACGAGAGCCCCCTCCCCGATGAGTGCTCGGACCCCAGCCAGGCCCTCCTGCGCACCGGCGGCCCCGGTGAGTTCGAGGGGCTCTCCTGGGACGGCCAGAGCCGCTCCGGCAAGGGCCGGCCACGCCCAAGGAGTCGCGGACTGGGACTCTGGCGGCACGCCGCTCAGCGGCCCTCCGAGGCCCGCCTGGGCTCCGAGGAGAGCCAGCGCGAGGGGCAGGGTCGCTCCCGCGCCGCGGAGGGACAGCCTCGTCACCTGCCGGCGTCCCCCACCGCCCAGCGCCTGCGCCCGGCCAGCACCGAGGCGCGCTGCAGGTGCTCTAGCGGAGCGTGCGCATCCGTCAGCGGCGTCGGGGAGGCGTCGAGCCAGGCCCAGGTCCCAGGAGCTGCCCAGGTCCGTGCCAGGCCCTGAGCGAAGGGGGCGACGAGGTCCCACTCGGGTGCTCCGGGCTCGGGCAGCGCTCCGGCCTTACGCCCGATGAGGGCCACATTGCGGCTGAAGGGGACCTCGAGGGCGAGCACGCGCGAGCCGAGCGCGGTCGCCAGGGTGCGGCCCACCGCCTGCACCACGGGGTCCTCGGTGCCGAAGCCGCCGGCGTTCACGCTGATCCAGCCGTCCTCCCGGAGCACGCGCAGGGCCTCGCGGAACAGCTCCTGGGTGGCGAGGTGCGCGGGCACCTCCATGTTGTTCGCGTAGCAATCCACGATGACCTGGTCCCAGGCCGCGTCCGGCTGCAGGCGGAGGGCGACCCGCGCATCGAGGCCCGCGGAGACCTCGGGACTCGGCTCCAGCTCGAACCACTCCACACCCAGGCGCACGACCTCCGGATCGAGCTCCACACCCCTCCACACCAGGGCGCCGGGATCCTCGAGACAGCCCTCCAGGACTCGGACCGCTGAACCCGCGCCGAGGCCGAGGACGAGCAGGTGCCAGGGTGGAGAGCCGGAGGCGTCAGGGCGTGCCCAGGCCAGGGGGAGGGCGAAGGCGTCGTAGTAGTGGCCAGAGCCGAGGAGGCCAGGCTGCGGGGTCCACACGCTCTGGAACGAGTCGCTGGCCTCGTTGACGGCCAGCCACCGCCGGAGGTCCTCGCCCTCACCCGACTCGAGAACCCGCAGACGCTGGTAGGCAGACTCGACCTGGGCCAGCAGCCGCGCGCCGTCAGGCAGGGTCTGGTGCTCGGGACCCGCGTGCGCTGCGTCTCTCTGGCCCGTCCATGCCAGGAAGGGCACCAAGGCAGCCACGAGCACCCCGGCGGCCCGGCCTCCCATCAACAGGACCGGAAGGGCCAGCAGCAGCGCGGCGCTACCAAAGGTCCACGGCAGGCCCAGGTGCGCAATCAGCAGGTGCGTGGTGCCGAACACCCCCACCAAGCTGCCCAGGGTCGAGCAGGCGAGGACGCGCCCTCCCACCGCCCCTGCGGACTGTCCGGTGCGGCGCGCCAGCAGCTCGGTGACCACCGGCGACACGCTGCCGAGCAGGCTGGCGGGTGGAAGGAAGAGGGCCAGCGAGGCCACGAGGCTGCTCCAGGTGAGGAGCGCGGGCGCCTCGTCCAGGGCCGTGACGCGGGGCAGCAGCAGCTCCGCCAGGGGGCCCGCCAACCAGGGCAGCAGCGCAACCCAGAGCGCCGAGCCGAGCAGCGCCCGCCGCAGGCCGCGCGTCAAGGCTGCCGGCGAGTCGCCATGGACCGCCGCGGAGCGGGCGCCCCCGGCGTAGCCGAGGGCGAGGGCCAGCAGCACCACGCCGATGACGCTGGTCCACACCGCCTGGCTCGCGCCGAACCAGGGGGCCAGGAGGCGCACGGCTGCCAGCTCGACCGTCATGGTCCCCGCGCCCGCCAGTGCAGCGGTCAGCAGGAGAGCAGGAGCACCAGCTCCGCCCGCAGGGGGCCCGGCCCCCGAGTCGAGTGCATGGCCAGCAGCCGGAGCCGCGGAGCGCGCCCCGTCCGCGGGCCCGCCGCGCTCCGGACGCGCGTCGGTCACTTGGAGGCGCGCGCCGGGACGGCGTAGGTCTTCGAGGCCACGAACACGCGACCGGGATCACTCGTCCCGCGGAAGATCAGGTTCAGGCAGGTCCGGAAGCTACGCGGGAGCTGATCCTCGTTCTCGACCCCGTTGACGATGACCTTCACCGGCTTGGAGAGGTCCACAAGGGCATCATTGAAGAGGACCGTAACCCGCGGCACCACATCCGCCTCGATGGTGATCGTGTTGGTGGCACGGTCGACGGTCGCCTCCACGCGCGCGCCCTCCTCGTCACCGGCCTCGACCTGGATCCAGTACGAGCGGGTCGGGAAGGGGCGTCCGGGGACCAGGATCACCTTGTCCGGAGCGCTGGGCCGGCGCACGCCGTCCATCCACGCGAGGATCTCCGGCTCGCGGCCATCCGGCGTGACCGTGCAGTTCTCAAAGCCCAGCTCCTTGATCTTGTCGGCCCAGGTGGTGACGCCGGCTCCGCCCCCGGCGAACCAGGTGGCGACATTCGAGAAGTTGCCCGGATCCGCCGCCCCAGCGTCTCCGGCCCGCCCGATGACGCCGGCGAAGCGCTCGGGGAACTTGCCCGCGATGGAGAGGGCCGCCTCGACCCCGGCACCGCGCCCCGCCAGGTAGACCTGGTCGAAGTCGATCGCCCACTCCTCGTAGATCGTGCGGAACAGGATGAGGGCCGTGGCCACGCCCGGCGTCCCCAGCCAGTCGGCGCCGTTGGCCGGCATCTCGGGACAGGCGAGGATCACCTGATCGCGCAGCGCGGTGCTCTCCCAGTTCTGGAGGAGGTGCTCGCGCGGGGTCTCACCCTCGTCCGGGATGCACAGGATCAGGGGCCAGGACTTGGACTTGCCCTTGTCGTACCCGGCAGGCGCCAGCATCGTGTACTTGAGCGGGCTGTCCTTGGTGAACGGCCCCTGGATGGCCTCACGGTCCTCGACCGAGCCCCCCTTCACGCGCGCCTTGTCGTAGCCGTACGAGAGCCAGAGCGCCCGCCCCAGGTCGGCGGGGGAGGCCAGGATGTCGGCGACCGGTGCCTTGCGCAGCTTCTTCGCCAGCTTGTCCATCTCCTCCTGGACCTCGCTCTCCGCCTCGAGGACCTTCTCCTGGGCCACGCTCGCCTGGATGTAGTCATCCAAGGCGCCCGCAAGCTTCTTGAGGTCCGAGTCCTTCAGGAAGGGCTCTGCGTCCTGGGCAAGGGGGATCGAGAGGGCACCGGCAAGGAGGAGGGAGAGACGCAGCATCGGATTGGGGTCGGGACCCCTACAGGATCGGGAGCAGGGGGCCGCTGCGCAAGGATGGAGCCCCTCCTGCGAGAGGAGCGGGCCCCGGCTCGTGCAGGCACTCCGGGCGACGGCCCCTAGTCGCGCCCAGGCAGCAGCGTCACCCCGAATCCGCGCTGCGCCCAGGGCGCAGGAGCCCCGCTCCCCGCGGCCAGGCTCTCGCCCGCAAGGAGCGCCGCGAAGTGCGCCGCGGCCTCGGGACGCGAACCGCTGCGCAGGGCCTGCAGGCCCATCATCTGCGCCCCATCCGCTCCCCCCGCCGCCAGCACCGCACCCAGGTGGTCGCAGGCGAGGGCGAGGCGCCCCTCTCCACGCGCCACGATGGCTCGACGCCCGGCACGGTCGGCACGCTCCTGCCGGTTCGCGGCGCGCTCGAGCTCCGAGAGCACGGCCTCTGCGCCGGCGAGGTCCCCCGTCCTCCGCAGGATGCCCTCCAGGCAGAACGCGCTCCAGGTCGCCCGCGCCTGGCGGTGCATCGCCCGCGCAAGCGCCGTCGCGAGGGGGCCGTCGAAGGCACGCTCCGCAGCCACGAAGGCCTCGTAGCCCTCCTGAAGCCGTGCGGGCAGGAGGTCCGCCTCCCCGCCGGGCCCGAGCGCGGCCGCAAGCGCCCAGGCCCGGTCGGGCCCGGGGGGCAGCAGGCGCACCACCACGCCGGCGGCGAGGGGCGTGAGAGGCGCCCAGGCGCTGCGCGGCACCTCGAGGGCCGCATCGAGCCCCAGGCCAGCCCGTGCGAGCGACACCTCGAACGGCCGGGGCCGCCTCCCGCTGCCCAGGTCGACGCCGAAGCCCGACACCAGCCGCGCGCGCTCGGCCACCGGAAGCGGGGCCTGGAGCGCCCTCCAGAGCTCCTCCCAGTCCGGTCGGTCCTGCGAGGGAGCGGGGTCCTGGTCCCCGTCCCTCGAGTCCGCGAGGGGGATCCACGGGGCGTGTTGACGGGCGACCAAGGTCGCACTCGGACCGTGCGCGAGCACGGGCCCCCCCGCCGCGAGAAGCAGCAGGGCAATCACGGAGGCCCGACCCCTCAGGCCCACCGGACCCGACCGCTCCCGCTCTCGGTGACGCCGAGGTCCACCACAGGCTCGCCCTGGGCCTCGAGGTGGGCGCGCACGGCGGCCTCCTCGCTGGGCTCCACGAGCAGGACCATCCCGATCCCCATGTTGAAGACCCGGTGGGCCTCATCCACATCCAGACCGCCGGCCTCCACGAGCAGCCGGAAGAGAGGCGGGCGCTGCCAAGAATCGAGCCGGATGACGGCGTCGTGCTCACCGAGGATGCGCGGGAGGTTGTCACGCAGACCACCTCCGGTGATGTGCGCCATGGCCGCGATCCTCTGCTCCTCGAGCAGGGGCCAGAGGAGGGGCTGGTAGCAGCGGTGCGGCGCGAGGAGCGCCTCGCCCACGGACACGCCGCCCAGGGCCTCCGGCCGATCCGTGACCTCGTGCCCCAGCCGCTCGAACAGGATCTTGCGGGCCAGGGAATAGCCGTTGGTGTGCAGGCCGCTCGAGGTGATCCCGAGCAGCTTCTGTCCCGGGCGCACCTTGGAGCCGTCGAGGACACGGTCGCGCCGCACGGCACCCACGATGAAGCCCACCAGGTCGAAGTCGCCGGCCTGATAGAGCCCCGGCATCTCCGCCGTCTCCCCGCCGAGAAGGGCAACGCCCGCCTCGCGACAGGCCGTGGCGCAGCCGCCGATCAGCGCGCTCACGACCTCGGGATCGAGGCGGCCCGTGCCCACATAGTCCATGAAGAACAGCGGTCGGGCTCCCTGGACCAGGATGTCGTCGATGCAGTGGTTCACCAGGTCCTGGCCGACGGTGTCGTAGACCCCGCAGCGCTTGGCGACCTCGAGCTTCGTCCCGACGCCATCCGCGCTGGCCACCAGAATCGAGTCCTGCTCCCCCATCTTCGCCAGGTCGAAGAGGCCCCCGAAGAGCCCGACATCGGACACGACTCCGGGATTGAAGGTGGACCGGATGGCCTGCTTCGCGCGGGCCAGGGCCTCGTCCTGGGCGTCGATGTCGACGCCGGCGTCCTTGTAGGAGAGGGACGGAGAATCGCTCACGGGTCTGGAGTGGGTGTGGGGCGGGAACGGGAGTCCGCGGCGCGCCTGACGGGGCGGGGCCGGAGAGGACCTCGAGCCGGAGAGGATACCCGCGCCGGACCTCGTATCGATCCACGAGCCGGATGTCCTACACTCCCAGGCCCGGCTGCGTGCCGCTGGTCCCTTGAAGCCCCTCCTCGTCCTCGGAAGCACCGGCTCGATCGGTCGCCAGACCCTCGACCTCGTCCGCGAGCAGGGAAGTGGCCTCTCCGTGGCCGGGCTTGCGGCCCACACCTCCTGGGAGGCGCTCGGGCGCCAGATCGAGGAGTTCCGGCCTCCGCTGGCGGCCCTGATCGACGAGGACGCGGCCGATCGCCTCCGGCCTCACCTGCCGCCGGGCACGCGCCTCCTCAGCGGCCCCGACGCCTTGGTCCAACTGGTCGAGGAGGCCCGCTTCGAGGTCGCGGTGCACGGGGTCGTCGGGCGCGCGGGGCTAGAGGCCTCCTTCGCCGTGGCCCGTACGGGCAAGACCCTCGCCCTGGCCAACAAGGAGTCCCTGGTCATTGCGGGAGAGCTGCTGATCCCGGCGCTCGCGGCCGGGGGCTCGGCCCTGGTCCCGGTCGACTCGGAGCACTCCGCGATCGCACAGTGCCTGCGCGGGGAGGATTCGGGCAGGATCCGCAAGGTGCTGCTCACGGCCAGCGGGGGTCCTTTCCGAACGGCGACTGCCGAGGACATCGCCACTGCGAGCGTCGAGCAGGCCCTGGCCCACCCCAACTGGAGCATGGGGCCTCGGATCACGATCGGCTCGGCCACCCTGATGAACAAGACCCTCGAGGTGCTCGAGGTCCACCACCTCTTCGGCCTCCCCGGCTCCCAGATCGAGGTGGTCGTGCACCCCCAGTCCATCGTTCACTCGATGGTCGAGTTCTGCGATGGCTCGGTGGTGGCCCAGCTCGGGCCCCCGGACATGCGCGGCCCTATCCACTACGCCGTCCACCACCCCGATCGCGCGCCCGCGTCCCTGACCGGGTTCGACCTGGCCTCCTTCAGCCGCCTCGACTTCGAGGCCCCCGACCTCCAGCGATTCCCAGCCCTCGGCCTCGGCTACCGCTGCATCGAGCGCGGAGGGAGCGCGGGCTGCGTCCTCAACGCCGCGGACGAGGTGGCGGTGGCAGCCTTCCTGGAGGGGCGCATCCCGCTCCCGGCGATCGCCGAGGTGGTTGAGCAGGCCCTCGAAGCCTGCGCCGGCCCGGCCCCGACCCTCGAGTCCCTGCAGGCCGCCGACGAGGCCGCCCGCCGCCACGCGGAGCAGGCGCTCGCCGCTCTGTCCCCCACGGCCTGACGCTCCTGACCATGGACCCCGCCGCACTGCTTCGCACCCTCCAGGTCGCCCTGGGGATCGGGATGGTCATCTTCGTGCACGAGGCCGGGCACTTCCTCGCGGCCCGCTGGTGCGGGGTGCGCGTGGAGGTCTTCTCCCTGGGGTTCGGTCCGCCGCTCCTCAGCTTCCGGCGCGGGAGCACGACCTATCAGCTCGCCCTGGTGCCCTTTGGCGGCTATGTGCGCATGGCCGGCGAAGGGGCCCTCCCCGGCTCCCAGCCTGCCCCCGACGAGCTCGGGGCCAAGAGCGTCGGCCAGCGCTTCTTCGTCTACTCGGGCGGCGTGCTGATGAACCTCGTGTTCGCCCTGGTGGCCTTCCCGGTGGCGTACTCGTTCGGGGTCCCCATCACGCGCCCCGTGATCGGCACCCCCGTGGCGGGCGGAGGAGCCTGGGCCGCGGGCATCCCCGCCGGATCCGAGCTGCTCGAGGTGGGCGGCTCCCCCCTGCGTGACTTCGAGGACCTGGTGGGCGCCGTGGCCCTCAATGGGGCGCGCGCGGTGGAGGTCACCTACCGGGCCCCCGACGGCGTCGTCCGCACGACCCGCGTGGACCCCGATCGAGACGACGACCTGGGCTTCTACCGCATTGGGGTCCGCGTAGGCAGCGATCCCGAGGGGCACCTCCTGGTGCCTGACGAGGGGCCCGCCGCCCAGGCCGGCCTGCGTGCGGGTGATCGGCTGCAGCGCGTCGTGGGCATGCCCACGAGCCTCACCCTCGCGGAGCAGCTGAGCTGGTCCCTGGAGCTGGAGGAGCCCCTGGTCCTGGAGCTCCTTGGTGAGGACGGCAACCTGCGCCAAGTCACCCTGGAGCCGAGCTGGAGCCCCGTGCCGGAGCGCCTGCTGTTCGGCCTGGGCCCCGCCGGAGCCACCCTCTCGGGGGTCCGCCCCCGCGGCCTGGCCCAGGACCTCGGCCTGCGCGCGGGCGACCGCCTCGTGGCGTGCGGCGAGAGCCCGGTTCACGCGTCCCGCGACCTGCGGAGCGCCCTGCACTCCGTGGGCCCCAGGTCCGAGCTGCTGCTCGAGCGCGCTGGCGAGGTCCTCTCGATTGCGCTCCCCGAGTCCCTGGACGCCCGCGCACGCCTGGTCAGTGACCTCGAGCTGCCGTCCGACATGGAGTCCGCGCAGGTCTGGGTCGATCCTCGAGGGGCCGCGGGGCAGGCGGGCCTGCCGAGCGGCTCGACCCTCCTCGAGCTCGACGGCGTGCCGGTGACCCGCTGGCAGGAGATCCAGGAGCGCTGCGGCCGAGCCGTTGAGGCCCAGGCGACCCTCACCGTCCTCGCGCTCGCGCCAGGGGCCGAGGAGCCTGCGACCTGGACCCTCGCGGCGGCCCCCGCCCAGGCTCGGGACCTGGGCTTCGACCTGGCCCCGCCCGACGGGGTCTACCGCACCGAGGGGCTGGCCGCAGCCCTGCTGGAGGGGGTTCGCGCGTCCGGGCGCTTCCTGCTCCACACCGGGCTGACGCTCAAGCGGATGGCGACCCAGGAGGTGAGCACCAAGAACCTGGGCGGCATCATCACGATCTCACGGGTGAGCTACCGGGTCTCCTCGATGGGCTGGACGAAGCTGCTCTTCTTCCTGTGCATCCTGAGCGTGAACCTCGCCTTCCTCAATGTCCTGCCGATCCCGGTCCTGGACGGAGGGCACCTGTTCTTCCTCCTGGTCGAGCGGCTCAAGGGCTCCCCCGTGAGCGCACGCACCCTCGGTTACTCGCAGATGGTCGGCATGGTCCTCATCGTCACCCTGATGGTGTATGTGACCTACAACGACCTCCTGCGCTGGATTGGCTCCTGACCCATGGGGCTGCACCAGCTCGCGCGCCTGCTGCGCGTCTCCCTCCTGCCCTCGGCCCTCGCGGACGGCCTCGCGGGCCTCGTGGTGGGGAGCCACGGCGAGCTCCCCGAGGCGCGCCTCTTTCTGTGGCTTCCCGCAAGCGCTGCCCTCTACCACGGCGGCATGGCTCTCAACGACTGGGCCGACCGTCACCACGACGCCGCGACGCGCCCGGACCGCCCCATCCCCAGCGGCGCCGTTGCCGCTGCCCTCGCCCTCTCCCTGGGGCTCGGCCTCCTGGCCATGGGCGTGCTCCTCGGAGCGCTCGCACACCCCTGGCTGGGCTGGGGCGGTCTGGGCCTCGCCAGCCTCGTGGCGGCGTACGACCTCGTTGGACGGGGTCCGCTCCTGGGCCCCCTCCTCCTCGGGTCCTGCCGCAGCCTGAACCTTGGGCTCCCCCTGGTCGTCGCCGCGGAGACGCCGGCCCCTGGACTGCTCCTCCTCACGGCCAGCTACGGAGCCTGGGTCGCCCTGGTCTCGACCTTCGCCCGCGCGGAGGACGGAGAGGCGCCCCTGATCCCTGCTCGTCAGCAGAGCCTGCTCCTGGCCTGCGCCGCGTCCCTGCCCATTCCTGCGCTGACCGCGGGAGTGGTCCTCGGCGAGCCCCTCGGAGGAGCGCTGGGAGCCCTGCTGGCCGCCTCCGCCGCGGCCGCTCCGCTGGCCGCGTGGCGAGCGAGCGAGCCGTGGACCCGCGGGCGAGTGGAGGCCACCGTGGGCCTGCTCCTCAGGCGCCTGCTCGTGGTCACCGCCTCGGTCACCCTGGTGACCTGCACCCTGGGACGCGCCGGTCTCCCCGCAGCGCTCGTGATCCTCGGGGGCTATCCCCTCGCGCGCCAGCTGCGCCGGGTCGCGCCCCCCAGCTGATCACCAGCCGGGGCGCCGTGCGCACACCGCGCGCTCACGACTCGCGTTCGAGGCGCTCCACCAGCCACGCCAGCGCGTCCTCCCTCTGGCGCAGTGCCCCCCTCAGCTGCTCGTCCTCCGCCGCACGCAGCAGCGCGCCCAGGCGAGGTCCGGGCTCGACTCCCCGCTCGAGGAGATCCCCAGCCCGCAGGAGAGCTGCCGGCTCGAGCTCCCTCGAGTCCGCCCAGGCTGCGATCTCATCCCAAGGCTCCGGCCCCTGACCAAGGGCCACGGCCCACGCGCGTCCGAGCTCCAGCGCCGCGGAGCCCGCATCCCCGCGCACGAGCCGAGCGAGGACTGCTGCATCGCCCGCGTCCGGGTCCTGGAGATGCTCCGCGCGAAGCACCTCGAGCCGCCCCCACGCCTCCACGAGGAACGCCGCGCGCGTGCGGGCCAGGGGCAGCCCAGCGCAGGCGCCCTCGAGCCGCGCCAGGCGATCGGCGGCGCCCGGCTCGAGGTCGAGGAGCGGGAGCAGGAGGTCGTGGATCGCCGAGGCCGCCGCGACGGCTGCCCTCACTGGAGGAGTCGTGGGGTCCAGAGCGAGGTGGGGGAAGGCCTGCTCGAGCAGGCCGCAGCCGGCGAGGACCTCCACGGCCCTCCCCAGGTCTCGTCCCCGCGCGATCTTGTCGCACTCCTCGAGGATGCGCTCTCGGCTGATGCGGCCAAGGCCCGGAGCGGCGGCACGCGCGGCCTCGAGCAGACCCGCGGCGGGCTCGAGCTGGAGGTGCGCGAGGAAGCGGGCCATGCGCAGCAGGCGCAGGGCATCCTCCTCGAAGCGCGCGCGGGGGTCACCCACGGCCCGCAGGACCCGAGCCTCCAGGTCGCCTCGTCCCCCCACGGGGTCGCGCAGTTCGCCGTCCAGCGGATCGAGGTAGAGGGCGTTGAGGGTGAAGTCCCTGCGCGTCGCGTCCTCCTCGGGGGTCTCCACGAGCTCGAGCTCCTCGGGATGCCGCGCGTCGAGGCTGCCGCGCTCGACGCGGAAGGTCGCGACCTCGAGGTCCGCGCCCTCGACGAGGACGCGGATCACCCCGAAGGCCTTGCCGACGCTGAGCGTGCGTGGGAAGAGCGCCTCGACCTGCTCGGGCGTGGCTGCGCTCACGAGGTCGAGGTCGTGCACCGGGCGGCCAAGGAGCAGGTCCCGGACGCTGCCCCCCACGAGCCAGGTCCGGAACCCCGCGGCTCCGAGGGTCCTGGCGACGGCACGCGCCGCGGGGAGCTGGGGCCCGCCGACCCGCTGGAGCTGCTCGAGGACATCCACTCTGGAAGCGTAGGTTCGCGAACCCTACCGTCCAATGACCGGAGCGCCCCTTGGAAGCACAAGCCCAGAAGATCCTGCCCGCCCCGCCCACGGGACTGCTCCTCACGGCCGTGGGCGCCATCGTCCTGCTCGTCTCCCTGCCCCGCATGGCGAGCTATGCCGCGATGGACAACGCCAGCGATGCCCGCCTCGCCGTGAGGCTCCTGGGCGAGGCCGCCTGCGCACAGCCCCCCGAGACCACCGCCTGGCTCGCGCTCCTGGGTGATCGCTCCCTCCGCCACCGCCTGCAGGACGCCCGCCCGGTGGGCCTTGGCGCAGAGGTGCGCCACCACGGCTACCTGCTCACGCGCATCGGTGCCGAGAGCGTCCTCGCCTGGCCGGAGCGCCCGGGCCCCGAGTCGCTGCCGGCCTTCCTCTGGACCCAGTCGAGCGGCGTGCGGGAGCTTCCGGCAGCGCCCTGGAGCGGCCCGCTGCCAGCCGGGCTGACCGCCGAGGGCCTGGCGGCCCTCCCCTGGCGCTGACGCGCGAGGCAGGAGCTCGGCCCGCAGGCTCAGCCGTCGCTGCGGAGGCTCTCGGCAAGCGCGCGCTCGCCGTTGGCCTCCAGGTAGCTGGCGATGGACTCCAGCTTGCTGCGCCGCGGATCCAGCGTCAGCCAGCGTCCTCCCGAGAGGCTGGTCGGCAGGCGACCGAGATCGCGTCCACCGATGGCCTCCAGGTCGGAGAGGACCGCCTCCGCGCTGACCTCAGGCCCCAGGTGCAGCACTGCGAGCCGTCCCGTTCGATCGAACACATACACGAGGGGCAGCTCGAGCGACTCGTACTGGCCCGCCGTCAGACCGACCAGGACATCCAGCAGCTCTCGCGTGCGCGTGTCCGCACGACCGCCGTGCTCGGGCAGCCCGATCCGCTCGATGTCCGCGCGCACCCAGGCCTCGTCCCTGGGCTCGTCCATGGACAGCGGGTGGACCTCGGCACCGACCGCAGCCAGACGCGCCGCCTGCTCCCCGAGCGCTGCAAGCAGCGCGCGGGAGGGGTCGTCCCATCCGGCCCAGGCCACGACGGCGAGCGGGCCGTCCGCCTTGCCCGTCACGCGCGCCTCGCCCTCGAAGCGCGGCAGGCGCCATCCAGCCCAGGGCAAGGTCACCAGGAGCGGGAGCCTGGAGCGGAACCCGCGCATGCCCACGGCGAGGGGCGCGCCGGCCTCAGGGAGCGGCGCCGTCCGCGGGGCCTCGGGCTCTGCGCCCTCGGGGGTGATCCTCCAACCGCGCCCCGCGGCGAGCACGCCATAGGAGCGCTCCTCGCCTCCAGGCCACCGCACCCGCACCTCCTCGACCGCCTCGCTACCGAGGCCGAAATGCAGGCGCTTGCTGGGTGAGGCGAGGTAGCCCTCTCCGGCGTGCACCGTTCGCCGCTGCTCGAGGCCTCCCGCCCGCACCGTGACCACGGCCCCGATGGCCTCCGTGTTCGGAGCCCCGGCCGCCAGCTCGATGCTGATCCAGGCGCCTGGCTCCGGCGTCCGGTTGTGGAACGCCCGAACCAGGGGCGCCGTGCGGTTCTTGGTGATCAGCTCGAGGCGTCCGTCCCCGTCGAGGTCAAGGGTCACGGCGCTACGCCCGTCCTCCACATGACCGAGGCCCACCGCACCGCTCACATCATGGAAGACTCCGCCTCGATTCGCGTAGGCGCGGTTGCCCTCCGAGCCGGCGAGGGACCAGCCCTCCACCTGGCCAAGGTGCGCGAGGAACTGCCAGTTAAGCTGGTACTCACCGGGCAGGGGCGGCGTCGCGGGCGAGGACTCGACCACCACGCGCCAGAAGTAGCTCGCCGCCTCCCGGCCCGCCCACATGGTGGTGAAGCCGTTGGGCACGAACGCGTCCGCATAGCCGTCGTTGTCCCAGTCGAAGAGGATGGAGCCCCAGCTCCACCCGCCGGGCGAGAGGCCGGCATCCAGGGACCCGTCACGGAAGCCTCCGTCGGGGAGCCCGAGCAAGAGGGTATTGCCGGCTGCGTGGTGGCCGTACATCGCGCGCACTCCCTCTGGGTGGCGCTGCATGAAGCGCGGGTGCCGCGTCACCCGGGCCCCCGCGGCGGACCACATGTTGGAGATGTACAGGTCGTCGAAGCCGTCCCGGTCCACATCGGCCACCGAGACCCCCATCCCCGCAGCCATGTCCAGGGCCCCCGTGCGGGCCGCGGCGTCCTGGAAGCGTCCGGCCTCGAAGCGGTAGTCGTTGTTGCGACCGAAGTCGTTGGTCACATACAGGTCCAGGTCCCCGTCCTGGTCGAGGTCGTGCCAGAGGGCAGCGAGGCTATACCGGTCGTTTCCCTCGTCGAGGCCCAGCTCCTCCGTGGCGTCGTGGAACTTGCGGTCCCCGTCGTTCGCCCACAGGTGATTGGCCGCACCGTTGCGGGCGTCGTGATACGGCAGAGGGGGGCTCGCCTCGTGGTCCCCGCGGTGATAGCGCGTGTCGTAGAGGTCGAGGTCGCCATCCCCATCCGCATCGCCTGCGACCAGGGTGTAGACCTGTGCGCCGCCGTCGCTCTCCAGCAGCGTCGAGGCTGGGAAGCGTCCGCCACCGTCGTTCCAGAGGATCACGACCTTCTCGAAGACCGCCAGCGCGAGGTCCCGCGCGCCGTCCCCATCCAGGTCGCAGACCAGGACCCCGCAGGTGTCCTCGAGCAGGTCGGCTCCGTGCCCCGCGGGCGCGTCCACGAACCCGCCAGCCGCGGTGCGCAGGAGGTAGTGGTTGGGCTCCCCCGCGTGCCGCCCGATGTAGAGGTCCTCGAGGCCGTCCCCGTTGAGGTCCCCCACTCCGATGCCATGCATGCCGAGGGCCACTGCCGAGGCCGCCACCTGGATGTCCATGCGCCGCGTGTGCTCCACGGCGCCCTCCAGGTTCTCCAGCCCCTCGAGGCGCGTCCCGGCGAGGAGGCCCTCAGTGGCCTCCACGAAGGTTGGCGCGAGCTCGAGGGCCTCCTCGACGGAGACCGCCTCGATGTCCTGCAGCAGGAACTTGCGCGCCACGCGCCAGACCAGGTCCAGGGTCAGGCGGCGCTGCATCCTGCGCCCGTCGACAGTGGTCCCCGAGACGCGCACATCGAGGCGCGTGCCGAAGAGGGACTGGTCGCGCTCGTCCACCGCCGTGCAGTGCACCTCGGCATCAGCCGGGCGCCCGACGAGCGGCGCGAGCAGCGCCTCGAAGCCAGCCGGCACCTGCTCGCGGGCGCCGGCCTCGGTGACCCGCGCGGTGCGCAGCGCAAGGCCGCCCTGCTCGGCGGTCTCGCTCCACTCTCCAGGCTCGAGGCCGCGGGTCCCAATGAAGCCGCGACCGGTCATCCCGTCGAGCCCTGAGCTCCGGCCAGCCAGTACCTCCTGCACCACCAGGCGCAGGGCCTCCTCCGCGCGGAGGGCCACGGCCTCGGTGGCCCACCCATCACCGACCGGGCCAGGATCGAGCCGCGGCCGGAGGTCGTTCCAGGCCTGCCGCGACGCCGCGAGGGTGTCTGGGTACAGCCGTGCGGGTGCGATCGGACGCGCGGCCGCGCCAGGCTGCTGACCTGCCGCAGGGGAGCCGCTCGGCTCGTCACCGCCACAGGCCGCGAGGGCCATCAACAGCAGAGGGGCGGGCAGGCGGCGCATGGCTCAGGGGTCGGAGGCGGCGTGCGGGGGGGCTCGGCCCGGCCGAGTCTCCCCAGGGCTCATCGGTCGGGAGTCACTCCCGCATGAAGCGCTGGTCCCCGAACCACTGCCAGAGCATGCACTGCAGCGCAGGGCGCGCGACGGGGTCCGTGGACTCCTTGTAGGCCCACTCGATCCGCGGGGCGACCACCTCGGCGGGCCCCATCACGGCCAGGCGGTCGGCGAGGTAGAGGACCTCCAGCGGCCGGGCCCCGGCGTCCAAGCCCTCACGAGGCTGGAGCAGGGCCTCCATGAGCACCTCGCGGCTGGCCTCCGACCGGTCCTGCCAGATCCACTCGATCAGGTCGAGGCGCCGGAGCGGATCAAGCTCCTCCCCGAGGCGACTGCGCAGGCGCTGCCGCCCGGGCTCGCCGGTGTTCCAGGAGAGGCCGCAGACGAAGCGGTGGGGTGTGACCCCCTTCACCTCCCCCTGGAACTCGCTGATCTGAGCCCAGAGCAGGTCCGCCGCCTCTGCGGTCGGGATGTGGCTCAGGCTCTGCATCAGTGCGATGCGCTGGCTGCGATCGCGGGCCCCGCGCAGGAGGGGCGCGAGCAGCTCGAAGGCCTCCTCAGCTGCACCCGGGTTGGCGGGCCAGGCCAAGCGGAGGGCATCCATTCCCTGCTCGCGCTCGGCCTGGGTGCCGCGCAGCAGCGCCAGCGCGCGGCTGCGCGCCTCCCCATCGCCGCGGGCCACGAGCGCCTGCAGCGCGACCTCGCGCACGCGCGGCTGCGGATCCTGCAGACCAAGCCGGAGGAGCCGCAGCGCCAGCTCCGGATCCTCGAGGCGCTCGACGGACCCCAGCACCGAGAGCCGCACCTCGATGCGCAGATCGTGGGTCAGGACCTCCTCCAACACCTCAGCCGAGCCGATGCGCGCGAGTGCGTCCAAGGCGATCGCGGCCCGGCCGGGGTGCTCACCCTGGGCCGCTGCGAGCAGCTCCTCGAGGAGCAGCGGGTCGCCATCTCGCGCCGCAGGGGCGATGAGGTAGAGGCGCGCTGCGGGGGTCACATCGTGGAACCCGGCCGCCGCGGCGAGCCGCGCGGGGAGCTCCCCGGGCCCGACCTCGCAAGCCACATCGGCCACCTGGGGATAGAGGTCCGCCAGGTGTCCCTTCTCCAGCCACTCGAGCAGGTCCAGGACGAAGCGCTCCGAGTCCATGGCGCGCAGGGCCTTGGCGTAGGTCACGCGAGCCGCCGGACTGGACGCGCCGCGGACCCAGCCAAGGACGCGCTCGTAGTCCTCGGGCAGGCCATGCCGCGACATGCCATCCGCGGCCGCCAGGCGCAGGGGCTCGGAGGCGTGGTTCATGGTGGACCTCAGGATCTCGAGTCCGGCGGGGTCCTCCATGAGGGCGCAGACCTCCACCACATTCTTGACGACGCCCTGCAGGAACTCGGTGGCGGCCGCGCGGTCATAGAGCCGCTGCAGCTCCGGCACCGCGGGCGCGCCTATCCGCGCCAGCTCCCGGGTGGCCATCTGCAGGGGCTCGAGCATGCCCATCTCGAGCTTGCTCACCAGCACGGGGATCAGGTCCGAGGTGTCCTCGTTGAACGCGAAGCCAATCCCGCAGTCGTCCGTCAGGCGGCGCACGCGCGGGTCCCCGAGCAGCCGCTCGCGCGGCGACAGGGCCGGGGACTCGTCGCGGCCGGAGGACCACAGGGCCCCGCCCACAAGGGCGCCCAGGACCACCAGGGCCAGCAGCCGCGAGCCGAGCCCGGAGGGGCGCGCCTCCTGGGCGCCAGCAGCTCCGCCGCTCATTGGCTGCGCCTCCCATCCAGCAGGCCCTGCGAAGCAAGCAGCTGCGTGCGCGCCTTCACATACTCGACGCGCGCCTGGCTCTCGCCGCGCTGGGCCTCGACCAGGTCCCGCTGGAACTCGAGCACCTGGAAGTTGGTGGACAGGCCCTCGTCGTAGCGCGCCTGCTCGGCCTCGAGCTGACGCTCCGCGAGGCGCAGGCTGGTCACCGCCGCGCGCACGGCCTCGGTCCGATAGCGCACCTCGCGGACGGCATCGCGCACCTCCGCGACGGCCGCCATCTCCGCGCGCTGCTCGTCCACCCGGGCCAGCCGCACCTGGGCCTCCGCGGCCACCACCGCCTGACGCGCGACCCGGTTGCCGATGGGCATGTTGTAGGTCAGGCGCACCGACCAGCCGGGGAACTCCCAGCCCAGGGTGTCGTCCAAGGCCTGCCCAGGGTCGGTGCTCTGGCCGTTGCTCGAGGCCGAGACCTCGAGGTCCAGCCCAGCGAGGCGCTCCGACTCCGCGCGCAGCAGCCCCAGCCGAGCCGACTCGATCGCCACGCGCTGCACGCGGAGATCGGAGCGATTCTCGAGCGCCACCAGGAGCGCATCGGCCCAGCGGGGCACATCGGATGCGTCCACCTCGGGCGGCAGGCCCGTCTCAGGGATGAGGGCCTTGCTCCACAGCTCGCTCCCGGGATCGCCGAGCACGATCAGCTTCAGGTCATCCTCACGGCGCTGCAGCTCGTTGCGCGCCAGCAGCAGGGCCTCGATTCGCGTCGCCACCTCGGCCTGGTCCTGCAGCACCTCCACCTCGGTTCCGATCCCTGCGGCGAGCTCCCGCTCGCGCTTGCCCAGGAGCTCCAGTCCGAGCTGCAGGCTGGACACGCTCACATTCCACTGCTCCCGGGCAGCGACCAGGTCCCAATAGGCGAGCTGCACGCGGCGCACGAGGTCCTGGCGCGCCCCGCGACGGGTCTCCTGGGAGCGGGTCCAATCCAGGTCGCGCTCGCGCTGGCTGGCCGTGGCGTACTCCTGCCAGGCCCCCCTCGCCAGGGGCTGCACGAAGGTCATCGACAGGCCGTCCCGCGTGAAGCGGTCCCCGACGGCGAACGGGCTGGTGGTCTCGGTGTTGTTCGCGTTGAAGTCCACCGAGAAGCTGCCGCCGGTGGACAGGGCGCGACGCAGCGACAGGCTCCCGCCGCGCGCCTCACTCTCGATGGAGCCGGCCTCGAACACGTTCGAGCCTGGGCGCTCGTCGGACGAGTAGGAGACCACGCTGGTCAGGTCCCAGTCGAAGGTCCCCCAGGACCCCAGGGCGTTCGCCTCGGCCACGGCCACCTCCACCGTGGCGCGCTCCAGGTCGAGGTTCGCGCGGAGGGCGAACTCGACCGCCTGGTCGAGAGTGACGGGCAGCTCCTCCAGCTGCTGGCCCTCCGGCCCGACATGAGGGCCCGCCTCCAGGAGGGCGCGCGGATCCGTGGGCGCGTCCTGGCCGTGGGCAAGGGACAGGAGCGCGAACCCGACGATCAACCGGATGGGCAGCATGTGCAGAGAGTACCCCTGGTGGGGCCCCGTCTCCCCCTCTGCGCGGCAGTCTCACAGGGCCTGTACGGGCCCTGGAGGCCGCTCGGCATCGACGTCCGCGACCGAGCGAAGAGCAAGGGGCCGCGAGGTCACCGAAGCGGCCGGAGCATCGGGGGTCAGGGGCACCCGTGGCCCCTTCACCGATCGGGCGCCCCAGCCTCGAATTCAGCGCAGGGGCGAGGGCTCGCCGCGCTCGCGCGTCACGGCCAGGACACGCTCGACCCAAGCCTCGGACACGCCCACCGGCTCGCCCGGGACCTTGGCATCGATCAGCAGGCCAAGCCCACGCGCGCGGCTCTGGGCGGCCTCCCACAGCTCGGCCTCGAGGGGGCTGCCCGCCTCGGGCGCCGAGGCGAGAAGCGCCTGGGCCGCGGACTCTGGATCGCGCAGGAGACTGCCGCGGCAGACGCGGTCCAGCTCGGCCTCCAGCACGATGGCTCGGACCGCGAGGTCCAGCTCCGCACGCTGGCGCAGGACGGTCGAGAGCTCGACGCCCCCGTCGGAGCGGGGCCGCGCCAGGGCGGCTCGCCACGCGAGCGCGGCACCGATGTCGGACGCGCCGCGACCGGTCTCGAGCTCCAGGCCTGCGAGCCACCCCACGGCGCGTGCCTGCGTCGCACGCAGGCTTCCACCAGGCAGGGCCTCCTGGAGCTCGGGCAGGGGCAGTGCCTCCGAGAGCTTCTGCTCGGCCTCGCGCAGCTCGAACGCGTCCCCTGGCAGCTCGAGGCCCAGGCGCACCTCAGGCCGCACTGGGGCGGGACGCAGTGCGAGGAACGCAAGCACCCCCGGCGCGAGCAGCACCTGCAGCAGGAGCAGGGCCGCGACCGCGCGCAGGCTCGGCGACTGAGCCAGGCGCCTCTGCACGAAGCCGCGCACCAGGCGCAGGTCGCCGCGCCAGGTCAGGTCCTGGCGGGTGCTCGCCCCGAGGACGCCCTCGACCACGCGCGCCGCGGCCTCGGACTCGACGACGCCCGGCGAGGAAGCCTCCCTCCGCACCGAGGCGAGGAAGCGCTCGAGGTCTGCAATGGCGCGCTCGTCGTCGGGGCCGGCCTCCGCGCGACGAGAGGGCGCGAGCTGCCCCAGAGCCGCGTCCAGGTGCTCCTCGGGAGTGAGCATGCTCATGACGGATCCTCCGCGCCCTCGAGCAGCTGCCGCATGCGCCGCACCGCGTGGAACATACGGCTCTTGACGGTGCCCACGGGGATCCCCAGGAGCTCCGCGACCTCGCCATAGGGCAGGCCCTGCACGGCGCCCAGCTCGAAGACCTCTCGCTGCCCCTGTGGCAGCTCGGCCAGGGCCTGGGTCAGGTGCGCGCGAACCTCGCGTCCGGCGGCCTCCCGTACGGGCCCGGGTCCGGCCTCGGCCAGCTCGAGCTCCTCCACCGCCGCAGCGCGCCCGCGCCAGGGCCGGATCGCATCCCGACGGCGCCGGTCGATCCAGGCGTTGCGCGCGATGCGCAGGAGCCATGCCTGGGGCCGCCCCTGGGGCTCGTAGCGATCGAGGCGCTGCACCATGCGGAGGAAGGAGTCTTGGGCGAGGTCCTCAGCCTCGGCGCGGCCGGCTCCCATCCTGAGGAAGAAGCCGACCAGGCCAGGGGCTTGGGCCTGCACGAAGCGTTCGAAGGGTCGGGGATCACCCCCCCTGAGGGCCTCGAGAGGGTCCTGATCCTCCTCGGGGTCCGGTTTGGGGCTCTCCAACGGTCGACTCAACGCACGCAGCCCGGCGCGGTTCAGGAAATCTCGGGATGGGCCTGCCCAGCGCCCTGCTGAGGGGCGCCAGCAGCGGCCAGGGCGTCGAGGATGGCCGCCTGAAGGACCTGGGCAAGCGGATCCGAGGCCGGGCCCACCACCTGGAAGGCCAGCTGCCTCTCCTCCTCACCACGGTGCCCCAGCCGCACCTCGACGCGGGGCGTCGGGAGCCAGCGCAGCACCCTCTCTGCCCACTCGATGACCGCGACCCCGTCTCCGCCGAGCCACTCGTCGCCCCCGTCCTCGAGCAGGGCCTTCTCGCGCCCCTCCATCCAGGCGTCGAAGTGCGAGAGGGAGAGGCGCCCCCCCTCGTGCAGATCGTGAAGCGTGAAGGTCGGGCTGGAGACTTCGTAGCCCCCGAGCCCGCGCCCCAACCCGCGCGTCAGGGTCGTCTTCCCGGCGCCGAGGTCCCCGTCCAGGGCCAGGACGGCGCCGGCGGGAAGGGTTCGGCCAAGGGCCTCCCCCAGGGCCTCGGTCTGCTCCGGCCCCGTGCTGATCCAGAGGATCTCCTGCAGCTGCTGCTCACTCTCCATGGGTCCAGCCTCCGTCACCATCCCAGCGCCTGCGCACCCCCGCGTCCAGCAGCCAGAGCCCGCGACCGGCGCAGGCCCTTCCCACGACGCAGGCCCCTCGCAGCTCAGGCCGACCGGAGAGCCGGGTCCAAGCCCGCTCGGGCAACAGGGCCAGGAGCTCGTGGTCCTCCCCGTCGTGCAGGGCGTGCTGGACCGGGAGGCTCCCGCTGGACCTGGCCGCGCGGTGGGCATCCCGGTGCAACGGAATCGCCCCAAGGTCCAGCTCGAGCGCAACGCCAGAGGTGGCCGCGAGGCGCGACGCGTCCCGCGCAAGGCCATCCGAGAGGTCCATCAGGGCGCCAGCTCCTGCCGCGGCAAAGGCCTCCCCCTGCTCGAGCCGCGGCACGGGGCGGAGGTGCCGCCCCAGCCTCGAGCCGCCCAGGGGCCCAGTCACGACCGCGACCATGCCCGGCCGCGCGCCCGAGCGGCTAACCGGGCGAGCGCCCCGCGCCAGCACGCCAATGGCCGTGACCGTGAGGCTGATGGGGCCTGGCGCGGCGGTGCAGTCCCCCCCGACCAGCTCGGCGCCCCAGCGCCTGCCAGTCCGCTCCACCCCGCGCAGGAGCGCCGCCAGCCGGGCCTCCTCCGCGTCGCGCGGAGCGCGGAGGGCGAGCAGCAGCGCGCGCGGGCGGGCTCCTGCCGCCGCGAGGTCCGAGAGCGTGCGCAGAACGGCCTTGGCCGCGAAGGCCGCGGGGCGCTCGCCCGGCTCCACATGGACGCCCTCCACCGTCGCGTCCACACAGACGACCGGGGCACGCCCCAGCTCCAGCGCAGCCGCGTCGTGGCCGAGCGGAGTGCGCAGGACCTCGGGCGTCGACCGCTTGCGCAGCCGAGCCAGCAGGCGCTCCTCCTGCCAGCTCACGGGGAGACCTCTCGCCCTGCGACGGTGAGCTCGGAGACCACCATCACGACCCGGCCCAGGACCGCGCCCGGATCCACCTCCACGCGCTCGGGCCCCTCGATGAATGGCGAAGGCGCAAGCATGAGCCTCGTCGCGTCCTCCTCGACGAACCACCCCTGCGCCACCCGCCCGGCGGCATCCCGATGCAGCAGGCGATCGCGAGGAGCCCAGGCGCGCGACCAAGTGTCGAGCACCACGCGATGAGCGGTCCCCGGGGCCAATCCCGGTGCGAGCCGCGAGTCGAACCGCGAGAGCAGATAGACCGTCCCAAGGAGCGACAGGCCCAGGATGCCTCGCCGCGCCAGCCGCCAGGCCCTTGCGGGGGTCATGCCCCGTCCCCCCATGCCGACCGGAGGCGCTCCACGGCGCGGCGGGGCTCCGCGTCCCAGTCCATACCGCGCAAGACGAACACGCCGCGTGCGCCAGCCGCGCGAGCCGACCTGACCTCGTCCGGGCCGAGGCCGCCGAGAGCCCAGGTTGGAGCCCCCCGCTCGCGCACAAGCGCTCCGAACCGGTCCGCGCCCAGAGCGGGGCCCTTCCCCGGGACGGCGGCGAACGGCGAGAGTGTCGCGTAGTCCGCCAGAGCGAGGTCCTCTCGCCGGGGCTCCTCGTGGTCACTCACACCGAGCGTGCGCCCCCCGAGCAAGGGCCGGGCGAGCTCGGCGTCCAGGGAGCGATGGCCCAGGTGCACAGCATCGGCCTCGCAGGCTGGCACGAGGTGCACGCGGTCCGAGAGGGCCAGCCAGCCCTCCCTCAGCACCCGGCGGCACTCCCGGGCAAGCTCAAGGAGCGGGCCATCCTCGAGGCCGGGCTCACGCAGGAGCAGGCCCCCGAGTCCGGCCTCGACCGCCGCGCTGAGGGCACGCAGGAACGAGGGCGCTGCTCCCGGCCCAAGGGTCCCGGGCGAGACGGCGACGACCGAGGGAGGGAGCTGCCCCATGCGTCCCTCAGACCAGCTCCACAAGCCAGCCGAGCTCGCGCAGGACCGAGCGCAGGCGCGCGGCGCTGCGGGCCTGCTTCATCTGCAGCGTCCGGTCGTCGAGGCGCCGTGCCATCAGGGGCCGGACGCCGGGATCGCTGGCGATGCGACGCGAGACCGTGTCGTCCGGGGCCGTGAGCACGAGCTCCACGTCGAGGGTGCACAGGCCGGCTTGGTTGGCCCAGTCCTTGATCGAGTAGAGGACATTCTGCGGGACTGGCGTGCGCGAGTTGTGCTCGAGCACCTCCAGCATCCGGACGAGAGCGACGCCCTCGTGCAGGGCCCGCTTCACGCTGCGGTCGGAGATGCGGAAGTGCCGCACCGTCTCGCTCTTCTCCCGCTCACAGAAGCGGTCCAGATCGTGGACGAGGGCGGCATCATCCTCGCTGGGGAAGTGCACGACCTCGAAGTCCGGGGTCACGATCAGGCTCCCTGAGCCGGGGACGGCACCCTCCGGGGCGCGCATGCCGAAGAGCCGCGCCCCCACGCTGGTCACCCTCATGGCCACCGGGTGCCCCTTGGCGTCATAGCCCAGGTCGACCAGCCCGAGCAGGTACAGACGCTTGCGGACCCAGTTGACGAGGTTCCAGGCCATGCGCTGGAGGTCCTCCGCCCCGGTCGCGCCGCCCCCGGCCGCAGTCCGAGCGCTGAACCACTCCTCGACCGCCACCTCATCGAGGCTCGCCAGGTACTGGTTGCGCGTCACGAACGGGAGATACATGAGGTCGTACCACACCCCCGGCTCACTGCGCCGCACGAGGCGCATGAACAGCTGGCGCATGCGCGTCTGGTGGTAGGGCTCTCCCCCAAGGGCCGACTCCTCGACGACATACTCGAGCAGGCCCGCGAGCTTGGAGTCCAGGTCCATGGGCTCCCAGTCGCGGCCTGCCGAGGTGATCGCGATGGTGCGCTCGCCGGTGCTGTCGATGAGCCCGCGGCTGCGCGAGAACGCATCCATGAAGTGCAGGATCTCGGAGCGGTCCAGCTCCCTCCCGGGGTTGGGGATCAGGTCCTGCAGGATGCGCTTCTCGGTGGTCTTGAAGATCTCCCCCTTCACCGTGAAGCGCACGGCGTGGTCGAGCAGGTAGGCCTGGAAGCGGCTCAGGTTGGAGACCAGGTCCACACCCATCCCGGCCTCGTCGTGGGGCCGGTCGGGGTCGCCAGGAACGGCTACGCGCTTGAGCCAGGCAAGGGCGACCTCGTTGAAGATCACCAGGGTCTCGTCGTTGTGCTGGATCCCGAAGCGTCCGAGCTCGAGCCGCTCGACCGTGCCGACCAGGGACTCCTCGAGGATCTTCTGCCAGCGGCGCCCGTTCCAGTGGGGCAGCTCGGTCTCCATGCGATCGAAGAGCGCCCGGGGGAGGAGCCCCCCGAACTCCATGATCACCTTGACCACCAGCTCGCGCAGGCCCTCGGGGAGGCGCTCGATGCGGGCCACGCAGGCCTCCTCGCGGGAGTACATCTTGTACATCTCCCGCACGCGGCTCGGCGGCGTGCGGCGTGCCCGGGCGGGGTCGTCGTAGAGACGATCGATGTGCCCCCGAAGGGTAAAGGCGTCGAAGACGCCAGAGAGCAGGCTCCGTCGCTGCCGAACGAGGGTGTCCCCGAGGTCGGTCGGCACCGCGAGGGCCCGCTGTCCCTGGGTGGCCACATGGGAGGACTCCCCGTCGCGCACGAGGGCGCGCCGGCTCAGCGTGGCGAGAGCAGCCTCAAGGTCGTAGGTCGAGAGGTGCTCGAGGGAGCGATGGGTTGCCAGGTCCGCGAAGAGCAGCTCGTAGCGCGGGGCCGCCAGCAAGAGATCCATCAGCATGGCGAGCCGCTTGCCCAGGGCACCCAGGCGCTCGAGAGCGTGCGCCCCGTCCGCACCCCACTCGAGCAGCTGCTTACGCGCGGCGGCTGAGGCCGGCACGGCGCCGCCGGACTCGGGGCTCCAGTGGCGCCAGGCCTCGACCAGATCCCCCTCCGGAAGGGCCTCCACAACGGCGGCCAGGGTGCAGCGGCCACGCTTACCCGTGGCACCTCCTCTGTCTCCCGAAGGACTCATCCCAGCACCTCCTGCTCCTCCGTCCCCGCGGCCTCCTGCTCGAGGCGCGCAGCCTCGATGATCTCGTAGGTGTAGCCCTGCTCCGTCAGGAACAGCTGGCGCTTCTCCGCGAACTCCTGGTCGCGCGTCCCGGCCGTCACGACCGAGTAGAACACCGCGGCGCTGCCGTCGGACTTCGGCCGCAGGATGCGGCCGAGGCGCTGGGCCTCCTCTTGGCGCGACCCGAAGGTCCCCGAGACCTGAATGGCGATGTTCGCGTCCGGCAGGTCGATCGCGAAGTTGCCCACCTTGCTGACGATGAGCAGGCGGTCCTCGCCCGTCTTGAAGCGCTGGTAGAGCCGCTCCCGCTCAGGGTTCGGCGTCTTGCCCGTGATGAGCGGCGCCTTCAGGGTGCGCGAGAGCGTCTCGAGCTGCTCGATGTACTGGCCGATGATCAGGATCCTCCCCTCGGGATGCCGGGCGATCAGCCGCTCGACCACCGCGACCTTGGCCGGGTTCTCGGAGGCCACCCGGAAGCGCGCACGCGCGCCCGACCCGAAATAGACCGTGCGCAGGTGGTCATCCATGGTGGCGCGCACCTCGACGCAGCGCGCCTCGGCAATGAACCCCTGGGACTCCAGCACCTTCCACGGGACATCGAAGCGCTTCGGACCAATCAGGCAGAACACATCGTCCTCCTTGCCGTCCTCCCTCACGAGGGTCGCCGTGAGCCCCAGCCGGCGCCGCGCCTGCAGGTCCGCCGTGACCCGGAAGATGGGCGCCGGGAGCAGGTGCACCTCGTCGTAGACGACGAGTCCCCAGTTCTCGCTCGAGAAGATCTCGAAGTGCTCGAAGCCGCCGGTCTTGTCGCGCCTCCAGGTCAGCATCTGGTAGGTGGTGATGGTGACCGGCTTGACCTCCTTGGTCTCGCCCGTGTACTCGCCCACCTGATCCTCGGTCAGCTCCGTCTTGTCGAGGATCTCCTCGCGCCACTGCCGCACCGCTACGGTATTCGTGGTCAAGACCAGGGTCTTCGCACCCACCAGGCTCATGACCGCCATGCCCGTCACGGTCTTCCCCGCGCCGCAGGGCAGCACGACGACGCCGCTCCCCCCGAGCTCGGTGCCCCCCGCGTGGAACGCCTTGGCTGCGTTGTCCTGGTAGGAGCGCAGGCCGAAGGGCGCTCCAGAGCGGCAGGTCTCCCGCAGCTGAATCTCCAGCGGGTCCCCCTCCAGGTAGCCGCCGCGGTCGTCGACGGGGAAGCCGATGCGGATCAGGGCCTGCTTGATCAGGCCGCGCTGGAGGTCATCGAGATAGACCTGCCCCTCAGGGCCCATGGTGCAGCACTTGCGCACGGCGTCGTGACCCAGGACATCCTCGACCACGGTGCGGTCCCCGGCCACGAGCTCAAACCCCTGCTCCCGACGCACGATCTGGAGCAGGCCGTAGCGCCCGACCCACTCGCGGACATCGTGGTCGATGTTGCGCGGGATCGGCACGCAGGCCAGGTCCTCGAGCGTGGCCAGGATCTCGTCGGCCGAGACCCCGAGGGCCGCGGCATTCCAGATGCTCACCGGGCTGATCCGGTAGGTGTGCAGATAGTCCGGGCTCTTCTCGAGCTCGGCGAACACCGCCAAGCGGTCACGAGCCTCGCTGTAGCGCGCGTGCTCCTCGGTCATGGGCCGACCGGCCTCGTCCTTCATGAGCTGTCCGGACGCGTCTAGCCGGCTCTGCACCGTATGGAGCATGAGGCTCCGGTCCGGCTGCACGATCAGGGGATTGTCCGGTCTCATGCGGAGGCTCCTCTCGCCTTGCGAGGTGTCTTGCGGGCGCCCTTGCGCGGCCGCACCGGAGCCGCGGCCTTCAGGTACGGCCCGGTGATCGAGGCGGGATTCGCTGCGAGCTCGTCCGGCGTCCCCTGGGCGTGCAGCTGGCCCCCCGCGGCGCCGCCCGCCGGGCCGAGCTCGACCAGGCGATCGCAGAGGCGCAGGAGGTCCGTCTGATGCTCGATGAGCACGACCGCGTTGCCGCGCTGCGCGAGGCGCCTCAGGGTCCGCGCCAGGTGCACGAGGTCGCTGCCCGCGAGGCCCGTGCTGGGCTCGTCCAGCAGCAGCACGCTACGCACGCCCTGGCGCGCCCTGTGCAGCTCGGCGGCCAGCTTCAGGCGCTGGGCCTCCCCCCCGCTGAGGGTGGTGGCCGACTGGCCCAGTCCCAGGTAGCCCAGCCCAACGGCCTGCAGCGACTCGAGGATCCGAGCCGCGTCCGGCTGGTGCGCGAAGCGCTCGGCGGCCTCGTCCACGGTCATGGCAAGCACATCCGCGATGGACAGCCCGCGCCAGCGCACCTCCAGCACCTCTGGCCGGAAGCGCTTGCCGTCGCACTCGTCGCACAGCAGCCACAGGTCCGCCAGGAACTGCATCTCCACCTTGGTGCTCCCTCGGCCCTCGCAGGCAGGACAGCGCCCCTTGCTGGAGTTGAACGAGAAGTGTCCTGGAACGAACCCCAGGCGCCGCGCATCCGGAGTCCGCGCGAAGAGCTCGCGCAGGGCCGGCATGAGCCCCGAGTAGGTCGCCGGCACGCTGTGCGGCGTGCGTCCGATGGGGCTCGCATCGACGACCACGGTGCGGATCCCGGCACCCGCGGCGCCCGTCAGGCTGCCCCAACGCCCTTCGGGCTTCTCCCCCGCCAGCGCTGGAGCGAGGCAGCCGAGGGCCAGCGAGCTCTTGCCGCTCCCCGAAGGCCCGCAGAGGCCCAGCAGCTCGCCGAAGCGCACCTCGAGGTCGACCCCACGCAGGTTGTGGAGCCGGGCACCCTTGAGGCGCAGCGCCCTGGCTGGAGCGAGGCCGTGGGGCTCGTCCACGACCTCTCGGGCCGCGGCCTCGAGATCCAGTTCACCGCGCAGCTGGAGGGCCGTCCCCGAGGTGGGGTGCGCCGCCACCTCCGCCGGGGGGCCGCTCGCCACGACTCGACCGCCAAGGTTCCCGGCGCCCGGCCCCATGTCCACGATCCAGTCGGCGCGCTTCATGACCGCGTCGTCGTGCTCGACCACGAGCAGCGTGTTGCCCCGGTCCCGCAGCAGCTCGAGGGCGCCGATCAGGTGCTCCACATCCGCGGGGTGCAGCCCCACGGTCGGCTCGTCGAGGACATAGAGCACCCCAACGAGCTCGGAGCCGAGGGAGGCCGAGAGCCGCACGCGGCGCGCCTCGCCCCCCGACAGGGTGGCTGTCGCCCGATCGAGGGTCAGGTAGCCAAGGCCCACCTGCTGAAGCATGCCGAGGCGCGAGAGCAGCTCCGTGCGGATCGGCTCGGCCACCTCCGCGGCTGCACCGGGGATGCGCAGGGACTCCACCGCCTCGCGGGCGCGGTCCACATCCTTGGCCAGGAGCTCCGGGAGGCGCAGGCGCCCCACGGTCACCGCACGCGGGCCCGGCGCAAGCCTCTCGCCCGCGCAGGTCGGACACTCGCGCTCGGCCATGACCGTCTCGAGCGTCTCGCGCCACCCCGAGTCCTCGCTCTTCTGGTGCCAGCGATCCACCTGCCCGCAGAGGCCGCGCCACTCGGCGCGGAAGTTCTGCTCGATCTCGGCGGTGGACCAGGACTTCTGGATCTCGACGCGATACTCCTTGCGCGCCCCGCGCCCGTGCAGAACGAGCGCGCGCTCGGCCTCACTGAGCTCGTCGAGCGGCAACTCGGGGTCGATACCGTGGGCAGCGCAGACCGTGCGGAAGAGGTGCTCGTGGTAGCCCTTGCCCTTCACGAGGAAGCGGCCGAAGGGGTCCGTCAGCCCGCCCTCGCGCAGGGGCTTGCTGGAGTCGGCGACCAGGAGCTCTGCGGCAGCGGTCCAGCGCGAGCCGAGCCCGTGGCAGTCGGGACACGCGCCCACGACGGTGTTGAACGAGAAGTGCCGCGGCTCGAGGGCACCCTCCAGCTGGAAGCCGCAGGCCGTGCAGGCACCGCGCGTCGAGTACTCGAGGCGCTCGCCCCCCTTGACCAGCACGCTCACACGCCCACGCGCCACGGCGGCCGCCTGCTCGACCGCCTCCGCAACGCGCGCACGCTCGCTCGCGGCGAAGCGCACGCGATCCACCACGAGGTCCAGGTGCTCGGCCTCCGCCGCCGCACCCAGGTCCCCGTCGAGGCGAACCTCCGCGCCATCGGCGAGCAGCCGCGCGAAGCCCGCGGCGGTCCACTCCGTACGCAGGCGGTCGAGGGCCTCCTGCCGGGCCTCACCACCCTCCGGAACCGCCTCGCCCAGGGGCGCGAGGATCCAGCCCTTTGCGCTCTCGTCCCCGACCGCCTTGAGCACCCGACGGGCGATGCCTGCCGGATCGCTGGCCTTCAGGGCCTCCCCGTGCTCGGGGCAGCGAGCGGTTCCCGCCCGCGCGTACAGCACCCGCAGCTGATCGTGGAGCTCCGTCGTGGTCGCAACGGTCGAGCGTGGCTGCGAGCCCCCAACGCGGGCCTCGACGGCCACGGAAGGGCCCAGCCCGTCGATGCGATCGAAGGGGGGCCGGTCCCGAAGGCCGAGGAACTGGCGGGCGTAGGTGGAGAGGGACTCGACGAAGCGCCGGCGGCCCTCCGCGTGGATCGTGTCCAGCGCCAGCGAGCTCTTGCCGGAACCCGAGGGCCCGGTTACCACGGCCAGGACCCCGCGCGGGATGTCCACATCCACGGCGCAGAGGTTGTGGGTCCGCGCCCCGCGCACGCTCAGGCTGCTCTCCTGCGCCGCGGCCCCGGTGCGGTCAGCGGACCGCCGTCGCGGCGCCCGACGCTTGGCGCGCAGCTCGCGCAGAGCCCTGCCCGTGTGCGAGGCCTCACAGGCCTCGACCTGCTCGGGAGTGCCGACCACCAGGATCTCGCCGCCCGCAGCGCCCCCCTCGGGGCCGAGGTCGATCACATGGTCCGCCGCCCCAATGAGCTCGAGGTTGTGCTCGATCACCACCACGGTGTGGCCCTGCTCGACGAGCCGCTGGAGAGCGGCCTCGAGGCGGCCGACATCCTCGTGATGGAGCCCCGTGCTGGGCTCGTCGAGGAGATAGAGCACATGCCCGCGCGGCCGTCGGGACAGGTGGCTGACCAGCTTGAGCCGCTGCGCCTCGCCCCCCGAGATGGTCGTCGAGGGCTGACCCAGCGTCAGATAGCCGAGACCGACCTCGACCATGAGCTGCAGGGAGCGCGTGATGAGCGGGTGCCCCTCGAAGAGCTCCAGGGCGTCCTCGGCAGGCAGCGCAAGCACATCGGCGATCGAGTGCCCCTTGTAGCGCACATCCAGGATCTGATCCTGGAAGCGCTTGCCACCGCACTCATCGCAGGGGACGGTGACCGGCGCCAAGAACTGGAGCTCCACCTGGGTCGCGCCCGCTCCGCCACAGGCTTCGCAGCGCCCACCCTCCACATTGAAGCTGAAGTGGCTCTTCGTGTAGCCGCGCATGCGCGCCTCCGGCAGCGCGGCGAAGAGGTCCCGGATGGGCGTGAGGACCTTCACATAGGTGGCCGGGTTGGAGCGCGGCGTGCGGCCGATGGGCGAGGCGTCGACCACCACCAGGTCCTCGATGCACTCGCGCCCCTCGATCCGGTCGTAGGTCCCCGGATCGGAGACCTCGCGCCCGAGGAAGCGCTCCACGGCCGGGCGCAGGGTGCGCTGGATCAGGGTGCTCTTCCCGGAGCCGCTGACGCCGGAGATCACGGTGAGGGTGCCTAGGGGCAGGTCGAGGTCGACGCCCTTGAGGTTGTGCGCGCGGGCGCCGTGCAGGCGAAGCCAGCGGCCGTCTCCCTCGCGACGGACCTCGCGCTGGGCCACCACGCTCTCGCCTCGCAGCAGGCGTGCAGTGGGGCCGTCCGCTCGAGCAACCTCGGCGGGGGGCCCCGAGGCGATCAGGCGCCCGCCGTGGCGGCCGGCGCCGGGCCCGATGTCCACGATCCAGTCGGCTGCGCGCAGGGTGCCCTCGTCGTGCTCCACGACGACCACGCTGTTGCCGAGGTCGCGCAGGCGCTTCAGCGCGGCCAGGAGCCGCTCGTGGTCCCGGGCGTGCAGGCCAATCGACGGCTCGTCCAGCACATAGAGCACGCCCTGGAGCCCAGCCCCCAGCTGGGCGGCGAGGCGGATCCGCTGGGCCTCGCCCCCCGACAGGCTGTCCGCCGCGCGGTCCAGGGTCAGGTAGCCCAGGCCCACCTCGAGCAGGAACTCAAGCCGGCGTCCGACCTCGCGCAGGACATCTCCGCCGATGCGCAGCTCGCGCTTGCCCAGGCGCAGGCCGTCCAGCGCCGCCGGCAGCTCCTCGACGGGAAGGCGCGTCAGCTCGGGCAGCCGTGCACCTCCAAGCCGCACCGCGCGCGCCGCGGGACCGATGCGCGCACCCTCGCAGGCCGGGCAGGTCTCCTCGGCGAGGAAGCGCTCGACCATCTTGCGGCGGCTGCCCTTGGCCCGCGCGCCCTCGAGCGAGGGCAACACGCCCTTGTAGCGACGCTGCCAGGTGACATTCCCCGAGGACCGGCGGCCGCTCCAGGCCGCACGGTCAGGGAAGCGGCCCTCCCCGCTGCCATGCAGGATCACCCGCTTGGCTGCGCTGCCGAGGTCACGCCAGGGCGTGTCGAGGTCGAACCCGTGGGCCTCGCCGACCCGCTCCAGGAACTCGAACTCCACCTTGGGGAAGAGCAGAGCCCCTCCCGTGGAGCGCGTCACGCCGAGGGCTCCCTGCCGGATGGAGAGCGTCGCATCGGTGACGACGGAGCGCTCACTCGCCTGGCGCAGGACCCCGTGCCCCTCGCAGGCGGGACACGCTCCCACAGGCGAGTTGAAGGAGAAGAGCCGCGGCTCCAGCGGCGGCACATCCCCACCGCACCCGGGGCAGGTCCGCTGGGTCGAGAGCAGGCGCGCATCATCCCCGGCAACGAGGAGGAGGTCGCCCCCGCCAAGGTCGAGGCACTGTTGGACCGACTCCCGCAGGCGTCCAAGCTGCTCGGGATCGGGCCGCAGGCGATCCACGATGACCTCGATGTCGTGGACCTTGTAGCGGCCGAGCTCGGGCACCTCCTCCAGGCGGTGCACGGTGCCGTCGACGCGCGCCCGGACGAACCCTCGCTTGCGCAGGTCGTCGAGGACGGCAGTGTGGTTGCCCTTGCGGCCCCGGATGATCGGGGCCCCGAGCATGACGGCCTCGCCCTTGTGCGCGTCGAGGACCTCCTGCACCACCGCCTCTGGCGTCCGCGCCTGGACGGGCCGGTCGCACTCGGGGCAGTGCGCCGCGCCGGCCCGCGCGAAGAGGATCCTCAGGTGGTCGGTGACCTCCGTGAGGGTGCCGACGGTGGACCGGCTCCCGCGCGGGACGGACTTCTGGTCCACCGCGATGGCCGGGGAGAGCCCCTCGATCAGCTCAACATCCGGCTTGCGCAGGTCCCCGAGGAACTGACGCGCATAGGACGACAGCGTCTCGAGGAAGCGTCGCTGCCCCTCGCGGAAGAGCGTGTCGAAGGCGAGGCTGCTCTTGCCGGACCCGCTGACGCCGGTGATGACCACCAGGGCGTCCCGCGGCAGGTCCACATCCACCCCACGCAGGTTGTGCTGCCGGGCTCCGCGCACGCGGAGGAGGGAGTGAGGCGGGGTCGCGGGCATGGCTCGGACTCCCCCTGGAGGGAGTTCATGCAGGATCCGAGTCGACGAATCGAATCACAGCATGGTAGCCCGCGTGCAAGCCCTCCGGTAGCACGTTCGGCAGCGCGCATGGAGGCGCCAAGCTCGATCTCGCGGGGCCCGAGCCGCGGCGGGCCGGGCCAGCGAGCGCCTCCCCTGGACACCGCTCCGCGGGCCAGGCCGAGCCGTCGAGCCCACGCAAGGAGCCCGCCCCCCCGGCATGCGGGAGGGCGGGCTCCTCGAGCCTCGTCAGGGGAGCGCCGGGCTCCCCGCGGGGCGAATCAGAGGCCCTTGGCGTTCTTGCCCAGGTAGGCGGCGACGCCGTCGGCGCTCGGCTTCATGCCTTCCTTGCCCTTGGCCCAGTTGGCCGGGCAGACCTCGCCATGCTCCTCGTGGAACGCGAGGGCGTCGACCATGCGGATCGCCTCCTCGACGTTGCGGCCCAGGGGCAGGTCGTTGACGATCTGGTGGCGGACCTTGCCCTCCTTGTCGATCAGGAAGAGGCCGCGGAAGGCCACGGAGTCGTTCAGGAGCACATCGTAGTCGCGGGCGATGCTCTTGGTGATGTCGGCCACCAGCGGGTAGCCGATGGGGCCGATGCCGCCGTTCTCGACGGCCGTGTTGCGCCACGCCCAGTGGGAGAAGTGGCTGTCGACGGAGACGCCGATCACCTCGGCCCCGCGCTCCTTGAACTCCGCCAGGTGGTTGTCGAAGGCGATGATCTCAGAGGGGCAGACGAAGGTGAAGTCCAGGGGGTAGAAGAACAGGACGACGTACTTGCCGCGGTAGCTCTCGAGGGAGAGCTCGGAGAACGAACCGTCGGGGTTGACGGCCTGGGCTTTGAAGGTCGGGGCTTCCTTGCCGACGAGAACGGACATGGCGGGTGGTGGCTGAGGGTCGGTCGCGGGTGGCGACGGGGAATCGTTCAGTGGGCCCGGAACCCCCTGGGGGCTTTCCGGGGCAAACATTCAAGCCCCTCCACGGAAGGTTTCAAGTGCGCAGGCGGACAAAGCCGCGCACCCCGGCGTGGGAGCCATGGGGCGGGTCGGCAGGCCGCCCGTGTCAGGGGTCCAGGCGCCCCAGGAGATCCTGGTGCAGGACCGGGGGTGCGGCGAGGATGCTCCCCCCCCTCAGCCAGTCCTGCCCCCCATGCAGGTCCGTGACCCGCCCGCCGGCCTCCTCCGCCAGGAGGGCCCCTCCGGCCACATCGTGGGGCGAGAGGTGCAGCTCCCAGAAGGCGTCTAGGCGGCCGGCCGCCACCCACGCGAGGTCCAGTGCCGCCGAACCGAAGCGGCGCAGACCGCGCACCTCGGGGAAGACCCGGCAGAAGTTCTCGAGGTTGGGGTTCGCCAGCTCGTTCCTGCGGTAGGGGAATCCGGTGGCGAGGATGGCCTCCCCGATGCGCTCGGAGCCGCGCACCGCCAGGCGACGCCAGGAGCCGCTGGCTGCACCGCCGGGCTCGAGCAGCCAGGCCCCCGCTCCGCGGAGGGCGCAGTAGACCTCACCGAGGCGCGGAGCCAGGACCACCGCCAGAGAGGGCTGGCCCCCCTCGAAGCGCCCGAGCGAGACGCAGAAGGCCGGGAGGCCGTGCACGAAGTTGATCGTCCCATCCAAGGGGTCCACGAACCACCGTGGGCGGTCGTCGTGGGCGTCCTGCACCTCCTCCTCGGCCTCGATCGCCTCTCCCGGACAGAGGGCACGCAGGGCCTCCACGAGGATGCGCTCGGAGGCCACATCCGCCGCAGTCACCAGATCGCGCTCCGCGGACTTGGAGCGGATGGAGGCCGGGTCCAGGGCCTCGAGCTGCTCCATGAGCACGGCGCCCGCACGCTGTGCCGCCTCCAGGGTCCCGGCCAGAGTGGGTGCCAGCGCGTGGTCGCGAAGAGGGCGGGGTAGGCCCTCGAGGGCAAGAGGGTTCAGCGGTCGATCCATGCGAGGAGCTCGAGACAGAGGTCGTCCTGCATGGGCTTGAACACCTTGGTGTTCAGGCCTCCAGCCGGGGGGTAGGCCACCAGGATCGAGAACGCGATGCGCGGCCGACCCTCCTCGAGGACGAAGCCCGAGAGGCCGCTGGTGCCGCTGATGAAGCCGGTCTTGGCGAGGACGCGTCCCTCCGCGGGCGTGCCCCCCATGCGGCCCTCGAGGCTTCCGCTCAGGCCAGCAACCGGGAGGCTGGCCAGGAGGGAGGCGAGGTCCGGCTCTCGTTCGCTCAGGGCCGCGAGGACAGCCGCGAGCTGGCGGGTCGAGGTCCGGTTGGCGCGCGAGAGGCCCGAGCCATCCACGGAGGCCTGACCGCTCGCAGCAAGGCCCAGGGCCTCCAGCGCCCGGTGCACGGCGGCCGCCCCGGCCCCGCGATCCCCTCGCCCCTCCGAGCGCTGGGCGGTGGCGAGCCAGAGCTGATCGGCCACCGAGTTGTTCGAGTCCCGAAGGATCGGCACGAGGTGCTCCGCGACCGCCGAGCGACAGACGGCGATCCGCGGCCCGACCTCGAAGCCCCGCTCGCGTCGCACCTCGCCGCGAATCAGGACGCCCGCGTCGCGAAGCGCCTCCCGCACGGCGCCGCCAAAGAGCGCGACCGGATCGGGGTGGCGGAACCGGGCGGACCAGTCCCCCACCGAGACGGGCAGCTCGCCCTGGACCGTGGCCCGCTCGCCGGCCACGCCGATGCGCACATCCAGGCGCCCCTTGGCAGAGACGGAGCGCACGCCGAGGCGCTCGGTCAACCCATGCCCTCGAGGCTCGAGCCGCACGGGGACCGCCTGCCCCACTGGGCGCGCCGGGAGGTTCGCCTGCAGGCACCCCGCGTTGGCGCTGAAGCCGCCGGCGAGGGCGCAGTACTCCTGCCAGTGCTCGGAGGCTGCGGGCCACTCGGGCGCCGGGCCAGGCTCCATGAAGGCGCCCTCGTCCAGCACCAGGTCCCCGGTGATCTCCTCGATGCCCAGGTCGCGCAGCTCCGCCACGAGGGGCGCGAGCCACGCGTCCACCGAGCCGTCCCCCTCGGGGTCGTACACGGGGTCTGCTCCCGCGATGGCCACGAGGTCGCCGACCAGCCGGTGTCCCTCGATCCTTGCGTCGCGCCCCCGATGGAAGGGCGTCTCCAGCTCGGCGCCCGCACCCAGCAGGGCCAGCGCGGCCGCGACGGTGAGCACCTTCTGGTTCGAAGCGGGGCGCATGCGCTCACGGCTGCGCACCCCCACCAGCCCCTTGCCCCCGGCGAGGTCCAGTGCCCGCATGGACACCACGACCTGCTCCGGAGCCACCGACTTGCCGCCCAGAACCCCTGCCTGCTTCCGCGCCTCGGCGATGCGGCGCTCCACCCGCGCCTGCAGCCCGTCGTCGAGGCCTCCAACCCGGTCCCAGGCCGTCAAGCCGGAGCGCGCAGGCGTCCCGGGCGCAGCGGGCTCCTCGGCAGCCTCATCGACCTCCTCCTCTTCGCGGACCGCGGCCACGGGCTCCGGGGGCGGCAGGATGCGGGAGGCCTCGTCCCACGCGGCGTCCTCCTCCACCTCGGGGAAGACCATCGCCTCCTCGCCCGTGTTGGAGGCCGGATCCACGGAAGAGGCCTCGCCCCCGCTGAAGCAGCGCCCCAGCAGCAGCAGCAGCAGCCCAAGCCCAAGCAGGATCAGCCCCAGCCCGCGTGTGCGCACCCCACCCACAAGGACAGCCTAGCGAGCGCGGTGCTACGAACGAAGGGCCAGAGGCTCGAGTCCGTCTCAGCCCTCGCCGTATCCGTCGGGCCGAGAGCTGTGCCAAGCCCACGCGTCCCCGAGGATCTGCTCGAGCGACGAACGACGGGGCTCCCACCCCAGGGTGGCGCGCGCGTGGCGACCGTCGGTCACGAGCCCGGCGGGATCGCCCTCGCGCCGCGGAGCGGCCTCGGCCGGAATCGCATGCCCGGTGACGAGCCGCGCCGTCTCGACGACCTCGCGGACAGTGTGCCCGGTTCCGGTCCCCAGGTTGCACGCGATGCGCCCCACGCCACCTTGCAGCAGGTGCAGGGCCCGCAGGTGGGCGTCGGCGAGGTCCTCCACATGCACATAGTCCCGCTCGCAGGTGCCGTCGCGGGTGGGGTGATCGTCCCCGAACATCAGGATGCGCTCGCGCTGGCCGAGGGCCACCTGCAGCACGAGAGGGATCAGGTGCGTCTCGGGGCGATGGTCCTCACCGTGAGCCCCGCTGGGGTCAGCGCCCGCTGCGTTGAAGTAGCGCAGGCAGGCAATGCGCAGGCCCCACTCGGCTGCGGCCTCGTGGAGGACCCCCTCAGCAAGCAGCTTCGTCTCGCCGTAAGGACTGATCGGTCGCTGAGGATGGTCCTCGGCGAGGGGCAGCGCCTCCGGGACGCCGTAGGTCGCGCAGGTCGACGAGAAGACGAACTCCTGCACGCCGGCCTTGCGCGCAGCCTCCACCAGGTTGCGCGTGCCCCCCACATTGACGCGGTGGTAGCGCTCCGGCTCCTTGACGCTGTCCCCCACATAGCAGAGGGCGGCGAAGTGCAGGATGCTGCGCGGGCGCACGGTCTCCAGGACCTCGTCGAGGCGCTCCGGATCGAGCAGGTCCCCCACGAAGAGGGGCACCTCACGGGGCAGGGCGTGGCGATGGCCCTCGGAAAGGTTGTCCAGGACGGCCACCGGAACGCCCGCGCGGTGCAGGACGCGCACCGCATGGGAGCCCACGAAGCCCGCCCCGCCCGTGACGAGCAGCGGGCCTGCGGGCACCGGCGTCGGCCCGCCGGTCTGGAGGCCGCCCGAGGGCGATGTCTCGGGGGAGGAGCCTGAAGGCTGGGGTGCGGATCCCATCCCGGAAGCCTAGCAGTCTTCGCCGGGGCTCAGGAGGCCCGAGGTGTCGCGTCCTGGACCCACTCCAGCCCCAGGGACGCGAGGTCCTGGCGCAGCCGCGGCCAGGACTTGGTCGCCGCCTGGAGGCCCCGCACCCGCACCCGGGGCTCGACCAGGCTGAGGAGCACCCCGGCGAAGACCATGCGGTGATCCCCGTGCCCCTCCAGCAGCAGGACCTGCTCCGAGGCCGGCCCCGGCCCGGGGTCCACGCGCAGGAGCTCCCCACGAACCTCGGCACGGCAGCCCAGCGCCTCCACGAAGCGCGCGAGCACCGTCAGGCGCGGGCTCTCCTTGCCCTCGAGGGTGCCCAGCCCCCCGAGCTCCGAGGTCCGGCCAAGGTCCCGCGCGGCGGCGACCGCCAGGGGCACCAGAACGGGCGCCAGGTCCGGCTCGCCGGACAGGTCGATGCGCGCGCCTGCCCGCGGCGTGCCCTCCGCCCAGGCGCCCACCTCGTCGAAGCCCGCGCTGCAGCCAAAGGCGCGCAGGTGCTCCAGGATCCGGATGTCGCCCTGGGGGGTCTCCCGGCCCAGACCCGGGATGACCACGCGCCCTCCGCTGAGGCAGCCGGCGGCCAGGGCCACGGCCGCGGCCGAGGCGTCCGGCTCCACCGTGAGGGGCTCCTCGGGCGGACACAGGGGGCCGTTCACGAGGAACAGGGCCTCCTCCGGGCCGACGCGATGCGCCTCCGTGGCCACGCCAAAGCGCTCGAGAGCCCAGCGCGTGAGGTCGATGTACGGCGGACTCGGGAGCGGGCCGCGCACACGCAGGGCTCCCTGGTCGGGCCACGCGGCCAGGGCAAGGAGCAGCGAGCTCACCTCCTGGCTCGAGATCGGGGCGTCCAGAAAGACCTCCGAGGGAGGGCCCACCGCGCTGACCTCCAGCGGCC
Organism: Planctomycetota bacterium; assembly: GCA_016779225.1. Classification (GTDB taxonomy): domain Bacteria; phylum Planctomycetota; class UBA1135; order UBA1135. The sequence goes on from JADHNZ010000005.1 coordinate 39,603, forward strand.
AGGGCGCTCCGAGCTCCTGCACCCGTGCGCCCGCCGTCCGCAGGGCATCCAGCAGGGGACCCGGAGTGCGACGCACGAGGGAGCCGGAGGCCTCGATCCTCACCGAGCGCCCGGCCTGGGAAGCGAGCCCCGCAGCGCCGATGAGGAGCCGCGCGAGGGTTCCGGACTCCCCGACCCGCCACGGCCCCGAGGAGGCGCCCGCGAGCCCCCGCGAGGGCCCCGGAGGACACCCGGTCAGGGTGACCGCCGCAGGCCCGTGCTGCCGCGTGACCATGCCGAGGTCCCGTGCCCAGGCCAGGGCAGCCGCGACATCGTCCCCATCCGGCAGTCCAGCCAGCCGGGTGCGACCGTGGGCCAGGCCCGCGGCCACGATAAAGCGCTGCGCGATCGACTTCGAGGTGGGGACGCGCGCCGCTCCAAGGGCTCGCCCGCGGAGCCCCCAGGCCTGGGCGGAGTCGGCCTGCAGCGCCGGGTCCTGCGACGCTTCCTCCGGGCCTGTTGGATCCCCAAGCCGAGGGTCACCGCCAGCCGGAGCGGCTCGACCGCGCTCCGACGCGGGCTCGGGGCTCCCGTCGTCCCGCTCCTCGTCCAAGGGTCCTGCCACGCGTGCATTGTAGCCCCGCGCGGCGCTCACCATACTGGCGCGCCGTGAGCACCCCCACCTCTGCCAACGGCGCCTACCTCGGGCGCGAGGATGCCCCCCCCGGACTGCTGCAGATCGCCTCGGGCAAGGTCCGCGATCTCTACGCCCTCGACGGAGATCGGCTCCTCCTGGTCGCCTCGGACCGCATCAGCGCCTTCGATGTGGTCATGAACGCGGGCGTCGCCGACAAGGGGCGGGTCCTCACGCACATCGCCGCCCACTGGTTCGAGCGCACCCGCGACCTGACGCCGAACCACCTGCTCTCCACCCGCGTCGAGGAGATCCCCGGTCTCGACCCCGCCTGGCAGGAGCGCCTGCGAGGCCGCGTGATGATCACCCGCCGCTGCGTCCCCGATCCCATTGAGTGGGTCGTGCGCGGCTACATCACCGGCTCGGGCTGGAAGGAGTACCTGCAGAGCGGCACGGTCTGCGGCATCGCTCTGCCGGCGGGCCTGCGGCAGGCCGAGCGGCTCCCGGAGCCGATCGTCACGCCGACCACCAAGAACGAGGCCCACGACCGCCCCCTGTCCCCGGACGAGGCCGCGGAGCTGCTGGGCGCCGAGCGCTGGGAGGCCGGGAAGCGGCTTGCCCTGGCCCTCTATGCGCGCGGCGCCGAGGACATGGCTCGACACGGCATCCTCCTGGCCGACACCAAGTTCGAGTTCGGGACCCTCGATGGCGAGGTCGTCCTCATCGACGAGGCCCTCACCCCCGACTCGAGCCGGTTCTGGCCCGAGGCGGCCTACGCGGTGGGCGGCTCGCCGCCGAGCCTCGACAAGCAGATCCTGCGCGACCACCTCGAGACCCTGGACTGGGACAAGGAGTACCCCGCGCCGGACCTGGACCCGGCGGTCCTCGACCGGGTCCGCGCGGGCTATCTCGATGTGTGCCGGACCATCACGGGGTCCCTGCCCGAGGGCGTGTCCTGAGGGCCCTGGAGGCCGCACGCCCCTGCCCGCGCTGACCCGGCCGAGAGCCGGCGAGTCCCCAGAGGCAAGCGGCCCAAGGCCAGACCGTCAGGGCTCTTGCGAGGCAGGCTCCTGGGCGGGCGCAAGGAGCGCCACGCACCCCGCGGCCACGCACGCCGCGAGCAGCTGGACTCCCACGAACGCGGGCACCGAGCCGGGCGCGATGGCGGTGAACGAGTTCGTCAGGGCGCGCGCCACGGTGACCGCCGGGTTGGCGAAGCAGGTCGAGCTGGTGAAGAAGATGGCGCCGAACACATAACCCGCCACCGCCATCGGGATGTGCGGCCGGTGGCCCCGTCGCACGGTTAGGAAGATGACCAGGACGAGGCCGAGGGTGGCCAGGGCCTCGCCTGCCCACAGCCCGGCTCCGGAGCGCTCCCGCACCGCGACCTCCACCACGGGCAGGTCGAACGCAAGGTGCGTGAGCGCGACCCCGAGAGCGCCGCCGACCACCTGAGCGACCACCAGGCCGGGCACCCGTGCCCACGGGGTTCCACCGAGGAGCGCGTCCGCCACGGACACGGCGGGATTGAAGTGCGCTCCGCTCATGCCCCCGAACGCGACGATCAGCGCCGCAAGGGCGGCGGCGGTGGCCAGGCCGTTCTCGAGGAGCTGCAGGCCTTCATCCTGGGGGGAGAGCCGCTGGGCCATGATCCCAGAGCCAACGATGGCGGCCAGCAGGAACGCGGTGCCCAGGAGCTCGGCCAGGAGGGTCCGGCTCGCCGGACTCACGCGCAGGCCCCCTCACCGAGGAGCTCGACCAGGAAGCCCTCGACGCGCTCGCGGATCTGGTCACGGATGACGCGTACGGCGTCCGCCCCCTGACCCGCAGGATCCTCCAGGGCCCAGTCCACATAGCGCGTGGCGGGCAGGACCGGGCAGCGGTCCCCGCACCCCATGGACACCACCACATCCGCCTGCTCGACCATGGCCTCGGTCCACCGCTGGGGCTCGTAGGACGCAAGGTCGATGCCCACCTCGGCCATCACCTCGACGGCGGCAGGGTTGACGCTCTCCGCGGGTGCCGAGCCTGCAGAGAGAACGCGCACCCGCTCCCCGCCCAGAGTCCGCAGCCAGGCGGCGGCCATCTGCGAGCGGCCGGCGTTGTGCACGCAGAGGAACAGCACCGTGGGCACGCGCACCTCTGGCAGGCTCAGCTCGGCAACCAGCGCCTGCCAGCGCTCCTCCTCCAGGCGGAACCACGCCCACTTGCCGCGCTGCGTGCGCTGGAGCAGGCCGGCCTCCGTGAGGGCGCTCAGGTGGTGGCTCACGGTCGGCTGGGCCCGCTCAACCGCTCCAGGAAGCTCGCACGCGCAGGCCTCGCGACCGGGGCTCTGGGCCAGGTGGAACAGGATCCGCAGGCGCACGGGGTCCGCCAGCAGGCGCAGGCTCTCCGCAAGGAGCTCTGCGCCGCCGCGCGAGCCCCAGGAGGGGGCCTGCACAGCCGAGGAGGCCGGCACAGCCGAGGAGGCCTGTACCGCCGAGGAGGACCGGGAGGCCGGCAGGGCCTCTGCGGGCTGCGGATCGCTGGAGGGGATGGACATGGCGGCATCATATCGACCGCCGTCGATTCGTCCATCCTCAGGCTGCAGGAAGACGCGCCCCCCCGCCGGCGACCTGCTCGATCCAAGACCCCGTGCGCGAGCGGCCCGAGGGTCGGTCCTCAGGAGCGCTCGGAAGGCTCGAGGGAGCTTGTCCCCAGGCCGGCCTGCTCCAGCGCGGTGATGGCCAGCGGCGCCAGCGCAGCGGGTCCGCTCTGAAGAATCCCCAGGGCCACCTCGATCCTGGCCGCGGCATCGAGGCGGAGGAGGACCTCCAGCTGCCTCCTGGCCACCCGGGGATCCGCGGGCCGCAGGTGTCCTGCGACCAGGGTCCCCCAGACCTCCTGATTCCAGGTGCGTGTGGCCACGACGCCAAGGCCGGCGAGCTGCCGCGTGGGCTCGGGGCTGCGCAGCAGATCGCGGACCTCCCCGATGTGATCGAGCCACTCCTGCTCGGCGCGCAGCCAGGACTCGAGACCGGAGGGAGTCGGAGGGGCGCCGACCGCTCGGCACCAGCGCTCACCGGCAGCGCGGACGCGCGCGTCCCTGCTCTCCAGGGCCCGCGCCGCCTCGACCTCACCTGCACGGAGCCGAGCGAGGCCCACGAGGGCAAGCTCCAGGGTGCGGGCGTCAGTCGCGGCGGCCAGCGACTCCAGGGCCACGACCGCCGCGCGCCGGTGCGCGAGATCATGGCCGCGCTGGCAGCGCTGCAGGCTGGGGATCAAGGCCTCCGGAGGCACGCTTCCCTCAGCGGCGACCTGGGCAAGCAGGTCGCCGTCGAAAGCCGAGCCGCGATCCGCGAGCGCCTCGAGGAGCCAGCGCTTGGGCGCGCCCTGCAGGGAGCGGAGCGCGAGCAGGAGGGTGGTGCGCTGCTCCTCGTCGGCGTCCTGGCGCAGGAGGCGAGCGAGTCCACCTCGCGCCCAACGCCCGTCATCTCCACCGGCCACCTGTCCCAGCGCCGCCACGGCACCGCGCAGATCCGCCGCCACCACCTGCAGCTGGAACGCGCCTTGCGCCGTGGGCTCTGCGGGTGCCACCGCCCGGATCCGACGCCCAAGACCAGGCCGCAGGCAGCAGGCATCGAGCAGCAGCTCGAGCTGGACCTCCGAGAGGGTCTGCTGTGGCTCGTCTCCCCAGGCCGGAATACGCCCCGTGGCCAGGATCTCGGCCAATCCCTGCTCCTGGCCATCAAGATCAGCGGACCAGGACTCCAGCTCCAGCTGATCGCGGGACCATCCGGGACGCCGGGTCTCCCTCAGAGGCGCCTGCAGGCGTCGGACGGCCTCTCGCTGGCCGGGAGCGTCCACCCTCACGGCCCGGCTCTCCGTGCGGGTCGGCACCCCCTTGGTGAGCAGCGGCTGCGTGGGCAGCGCCTCGGAAGGCGCCCCCTCCGCAAGAGCCACCAAGGCGATCAGGGCGCTGGCGAGCCTCATCGCTCCCTCCAGGAGACGGGGGACGAGAGCCACGAGGAGAGGGCCCACTCGGCCGAGGAGTGCGGCCCCTCCTCGGCAAGGGCCTCGTCGTAGTGGATCTGGCAGTTCGAGTCGAGGATGACGCGGCGGGCCACGAGGGAGCCGAAGAGCTCGAGGTTGCTGTCGATCTCGACCACCGCGTTCGGGGCGTAGACCGTCCCCCAGACCTCGGTGTTGGAGTCGAAGTCCACCTCGTCGAGATCCACCTCCTGATCCGGGTCGATCACATTGTCACTCACGAGGTTCACCTCGAGATCCGAGGGCCTGCCGCGATCCGAGCCCAGGAAGGCGTTGGAGTGCAGGAGGAAGTCTCCGATCACGAAGATCCGGACGGGGCCGTCCTCCGCGTCGATCTCGATCCGCGCGTTCGAGCGCAGCCGGAAGGTGTTGCACACGATGGTGGCCGGTCCCTTGATGGTGAGCGACGCGTTGTTGGCGATCACGAGGTCATCGAAGGCCCGCGAGCCTCCTTCCCACTCGTTCCCATGGTTCGTCACGGTGAGGCTGCCCTCAGACTCAAGGCCCGGGACCTCGATGGGAGGCAGCTCCTGGGGCGCCGGCGCCTGGTGAATGCCGCCCACAATCACGGTGTTGTCGAGCTGAGTGACCGCACCGCCAGGGCCGCTCACCGCGCGCCCTCCGACCTGCGCGTTCTGACGCACGAGGATGTCCGCGTTGCTGCCCACATCTCCGTTCCACAGGGGCGGCGCCGCGTCGGGCGCCCCCAGCCGCGAGTCGAAGCTGTCCGTCCGCGCGTTGCTGCGCACGATGAGACCCTCATCACCGAAGGCCGCCCAGCGAAAGAGGCTGCTCGACTCCTGGGTGAAGGTCACCCGCGCCCGCTCGGCGGCGTGTCCAGACACGGCCGTCGAGGTGACCGTCAGGGTGGAGCCCCCCTGCTCGACCTCGACCCAGCCGGTCGCTCCGCCGAGGGGCACCCGCGCGCCCTCGACCCCGACGGTGCCCGGCTGGCCAGCCTCCAGCCGAGCCCAGGCCTCCGCGACCCCGGCTCGCGCGCCAAGCTCGGCCACCACGCGATCCTGCCAGGCACGCCGCTCCTGGCCCTGGGAGCGCCCCATGGCCAGCAGCGAGGCCCCCATGACCGCGAGCCCCACCATCATCACCAGGGTCATCAGCAGGGCGGAGCCCTGGCGCGCACTCCCCCGTGCGCGGTCTGCCTTGATCAACATGCTCATCGCGTCCTCACCGCGAGCGTCGCGGTCCCCGTTCGCCTCACCACCTCGCCGCCTGCACCACGCGCCTCCAGGGTCACCGCCACGGTCACTAGGTCGTCCACCCGGGAGAGGCGCAGGCCCGGCGGCGCGTAGAGCTCCCCGCGCAGGTCACGCACCTCCTCTCCGGGGGCGAGGGTTCCCGAGGTGGAGGCCACCCCGCGACAGATCACGCGCAGGCGCTCCTTGCCCCCCGGCAACAGGCTGCGCTCCCGCAGGACGCCCTCGTCCACGAGCCCGTCCCCGTCATCGTCAACTCCGTTCGCCGCCTCCCCCAGCTCGCGAACCCACAGGAGGCCGAGGGTCTCCTCCACGCGGCCTTGGCCCTCGACCCAGCGCGCGCGCGGCACCACCAGGGACCAGGCTCGCTCCTCGAAGAGCCGCAGGTCGGTCAGCTGGACGGAGCCCTCGTCCGCGAGGGTGGCATCGGCCAACAGGTCGCGCACCTCCCTGGCCACGCGCGCGCTGCGCGCCTCGAGCTCGCTCATGAGGACCGAGTCGGCGTAGCTGTCGCTGGCCCTGCGGGCGACGCCGAGGGTCAGGCCCATGACCCCGAGGGCCAGGCTGCTCGCTAGCAGCAGCTCCACCAGGCTGAAGCCCGCGCGCGCCGAGGTCCTCACAGGTTCGCCCTCACGGTTCGCAGGCTCACGCGCTGACGCGGGTTCGAGCGGCCCCACTGCACGACCACCTCCACGGGAAGCACCACATGGTCCGCCGCCCTGCTGCCAGACGACAGCACGCCGTCACCGTTGAGGTCGCGAGGGCAGCCGAGCGGATCGTCCTGCGCAAGCTCCGAGAGCACGGCCGTCGGCCCGGCCCCCACCATGGGAAGGCGGACCGTGACGGTGCCCTGCTCGAGGAGGCCAAGGGGCATGGAGAGCTCCTCGCCGGCAACGGTGAGCTCGTCGAGCGTGCGCACCGAGCCCGGTGCCGCGGCGCCGGAGGCCGGATCGTCACTGGGGTCGTCGTTGTACCGACGCCAGAGCTGGTCGAAGGGTGTCCCCTCCACCTCGGCCATTACGTGCTCGGCCACCTGGAACGCAACAGAGGCCTCCCGCTCAGTGGACCGCACGCGCGAGGTGCGCTCGAGCCCCTGGGCCAGGGCCAGGAACGCCACCGACAGGACGGCCATGCTGACCGTCACCTCCAGCAGCGTGAAACCCCCTTGCTGGCTCGTTTGTAGTTGCTTCCGAATCTCGTCCTTCGCGCGCATGGACTCCCCCCGGGCCGTGCACCGCTCTCTTCGTCGGACCGCCCCCAGCGCCGAGAGGCGACCGCGCGGCTGCGCCTTAGCTTGAGATCGCCCTCCCCTAGCGCGGAAGGCCTGCATCGCCCTGAGATCGCGGGATAGACTCAACGGATGCCCGCTCCCGCGCCGTCCCATCCTGAGACCCTCACCTGGACCGGAGGCCTCGACGGCCATGTCCGGATGATCGAGCAGACCCTGCTGCCCACCCGGCACGAGCTCCTCGAGGTGCGCGGAGTGCCCGAGATGGTGGATGCCATTCGCCGGCTCGCGGTGCGGGGTGCTCCGGCCATCGGCGTTGCCGCCGGCTATGGAGTCGTCCTCGGGGCCGCCGGCGCGGCGCGGGCAGGCGCCGATGTGGCGCAGGCCACGGGGGAAGCGATCGACGCCCTCTGGGTCTCTCGCCCGACGGCGGTGAACCTGTTTTGGGCCCTCGATCGGATGCGCGCGGCGTGCGCAGCCGCGGTCGCGGAGGGGCTCGGGGGGCAGAGCCTTGCGGAGCGCCTGCTCGAGGAGGCCCTCGCCATCCACGCGAGCGACCGGGAGACCTGCCGCCTCATCGGTGAGCACGGCGCGGGGCTGCTGGAGGACGGCACCTGCATCCTGACCCACTGCAACGCCGGCGCCCTGGCGACCGGCGGCATGGGCACCGCCCTCGCGCCCGTCTATACGGCCCATGCCCAGGGCAAGCGCGTCTCGGTCTACGCCGACGAGACCCGTCCCCTCCTCCAGGGAGCGCGCATCACCTGCTGGGAGCTGCAGCAGGCTGGCGTCCCCGTGACCCTCATCACCGACGGGATGGCCGCTCGCGTGATGTCCGAGGGCCGCGTGCAGGCCGTGATCGTGGGCTCCGACCGCATCACCCGCGGAGGCGATGTGTGCAACAAGATCGGGACCTTTCAGGTGGCCCTCGCGGCGCGGCACCACGGCGTGCCCTTCCATGTGGCTGCGCCCCTCTCCACGGTCGACACGGAGCTGATCGAGGGGCGTGACATCCCCATCGAGGAGCGCGCTCCCGAGGAGATCACCTGCGGCCTCGGCCGCCAGACCGCACCGGAAGGCGTTCAGGTCTACAACCCGGCCTTCGATGTGACGCCCCGGGACCTGGTGACCTCCATCATCACGGAGGTCGGTGTCGTCCACGCCCCCAGCCTGGAGCGGATGGAAGAGGCCCTGCAGCGCGGGGGCCGAATGTGAGCGAGTCCCTCAGGGGCACGGGCGCACGGTCGGCGACCGGCCTGGGCGCGAGCCTGGCCCTTGCGAGCCTGTTGATCCTCCCCGCCGTCGAGCCTCCTCGTCCAGGGCCTCCGCAGCCGTCGGACCCCACCGCCGAGGACGACGACCACGAGAGCCAGGCCGAGCGCCTGCGCTGGCTGGAGGAGCTGCATCGCTCGGCCCCGGGCGTCGACTGGCGTGCGATCGAGGAGCAGAACCGCGAGGCCGAGCGCCTGCGTCGCAACGCCCTCGCGACGGGCATGCTGACGCCGCCCCCCACAGGCTGGACCTGGGAGGAGGTGGGCAGCCGCAACCAGGCCGGCCACACCCGCTGCGCGGCCTACGGCCCGGAGCGTCCGGGAGGCCGGCGGCTGTATGTGGGCTCGGCCAACGGCGGCCTGTGGGAAGCCAACCTGGACGGGGGAGGATGGACCCCCCTGTCGGACGAGCTCTTCGGCGGGGTCGACGAGGTGGTCGCTCTGGCTCCTCAGAACCTGGCTGACCCGGACATCCTGCTGATGCTGCAGGGCTCGAACCTGCGGCGCTCGGACGACGGCGGCCTGACCTGGACGCAGCCGTCCGGCTCCAACATGACCACAGCACGCGCGCTGGCCGTCCTGCCTGGACCGACCCCCACGGTGCTGCTGTTCGGGCGCAGCGGCTCGAACACCGTGCTGCGCGCCTCGACCGACCTCGGACAGACCTTCCAGACGCGTGCCACCTGGCCCACGGTCTGGCTGGGGGACCTCTGGGTTCCCCAGGTGGGCCCCAACGCGGGCCAGGATGTCTTTGCCTACCAGGATGGGGTCCTGCACACCTCCCACGACGGAGGCTTCACCTGGAGCGCAGGGACCTCGCCCGCCACGGGCTCGGAGGGACACCTGACCGGCTCGGAGGCCGGCGGCGGGACGGTGCTCTACCCGGTCACCCGCGTGGGCAACTCCTGGGTCCTCCACCGCAGTGACGACCAGGGAGCCTCTTACTCCGGACCGCGGAGCCTGCCCGAGTACTGGGGCTCGCAACACTCCCTCTGCGCCTTCAGCTCCGATCCCGACCGCCTCGTGACGGGCGGGGTGAACGGGTTCCGCTCTGCGGACGGCGGCCAGTCCTGGACGCAGATCAACTCGTGGGGCGAGTACTACTCCAGCCCCGCCACGAAGCTGCACGCCGACCTGCGCGGGATCGATGTCCACCCCCACCCGAGCGGACCGGCCTTCGGGGACATCGTCTACTTCAACACCGACGGCGGGACCTACCGCTCGACGGACTACGGCGCGACGGTCCAGAATCTGTGCCTCGTGGGCCTGGGCGTCGGCCAGTTCTACTCGACCCGCACCGATGCCACGGACGCGAACCGCATCCACGGCGGCACGCAGGACCAGGGCTACCAGACGGGCAACAAGGTCCCCTCCTCCGGGCCGGGCCCCTCCACCTCGTTCGTGCAGATCATCTCGGGCGACTACGGTCACCTGACCACCCACGCCTCCGGCTCCCTCAACAGGGTCTATGCCCCCTACCCCGGCTTCACGCTGGTGATCAGCGGCGGCCAGTCCCAGACCCAGCAGGCCTCCTTCCCTCCGGGCTCGTCCCACCTCTGGCTTCCCCCGGTGGTGGCCGACCAGCAGGCCTATGGCAGCTTCTTCTTCTGCGGACGCTACCTGTGGCGCCAGTCCAGCCCCAACTGGATGGCGAGCCAGCACTCGACCACCGACTTCGGAGCCGGTGCGGGGTCGTACCTCTCTGCCCTGGCGTTCTCGCCGGTAGACCCGAACCTCGCCTGGGCCGCCAATGATGCGGGGCGCCTGTGGCGCTCCCAGGACGCTGGCGTGACCTGGACCGAGTCCCCGCAGGGCATCCCCGGCTCGCACTACTTCTACGGGAACTGCCTCGCCCCGCACCCTACCGACCCCCTCAAGGTCGTCGCCTCTGGATCCGGCTACTCCACTGCCGGGGTGCGCCTCTCGACCGACGGGGGCGTCACCTGGGCGCCCCTCGCGTCGGGCCTGCCCGCCACCCTGGTCTACGACGTGGAGTGGTCGATCGATCAGCCCGACGACCTCTTCGCCGCCACCGAGGCCGGCGCCTACCACTTCGATGCGGCGACGCAGACCTGGTCGAACGCCATGGGAAGCGCGGCTCCCGCGACGACCTACTGGAGCGTCGAGCGCGTTCCCCAGGGGAACCTCATGCGCTTCGGCACCTATGGACGCGGGATTTGGGACCTGGTCCTCGGTGGGGATCCGGACGAGGTCACGCGCTACTGCTCTCCCAACATGCAGAACTCGACGGGGCTCCCCGGACGCCTCGACCTCACGGGGACCGTGGACGCCTCGAGCGTGGACCTCACCCTCACGGCCAGCCAGCTGCCCCCCGGGCAGTTCGGGATGTTCCTCTGCTCCCGGACCCCGGCCTCCATTCCCTTCCCTGGGGGCGCCTTTGGAGTCCTCTGCCTGGGCTCACCCATCGGCCGCTTCCAGAGCTCAATCCAGAACTCGGGCCCGGCGGGCGTCATGACCCACACGGTCAACCTCGGCGCCATGCCCATGCAGCCCATGGTCGCGGTCCAGCCCGGGGACACCTGGTGCTTCCAGGCCTGGTACCGCGAGGTCCTGCCCATTCAGGGCTCCAACTTCACGGACGCCCTCTCGGTCCAGTTCCCCTGAGGGGGACTGGAGGCGACGCCTGCCCCGCGGCGCGGGGCGTGGCGACCCGTCCGGGCGGGGAGCCCCTGTGGCGCCGCGCGACGACCCACGGGACCTCCTCCGCGGAGCGAGACGAGGAGTGGGCCCGTGGAGGCGAGGGGCTCAGGGGAGCGGGCAGGAGCCCGCGACCTCAGCGACCTCACCGCGGATACGCGTCCGCAGAGCCTCGTCCTCGGGGCTTGCGATCAGGTCGGCGATCCAGCCCGCCATGCGCACCATCTCTGCCTCGCCGAGCCCGCGCGTCGTGACGGCCGCGGTCCCGATGCGAATCCCGGAGGCCTCCATGGGCGGCCGAGGATCGAAGGGGATCAGGTTCTTGTTCACCGTGAGGTCCACGCCGTGGAGCAGGTCCTCGGCCTGGGCGCCCGAGAGCCCGGCCTTGCCCACATCCAGCATGAGCAGGTGGTTGTCCGTCCCGCCGCTGACGATGCTCAGCCCCCGCTCGATCAGGGCGCCGGCCAGGGCCTGGGCGTTGGCCACCACCCGGCGACCGTAGTCCTTGAAGCTCGGCTGCAGGGCCTCGCGGAACGCCACCGCCTTGGCGGCGATGACATGCATCAAGGGCCCACCCTGCCCCCCGGGGAACACGGCCGAGTTGATCGGCTTGATGCGGTCCGCACCGCACACGATCAGGCCGCCGCGCGGACCGCGCAGGGTCTTGTGGGTGGTCATCGTCACCACCGCGGCGTGGGGCACCGGGGAGGGATGCACGCCCGCAGCCACCAGCCCTGCGATGTGCGCCATGTCGACCATCAGCGCGGCGCCCACCTCGTCCGCAATCGCCTTGAAGGCGGCGAAGTCGATCACGCGCGAGTAGGCAGACGCACCGGCAATCAGCACCTTGGGCTGGAGCTCCTTGGCCTGGGCCCGGATGGCCTCCATGTCGAGCAGCCCGTCGGACTCACGCACGCCATAGGAGTGGAAGTCGTAGAAGACGCCGCTGAAGTTCTTGAAGTGCCCGTGCGAGAGGTGACCCCCGTGGTCCAGGGACATGGCCAGCACGCGGTCCCCGGGGTCGCAGAGGGCCATCAGGGCAGCCATGTTCGCCTGGGTGCCGCTGTGGGGCTGGACATTGGCGCGCTCGGCGCCGAACAGCTCCTTGGCGCGCTCCCGTGCGAGGTCCTCGACGGTGTCCACATGCTCGCAGCCCCCGTAGTACCGCCGCCCCGGGTAGCCCTCGGCGTACTTGTTGGTGAGGGGCGAGCCCATGGCCGCCATCACCTCCCGAGAGGTGTGGTTCTCCGAGGCGATCAGCTCGAGCTGGCGCTCCTGGCGGGCCTGCTCCTGGGCGACCGCGGACCAGACGGCATCGTCGGTGTGCAAGGCGGCGGAGGGATCGAGGGTCGTCATGCCCCCAAGGCTACCGTCCGCCTCATTCGCCCGGATCGAAGTTCTCGGGCCGGGGCGCGTCGGAAGGTCGCGGGGCCGGCTGGGCCGGCTCCGCTCCCAGGAGCTCGGCACGCTGCAGGTGCTCCTCCTCCAGGGGGCCGACCCGCTCGAAGTTGGCGGACACGCCCGAGGCCTTGGCATCCAGAGTGCCGTCCGGATTCCAGACGAAGAATGGCCCGTCGGAGAGCCAAGCACCGTCACTGGGCCGGACCACGATCCGGCCCCACGAGCGGCGCCGTCCGTCGGGGGTCCACTCCTGCGCGAGGATCCCGCCGTCCTCCAGGTGGGTCCGAGAGAGGACCGCCGTTCCCTGGGGCCCGTACTTGATCCACTCCCCGGTGGGAGACCCCTCCGCATCGAAGAGCTCGGCCCCCTGATAGGTGCCGTCGGCAAACCAGTAGTGCCAGGTGCCCACGCGAACGCCGCCTCGGAACTGCCCCGAGAACTGGAGGGCTCCGTTGGCGTGCCGCGCGTGCGTGGGGCCCTCGGCCTTGCCCTCTCGGAAGAGCTTGCGCCAGTAGACGACGCCGCCGGGGTGGTACAGCACCTCCTCGCCCTCCGGCCGCCCGCCCTCGAAGGGCGTCACTCCCTTGAGGTCGCCGTCCTCGTAGAACCGCTCGACCTTCCCCACGATCGCGCCCTGCACATACTGGGTGCGGGACTCCACGGTGCCGCTGGGGTAGAAGGTCTCGAAGAGTCCGCTCTCCTGATCCCCCTCGAAGGAGCCGCGGGCCATGACGGCGCCCGTGTCGTACCAGGCCACCAGCGGGCCGGTCCGCAGACCCGCCACGAAGTCCTGCTGGCGCTGCTTGACGCCGTTCTCGTGGTACCAGGTCCAGGTGCCCTCCTCGCGGCCGTAGCGCTTGACGCCCTCGGCCTTCTTGAGGAGGCGCGTCTCAGGGTCGTAGTACTCGACCGTTGCACCGTCTTCCGAGGTGCCGCTCTCGCTGCCCCCGCCGCAGCTGGCCCCGAAAAACGCCAGGGCAGCCACGCTGACCACGAGCGAGGCCAGCCCGCCCGCCCTCGAGCCCCGATGGACCCCGAGGGCGCCTTCCACGCACGTCCGCTGCGATCTCGAGACAGGGTGCAGCCGGGGATCGGCGCCGGGGGTCGCTCGCTCCTTCATCACAGGATGCTATCGGCCCGCCGGGTGCAGATCCCACAGCCGGGCTGAGTTCTCAGCCGGCTCAAGCAACCCAGCCCGGCTGAGTTCTCAGTCGGCTCAGGCAACCCAGCCCGGCTGAGTTCTCAGTCGGCTCAGGCAACCCAGCCCGGCTGAGTTCTCAGTCCGGTCAGGAACCACCGCCCAGCCGACTCCTGCCCACCCAGCACGGAGCACCTGGGTGGCCTCCAGGCCCGCCGGACCGAGTGCGGCCTCAGGGGCAGGGGCCGTTGCCGACCCCGGGCGATCCGAGGTCTCCGCCGGTCATCCGTGAGGTGGCCGTGCACCACATCGCCGGATCGTCGTTCCAGGTGCTGCCCAGGCGGCCCTGCGCAAGCTCGGCGCTGGCCCCGGGTGCTCCGGGCCACCCGGCAGAGCTGTCGTAGGCCACGCGATCGACCAGGCGACCGCCAGGACGCCGGAGGACGATCTCGTCGGAGCTGTTCGCAAGGGTGAACCCCTGGTACTCCGCATGGACCAGCGCACCGCCATTGAACGCAGGGCTCACCTCCCGGCCGAGCACCAGGTAGCCGCGCGGTGGGACGACGATGCCGAGTCCCGCGTTGTCGAGGACCGTGGCATCGCTGCCCTCGTCCGTGAGGGACCAGCCCTCCACATCGATGGGCTGATTGGTGGAGTTGTAGACCTCGAACCACTCGCCGAAGGCATCCGACACCGCCACCGGATCCCGGAGGAACTCGGTGATCAAGATCTCCCCCGAGCCCTGGGGCAGCTGGCGGGCGGGCAGCGTGAGGCGTGCGACTCCAGGTCCGGAGCCCGTTCCCGCCGATCGAACAAGGGTCAGAACACCCTCGAGGCCGGGCAGCTCAATCCTCGGGATGGCGCCCTCGGAGGCCACCCCGCTGAGGAGACGAACAGGACCGCACCCGGGCGTCTCCCAGAGCACATGAAAGCGGTCACCCTCACCGAGCCCCGCGAGGAGCAGGGCACCGCCGGTTGCCTGCACCATTGAGTCCGGCTCGCCGACGGACGCGCCGACGGCCCTTCGCGCAGCTCCTTGCGGGCCTGTGGCTCCGCCCGGCCCGCACTCCACAGGAATCCAGGCCAAGCGCAGCTTCGGGAGGCCGCGGCCAGGATCCGACTCGAGGGCGTCAGCGAGGTCGAGCCGCGCCCAAGGCGCCCCGGTCAAAGTCCCCTCAAGAGCCGACGGGGCTCCGTCCAGTGAGACTCGACCTGCCGCCGCGGGCGCCTCGCCATGTCCGGCGGCCGTGGCGAGGGACTGAAGCACCAGTGCCCCAGCGAGCCGTAGGGATCCGCGACGGCGAGCAGAGCGCACGAAGCCAGCCACGCGAGGGGCCGAGCTGCGTCGTGCGTCTCTGCGAGCGTCACTGGCGCTCGCAACAGGGGCTGCTTGAGCCCGATGGAGCGTGCTGCGCTCGGTGCTGGAGGACGGATCGAGGCGGCGCTGGAGCGCCAAGGGGGTTTGGGTGTCTTGCATGGTTCAGGGGTCGCGCGTGGCGTGAGTTGGATCAGTGGATGGCGTGGAGTGGCAGAGGACCCCGCTGGACAGGAGCCCAGAGGCGCCTGCCGGCCTGGTGCGGGTGCACCCCGCCGTCTCGATCCAGGACGCTCCGGTGCCCCATGAGTTGCACCTCTGTCATGCGAACCTCGGCCCCCTTGACGCCCGCCCGCCAGGGGGCACCATTGGGGGATGGCCAAGCCTGCCCCCCTCCTCCTGGCCGCACTCTCCTCGCTGGCTGCCCTGCCCTTGCTCATCGAGCCCGCAGACTCCGCGGTCCAGGGGCCGGGACACCCCCGCGCCTTCGAGCTGCAGGGCTCCCAGCCCTTCGAGTTCGTGGACTACCTCCAGCCTGGCCAGGGCTGCTCCATCTGCCACGGGGGCTACAACCCGGCGGTGTCCCCCTACGACACCTGGAAGACCAGCCTGATGGCCCAGAGCGCGCGGGACCCGATCTTCCACGCAGGCCTCGCCATCGCGGAGCAGGACCTGGGCGGCTCGGGCCTCTTGTGCCTGCGCTGCCACACCCCCGGCGCCTACATGGAGGGCCGCGCCCTTCCCACCGACGGGAGCGGCCTCGACCCGTGGACCAACGACTTCGATGGCGTGACCTGCCATGTCTGCCACCGCCTGGTGGACCCCGTCGCTGCGCCGGAGAACCCGCAGGAGGACGCCGGCATCCTCGCGGCCCTCACGCGCCCCGTCACGGTCGAGCCCCACTCCGGGATGTTCGTGCTGGACCCCGACGACCGACGACGCGGCCCCTTCGACCTCGGGCCCAACTTCTCGTTCCACGAGTTCCGGGTGTCTCCCTTCCACCGGGACTCCCTGCTGTGCGCGACCTGCCACGATGTCTCGAACCCGGCCCTCGAGCCGCGCCCGAACGGAGTCGGCTACCGCCTGACCAACCTGAACGCGGCGCACCCGACCCAGGACAAGCACGACATGTTCCCGATCGAGCGCACCTACTCGGAGTGGACGCGCAGCGTCTACGCCGTCGCGCCGATCGACAGCGGCGGTCGCTTCGGAGGCAACCAGCCAGAGGTCCAGTCGTGCCAGGACTGCCACATGCCCACGGTGAACGACCGGGCCTGCTCGCCGGGACTCGGCGGAGTCCTGCGGCCGGACATGCCCCTGCACACCTTTGCAGGCGCCAACTCCTGGGTGCTGTCCGCCGTCCGCTCGCTGTATCCCGACAGCGAGACGGGGCTCAGCGCCAGCGGGGTCCAGGCAGCCGAGGCGCGCAACGCAGACCTCATGACCCGGGCTGCGGACCTGCAGGCCCACCGGCAGGGCGAGGATCTCGTTGTGCGCGTGATCAACCGCACCGGACACAAGCTTCCGACCGGCTACGCCGAGGGCCGCCGGATGTGGCTCGAGGTGGAGTGGTTCGACGCTGCGGACGCGCCGCTGGGCACGAACGGAGCCTACGACGACGGCACCGCCACCCTCGACGCGAGCAGCACGCGCGTGTGGGAGATCCTGCACGGCCTGGATGACTACATGGCGGCCGTGACCGGCAAGCCCGCCGGCGAGAGCTTCCACTTCGTGCTCAACAATGTGACGCTCAAGGACAACCGGATCCCCGCACGGGGCTTCACCCAGGCCGCCTATGAGGAGGTCGGTGCTGAGGTGGTCGCCGCCCATTACGAGGACCAGCAGCACTGGGACGACGCCGCCTTCACGCCGCCTCCGGGCGCCGTCCGCGCGGAGGTCCGCCTCCGGCACCAGACCACCTCGCGCGAGTACATCGAGTTCCTGCGCGACGAGAACAGCACGAACGGCGCGGGGCAGCAGGCCTATGACCTCTGGGAGCAGCACGGCAAGAGTGCTCCGGTCACCATGGGCACCCTGACCGTGGACCTCTCGAGCCCCGCCTGCAGCGCCCCTCTCGAGTACGGCCTGGGCACCGAGTCCTCCCTCGGCCTCCGCCCCGAGCTCATCCCCGTCGGGACCCCGAGCGCCTCCGGCCCCGGCTTCGAGCTCCAGCTCAGCGGCGGCCTGCCGGGCGAGCTGGCGGTCCTGTGGATGGGCACCTCCCTCGGGTCGGCCCCCCACCTCGGCGGGACCCTCCTGGTGGGCGCCCCCCAGCGTGTGGGCACGGTGGTGGCGGACGCCGCCGGGAAGGCCGGCTTCCCCGTCCCGCTCGACGCCACCATGGTCGGCAGCGATCGCTTCTTCCAGGTCATCCAGCGGGACCCCGCGGGCGCCTCGGGCGCCGTGCTGACCGCCGGCCTCGCCGCCCGAATCTGCGACTGACCCCCGAGGGGGCCAGGGCGCCCCTGGGACCGCCTGCGCGCGGATCCTAGAGTGGCGCGCATGAAGCTGCTCCTGCGCCTCGTGGTCCTGCTGGCGCTCGCCCTCATCGGCGGGGCCATTGCCCTGTACGCATTCCTACCCTCTGCAGCGCGCACCGCAGTGGAGGTGGGCAGCCAGGAGGCCCTCGGAGTCCCCGCGGGGCTTGGCGGCCTGCCGCTCTCGCTCGGCCCCGACGCGGCGAGCCTTGGCATCGAGGAGCTCTCAATCGCCAACCCCGAGCCGTTCACCGACTCGAGCCTCCTGGAGGTCGACCTGGCCTCGGTGTCCCTGGACACGGCCTCGGTCCTCCAAGAGGTCGTGCGCGTCCGCGAGGTGCGGCTCGACGGCGTGCGGCTAAACCTGATGCAGAAGGGCAGCAGCTCGAACCTCGCCTGGTTCCTGGAGCGGCTGTCCTCGGAGCCGGGCGCCCCCACGCCTCCGTCCGAGGACCCCGCCCCGGCAGGAGCCCCAGCCGGCCCGGGCAAGAAGCTCGCCGTGGACCGCGTGCTCCTGAGCGGGATCACGGCGCGTCTCGAGCTGGCCGATGTGCCCCTGGGTGCGGGGAGCTACGAGGTGACCCTGCCTCCTGTGGACCTCGACCTGTCGGACGCGGAGCCCGGCGACACCGGCTCCCTCCTTCGCGTGGTCCTGCGCGAGCTGATCGACGACAGCCTGCAGGCGCTCGAGGTGGAGCTGCCGCCCGGCACGACCCAGGCCCTGCTCGAGGGCGGCGGCTGGCGCGCGGCAGGTGACGCCGCACGCTCGGTCCTCGAGGAGAAGGGACGCGAGGAGGTGGACCGGGCCCTCGAGAAGCTCCCCACCGACCTCAAGAACCCGCTCAAGGGCCTGCTCGGCGACTGAGCGGCGCGGGCTCCACGGCCCAGGCTCAGT
This sequence comes from Planctomycetota bacterium, assembly GCA_016779225.1. Classification (GTDB taxonomy): domain Bacteria; phylum Planctomycetota; class UBA1135; order UBA1135. Next base: position 57,842 of record JADHNZ010000005.1, read on the forward strand.
AGCCCATCTGACGGAGCCTCGCGGCAGTCTCCTCGGCCTGCGAGGCGTCGAAGCTGCTGGGCAGGGGGTTGGCCTCTCCGAACCACTGCAGCAGCTGCGCGCGAAGGCGACGCAGCGCCGCCGCTGCCTCGGGATCCTCGGGGCTGCCCCCTGGGGAGACTCCCACCAGGAGGTCTCGCTGCTCCTTGGGATCAGCCTCGAGGTCGTACAGCTGCTCCGTCTGCAGGTACGGGGCGTTGAGGTACTTCCAGCGCCCCTCCCGCACGGCATGCGGCTTGAGCCAGTTCAGCCACTGCCCGCGAGCGCGCGCACCGTCCTCCAGCCCCTGCCAGGGCTGCGTCGCCTCGGTCACGAGTGCGCGGCGCGGCGGCTGCTCCCCGCTTTGGAGGAACGGCACGAGGTCCAGGCCCTGAGCCGTCGGGGGCACCTCAAGCCCAAGGAGCCCGCAGACGGTCGGCAGCACATCGATCGTCCCTACCGGCTCGCGCACCCTCCGACCACGGGCCGAGGCCAGCGGATGCGCGTCCGGCAGCCGCACCATCAGCGGAACATGGGCCACGGTCTGGTGCACGCCCAGGCCGTGGTTCCAGCGGTCGGGGTGCTCGGTGAAGGTCTCCCCGTGGTCGCCCGTGACGATGACGATCGTGCGGTCCCAGCGGCCCGAGGCCCGCAGGCCATCGAAGAGCGCGCCCAGCGACGCGTCCAGGGCCTCGACCTCTGCCGCGTAGAGAGCGGCGAGCTGCCGGTCCAGCTCTGCGGGCGTGGGGTCGTGGCGGCGCACGAGCTCAGGGCTCAGGCCCGCCTGGACCGCCCCGGCGAGCCCCGGGACCGGCCCCTCGACGCCTAGATCCCGGCGCTGTCCGGCGCGAACGGCGCGCTCGACGGTCAACGGATCGCCCACCAGGCCAACGGGCAGCCCCGCGGGGCGAGCCGAGGCGGGCGGGGCGTAGGGCGCGTGGGGATCGAAGTAGTGCGCGAAGAGGAAGAGCGGCGCCTGCGGAGGCACCTCGCTCAGGCTCCGCAGGGCGGCGGCGGTCACGGCCGGCCCTCCACGCTGATTCTGGTCCGCTCCTCCGGCTCCGACGAACACCTCAAACGCTTCATCGAACTGGGCGAAGCCCTGGTCGAAGCCGAAGCGCGCCTCCAGGGCAAAGGACCCGAGGAAGGCACGGGTGTCCATGCCGGCGCTGGACAGGAGCTCGGCCAGCGTCAGGTTGCCGGGGTTGAGGGTGAAGCCGTTGCGGGCCACCCCGTGACGATGGGGCCAGGTGCCCGTCATCAGGGTGGTGTGAGCACACAGGGTCGTCGTCGCGGCGCTCTGTGCCGCCTCGAAGACCACGCTCTCGCGCGCCAGCGCGTCGAGGGCCGGGGTCCGCGCGGCGGCGTCCTGTGCGAAGGGGCCGAGGTGATCGGCACGGGTGGTGTCGAGGGACACGAGGACGAGGTCCCACTCTGGCGTTGCCACCCCACAGCCCCCGACGAAGAGCGCGGCTCCAAGACCGAGCGCGGGAAGTCCGAGCAGCTGGGAGCCGGCGCGTGAGCTCCCGGGCCGGCGCCGCGCGCAGGCAGGATGGATCGCTCTAGGCCTCATCGCTGCGCCTCCCGGAGGAGGACCTCCCGCTGCGCGGCGAGGTCTGGCGGGAGCAGGTCGGCGAAACGCGCCTCGAAGCGCTCACGATCCGAGTCCTGGGCAGGCCGCTCCTCCACCAGGGATCCCCCCCGGTAGGACTGCACGGCGGCGACGCGGCCCGCGGGACCAAAGGTCAGCCACTCGCCCTCGCGCAGGTTGTCGGCCCAGGTCCCCATGAACTCGGGCTCCCCGCTCTCGGTCCAGCCGCGGTGGCGCCCCTCCCGCAGACCGGAGCGCCACTCCTCGGCGCGGATCAGCTCACCCGTGGGAGCCCAGTCGAGCCAGAGCCCGTCGCGCCGTCCCTGGTCCCAGGACCCCATCCGGTCCGGGCTGCCATCCTCGTGCAGGCGCAGGTCCAGCCCATGGAGCATGGGTCCGTCCCAGAGCGAGACGCGAGCCACGGCACCAGCGTCGAAGCGCTCGACCCGCGGGGCGTCGGAGCAGGCGGCAAGTGCCCACAGCGCGAGCGGGCAGAGCTGGAACACGCCAAGGGGGAAAGCCGAGGGAGTCCTCGCCGCGACGCGCTGGACCACGCCCTGCTGCGGCCACTGGCCGCACCCCGTGTCCTGCTGCGCGTGCCCCACCCCCAGAGGGTTCTGTGTGAGGACGCTCCAGTCAACCGCCAGGGGGCCTCCGTGGGCGCGGAGCTGGGGACGCCGTCCATCCCGTGTCCGCCGACCGCTCAGAGGCCCCAAGAACACCAGGTCCGGGGCACCGAGGCCTTCTAACCTTGACCCCCCGTCGGAGGCGTCGGAAGATGAAGAGCGGCGCAGCCCCCGTGGGGCGCCCCCAGATCCCGCCATGAAGACCTCCCTCCTTGCCCTCGCGGTCCTCACCGCGACCGCCACCGGCACCTTCGCCCAGAACCTGACCACCGAGCTGGTGGCCCAGGGCTTCGCCCGGCCCGTCTTCGCCACGGCGCCGCCAGGGGACACCGGGCGCCTGTTCGTGTGTGAGCAGCACACGGGCCGCATCGAGATCATCGACCTCGCCACGGGCCAGGTCCTCCCGACCCCGTTCATGACCCTCTCGGTGTCCACCGGGAACGAGCAGGGCCTGCTCTCCATGGCCTTCCACCCGGACTACGCGAACAACGGCCGCTTCTTCGTGTCGCGCACCGCGACCGGCGGCAACACGCGCGTGACCGAGCACCTGGTCACCACCGACCCCAACATCGGCGATCCCACGGTCATCCAGCAGATCGTTGCAGAGAGCCAGCCCTTCTCGAACCACAACGGCGGTCAGATCGCCTTCGGTCCGGACGGCTACCTCTACGTGGGCCTTGGCGACGGAGGCAGCGCCAACGACCCGGGCAACCGCTCGCAGAACGGCAGCACCAACCTGGGCAAGATGCTGCGCCTCGACATCGACGCGGCGGCTCCCTTCGTTCCGCCCTCCAACCCGTTCGTGGGCAACGGCAGCGTCCTCGACACCATCTGGGCCACCGGCCTGCGCAACCCCTGGCGCTTCTCCTTCGACCGCGGCACCGGCGACATGTACATCGCGGATGTCGGCCAGAACGCCTGGGAGGAGATCAACTTCCAGCCGGCCTCGAGCGCGGGCGGTGAGAACTACGGGTGGCGCTGCATGGAGGGCGACCACTGCACCGGACTCTCCGGCTGCACCTGCAACGCAACCAACCTCGTGGACCCGATCCAGGAGTACAGCCACTCCTTCGGCTGCTCCATCACTGGAGGCTATGTCTACCGCGGCTCCGCGCTGCCGACCCTCCAGGGCACCTACTTCTACGCGGACTACTGCACCAGCCGGATCTGGTCCTTCCGCTACCAGAACGGCGCCGTGACCGAGTTCACCGAGCGCACCCAAGAGCTCGACCCTCCGGGCAGCCAGAGCATCACCACCATCACCTCCTTTGGCGAGGACGCCAACGGTGAGCTCTACATCCTCGAGCAGGGCGGCCAGATCTGGCGCCTTTCCCAGGACTGCGGCACCAGCAACTACTGCGTCGCGGGAGGCAACTCCACGAACGCCCTCGGCGCCTCGATCTCGTCGTTCGGGTCGAACGACCTCTCTGCCAACTCGTTCAGCCTCGCGGTGAACGGCGCGGTCGCCAACCAGTTCGGGCTGTTCTTCTACGGCCCGAACCAGGCGCAGGTCGCCAACGGCAACGGGTTCCTCTGCGTCAGCGGCGGCCTGCACCGGATCCTCCCCGCCGGCCCCACGGATGTCTTCGGCGGCGTCACCCGCGCGGTGGACTTCACCCAGCCCCCCATGAGCGGTGGGCCCGGGCTGATCGTCCCGGGGCAGACCTACAACTTCCAGTTCTGGTACCGCGACCCCGCAGCTGGCGCTGCCGGCGGAGCCAGCTACAACTTCTCCGACGCGCTGTCGGTCGTGTTCTGCCCCTGAGGGCCGACCGACCCCAGTCCGGGGAGCGCACATCGCACGGCGGTGTGCGCTCCCTGCGCATTCCGAGCGCTTGCACCGCCCGCTAGAATCCTCGCCGTGCAGACCGTCCTCGACCTCCACCAGCGCCCCCTGCGGAGCCTGCGAGTCTCGGTCACGGATCGCTGCAACCTGCGCTGCAGCTACTGCATGCCGGAGGAGGAGTACACCTGGCTCGAGCGGGACCACCTTCTGCGCTTCGGCCAGCTGACCGAGGTCGTGCGCGCGGCGACCCTCGTAGGCACGCGCAGGGTCCGCCTGACCGGCGGCGAGCCGCTCCTCCGTCGTGAGCTGTGGCGGCTCGTCGAGCAGCTCGCGGCGCTCGAGCTCGAGGACCTTGCCCTGACCACCAACGGCGTGCACCTGGCGCAGCAGGTCGAGACCCTGGCCCAGGCCGGGCTGGACCGAGTCACCATCAGCCTGGACACCCTGCGGCCGGAGCGGTTCAGGAAGCTGACACGCCGCGATGCCCTCGAACCGACCCTCGCCGGGATCGAGGCTGCGGTTCAAGCCCTGCCGGGCCGAGTGAAGATCAACACGGTCCTCATGGCGGGCGTCAACGACGACGAGGTCCACGACCTCCTCGCGTGGGCGCAAGACCTCGGCTGTGAGCTGCGCTTCATCGAGTACATGGATGTGGAGGGCGCCACGCGCTGGAGCGCGAGCCGCGTGCTGCCCGCCTCCGAGCTGCTCCGTCGCCTCGACCAGGCCCATGGGCCCGTCGAGGCCGCTGAGACCAGCACATCCGCTCCTGCCCGGCGCTACAGGCTGGGCTCGGGGCAGACCTTCGGCGTGGTGGCCTCCACCACGGCCCCCTTCTGCGGCTCCTGCGACCGCGCTCGCCTGACTGCTGACGGACACCTGTTCACCTGCCTCTACGGGGCCGAGGGCCTGGACCTCGGCGCGCCCCTGCGCGCCGGTGAGGGCGCACCCGAGCTTGCGCGACGCATCCGGACGGCCTGGGCGGCGCGCACCGACCGCGGCGCCGAGGAGCGCCTCGCCCGACCCGACCGTGAGGCCAGCCTGACCGAGGCCCACACCCTGCGCTCCGCCCCACAGCGCGAGATGCACACCAAGGGCGGCTGACCTGCTTATCCTCTAAAGACATGCTTCCCCTCCTCGCCGTCTGCGCCCTCCTCGCGCCCGCCCAGGAGGCTGCGAAGCCCGCACCGGAGGCCGATCAGGCCCAGATCGACGCGGCCATCGACCGCGGAGTGGCCTGGCTCCTCCAGGCCCAGGAGCTGGATGGGTCGTGGCGCTTCCACAGTGACGCCTACCTCTCCGGCCAGACGGCCCTGTCCCTGTACACGCTGCTCAAGTGCGGCGTTGCGCGAGACCACCCAAGCGTGGTCCGTGCCCTGCGCTTCCTCGGCACCCAGGACGACCGCCGCACCTACACCCTGGGCTGCCTGCTGATGGCTCTCGCCGAGCACGACGCCGAGGGACACCGGGAGTGGATCGAGCGCTCGGTCGAGCAGCTGCTCGAGGCTCAGGGCCGCGGCTTCTCCTACCCCGGCTACCACGAGGACCTGTCGCTGACCCAGTACGCGGCCCTTGGCCTTCGCGCAGCCTCCAAGGCCGGCGTCGAGGTCGACCAGCGGGCGTGGTACCGGATGATGGACTACGCGCTGGGCAACCAGTTCGATGCCTACCGCGGACCAGCCGGCTTCTCCTACACGAAGGGCTCGGTCTTCTCGGGCTCCATGACGACGGCAGGGATCGCCGTCCTCGCCATCGCGACCCAGCAGCTTGAGGCCGCCGGCAAGCTCAAGCCGGCCAGCGAGAAGGAGGCCAAGAAGGCCATCGAGGGGGGGATCGAGTGGCTCGCAGCCCACGCCGCGGTGGAGAACAACCCGATCCCTGATGAGCCCAACAACGGCGCCAGCCACATGCGCAGGCACTACTGGCTCTATGGCATGGAGCGGGTGGCGGGCCTGCTCTCGCTGGACCGGTTCGGGTCCTTCGAGTGGTATCCCCGCACCGCCGCCGCACTCGTCGCCGAGCAGAGCGCGCAGGGCTCCTGGGGTCCCGCCCCACACCATCAGGATGGGAACCAGCCCAAGACCTGCTTCGCGCTGCTGTGCCTGCGCCGAGCGACCGCCTCGACCACGGGCGAGCACTCCCGCAAGGGCGACCTCTACGGGGAGGACGACCCTGAGGGAGGGATCAACCTGCGCGCGGCCGGCGACACGCCCATCAATGTCTGGATCTCCAGCTATGGCAAGGCCATCACCGAGACCTACGAGTGGGTCGAGGACGAGGGCAAGGGGCCACGGGTGGCCAGGGTGGAGCTCCTCTCGGGCGACCAGGTCCTTGGCACTCTGACCAGCGACCCCAGCGGCCCCGTAGGCGGCAAGCGCTTTGCCTGGCGGCACACCTTCTCCGAGCCAGGCACCTATGCGCTCCGTGCGCGCGCCTGGCTGGTCCATCCGGGTGAGACGCCGGAGGACGCGGAGCCCGTGGAGTCCAAACCGCTCGAGGTGGTTATCGACGAGGTGCTCACGCCGTGGATGCTCACCCAGGCCGGCACGCACGAGCAGAACCTCCTGCGCGGGGTCCAGGTCGAGGTCGAGGCCTCCAGCAGCCTCAACGGCGGCTGGTCCCCGGAGTTCGCCGTGGACGGCCGCATGGGCCGCGGCTGGCTCTCGGCGGCGGCGGATGCGACACCCTCCCTGCGCATCGAGCTGGACAAGCCCGTGAAGGCCAGCGCGCTCGTGCTCACACACGCGCGACAGGTCCCCACCGAGACGCGCAGCGTCGGGAGCGCGGTGCGCATCGCCGTGTCCGTCAACAAGAAGCGCCCGGTCGAGTACACCCTTGACCCCGCGGTGGACCGCGAGCAGGTCCTCGCCTTCGACAAGGCCGAGCGCGTGCGGCGCCTCGAGATCACGATCCTCGAGAAGACCGGCGAGGGGGCGTACAAGGACAGCGCGGGGTTCCAGGAGCTGGGGCTGCGCCTCGAGGACTAGCGCGCCCCTCGGCGCAGGCCCTCCCGTCAGACCTCCGAGCGTGCTGACTACGCCCCTTAACCCGGGCCGGACCCACTCGAGTCGGCCACCGCCGGACCCCACTCCAGTGGGACCCCGATCGGCACGACGCGCACCTCCCCCGCCAGCGCCGGCCCGTCGCCCAAGAAGAGGCCGGGCTTGGGAGCCGCGAAGGTGAGGGTGCGCATGGCCGCGAGGGTGCCCGGGCTGGCCGCTCCGGTGGTGAGGTCGAGCCCTGAGGGGCCGTCCAGCGCGAGGACCGGCAGACCCGCGCGACCACGCGCCACCTCGTCCAGGCGCCTGGCCATCCAGCCGCGGAGCCCGCCCCGGGCGCCCGTCCCGAGGAGCGCATCCACGATCCCATCAGGCACGGAGTCCGGGAGCCTCCAGGAGGCCTCCGGAGGCGCCACGGTGACCTCGATCCCAAGCCCTCGCACCGCCCGCAGCTGGGCGGCCGTCGCCCTGGAGAGCCTCGCCTCGTCCGCCCACAGCTCCACGAGGGGGCGACAGCCCCGCACGAGCAGCTGGCGGGCCATGGCGAGGCCGTCCCCGCCGTTGTGGCCGCCTCCGCAGAGGATCCACACCGAGGCGCCCTCGGGGAGCAGGTCGAGGGCCTCGTGGGTCGCTCCGAGCGCGGCGCTCTCCATCAGGACGAGCTCACCCAGGCCGAGCTCCTGCTCGGCCCTCGCATCGAGGGCCCTGGCCTCCTCAACGCTCAGGCTCTGCAAGCGCTCCCCCGAGCTGGGACAAAGCTGTCCGCCGAGGCCGCGAGCCAGGCCGACTCCAGGGACTCCGGAACCGGATCGACCAGCAGGGACTGGGGCTCGATGAACTCGTAGACCTCGGCGAGGGTAGCCACCTCACGCGGGGAGGTGCGCCTCAGGATGCGGTCGGGCCCCAGCTCCTCGGGACGGGAGAGACCCGCCGCGCCGAGGAGCTCCATGAAGCCCTCGACCGTCTCGCGCTGGAAGCTCGCGACGCGCTCGCTCTTGTCCTCCACATCAAGCCCCTGCACAAGCGAGGGAACCTGGGTCGCCACCCCCACGGGGCAGTCATTGCTGTTGCACCTCCGCGCCTGGATGCAGCCTACGGCCATCATCATCGCTCGGGCGCTGCAGACCAGGTCCGCCCCGAGGGCGAGCCGCACGGCCAGGTCGAAGCCGGTCACGACCCGCCCACTGGCGATCACCCGTACCTCGTCCCGAAGGCCGAAGCCCACGAGCATGTTGTGGACGAGCACCAGCCCCTCACGCAGGGGCATGCCCACCGAGTTCGCGAACTCGAGCGGGGCGGCGCCCGTGCCCCCCTCGCCACCGTCCACGGTGATGAAGTCCGGACAGGTGCCGGTGGCCCGCATGGCCTTCCCGAGGGCAAGCACCTCACTGCGCTCTCCAACGCACAGCTTGATCCCCACGGGCTTGCCTCCTGCCAGGCGCCTCAGCTCTCCGATCCACTCGCACAGCTCCCGCGGCGTCGAGAAGGTGCTGTGGGCCGGCGGCGAGTGGACATCGGCTCCGAGGGGCACGCCGCGAATCTCGGCGATCTCGCGCGTCACCTTGCGCGCCGGGAGGATGCCGCCGTGGCCGGGCTTTGCGCCCTGGCTCAGCTTGACCTCGATCATCCGCACCTGTGGGCGCGCGGCCTGACGGGCGAAGGCCTGCGGGTCGAACCCAGCCTCGGAGGTGCGGCACCCGAAGTAGCCGGTTCCGAGCTGCCAGACGAGGTCCGCTCCCGTCCGCAGGTGATAGGGAGACAGCCCGCCCTCACCCGTGTTCTGGTAGCAGCCGGCCGCCCTTGCCCCATTCCCCATGGCCAGCACGGCGTGGCTGCTGAGGCTGCCGTAGCTCATGGCCGAGATGTTCAACAGCGCGGCGTCATAGGGCTGGCTGCAGTGCCGTCCGCCGATCGTCACGCGCGGGGCAGGCTCGCCGTGGAGGTCCCGCGCCAGGATCGAGTGGCTGACCCACTCGTAGCCCTCGGCGTACACATCGACCTGGGTCCCGAACGGGACCGTATCCAGCACCCCCTTCGCCCGCTGGTACACGACGCTCCGCAGCTCGCGGTTGAAGGGCGTCCCGTCCGTGTTGGACTCGATGAAGTACTGGTTGATCTCGGGGCGGATGGCCTCCAGCAGGTACCGGAAGTGCCCGAGGATGGGGAAGTTCCGCAGCACGGCCCGGCGCCGCTGGGTCACATCGGCGACCCCCAGGAGGCCGAGGCCGACCAGCACGCCGAACGGCACCCAGAAGACCGGGAACACCGAGGCGGTGAAGGCGCATGCCCCGAGGAGCAGGGCCAGGACGAAGAAGATGCGAGTACGCATGGCTCAGGTGGCAAGCTCGAGGAGGACCTGCAGGCGGATGAAGTCCACGGCCTTGACCTCCACCCGGATCGCGTAGCCCTCGGTGAAGGAGAGCACGCGCTTGCCCACGCGCACGGTCAGCGTGGCGCCCTCCACTCGAGGTCGCTGGCCCATGCTGCGCGCGGGGAGGAAGCCGCCCACGTTGAAGTCGAGCAGGTGCACCTCCAGCCCCCCTCGCGAGACCCGCACGACCCGCGCCTCGAGGCGCTCGCCGATGTGGGGCTCCATGAACTGGCAGACCTTGAGGTCCTTGACGGCCGTCTCGGCCATCTCCGCCGTCTCCGCCTGCATGCTCGCGTGAGCAGCGGTCTGGTTTAGGTCCTCCAGCAGCGCCTCGGTGGAGAGCTCCGCACGGGCGCCCTCCTCGCCGCTCTGGACCTCGTGGAGCCAGCGGTGGACCATCAGGTCGGGGTAGCGCCGGATCGGGCTGGTGAAGTGCAGGTAGGCCTCGCGCGCCAGGCCGAAGTGCGTGGCCACATCCTCGTGGTCCTTGACCTCATAGACGGCGCGCTCCACCAGGCCCATGATGCGCCCGATCAGGGCCTCCGCATTGGGACGCCGGCGGGCCTGGCGGATCAGCCGCCCCACATCGCGTCCGGTCAGGCGCTCCTTGTCCGGGACTCGGATCCCGTGATCCAGGAGGAGCTCGGCGACGGCGGCCACCTCCTCCGGGTCCTTCTCCGGGTGTACCCGGTAGATCGTCGGGAGCCCGCGCTCGCGGAAGAAGTCCCCCACGGCCTGGTTCGCGGCCAGCGCGGTCTCCTCGATCAGCGTCATGCTGAAGACCTTCTCGGCGTCCACGATCCGCTCGACCTCGCCGTCCGCATCGAACAGGAACTTCTTCTCGCTCGACTGGATGCGCAGGCTGCCCTTCGCATCGCGGATCGACTGCTGCCGTCGCGTCCAGGAGGCGAAGGCCTCGAGAGAGGCACGCAGGGGCTCGAGCTCCGCGGGGGCCTCGCGCCCATCCAGCAGGGCCTGCACCTCCTTGTAGGTGCAGCGCCTCACGGAGCGCAGGACGGACTTGCCACAGCGGTAGGACTCACGCTCCCCCAGAGCATCGAAGACCATGTGGACCGAGTAGGCCAGCCGGTCGCGTCCCTCGACGAGCGAGCACAGGCCGTTGGAGAGCTCCTCGGGCAGCATGGGCACGACCTGATCCGGCAGGTAGACGCTCGTGCCGCGGGCGAGGGCCTCGTCATCAAGGACCGTGCCTGGCCGGACATAGTGCCCGACATCCGCGATGTGCACGCCGATCTCCACCCGGCCCCCACCCAGCTCGCGGATGGAGATGGCGTCGTCGTGGTCCTTCGCATCGTCTCCATCGATGGTGTAGATGAGCTCGCCGCGCAGGTCCGCACGCCCCTGCATGTCCTCCTCCGAGGGATCGGCCGGCAGCCCCTGCACCTCGGCCAACACATCGCGCAGGAACACGGTGCGGATCCGGAACGAGCGCAGGAGCTCCAGCTCGTCCGCGCCGTCCTCCCGGTAGCAAGCTGGCCCCTTCACCATGGGCCCATCGGCACGCGGCCTCCGGCCGATCCGTGCGCGAGCATCGGCGTCCGGATCCGGGAGGGACTCGAGGTCCGCCTCCTCGACACGGACCTCGCCGTCCTCGTCCTCAAGGGTCCAGCCACGGCCCTCAATCCGGGGGGCCTCGGTGGACTCCTCTCCGCGCGCCTTCTGCAGGTCCCTGAAGCTCCCGAAGGAGCCGCCGCCTTCCCGGTCCTTGCCGCGCTTGCCCTTTCCCATGCGGTCGAGCCTAGCGCCTCCACGCGCGAGGCCGCCAGACCGGCCTCAGCGCTGGAGGACCTCGACCGCGTCCGAGGAGCTGAAGCCGGCCACGATCCCGCCGCCGACGACCCAGATCCGGTCGCCATCCCGCACGGGGTCGATCCCGTGACGGGGAGTCTGGAGCGGCGCGTCCAGGGCCCAGCGATCCTCCACGGGGTCGTAGGTCTGGACCTCTTCAAAGACGGCACCACCGGAGGTCTCGCCGCCCATGACCCAGAACCTGCCGCTGTGGAAGACGGCCCGTCCGGTCCCACCCCTGGGAAGCGGCATGGCCGTCAGTCCCGACAGCGGCTGATCGCTGTCCAGCCACTGGAGGGTCAGGGGGTCGAAGCGCTGGACATTGTCGAACCCGGGCTGGGGCGTGTTCCCGCCCTGACGCCCACCGAACACGAACAGGTAGCGGCCGTCCGTGGCCGAGGCGGCGTGGTTCACTCCGGTCGGCATGGGAGGCAGGGTCGCGTCCCACTGGTCGAGGACCGGGTCATAGGCAGCAAGGTTGGCGACCGTCGAGTTGCCGACGATCCCTCCGCACACATAGACCACCCCGTCGATGAGAGCGCTCGAGCACGAGCCGCCGCTCCAGGGCATGTCCGCGCCGAGGCTCCAGGTGTCGCTGGAGGGGTCATAGATCTGGACCTTGCCCAGGCCTGCCCCGAGGCCTCCGAACAGGAAGATCCGGTCGCCCACCACTTGGGCGGCGTGGTGTGAACCTGCGAAGGGCCGCGTGGCCAGGGTGTCGTCCCAGCTCCCCGTCGCGAGATCCAGGGCGTAGGTCTTGGAGGACCCCTCGCCGACCACGAACAGCCGTCCATCCAGCACGGCCGTGGAGACCTCACCGAGGGCATCCGGGAGGGCCGTGCCCTCGGTCCAGAGACCCCGCGCCTCTCCGCGATCGCTCGGGAGCCAGAGGAACGCGTCGGCAAGCACGCTGCTTGCGGTCCCCACGCGAACCTCGAGGTCCACCAGCTCGCCTGTCGGGACCGCAGGCCCCACGGGCAGGATCCCCTCGATGCGCGTGCTGGTGACGCTGAGCAGCTGGGCCGGAACGCCTCCAATCAGGACCAGCGTGTTCCCGAGGTCGCCGAAGCTCCGCCCGCCCAGCACGAAGCGGCCTCCGCCCGCGCGGGGAGCACGCCAGGGGTGGATGTCCCACAGCTGCAGGGGGCCAGTGAGCCCAGCCGCGGGGACCATGACCTTGACCGTGCTGTTCGAGTAGTCGGCGCTGATCAGCGCGCCACCCGGGCCCGTCACCACATCGAGGCCGGCGAGGGTCGGGGTGAGCTGCGTGACGCTCAAGGCCTGACGGCCGGCCTCGTCGAGGTCGATCCAGCGCAGGGGAGAGTTCCACTTCTGCGTGATCAGGTCCCCGCGCAGCTGCCCGCCGAAGGCCGCGCTGCGGTACTCGATGATCCCGTCCGCGGACGAGTCGAGGAGAGTCAAGGGAGCGGTGTGCGCCTGCCCCTGGTCCGGCTGCCAGGGAGCGTGGTAGACATTCTCGAACGGCTGCCAGCGTCCCCGGCTGCGGTTCGGGTGTCCGTAGTAGCGGCCCGACTCCAGCAGCACGAGCTCGTCCGGCTCCTGGGGATGGAGCGTCCCCTGGGTGTCCGGCCCCGTCGAGGGGGGGCCGTAGCCCAGGTTCGGACCGTTGTCCGTCGCGTACCAGGTGCCCCGCGTGCTGAGCACGAGGTCGTAGGAGTTCCGGAGACCCGACGCCAGGACCTCGACCTGGCCAGCGACCTGATCGACCTCTTCGCCGTCGACCTGGCTCACGCTCGGCAGGCCCGTGTCCGAGAACGCGTACTCGATGGCCCCGTCGAAGCCAGGGCGCATGGTGAAGGCCCGCAGGATGGCACCCGAGAGGGGAGACTCCGGCAGGTCCCCGATGAGGGGCCACTTCACGCCGGCATTGGTGTTGCCTCCCACGCAGATCAGCAGGTTCCCGTCGTTGTCGAACTCCAGACCATTGATGCCGTGGTCATGGTTGGACACGGGAAGGCCCGTGATGAGCGGCTGCGGGCTGTTGAAGAGCGGCCCTTCGACCACGCTGACCTGGCCCGTGTAGGGTGAGGGGCCGGAGAACGAGCCCCCACCGTTGGCGTAGTGCTCCCCGTGAGCCACATACACCCGCACGGGCTCCCCACCGCGCCAGTCGTAGGGATCGAAGGCGATGCCCAGCACATCGGAGTTGTCGAGCGGCGCCACCCCCGGATAGGTGACCTTCGAGACCATGTTCCAGGACTCATCGAAGGTGATGGCCTCGAGCTCGCCGGTCACCTTGCCGACCCACAGCCTGCGATCCGGGCCCCAGGCTGCGGTGCTTGCCAGATAGCTGAAGACCTCCCGGTCCTGCAGGTGGTTGAAGGTGAGCGGAATCGGCCCGCTGGGTGAGTACTCGAACTGGACGACATTGCTCATCCCGAACGGGGTCTCGACCTGAACAGGAATGACTCCCGTCCCGGGCGGCGAGGTGAACAGCAGGCGGTCGGACGACCACGCGTCGAGCTGGTCCCCGGGCACCTCCAGGAGCCCCCAGTGCAGGATGAGCTGCGAGCGCGGGTAGTAGCCGAAGCCGTCGATCAGGATGGCGTTCCCACCGGTCTCCACCCCGAGGGTGGGCATGGAGTGGATGACGGGCGGGACCCCAAGCTCACCGTGCGTCAGGTCCTTCCAGAAGTCCCCGTCCACAGAGCCGTTGATGGCGACCGTCACCGTGGCGGGGATGTCCGCAACGGAGTCGGCGGAGAAGCGAGCCTCGAGACTGTGAGGACCAGGCGCCAGGGTCAGCGGCCCGGTCGTCGCCACGCCGTCCAGGAAGAAGCGCTGGTCCGTCCCGCCCTGGAGGATGAACTGGTAGCTGGCTGCCGTCTCCACCGTGAACCCGGCGCGCAGCACGGCCATGACCTCGGTGGGCGAACCGGACTGCCCGATGTTCCCCTGGAAGGAGGTGACGCGCAGCCGCTGCACGCGCTCGATGCGCGTGGGCAGAGCCGGGGGGGCGTCCAGCACAGTCGCGGGGTCCACGCCGGGGGTGTGGTGGAACAGCGCCAGCACCCCGGGGACGCCATCAGGCGGGTGCACGACGATCGATGAGGGAAGGCTCGCGCTGAAGGGCGTCGCCGAGTCGTCCGTGATGGTCAGCTCCACGGACGAGGGACCGAGCGGGAGGTCCAGAGTGACCTCCTTGCCTGAACCGGCTGCGGCCCCATTCAGGGTCCAGTCCCAGGCCGTCAGGATGCGACCCGGCTCGTGCGTATGGGACTCATTGGCGTCCAGCTCGAGCGGCTCGCTGCCATCCTGGTCGTAGTCCACAACGAGGAGTGGGCTCTGATCGAACACGGGGTGCAGGAAGCCCCAGCTCGGGTTCGCGCCCCCCGTGCCCCGCACCACCGCGGCGACCCCATCGAAGTCCCCCGCGAAGCGCAGGGTGAAGAGGTGATCCTCGTGCTCCTGCGGCGTGAAGGTCAGAGGGATCAGCAGCTCCCCACCCGCGGGAACCACGGCCGAGGCGTCGTGAATCACATCCACGGGAGCGCCGCTGTAGGTCACTCCGCCCACCACAATCGAGAAGTCCGTGGTGGTCTCCTGGTTGGCCTCGAACTCGACGGCGCTGATGTGCGCTTCGCGCAGCCCGGAGTTGGCCAGGGTCAGGGTGGCCTGGGACGGCAGCCCCTGATCAACGGTCCCGAAGTCCACCTCAGCGGGCTCCAAGGAGAGCACCGCAGTCGCCCGAACCTCGACGACCTGGAGGATCCCCTCGCCCGTCACGCCCACCACATCAAGCTCGAGGCTGCCGCCGGTCACCTCGACGATCGCCGTCGGCGCGGTGATCGCGATGTCCGCGCCCCCGGTCTCCGCGATGATGTCGAACTGGCTGAGGACGGGCAGCCCCTCTGCGAACACATCGAAGGTGCGCTGGCCGGTGACCGTCGCTTGAGGCTCTGCGAAGCGCAGGCGCAGCTCGTAGGCTCCATCCTCCAGCGGCCAGCTGTAGGAGAGCGCCGCCCCCACGCGCGCGGACTGGAAGATGCCGTCATCCAGAGTGCCCTGGATCGGCCGGCTGTGCTCCAGCACGACCCCTCCGCCGAGGTGACCGAACTCCTGCGAGAAAGGCGCGCCCGTCACGGAGTCCACCGGCTGGGCTCCGGCGTGCATGAGGAGATCCTCGCCCAGGATCCCAAGGCCCACCGCACGGAGGGGAAGGCTGGGGACCGGCTCGGTAGGGCCATCGTCCAGGACGCGCAGCTCGGCCAGATGCTCCCCGCAGGCCTCCGGCTCGAAGCGCACCACGAGCTGCGTGGTCCCAAGAGGCGGGACGACCGGAGCCGGCCCGGCCAGAGGCTCCACGCTCCAGCCAAGCGGCCGCTGGCCGACGAGCTCGAAGCCGAGAATGGTGCGCGCCTCGGGCCCTTCGTTGCGCACCGTGATCAGAGCAGCCGCCGGGTCCTCGCCGACCCGCACCGCACCGAGCTCCACCGCGGCTTCGACGAAGGCCAGCCCCGCAACCGTGGGCTCCAGGCTCACCTCATCGTCCTGGATCCGAAGGCGGTGCACCAAGAAGCCCCCAAGGGAGGCTCCACTGACCTGGGTGGGGTCGATCCTGAGGCCAACGGTCTCGGTCCCCTCCTCGAGGTCATCGTCCAGGAGGGTCACGGGGACCACCACATCTACGGTGCCCGGCGCGAAGGTGACCTGACCGGGCGTCCAGGTGTAGTCCAGGCCCTCGGTCGCGGACCCCTGGCTGGTGAGCTGGACCGACACGCTCAGGGCCGAGCCGCGGTCGAGGCTCAGCTGCACGGGGACCACGCCCCCAGCCTCGGAGGCAAAGGACCTGGGGAGCTGCCAGCTCACGACCGGCAGGGGGTCGTCCTCGGTGATGAGGAGCGTCAGGACCGAGGCGGCCGAGGCATCCGCACCCGTGGCCGACAGGGAGAGCTGGAGGTACTCCGCGCCCTCGAAGAGGGAGTCGTCGAGAAGCTCGAGTTGCATGCTCCCCGAGACCGCCCCCGCCGGGATGCTGAAGGCGGCGCTACCGACGACGGCATAGTCTGCGTCGAGGGTTGCGGAGCCGGCAAAGCCCACCTGCACGGAGACCTCGCCCGCGCTGGGTCCCGAGAGCAGCACGGGTAAGGTGAGCACGCCGGTCCCCTCCACGGCGCTCGTCGGCGCCGCCGGGTCCCAGCCCAGGGTCGGCTGCGTCTCGTCGTCGGTGAGCGTGATCGAGAGCGGCGTGCCGGCCGTCGCGCCGGTCACGGCGGCAAGGCTCAGCTCAAGGACCTCGTCACCCTCGAACAGCCCGTCGTCCAGGACCTCCAGGTCGACGGTCGCGGTCGTGGCGCCCGCCGCGATCGTGACGGGCAGCCCCGTCAGCAGCACCGCGTCCGAGGCATCCACCCCGCTCAGCACCACCCCGCTCAGCACCACCTCGAACTGCACCTCACTCGCACTCGGCCCGGACAGCACGAGCGGCAGCGTCGCCACCCCGCTCCCCTCGGCCAGCGTCGTCGCCGCCGCCGGGTCCCAGCCCAGGGTCGGCTGCGTCTCGTCGTCGGTGAGCGTGATCGAGAGCGGCGTGCCGGCCGTCGCGCCGGTCACGGCGGCAAGGCTCAGCTCAAGGACCTCGTCACCCTCGAACAGCCCATCGTCCAGGACCTCCAGGTCGACGGTCGCGGTCGTGGCGCCCGCGGCGATCGTGACGGGCAGCCCCGTCAGCAGCACCGCGTCCGAGGCCTCCACCCCGCTCAGCACCACCTCAAACTGCACCTCGCTCGCACTCGGCCCGGACAGCACGAGCGGCAGCGTCGCCACCCCGCTCCCCTCGGCCAGCGTCGTCGGCGCCGCCGGGTCCCAGTCCAGGGTCGGCTGCGGGTCGCTATCAAGGATCGTCAGCACATGCTGCGTCACTGAGCCGAGGCTGCCTCCGCTGGGCGCCTGGAGGTCCAGCTGGACCACCTCATCGCCCTCGTGCACGCCGTCGGCCAAGGCCTCCAGAACGAAGGTGCCCTGCAGGTCCCCCGCCGGGATCAGCACCTCGGTGACGGACCGCTGGAAGTCCAGCCCCTCCTGCGCAGAGCCGCTGACGGTCACCGGAACCACCAGGTCGCTCGCGACGGCGGCGTCGAGCTCGACGGTGAGGCTCACCGGTCCTTGGCCCTCGGTCGCGCTTGCAGGCAGGCCCGCACCGAACGAAACGACCCCCTGGGCCAGGGTGGGGCCCATCATGAGGGACGCGAGGGCGCCACCCGCAAGGGCGCGGAGGGGACCCGAAAAAGCGGTGCAGGGGTGCATGGCGAGGCACCCATTGTGAGCCAGACCGTCCGATCCTGCCACCGGCGAGGGTCTCAGAACGAGGCATCCGGAGGCCGTGCAGATTCCCGGACAGCCCGCCCCGAGGCAGCGTGCCTCCTAGCGCAGAAACTGGACGCGGCGGAACCGCGCAGGCGCGGCGCCGTGGCTCATCTCCGCGACCTGCATGGGGTTCCCCTTCCCGCAGTTGGGTACCCCCCAGAGCTCGTAGTGAGCGGGCCCACAGACCGCATCGCAGGAGTTCCAGAAGGTCTCCGTCCGCCCCTGATAGGTGGGCCGGCGGAGGAGGCGGCCGAGGCGCCCGTCCTTGACCTCTCTCGCCACCTCGCAGGTGAACTGGAAGTTCACGCGCCGCTGGTCAATCGACCAGGTGCGCACCGTGTCCGCGAAGATGGCTCCATCCTCGGTGTCGGCGACCAGGTCGTCGAAGTCCCAGGTGCCTGGCTCCAGGGACAGGTTCGTGATGCGGACGATCGGCGGGTCGTACCACCCCTCCGCCCGAGAGCAGCCGCGCGAGCGCTCCTCACCGGCATGCCGGGCCACCTCTCGATCGGTCAGGTAGCCCCGGAACCGACCGGCCTCCACGATGGGCCAGCGCTGGCTGGGCACCCCGTCATCGTCCCAGCCCCGCGTGTCGAGACCGGTTGGAACGGTCGAGTCCGCCGTGAGGTGTACCACCTCACTCCCGTAGGTGAACACGCCCAGCTTGTCGGTGGTGGCAAAGGAGGCGCCAGCTAGGTCGACCTCCCTCCCCAGGACCCGATCGAGCTCGGTCGGGTGGCCCACCGACTCGTGGATCTGCAGGCACAGCTGGCTCCCGCCGAGGATCAGGGTGCGCTCACCCTCAGGGCAGAGGGGTGCGCTGCACAGGTCCGCGGCCTCGTCCCGCACGCGGGCCGCGTGCCCCGGAAGGCCCATCGCGCGCACCACCTCGAACCCGCCGGACTTGTAGTTCCCCCCGAAGGACGCGGGGTAGCTGCGCCGCTCGACCGTGCCGTGGGCCGAGGCGGTCGCGGACAGTCCCGCCCCGCAGCGCACCAGCACCTGGTGCAGCGCGGCACCCTCGCTGGAGGCCTGCCACTGCTCCTCGCGCCGGAGTGACAGGTCGGCCTGGCGAAGCACGACCTCGTCGCGCCCCTCAAGGCGCTCAGAACACTCGAGCAGGAGGTCGAGCTTCGAGCGGATGCCAAGGGCGAAGGGATCCTCCTGGACAGGCGTAGAGAAGCTGCCCACATGCCCAGCCTCCTCCGAGAGCCTCACAGGCTGGCGCCGGATCCCCGCTAGGTCTCGTCCGGCCTTGACCGCACGGCGAGCGAGCCCCGGCGCGACCTCGTGCAGGTCCTCGTGCGTCCCCGGGGCAGCAGCAAAGCCCCAGGCCCCGTCCTTCAGGACGCGCACCCCAAGGCCGAAGTCCTCGGTGGCGGAGGCGCCCGCGAGGCTCCCGTTCTGCACGGTGAGCTCCTCGCGCGCGAGGCGCTGGACGCGCGCGTCCGCGTAGTCGGCGCCGGCGCGAAGAGCCTCTTCGACGGCGAGCTGGGCGATGTCCTGCATGGGATCTCCTCGAGGCCGGCGGCCTAGAGCTCCGTGGTGGAGGTGAAGCGAAAGCCGTCGATGCGGAGGGCGGGGCAGACGATCTCGCCGCGGAACAGGGCCCCTGCGACCTCGGCCCGGCTCCCGACCCCAGTCACCCGCTGAAGGGCTTCGACCAGGGACTGTGTGAAGCGCAGGTTGCACACGGGGGCCGTCACGCGGCCGCCCTCGATGAGGAAGGTGCCGCCTCGGGTCATCCCCGTGAGGGTCACATCCCTGGGCTCGATCAGGTTCGTGTAGTGGAAGCGCGTGACGAGCAGGCCCCGCTCGACGCCGGCGACCAGGTCCTCGAGGCTGGCGTCGCCCGGCGCCATGCAGAGGTTCTCGGGCGAGGGCCCCTCGGCAGACGGCTGCGGATGGCCGTGCCCGGTGTTGGCCACCCCGAGGCGTGCCGCCCAGATCGAGTCCGTCACCGGAGCCCGAAGAGCGCCGTCCTCGAGCAGGCTGACCCGGTGCCTCGGGGCACCCTCCCCATCGAAGCGCCAGCCCGGATGCTCGGCAAGGCCGGCATCGTCGAAGAGGGACAGGCTCTTCGGGAACAGCTCGACACCCTGGCGCCCGACGAGGAGCGAGCGCTGCTCGTGGACTTCCTTTGCGCCGAGCCCCTGATAGGAGAGGAACAGCAGCAGGCTGCTGACCGCCAGGGGCTCCAGCACCACCGTGTACTCCCCCGCGGGGACCGGGCGCGGGGCGCGGCCCATGGAGCCCTTCTCGACGGCGCGCGCGACCACGCGCGCAGGGTCGAGGCGGCCTACATCACAGTCGGTCTGCTCGGCGACGCCGCCGTCGCTTGCGCCGTCCTCGGGCGTCGCGGTGAGCGAGAAGCTCGCCCGACTGATGGCGCCCTCGATCCTCCGCCCGGCGGAGTTCACCAGGTGCCGCGAGCGGACGGTCGTGCGCGCGAGGCCCGCGGGGACCAGGCCCTCCTGGGAGCAGGCGCCCATGGCCGCCTCGATCCAGCGCGCCTTCTCACGGAAGGTGTGATCCTGCGTCGGCCGGTGCAGGGCCGAGCCCGCGACCTCCACGCCTCCTCCCAGCTCCACGCGGTACGGGTCGGGGGCCGCGACCTGGGCGAGCAGGTCCGCGCGCTGGAGGGCTGCCCGCACGCTCTCCTCGCTGAGGTTCCCCACCGTGGCCCGGGCCTCGCGCCACCCCTCGGGCGAGGAGTAGCGGAGGCGCAGGGAGAGGCAGTGCCGCTCGCGATCTCCGTTCTGGCTGGGCCCCTCGGGGCCGTAGCGGACGAAGCGGTCCTCCTCGGACTCCAGCGTGACCTCGGTCTCGTCGGCGGGGCTCGCCGCGAGCGCGGCCTCGCAGACCTCGAACGCGTGGTCACTAGTGAGCAGGCTCATGGCAAGGGCGAGGTTAGGAGGTTCAAGGCCGGGGATCCACCGGCGCTCACATGGCGACGAAGTTCACGAGACGCCCGGGCACGACGATCACCTTCTTGATCTCCTTGCCCTCGAGCTTGTCCGCCACCGCGGCCCGCGCGAGGGCCTCGAGCTGATCCTTCGAGGCGTCCTTCGGGGCCTCCACGCGGCCGCGCAGCTTGCCCATCACCTGGACGGCGAGCTCGAAGGTGTCCGAGCCCATGTAGCGCTCGTCGAGCGCCGGCCATGCCGCGCGGGACACGCTCCCCGGCTCGTGCCCCAGGCGCGCCCAGAGCTCCTCGGCCACATGCGGCGCGAAGGGAGCGAGGGCGGCCAGCACGCGCTCGGCCTGGTCGCGGCGGAAGCCGGCGCGGTGCTTCGTGGCCACATTGAGCCACTCCATGAAGGCCGCGATGGCCGTGTTGAAGTTGAAGGCGCCGAAGCTGTCGTTGATCCGCTGCAGGCAGGGATTCCAGGCGCGCTCGATCTCCAGGGCCTCCCCCTCGGGCTCCCCGGACGCCTCGACCAGCAGCTCTGCGCGGATCGGCTGGTCGCCCTCCTCGTCCACGAAGAGGCGCCAGAGCCGCTCGAGGAACCGGCGGGCGCCAGGGACATCGCGCGGGTTCCACGGCTTGGAGTCCGCCAGGGGCCCCATGAACATCTCGTAGAGCCGGAAGGCGTCCACGCCGAACTCCGCGCAGACCTCGTCGGGGTTCACGACATTGCGGAGCGACTTGCTCATCTTGGCCACGACCTGCTCCAGGCGGGCCCCGCTCTCGCGATGGATGGGCTCAGGGCCACTGAGCTCGACCTCGTCACTGGGGACGAGCCGCCCGGTCGCATCCTTGTAGGCGAACGCCTGCAGCATGCCCTGGTTGAACAGCTTGGCGAAGGGCTCCTTCGTCGGCACAAGACCCTCGTCGAAGAGGACCTTGTGCCAGAAGCGCGCGTACAGGAGGTGCAGCACGGCGTGCTCGGTGCCGCCCACATAGAGGTCCACGCTGCGCCAGTAGTCGAGGGCCTCGGGCGAGGCGAAGGCCTGGCCGTTGCGAGGATCCATGAAGCGCAGGTAGTACCAGCACGACCCTGCCCAGCCGGGCATGGTGTCGGTGTCGCGCACGAGCCGCGCCCCGCTCGGGTCCGTGACCTCGAGCCAGTCCCCGGCGCGCGAGAGGGGCGGCGCACCGTCCTCGGCCGGCGCAAAGTCCGTCATCTCCGGGAGCTCCACGGGCAGGTCCTCGTCGGCGACGCGGCGGTGGGTGCCGTCCTCGGCGTGCAGGATCGGGAAGGGCTCTCCCCAGTAGCGCTGACGGCTGAAGAGCCAGTCCCGCAGGCGGTAGGTCACCCGGGCGGTCCCACAGCCGAGCTCCTCGAGGATCCCCAGGGAGCGGGCCTTGGCCTCGGCCGTCGGGAGCCCGTCCCAGCGCGGGGAGGCGACGGCACGCCCGGTGCCCGTGAAGCAGCCCTCGACCGCAGAGCCGTCCTCGGGAGCCACGACGGTCCGCACGGGCAGGCCAAACTCCTGCGCGTACTCGAAGTCGCGCTCGTCGTGCCCCGGGACGCACATGATCGCGCCGGTGCCGTAGCCCATGAGGACATAGTCGCCCACATGGATCGGGATCCGGGCCTCAGGGTCCTCGGGGGAGAGCAGCGGGTTCAGGGCATAGGCGCCCGTGGCCACGCCTGTCTTGTCCTTGGCCAGGTCCGTGCGATCGAGCTCCGACTTCACGGCCGCCTGCTCACGGTAGGCCTGCACGGCAGCGCGCTGGTCGGCAGTCGTGATCCGATCCACGAGGGGGTGCTCGGGCGCGAGGACCATGAAGGTCACCCCATAGAGCGTGTCCGGACGGGTGGTGAAGACCGTGACCTCCTCGCCCTCGACCTCGGCCACGGGGAACCGAACCTCGGCGCCCTCAGAGCGCCCGATCCACTCGCGCTGCATGGTCTTGACCGACTCGGGCCACTCGAGCTCGTCGAGGTCGTCGATCAGGCGGTCCGCATAGGCCGTGATGCGCAGCATCCACTGCTTCAGCGGGCGGCGCACACAGGGGTGATCGCCCCGCTCGCTGCGCCCGTTGATGACCTCCTCGTTGGCGAGCACGGTCTTCAGCTCCTCGCACCACCAGACCGGGACCTCGGTCTGATAGACGAGCCCGCGGTCGTAGAGGCGAGCAAAGATCCACTGGGTCCAGCGGTAGTAGTCCGGAGTGCAGGTCGCGAACTCCCGGTCCCAGTCGTAGCCCAGGCCAATCGCCTGCATCTGCCTGCGGAAGGTGGCGATGTTGGCCTCAGTCGTCACCGCCGGGTGCTGGCCCGTCTGGATGGCGTACTGCTCGGCAGGCAGGCCGAAGGCGTCGTACCCCATGGGGTGGAGGACATTGAAGCCCTCCATCCGCTTGCGCCGGGCGATGATGTCGGTGCCGATGTAGCCCATCGGGTGCCCCACATGGAGGCCCGCCCCCGAGGGGTAGGGGAACATGTCCAGCACGAAGTACTTCGGCCTCGCGGGGTCGAAGTCCGGGTCTCCGGGGCCGGGGGTCCGGAAGGTGCGGTTCTCCAGCCAGTGCTGCTGCCAGCGGGCCTCGAAGAGGCTCGGTTCGTATCGTTGGGTCACGGCGACGCAGGGGTGCAGGGGCTCCCTCGGAGGGGGCCGGAGCGAGAGGATAGTGAGGGCCTCTGCCCGGTCCCCGGAGCGCTCGCGGAAATCGTGGGGAGCGGGTTGACGCAGGCCCCCCCGATCCCCATTCTCTTCGCCTCACGCGGCTCCAGGGCCCCGTGACCGGCGGGCAGCGCCTTGGCGCCACCAGCACCCGACGGAGCCAACCCGAGAGGCCCCCACGGCCCCTCACCACGAACAACGGGGCATTAGCTCAGCTGGTAGAGCGCTTGAATGGCATTCAAGAGGTCAGCGGTTCAAATCCGCTATGCTCCACCACTCAGCGGCCCGCGCCCGTCCAGGCGCGGGCCGCTTTCTTTCTCCTCCACCGGCAGACCCCCTTCCCGCGGCTCGCCCCTGGGATGAAGCAGACTGCCCCAGAGGCCTGAGCCCGCACCCTGGGCCGAGCCCCTCCGACGGGCCCGGCGGGGTCCTAGACCCTGCCCAGCGACCGCGCGCAGGCCTTGGGACCGCCCCTGCGCCCCTGTAGCCTGACGCTCCCAAGGGACCCCCCCATGACCGACCTCGCCCATCCCGATCGCCTCGCCAAGCTCGAGGCCATCCGAGCCGCCGGAGCCGACCCCTATCCCGCACGCGGGCTCGCCGATGCCACCCCCATCGAGGAGGTCCTCGCCGGGGCCGGGACGCCGGACGCGCCCGGCGCCCTGCACGGGCAGCGCGTCACCGTCGCCGGCCGCCTGCTCGGTCTGCGCGACTTCGGCAAGCTCATCTTCGCCCCGCTGCGCGACCGCACGGGCCGCCTCCAGACCGGCCTCAAGAAGGACGCTCTCAGCGAGTGGTGGCCCCAGCGCAAGTGGCTCGACGGGGGCGACCTGGTCGGCGTGCGCGGCGAGCTCGGCTTCACCCAGAAGGGCGAGCCGACCATCTGGGTCGACGAGGTGCACCTCCTCGCGAAGGCCGTCGCACCCCCGCCCGAGAAGTGGCACGGGATGAGCGATACGGAGGCTCGCTACCGCAGGCGCTATGTGGATCTCTGGGCCAACGAGGGCGTGCTCGAGACCTTCGTGGCGCGGGGCAAGGTCCTCAGCACCATCCGCCGCGTCCTCGAGGCCGAGGGCTACATCGAGGTCGAGACGCCCACCCTGCATCCCATCGCCGGAGGCGCCGCGGCCCGCCCGTTCGTGACCCACCACAACGCCCTCGACGCCGACCTCTACCTGCGCATCGCGCCGGAGCTGTACCTGAAGCGGCTGATCGTCGGGGGCATGGAGCGCGTCTTCGAGGTGGCCCGCAACTTCCGCAACGAGGGAGTCAGCACGCGCCACAACCCGGAGTTCACGATGCTCGAGCTCTACGAGGCCCAGGCGGACTACCGGCGCATGATGGAGATCACCGAGCGGCTCTTCGAGGGCTGCGCCCGGGCCGTCACCGGCGGAACGGAGGTCTCCTTCCGCGGAGATACGTACAGCCTGGCCGCCCCCTTCGAGCGCAAGCGCTACGCGGACCTCTTCCGAGACGCCAATGGGATCGAGTTCGACGACGAGCCGGCCGTCGCAGCCCGCGCCCAGGAGCTGGGCCTGAAGGACCCCGGCGACCGCTGGAAGCTGATGAACGATGTGTTCGAGGCGACGGTCGAGAAGTCCCTGACCGGCCCCATCTTCGTCACCGACTACCCCCTCGCCATCTGCCCCCTGGCGAAGCAGTCGCCCGAGGACCCGCGCTTCGCGGAGCGCTTCGAGGTCTTCATCGCCGGCATGGAGCTGGGCAACGCGTTCAGCGAGTTGAACGACCCCGCCGAGCAGCACCGCCGCTTCGAGGAGCAGGTCGCAAGCAAGGACCCGGAGGCGCCCGGCGAGGTCGATCTGGACTATGTCCAGGCCCTCGAGTACGGGATGCCGCCCGCGGGCGGCCTGGGCATCGGGATCGACCGCCTGGTCATGGTCGTGACCGGCCAGGACTCGATCCGCGACGTCCTGCTCTTCCCGGCCATGCGCAGAGCCGCGGCCGAGGTCGCCCTCGAGGCCCCCGAGGAGGCCCCCGCCACCTAGCCGTGTACCAGGCCTTCCTGAGCTTCCGCTACCTGCGCGCGCGCCCGATCAACTGGATCGGGGTCGCCGGCATCTTCGTGGCGGTCTCCGCCCTGATCCTGATCCTCTCGATCATGGCGGGCTTCCTGGCCGAGTCCCGCGGCCACCTGCGCGGCTCGCTCGCGGATGTGCTCATCCAGCCCCACCTCGACCGCCCCATCGAGATCGACGGGCAGTGGCGCCCCGTGGGGACGGATGCGGAGCGCCTGTGCGAGGTGGCTCTCACCGTTCCGGAGGTCGCGGCGGCCAGCCCCCACTACACCTGGTACGGGATGCTCGCGGCCCAGCGCCGCGAGCGGATGCTCAGCGATCCGAACTTCGGGGACCTCTCCCTGGTCAAGCTGGTGGGCATCGACCCGGAGCTGGAGTTCACCGTCTCCGACCTGCGCGAGGATCTCACCCGCGAGTCCCAGCTGATGCTGGACCAGCGGGTGGCCGACCCCGACGACCCCTTCGGGCCGATCCCCGGCTACGAGCCCGATGGGCGTCCTCTCGATCCGGTGCTCGTGGGTGAGCAGCTCGCGAACCTCTGGGGCCTGCGTCGGGGACGCACCCTCGAGCTCGTGACGGCGGTGCTGGACGCCGAGACCGGAGCCCCCCGCGAGCCCGTGAGCCGGACCTTCGTCGTGGCCGGGACCTTTCGGTCCATGAACAACGAGTTCGACCTCCAGACGCTCTATCTGCCCCGCGCAGTGATGGCCGACTGGATGGGGTCCGGGCGGTCCTTCACGGATGTGACGGTGCGCCTGCACGACTACGAGGGCCAGAAGGCCGCCGCCCTCGAGGGCCTCGGGGCCGCGCTCCACGCCAGCGGGTTCCTCCACGCTCGCGGCCCCGACGGCTGGGGCGAGCTGCGTACCTGGGAGGACTTCCAGCGCTCCATGCTCGCGGCGATCGAGAACGAGAAGAGCCTCATGGGCATCATGCTCAGCCTCGTGCTCCTGGTGGCTGCCTTCACCGTCTTCGCCATCCTCTCCATGCTCGTGCAGGAGAAGCGGCGTGACATCGGCATCCTGACGGCCCTGGGCGCGACCCCTCGCGGGGTCCTCGGGACCTTCCTCATGATCGGCTTCTGGGAGGCCACCTTGGGCAGCCTGCTCGGCCTCGGAGCTGGGGTCTGGGCCGCCAAGGAGATCAATGCCATTGAGGCCGCCCTCTCCAGCGCCTTCGGCATCACCATCTTCAACCGCGAGGTGTACCTGTTCGACCACATCCCCACGGTGATCGAGCCCCGCGCGGTCGCGCTGATCGTCATCGGCGCCTTCCTGGCGACCCTGCTTGCCGCTGCCTTCCCCGCCTGGCGGGCTGCCCGCCTCGACCCCGTGGAGGCCCTGCGCCATGAGTGAGTCGAGTCGCCCCAAGGGGCCGTCTCCCCTGGTCGTCCGCGGGGTCCGCCGCTCGTTCAAGGTGGGCGAGCGCCGCATCGAGATCCTGCACGGCGTGGACCTCGACCTCCACGACGGCGAGCGCCTGTGCCTGATGGGCGCCTCGGGCGCGGGCAAGACCACGCTCCTGAATGTCATCGGGCTCCTCGACCGGCCCGACGAGGGCAGCGTCCAGATCATGGGCACCGAGGCCTGGGCCCAGAGCGCACCGGCGCGCGCGCGCCTGCGAAACAGGTCCCTGGGGTTCGTCTTCCAGTTCTACCACCTGCTGCCCGAGCTCTCCGCCCTGGAGAATGCCACCCTCACCGCCCGCCTCGCGGGCCTGCGAGGAGGCGCCCTCTCGGCCCAGCGTGACCGCGCGGCCGAGATCCTGAGGCGCTTCGGCCTCAGCGAGCGCCTGGGCCACCGGCCGGGGCGCCTCTCGGGCGGCGAGCAGCAGCGCGTTGCGATCGCCCGCGCGCTCCTGCTCGACCCCCCCATCCTCGTCGCCGACGAGCCCACCGGGAACCTGGACCGCGCCACCGGCGAGCGCGTCCTGGAGCTGCTGTTCGAGGAGCAGGAGCGCCGCGCCTTCTCCCTGCTGCTCGTCACCCACGACGAGCGTCTGGCCCAGCGCTGCAGCCGCGTGGTCTACATGGAGGACGGCCTGATTCAGGCCGACTCCACCACGCCGATCCCGCACTGAGCCAAGCCGAGCCCCGGCGCACGGGAACCTGCAGAGCCCGTGCACTTGGGCCGCGGACCATGCCGAGGGTCCGGCAGGCGCCTGGCGCTCGGCGTGAGAGGGAAAGAAGCGGCCCAGAAGACGCGCACCCCCGACACCGCAAGGCCCCGGGGGTGCGTGCTCGCCGGCTGGGCGAGGGTCCCGCGCTGGGATCAGTCCTCGTCCCCTCCGCCGTTGGGGTGGAAGTCCAACTTGTCGAGGGGCATGCAGACAGAGCTGACCACATTGCCCGCGTGACCCGCCACGCGCTTGATGAAGCGGGCGCACAGGCAAGCAGCGGAGCAGTTGCGGTCGGAGGTCTCGATCCAGGCGTCGATGCGCGTCTCGCAGGCGCGGCGGAAGGCCTCCTCCTTCTCGAGGAAGGCGCGGGCAGCCTCCTCGTCCTTATCACGGAAGATGGAGGCGGCCTCTTGGAGGAGGCGCGACGCCTCCTGACCCAGCTCAGCCACGACCTTGTGGTCGTCATCACTGAGGCTGGTGCGGTGGCGTCCGAGGTCCAGCAGGTTCTTGGCGTAGTCGCCAATGCGCTCGGCGTCCTTGGCCAGGCTCATCATAACGAGGAGCACGGGAAACACCGAGGTCCCGTGGACGATCCCGTGCACGACCAGCTCCCGGCGGAGGGCCTGCTCGTTCTCGTTGATGCGCTTGTCGGTCTTGAAGACCTCCTCACGCACGCTGGCGGGGTCCCCGCCGCTGGCGAGGATGGTGACGGCCGCGTCGAACGCGTGCCGACCGTCCGAGAGCATCTCCTGGAACCGCGTCATGAGGCGGTCCTGGCTCTCGGGGTCACGAAGGTTCTGGATCCAGTCGAACATGGGGCGCTCAGGAGGTGGTGCGGAGCAGCAAGTAGCCGATGAGGGGGGAGATCACGAACACGCCGAGCACATACGCCCCAACCCAGAGGGGGTTCCGCTGCGCACGGATGGCAAGGGACCGCGCCAGGCGAATGGGGATGTTGCGCAAGACGGGAATGGGGTAGATGACGAGGACCCCGATCAGGTTGAACAGGGTGTGGACGAGCGCGATCGTGAGTCCGCCGGGCTTGTCCGTCGCCAGGGAGGCCAGGAGGCCCGTCACGGTGGTCCCGATGTTCGCTCCCAACATGATCGGGAACGCGTTCTTGAGACTCAAGATCCCGGCGGCGCACATGGGCACCAGCAGGGAAGTCGTGATGGACGAGCTCTGGACCGAGATGGTCAGGATCGTCCCCACCAGGATACCCAGCAGCCCGGAGCGCCCCAGGACCCGGTTCATGGCCTGCTCAAGCTTGCCCGAGATGAGCGCGCGCATGTTCTTGGTGATCTGCACCAGGCAGACCGCCATCATGCCCAGGGCCACCGCGATAAGCACCAGGGACAGGGCCCCGCCCTCGAGGCCGAGCCCCTCCAGCATGGTGATGATCGGCTTCGAGCCGGCCTTGACCGCGTCCTTGACGGGGTTGGCGAACTTGACGCTGCTGTCCCCCGCAAGGCTCGTCGAGAGCGTGGTGGCCGTCTTCTCGAGGAACCCCGTCGCGATCTCGATCGGCAGCATGACCGCAACCAGGATCAGGTTGAAGAAGTCATGGACCGTGGCCGCAGCGAAGGCACGGCGGAAGGCGCCGCCCTGCCGAATGTGGCCCATCGAGACGATCGTGTTGGTGATCGTCGTCCCGATGTTGGCACCCATGATCATGGGGATCGCCGTCTTCAGGGGGAGCGCTGTCCCGCCCGTCTGGCCCACCAGGCTCACGATGGTCGAGGTGCTCGTGCTGGAGCTCTGGACCAGCACGGTCGCCAGGATCCCGACCGCGAGGCCCGCGAAGGGGTTCGAGATCCCCTCGTACAGGCCCTGGGCGGCCTCGGACCCCATCGCCTTGAACGCCCCGCCCATGAGGCGGATGGAGATCAGGAAGCCATAGACGAGCAGGAGGACGAACGCCGCGCGGAGGGCGTTGGTCCCCCGCGAGGAGGGGGGAGATTCGGTCTTCGCGGCCATCGGAGGGGGGCGCCGTGGTGCGTGGCGGGGGCGGCCTGTGGGAGGCCACCGAGAGGACCGGACAAGCCGGTCGGGCGGGTTTGTAAACAAGGGGCTCCCTGAGCGTTCTTTAAGCCTCTGCAAAGGAGGCGGACCAGCCGAGGCGCTCCCGCAGCCGCCGCCAGGGGTCCTGCCCAGCGGGCGCGAGGAGAGGCAGCGGCGGCTCGGCCCGGGCAACGGTGAGGACCTCCCCAGGCGCGAGGCGCCCCAGGGGCTGACCATCCAGGACCAGCTCCCCGGCGGTGTCCGCGTCAGGGGCCACTCCCACCCGCAGGAGGGCATCGGGGCGCAGGACCAGGGGCCGGTGGGCCAAGGCGTGGGCGCTGATCGGCGTGGCGACGATCCCCTGGAGGGAGGGGGCCATGACCGGGCCCCCCGCGGCCAGGGAGTACGCCGTAGAGCCCGACGGGGTGGCCAGGATGAGGCCGTCCGCGCGGTAGTCCGAGACCCGCTCCCCGTCCGCCTCCAGGCTCAATGTCAGGAGGGGCCCCGCGGAGGGCCTGGCGATCACCACATCATTGAGAGCCACCCCGGAGGTGCCGTCGGGGAGGGTCGCACGGAGCCTCATGCGCGGCTCCACGATCGCCCGCCCCTCGAGCACATCAAGGAGGCCGGCCTCTGCGGCCTCGGCGGGGACCGGCGCCAGGAAGCCCACGCGGCCGAAGTTGATGCCAAGGACCGGCACCGGGTCCTCGGAGAGGAGGCGCGCCGCAGCGAGGACGGTCCCATCTCCGCCGAGAACCACCACCAGATCCGGGCGCTCCTCCAGAGGACCCGAGGCGCACCGCGCTCGGGCATCGCGCTCGAGCACCACCTCGATCCCTCGACTCTCCAAGGAGGCTGCCATGGCCACCGCAGAGTCGACCGCGTGCCGCCGGGAGGCATCAGCGAGGACCAGGGCCCGTCGGATCGTCCCTTGGAACGGTCCCGGCCCCCAGGGGGCCTGCTCGCCCTGGCCCCCCATCAGCTCACGCGGCTCCCCGAGAGGATGCCGCGCACCTGACGCTCGATCCCGCTGCGGTCGAGCCCGCACCGGGCCAGCTGCTCCTCGGGGGTGGTCATGTGGTCGAGGTAGCGGTCCTGGATCCCCACGATCCGCACCCGCGCGAGCCCCTCACCCTCGGGCTGCCGCGCGGCGGCCTCGAGGACGGCCGAGCCAAAGCCCCCCATGCGCTGGTGAGCCTCAAGGGTGAGGATGCTGCCGTAGTGGCGCAGGTGACGCGCAAGGAGCTCCTCGTCCAGCGGCTTGACGAAGCGTGCGTCCACGACCCCGATGCTTAGGCCCTCGGCAGCCAGCGCATCGGCTGCTTCGAGAGCAGGGCCGACGAGGTGCCCCAGGGCCCAGATCACGACGCCGCCCTCCGGCCCCTCGCGGAGGACCTCCGCGGTGCCTGGACGGATCGGCCGACGCTCAGCCCCGGGAAGGGACTCGTGGGCCGGGCAGTTCGCACGCGGGAAGCGCAGGGCCGCCGGGCCGTCGTGCGCCACGAGGGCGTCGAGCATCCGCCGCACATCCGTTGCGTCTCGGGGCGAGGCCAGCACCATGTTCGGCAGGGTCCGCATGTAGGCGAGGTCGAACACGCCGTTGTGAGTGGCGCCGTCCTGCCCCACCGGGCCCGCCCGGTCCAGGGCAAAGGTCACGGGCAGGTTCTGGAGGGCGACCTCCTGGAAGACCTGGTCGTAGCCGCGCTGCAGGAAGGTCGAGTAGATGGCCACGACCGGGCGCAGGCCGGCCTTAGCCAGGCCCGCGCTGAACGCGACCGCGTGCTGCTCGGTGATGCCCGTGTCGTGGAACCGCGACGGAAAGCGCTCCGAGAACTCGACCAGGCCCGTCCCGCTGGGCATGGCCGCGGTGATCGCATGCACGCGAATGTCCCGCTGAGCCAGGGCCTCGAGGGAGGTGGCGAAGGCCTTGGTGAAGGCGACGCCCTGGGGCTTGGCGGCCTCCCCCTCGGTCTTGTCGAGCGGCGCGCTCTTGCGCGGCTTGACGGCGTGCACGCGCTCGGGGTGGTTGGGCCCGTCAGGGTGTCCCTTGCCCTTCTCGGTGAGGACATGCAGAACGACGACCCCCTCGAGCTCCTTCACGCGGGTGAGGGTGTCGACCAGCCCCTTCACATCATGGCCGTCCACCGGCCCCACATAGCGCACGCCCAGCTCCTCGAAGATGTGGCCGGGAACCACCATGTGACGCATGACCTCGCCGAGGTCGTCCAGCGTCTTGTCGACGCGGGGGCCGATCAGGGGGATGGCCTGGATCAGGGACTTGGTCTCCTGACCCGCGCGCTGGACGAAGCGCATGGAGCGGATGCGCGAGAGGTAGCGCGAGAGCGCGCCGACCGACTGGCTGATGGACCACTCGTTGTCGTTGAGGACCACGAGCATCTTCGCGCCGGTCGCACCCGCATGGTTGAGCGCCTCGAACGCGACCCCCGCCCCCAGGCTCGCATCGCCGACCACGCTCACGACCGAGCGCGGATTCGCCTCGCGGGCCGCAGCGACGGCCATGCCCATGCCGAGGCTGATGGAGGTGCCCGCGTGCCCCGTGTGGAACATGTCGTACGGGGACTCCTCGGGGTTGGTGAAGCCGCACATGCCCCCGGTCCGCCGGAGCTGCTCGAAGCCCTCCATGCGGCCGGTCAGCAGCTTGTGCGGGTAGCACTGGTGGGACACATCGAAGACGACGCGGTCACGCCCGAAGTCGTAGACGCGGTGGAGCGCGGTGGTGAGCTCCACGATGCCGAGGTTCGAGCCCAGGTGGCCGCCGGTGCGCTGCACGCTCTCCAGCAGGAAGCTGCGCATCTCGTCGCAGAGCTGGGGCAGCTGATCGCGCTCGAGCGCGTGGACATCCGCGGGGCCCTGGATCCCCTCGAGGAGGGGGTACCGCGGAGCGGCGCAGGCGGTCGGATCGGAGTCTTGGGACATGGTCTGGGGCCTCCGGGTCTGCTCTGGGACGGCTCCTGCCCGTGCGGCAAGCCATCCCCGCGCCGTGCGGGGCACAGGCTTGTGGGTCCTAGTCCATCATTCCACAGCCCTCGGGGGGTGGAAACCACCCCTCCGGCCCGTTCTGGGGCGCTCCGGCAGGTCCGTGCGGCCCGGCGCCGGTCCCGTCAGGAGGAGCGCGAGCGCACCCAGGCGGGCAGGGATCGGAGGGGGTCCGTCGCAGCCAGCCCCGCGGCGTCCGCGAGGCCTGCGAGGCCTGCGAGGGAGTCCTCCATGGCGCATGCTCGAGCCCGGGCACCCTCGAGCCCGAGGACGGCGACCACCGTGCGCTTCCCGGCCTCGGCATCCTTGCCCGGGGTCTTGCCCAGGGCCTCCTCACTCGCCGTCACATCCAGGAGGTCGTCCACCACCTGGAACAAGAGGCCGAGCTCCCAGCCGAACGCGCGCAGGGCGCCCAGTCGGGGCTCCCGAACCCCCGCCGCCAGGGCGCCAAGCTCGACCGAGGCGGCGATGAGGGCCGCGGTCTTCGCGCGGTGGATAGCGAAGACCTCTGCCTCGCCCGCATCGGACCCCTCGGCGGAGAGGTCGAGGGCCTGCCCCCCGACCATGCCCACCGGCCCCGAGGCCCGCGCGAGAACGGCCACCATCGAGGCGGCCTGGGGCCCGCCCTCGGCGGCGAGGACCTCGAAGGCCAGGGCCTGGAGCGCGTCTCCCACCAGCACCGCTGTTGCCTCCCCATACACGCGGTGGGTCGTGGGCCGCCCGCGGCGCAGGTCGTCGTCGTCCATGCACGGCAGGTCGTCGTGGACGAGGCTGTAGGTGTGGATGAGCTCCACCGCGGCCATCGCCGCCCAGGCCTGCTCGGGCGCGCCTCCGCACCCGCTGCAGGTCAGGGAGACCAGACAGGGCCGCAGGCGCTTGCCGCCGGCCTGAACCGGGTAGCGCAGGGCCTCAAGGAGGCTCGGCGGCGCCTGCCCTGCACGCTCGAGGGCGCGCTCAAGGGCGGCCTCGGCGCTGGGCCGGAGCGCCGCGAGCGCGGCTCCAGCCTCGTGGAAGGGGGTCTCCGCCATGGCGGGCTCAGGACTCCTCGTCCGCCTCGCTGAGCTCCTCGACGCGGGCGCGGAAGGCCTCGAGCTGCCCGCGGCAGGCCTTGAGCAGCTCCACGCCCTTGCCATACCGCGCGAGGCTGTCCTCCAGGGACAGCTCTCCACCCTCGAGCTCGGCCACCAGCTCCTCGAGCTGGGCCAGCCGCTCGTCGAACCCCGGTTCCGCGTCCCCTTCCTTCGCCTTGGCCTTCGGCACTCTCTCTCTCCGCTGGGTCAGGGGCCGCGCCCCTCTCGCTGGTCCTCTCCGCGGGCTCATCACGGTCGGTGACCGTCCCACGGACGCCCGGGGCGGACCCCGAGCAGGCAGGATCCTAGCCCACCGCCCGCCCGCCGTCAGGCTCCTTCCCCGTCCGAAGCGCGCGACTCCCCGAGACCCTGGACGGGGCTCGTCCCGTCCCTCTAGCATCCGCCCATGGCCCGGTCCCC
Organism: Planctomycetota bacterium; assembly: GCA_016779225.1. Taxonomy (GTDB): domain Bacteria; phylum Planctomycetota; class UBA1135; order UBA1135. The sequence goes on from JADHNZ010000005.1 coordinate 91,582, forward strand.
CAGCAGCGAGCTGCCCTTCGAGGTGCTCACCACGACCTGGGCCTGCGCCGTGTGCGGAGCGGACGATGCGCGCCCCTACCGCGCGGCCATGTACGCGATCGGCCCGCGGACCTTCGACATGGTGCGCTGCCGCCGCTGCGGCCTCGTCTACTGCAACCCGCGCCCGGACTCCGGAACGCTCGGGCGCATGTACGACGACGAGGAGTACTACACCCACGGCTACAACCTCGGGGTCGAGGACCAGAACTACTTCGAGCGCAAGGACGAGCTGATCGCCGAGGCCGAGGAGGAGTGGGCCGCCCTCGAGCAGGAGGTCGGCGGACGCGGGGCGGCGCTGGAGCTCGGGTCTGCCGGAGGGTTCTTCCTCGAGGGCGCCCGGCGGCGCGGATGGCAGGTCGCGGGCGTCGAGCTCTCGCCCCCCGCCGCCCGCTACTCACGCGAGGAGCTGGGACTCGAGGTCTTCGAGGGCTGGCTCGCCGACGCCCCCTACGAGCCGGAGCGCTTCGATGTGGCGGTGGCCGACAATGTGCTGGAGCACACCACGGACCCGCGCCAGACCCTGCGCGAGCTGCGTGCCCTGGTTCGCCCGGGTGGACACCTGCTGGTGATCGTGCCCTCCTATGTGAACTCGGGGATCTTCAGGCTGCTGCTTGCGGCCCGGGCCGTCCTCCCTCGGCGCCTGCTGGGTCCCCAGCTCTGCGCCATGCTCAAGTTCGGGGACGGGGACGGCGGGTACCCCTACCACATCCTCGAGTTCGACCGGCGCACCCTGGTGCGCCTGGTGGAGAGTGCCGGCCTCGAGATCGTGTCGGTCCAGGGCTCCGTCCCGCGCCCCGCGCACCTGTTCAAGCGCGAGGACCTCAGCCCCGTGGAGCGACTCCTGCGCGGAGTGTTCGTGGTCCTCGACGCGCTGATGCGCTGGCGCCTCGCCCCCCCGGCCAGCGTCCGCCTCCTGGCCCGCCGGCCCCGTAGCTGAGGGGCATGGGGTCTCGTCCCCGCGCCTCACTCCACGCTGTAGCCCGCCGAGGGCACGCCCCGGTCGAGGACCAGCGCGCCCGTCGCGGCGTCCACGAGGCGCATGTCGGGATGCACCCCGGGAAGAGCGAACGAGCCATCGGCGCGCCGCCGCGGCACGGCGTGCGCTCCGCGGCCCAGGGGCTGGCCCTCGCCATCCACCTGGATCAGCATGCGGCCGGTAGGGCCCTCGTCCCCGGCGCCCTGCACGAGCGTCAGGCCCGCATCGGGAGCGAGCACAAGGGGCTCCCCAAGGCGCACCTCGACCGCAAGGAAGGCCACATCCCGGGCGCTTCCGTCTCCCACCTCGGCCCGCAGCCAGGCGCGGTAGCTGCCGTCGGGGACCTCGGGCACCTGGCCGAACACCACATGACCCTCCGGCCGGAAGTCCACGGGGAGGTCGATGCGCTCCTCGGCGCCGAAGAGCGTGAGCAGGTGTGGCCCGCGGGTGGGCCAGGCGGCGGGCTCCGCCAGCTCGAGCGCGCCGCCGCGGACCACGCGCACCTCGGGCTGGAGCAGAATGCCCACGGGCTCCTCGAGGACCTGGGTCTCGAACCCGCGAACCAGCCACCCCTCGGCGGACACCTCCACCTCCACGCGCCAGGGACCACGCCCCAGGGCCTGGAGCTCGACAGGCCCGTCGTCGGCGAAGGGCAGTCGGAAGGCAAGCGCCGGGCGCCGCAGCTGGAGCGCCCCCTGATCGTGGAGGACGAGCTCGAGCGGCGGGCCCTCTTCGGCCTCGGGCCGCGTGATCGCGGGCTCGACGCGCAGGGACGCAGGTGCCGGCCCCTCACCGTCGAGCGTCCCGAGCCAGAGGCCCTCGCCGTCGCGGTGCTGCAGGTCTCGGCTCGCGCCCAGGCGGAAGGTCGAAGGCCCCACCTCCTCGAGGGCGGCGAGGTGCAGGGGACCGGCCAGTGCGTCCAGGAAGGCGACGCCCGAGAAGCGTCCCTGCAGGGGCTCCTGCTGGCAGCGGAGTCCGTCCGCCAAGAGCGCCCACCCGCCGGGGAGCGACTCGGTCCAGACCGAGGCGGTGTTGGCGGGCCCGATGGGAAGCACGACCTCGGCGGGGGCCACGAACGAGCCCCCCAGGCGCGGCTCGAAGCCCTGGGGCTCGGCGTCCACGGGCAGCCAGCCCACGGGATCCACTGAGCCCCAGCCGTGCTCTCCGGGCTCGACCAGGATGCGCCCGCCGCTCTCACGCAGGGGCACGATCCGTCTCCACAGCGGGGACGCGCCCTCGGCCAGCGCGAGGCTGGCCGTGCGCGCGAGGTCGCGGCGGTCCAGGCCGAACAGCACGGACGGATCCACGGCCGAGAGGCCCTCCAGCAGCTGCAGCACCAGGAGGTCGTCCGCCAGCTCCGGCAGGCCCGCGCCGACATCCACGGTGAGCCGGGCCTCCCCCGGCGACGCCACGCGCAGCCAGCAGGCCTCACCCGGACCGCCGCCCTCCCCGCCCGGCTGCGGCAGCGCCCACAGCCGGAGCGGGCCCTCGACACCGAGCGCGGGGACATGGTCCGGCGCAGTGGCGAACCACCAGGTGCGGCCGTCCAGCTCCTCAAGGAGCGGCACGACGCGCGCGTCGGGGAGCGGCGCCCCGTCTGCGCGCAGAGCGACCGGGGGCGCGGGGGAGCAGGCCGCAGTAGCGACCAGCAGCGTCGCGTACGCGGTCGGTGTCCACCAGGCGAGGCTCACTCCGCACCTCCCGCGAGGACCGCCTCGCGCAGGCGCTCGGGCACGGCCTCCAGCGCGAGGTCCAGCCTCGCGGGCTCCTGCGCCCAGCGCGGAGCGCCGGGCTGAGCGTCCACGCGAGCGCACTCGCGCCCGAAGGCCTGGGCCACGATCGGCTGCAGCTCCAGGGGCACGATCGCATCCAGGACCTCCGTGGGCCAGGTCACCTCCGTCCGGCCGTCGGCGAGGCCCATGCCCAGCCCCTCGTACAGCGCGCGCCGATGCACGGGTGCCGCGCGGCGGAAGAGCTCGGCAAAGCGCGCCGTGTCGGGCGGGTGGGCACGGCCGAGGATCCGGCCGGCAAACCTCCCCAGCGAGCGCCCGCCCGCCTGCTCGATGCCCGCGTCCACGAGCCGCTGGGCGAGGTCCTCGTGGAGCTCCAGGTGGCGCGGCACATCGAAGGCGAGGGTCGGGTAGTCCTGCAGCCAGCAGGAGCCCTCGACCACAGCCTCCGCCAGGGGATGTCCCGAATCGACGAGCAGCGCAAGCCCCTGAACGAGGGCCTGCCGCGCCCGGGGCCCCTGGCCCACCAGGGTCCGTAGCCCCGAGCCCGCACCGCGAGCCCAGTCCAGTTGGAACGCCACCGGCACGCCCTGCAGCAGGGCCTCGAGGTCGAGCGGAGACGCGTACGACTGCAGCGGGTCCACACCACGGCGCTCGTCGGCGGTGACGCGACCGTCTCCATCGGCGTCGGCCCGCATGACCACCTGCATCTGAGCTCCGTAGAAGCCCATCGTCCGGTGCAGGCGCTGACGCTCCAGCCGCGGGAGCTCTGCAGCGATCCGGAGGCGCTCCGCGAGGGACACTCCCGAGGTCTCCATCACCAGGCCCCGCGCGTACTGCTCGAAGTTGTAGCCCTCGTAGCGCGCGCCCACCCCGCGGTCCTCGCCGGCCTCGAGAGCCTGGGTGAGGGGCAGAGCACCAAGCAGTCCGAGGCTGAGCGCCATCGCCCCTGCGAACCCGCGCAGGCGATCCCACCGCACGGAGCACGCCAGGGCGATCAGCAGCACCGTGAGCAGGTGGAAGTGCGGCAGGAAGTAGCGATAGCCACCCACCTCCACCGGATAGCGGTGGAGGCCGTTCTGCAGGTCCGAGAGCGCGAAGGCCGCCGCCGCCAGCGGGGTCCACGCCAGCAGCGGGAAGAGGCGAAGGCGCGTGTAGGCGGTCCGTGCCTCCTCCGGCGTGCGCCCCAGGAGCCCCCGGCTGAAGAGCAGCCGCAGCAGGTGCCACGCCAGCGGAAGGCCCAGGGTGAGCAGCGCCAGCAGCCAGAGCCCGCGCAGCAGCTCGCCCCAGTGGGCGGGCGTCCCGCCGTGGAACGGGGCGCGCACGAGGTCCGGACCGAGGAAGGTGCCAAGCCGGTCGAGGAAGCCGCTGACCTCTCCCCGCGACGGGGCCGAGGAGAACTTCGTCAGCAGGAAGTCGGAGCCGCGGGACGCCACCGCGAGGTTGATCAGGACGAGCGGCGAAACCCCCAGCGCGAACCCCGGGAGCGCGGTCCCGAGGTCGCGCAGCCACGGACGCAGACCGCGGGTGATCAGGTGCACGCCCGCCATGCAGCCCACGGGGATCACCGCGCCGAGGAACACGAAGACATTGATCCCCGCCGTGAGCCCTGCCAGCAGCCAGGCCCGGGCCGCCGTCGGCTGCCCCGTCCGCCGCATGGCCGCGTCGAACGCCCAGAGGGACGCCGTCAGGTAGAAGAGGTTCTCAAAGTGGTTGCCCGTGCCAATGACGGAGTACTTCTGCAGCAGCTCGGTCGGTCCCAGCGCGAACAGCAGCGCCGCGCCAAGGGCGGCGCGCTCCCCGAGCAGGCCCCGCACCCACCCGAACAGCAGCAGGATCACCCCCACGCCGTAGAGCAGCGGGACCAGCTTGAAGGTCAGGTACGACGCGCCGAACGCGGCGAACAGCGGGGCCGCCAGGGCGCCGTTGATGAAGTACCCAGCCGAGTTGTCGTAGTGGACCCCCAGGGGCTGCTCGAGGCCCAGCTCGAGGATGCGGCCGACGGTCCCCGACACATACAGCTCGTACATGGGGAAGACCACATGGTCGAAGGCGCGGTCGAGCCAGATCCACCGCAGGATCCCATGCAGCGCGACGATGGCGCAAAGAGCCGTCAGCACCCGCGCACGCCCCAGGCCCGCAGGGCTCCCGCCCCAGCCCGTCACGCGGCTCCGGTCCAACGCACCCTCCGGCTCCATCACAGAGGGATCCTATCGACCGGGAGCAGCCCGATTCGAGAGCCCCGGAGGTCCCCTGAGGACCGCGAGCGGGAGTTCGACTGCGGTCCGTGGGTCCGCTCGACCGATCTCAGTATGCTCCCCTGCGTCGATGAACCTCTCCACCATGCGCCGCATCGACGCCCTCGTCGGGCGTCCCCTGTGCCTCCTCGCGGGCGCATGGGCGCGGCTCGTGGACCGCTTCGCGCCGCGACGCAAGCCGGGCGATCCAGGTCGCATTCTGTTCATCGAGCTCTCGGAGATGGGCAGCACGATCCTGGCGGCCCCCACGATCCAGCGCGCGCGCGGCCTCAGCGGCCAGCCGCCGTGCTTCGTCATCTTCGAGAAGAACGCCGCGTCGCTGCGCCTGCTGGGGCTCTTCGACGAGGAGGACATCTTCTGCTTCCCCGACACCAGCCTGGTGGACATGGCCGAGGGCGTGGTCCGGTTCCGGCGCTGGTGCCGCGAGCGCGGCGTCCAGACGGTCGTCGACCTCGAGCTCTTCGCCCGGGTCTCCTCCCTGCTGGCCGTGGCCAGCGGCGCCCGCCAGCGCGTCGGCTTCGACAACTTCCGGGCCGAGGGGCTCTACCGGGGCAACCACCTGACCCACCGGGTGGCCTACAACCCCTACCAGCACATGTCCGCCAACTTCATGGCGCTCATGGACGCGCTCGAGGAGGCTCCTCGCCCCGAGCCCGGCCCCAAGCGGGAGCCGCGCAGCAGCCGGCAGGTGGTCGGCACGCCCCCCAAGCCCGAGCTGCAGGCCCACCTCCAGCGCGAGCTCGACGCCCGCTGCGTCCTGCCGGACGGGGCCCGACTGATCGTGCTCAATCCCGAGGCGGGCGCGCTCCTGCCGATCCGCAACTGGCCGCGAGCGCGCTTCATCGAGCTGAGCCGCCGCCTGCTCCGGGAAGATCCGCGGGCCGTGGTCGTCCTCATGGGAGTGCCCGCGGGCCACGAGACCATCCGAGAGATCCACGCGGGAGTGGACGACCCGCGCTGCATCGACTTCGTTGGCTGCACGAGGGATCTCGACGATGTGCTGCAGCTGTGCCACATGGCCGAGGTCTTGGTCACCAACGACTCCGGACCGGCGCACTTCGCGACCCTCACCCCGGTCGGCGTCGTGACCCTGTTCGGACCCGAGACCCCGGTGCTCTACGGACCTCGTGGACCGCGCGCGATCAACCTGCACGAGCCCCTCGCCTGCAGCCCCTGCCTGACGGCCTTCAACCACCGGAACTCCGGCTGCACGGACAATTTCTGCCTGCAGTCCATCACCGTGGACCGCGTGCTCGAGGCCATCGCGACCCTGGTCCCCCAGAGGACCCTGCCCGCATGAGCGCACCGCGGCTGGTCGAGGCGCACTGCGCCCTGTGCGGCGACGCGGGCTCGCGCCCGCACCTGGAGCGCGACGGGTTCCAGGTGGTCCGGTGCGAGGACTGCGGCCTGCGCTTCGTGAACCCACGCCTCGATGAGAGCGCGCTCGACGCCGAGTACAACGACCAGCGCGCCTCGCCGACGCCCTACTACCTCGAGACCGCGCCCGAGGACCGCCAGACCTTCCTCGATCGCCTGAGGCGGCTGGAGCGCTATCGGGCCCCGGGCGACCTGCTCGACCTGGGCTGCGGACCGGGGACCATGCTGGCGGCTGCCGCAGAGCGCGGCTGGCGCCCGGTCGGCGTGGACCTCAACCGCACCAGCATCCAGCACGCAGCGGACCAGGGTCTCGAGGCCCACGCGGGACTCTTCCCGCACCCGGCCCTCGCCGGGCGGAGCTTCGACGCGGTCACGATGAACGACTTCATCGAGCATGTGCCGGATCCCGTGGGGATCCTGCGGGAGGTGCGGGCCACTCTCCGGCCCGGCGGGCTCGCGTTCCTCACGACGCCCGATGCCGGCTCCCTGGTGGCACGCCTCACCGGGGCCTCGTGGCTGCACCTCAAGCCGCGCGAGCACCTGAACTACTTCGACCGAGCGGGCGTGCGCAGCCTCGCCGCCCAGGCGGGTCTCGAGGTGGTCTGGCTCGGAGCCATGGGGCGACGCCGGAGCCTGCGCATCGTGCGCGACCGGCTCCAGGGCTACTCGCGCCTGGTCGGCGCGGTGACCGGCGCGCTCCTGCCAGAGGCCTTCGCGGCCCGCACGCACCTTCCGATCAACCTCGGTGACGAGGTGGGACTCATCGCGCGCCGGCCCACCGACGCCTGAGCCATGGAGGCGCGCTGGGTCCCCACTGGAGCAGCGCTCCTGGCCCTGCTGGCCTTCGCTCCGGCGCTGACCGGGGGCTTCTCCTACGACGACCTGGAGGCCATCCGCGGGAACCCCGTCATCGAGGGCAGCGCGCCCTGGTGGACGGCCTTCACGCGCGACTACTGGGAGCACCTCGGCGCGGCCGGGCACTGGCGCCCCGCGGCCACCCTCAGCCTCCGCCTCGTGCACGGGCTCTGCGGAGAGAGCGCGCCTGCCCAGCACGCCGCCTCGGTCCTCCTCCATGGCTGCGCTGCCGCGCTGTTGGCCGGACTCCTGCTGCGCCTGGGCGTCGGGACCGCCCTCGCCGGCCTGGCCGCGGCGCTCTTCGCCGCGCATCCTGCCCTGGCGGACGGGGTGGCCTGGATCAGCGGGCGCAGCTCTCCGGTCTCGGCCCTCGGAGGCCTGGTGGGGCTGCACCTCGTGCTGTGCGCCCGAACCGCCCGCACCGTCGCGCTCGCCGCCGCGCTCGCCGTCCTGCTCGCCGCCCTGGGCAAGGAGGACGGGCTGACCTTTGCTCCGGTGGCCGTCCTCCTCGCCGCCAGGCAGGGTCAGGTGCGGGCCGGGCTCCTGGGTGTGCTCCTCGGCGGCGTGGCCTGGGCTGCCCTGCGGCTCGCCACCTACGGCGAGGCCCTGCCCTCCGCGCCGGGCTCACCCCTGGCGAGCCTCGGCCTCTGGGATCGGGAGGCCCTCGGGGGCTGGGCGTGGCTCGGCGGCCTCCGCGCCCTGCTGGTCCCCATCGGACTCGTCCCGGGGCGAGCGCCGCTGGCCGTCGAGGCCTGGGCCAAGGCCTGGCCCGTCGCGGGGGTCCTCGTGGCCCATGCCCTGCCGCTCCTTGGACTCACGCTCAGCTGGCGGGCCCTGGCCGGGCCGCGGTCGCAGTCCCTGGCGGCGGCCAGCGTGGGCTGCGCCTGCCTGGCCACCCTGCCGACCCTGCAGCTCATTCCGGCGGGCGAGGTGTTCGCCACGCGCTTCCTGTATCTGCCCCTCCTCTTCGCTGCCCCCGCCCTGGGCATGGCCCTCGCGCGGCTGGGCACGGCGCCGCGGCGGATCACGGCGCCGCGGCGGATCACAGCGCCGCGGCTGATCCTGCTGGCGGCCCTCGTCCCGCTGAGCTGGCGTGCCTCCGCTCCCTATGCCAGCCGGGAGGCCTACTGGCAGGCCCGCATGGCGGCGGAGCCCGAGGACGCGCGCGCCTGGAACGCGCTGGGCAACGCCGCCCTCGAGCTTGGCGACGAGGCCGCTGCCGAGGCGCGCTTCCTGCGCGCCGTCGAGCTCGACCCAAGCTACTCACGGCCGCGCGTGAACCTGGGCGTGCTGCTCGTCCAGCGCGGCGAGCTGCAGCAGGCCGAGGCCGTGCTGGCCGAGGCCTGCGCGCGCGGCCCTCGCAATCCGGTTGCGCACCAGAACCACGGAGCCGTCCTGCTGCGGCTCGAGCGCTGGGAGCGGGCCGCCGAGGCGTATGGCCGAGCGACCGAGCTGGCTCCGGGTGCGGTGGCGGCCTGGCGCGGCCTCGCGCGGGCGCGGCAGTCCCTGGGCCAGCCCAAGACCGCACGGGCCGCCCTCGAGCGCGCCCTGGCGCTCGATCCCCGCGACACACGGTCCCTGGCCTTGCTCGAGCAGCTCGAAGGCAGTCCACTGCAGGAGCCGTGAGATCCGCGCCCACAACCTTCGCGACGCGACTCGTGACCTGCGCCGTCCTTGCCCTCCCGAGCTGCGGCGGCGTGGCGTCCCCTGAGGTCCGCGCCGAGGCCCCCGAGCCTGCGACCGAGCTCGAAGGACGCGGGCGCGCACTCTTCACGGGCCCAGCGGCCTGCTCGGCATGCCACGGCGGCGCCGGCGGCGGCACCATGCTGGGCCCCGCGCTCCAAGGGCTCGCGGCGCGCTGGAGCGCGGAGACCCTGGCCGAGTACCTGGCGGACCCCGCGGGCTACGCCGCACGGCACCCGGAGATCGAGCACCGCCGCATGCCCCAGCCCGCCGTGACCGACGCCGCGGACCTCGCCGCCCTCGCAGCCTGGACCCTGCGCCTCATGGGAGCCTGACCTCCAAGGGCCCGAGACGGATCAGAGGGCCCAGCCCGCCTGAGGTCCCGCCGCGCGCGTGTCCCTCAGGCCTCCCAGACGAAGGAGACCGGCATCTCCACCCGGTCCCCGAGAGTCGCGTGCACGGGGCAGGTCAGGGCCGCCCGCTCGAGCCGCTCGCGATGCGCGGAGTTCTCAAGGCCGGGCACCCGGACCTCGACCTCCAGGCGGCCGATCCTGCGCTTGGGGTCGGCCACCATGTGCTTGACCACCTTGACCGTCGCCCGGGAGAGGTCGATGCCGTGGCGCTCTCCCACGATGCCCATGATTGTGAGCATGCACGAGCCCAGCGCCGTCGCCACTAGGTCCGTCGGTGAGAAGGACTCGCCCCGTCCCTGGTTGTCCACGGGGGCGTCGGTGTGCAGAACGGTCCCGGAGGGTCCGTGCTCGCAGCGCGTGCGGAGGTCGCCCTGGTAGGCGAGCGTGATTTCGACCATGGCGGCGAGTCTAGCGGGCTTTCCCAGGGCACCGCGCTTGCGCGCCCCTCCCCCGGCGGCGACCCTTGCGCCCATGACTGCCCTCCAAGGACGAACCGCCCTGATCACCGGCGCCTCCGCGGGGATCGGCGCCGCCACCGCCCGCGCCCTGGCCGGAGCAGGCGCCCATGTCCTGCTGGCCGCGCGCCGCGCCGAGCGCCTGGAGGCCCTCGCCGCGGAGCTCTCCGCGGCGGGCCCCGGCAGCGCGGAGGCCCTCACCTTGGATGTCCGGGACGCGGCCGCCGTGCAGGCCGCCTTCGCCGGGAGGGAGGTGCACCTAGCGGTCGCCAACGCGGGCCTTGCCCGGGGAGTGGCGAGCCTCCAGGAGGGGGATCCGTCCGACTGGTCCGAGATGGTGGACACCAATGTGAAGGGCGTCCTGCACGTCATCCGCGCGGCCCTGCCCGGCATGCTCGAGCGCGGCGGCGGCGACCTCGTTCTGCTTGGCAGCGTGGCCGGCCGCCAGGTCTACCCCGGAGGCAACGTCTACAACGCCACCAAGCACGGGGTCCGGGCCCTCTACGAGGCCCTGCGTCTGGACGCGGGGGGCCGCGGGGTACGCTTCACCACCGTGGACCCGGGGATGGTGCACACGGAATTCTCCGAGGTCCGCCTGGGGGACGCCGACGCGGCCGCCGCGGTGTACGCCGGGATGGAGCCCCTGCGCCCCGACGACGTGGCCGACGCGATCCTCTACGCCGTCACCCGCCCTCCGCATGTGAACATCGGCGAGGTGGTCCTCTGGCCCACCTGCCAGGCCAGCACCCGGGATGTGACGCGGACCCCCTGATCCCCGTCCCCGGGTAGACTGCCGGGCCAAGGATGCGCCCCTGAATCCCCATGACGCCCCCCCCTGACGACCTGGACCGTGAGATCGCCGACGCCCTCGGTGACATCGACCTGCAGAGCATCGGCTCGGAGGAAGAGGAGCAGCAGCAGGCCAAGGCCGGCGGCGAGCGCCTCTGGACCGGCGTGG
>JADHNZ010000038.1 GCA_016779225.1 Planctomycetota bacterium
ATCATCCCGCTGGCCGAGGAGAACCGCATCGCTCTCGCGCGGACGGCCCTGGCCGCGGGCTCGTGGCTGCGCGTGGCCTCCGAGACCCTCGTCGAGGTCGGAGACGGCGACGGCTCCTATGAGGGCGGAGAGGGACTCCGCGTCGAGCTGACGGTGCGCAACTCGGGCCTCGACGCCGCCGGCGCCGCAGGCGTCGCGCTCGCCACGACGAGCCCGTGGGCCCTGGTCACCACGACGCCCACGACCCTCGCCGGCCTGGCCCCGTTCACGGAGGCCGCGGTGACCCAGGAGCTCCAGCTCCTGGACGGGGTGCCGCCGGGAGCCGTCATCCCCTACACCGTCACCCTCAGCGTGGATGGACACGCCTTCACCTTCGAGAGCTCGGTGGTCGCCGGCGCGGGCGCGCCGATCGCGAGCTTCGACTTCGAGGCCGCGGGCGACGAGGGCTGGACGGTGAGCGGGCCGAACGATGCGAGCACGGGCCTCTGGGAGCGCGGCGACCCCGTTGGCTCGGCGGCGCAGCCCGAGGACGACCACACGCCCGCGGGCAGCCAGTGCTGGTTCACGGGCCAGGGCTCGCCCGGCGGCTCCGTCGGGGCGAACGATGTGGACGGCGGCACGACGACCCTGACCTCGCCGGTCCTCGACCTGTCGGGCCGCGCGGCCGCGACCCTGTCCTTCTGGCTGTGGTACTCCAACGACGCGGGGGCAGCCCCGGGACAGGATGTGTTCGTCGTGGAGGGCTCCGACGATGGCGGCGCCACCTGGACCGCGCTGCTGACCGTGGGGCCGACCGGGCCCGGCACGAGCGGGAGCTGGCTCGAGTACGAGCTCGCCCTCGAGGACGGCCTGGCCCTGACCTCCACCGTTCAGGTGCGCTTCCAGGCCTCGGACCTGGGCTCGGGCTCCATCGTCGAGGCCGCCCTGGACGATGTCGCCGTCCGCGCCGGCCTGAACGGAGAGGGGCTGGGCGCGCGCCTGTGCAGCCCTGCCGTGGCCAACTCCACGGGAGCGGGCGCCGAGGTCTACGCCACCGGCAGCGCGGTCGTCGCCGACCAGGACCTGACCCTGGCCGCCGTGGGCCTGCCCGCGGGGCAGTTCGGCTACTTCGTGTGCTCCCAGACGCAGGGATCCGTAACCCCTCCGGGGAGCATGGGCGTGCTGTGCCTTGCCGGCAGCATCGGGCGCTTCCGCTCGCAGCTGCAGAACTCCGGCCCCGACGGGCACCTCGCGATCGCGGTGGACCTGAACCAGCTGCCAGTGACTCCGCCGGTGGCCGCGGCCCCCGGCGAGACCTGGACCTTCCAGCTCTGGTACCGCGACCAGGTCGGGGCTCCGACCTCGAACTTCTCCGACGCGGTGGCCGTGACCTTCGAGTGAGTGCGGCCGAGCCGCGCGCGATTCAGCGCAGCTCGCGCAGGTACAGGTTCCGGAACCACGCGTAGGCGTCGCCCTCGAGGCCGCCGGGGGCGTGGCGCTGCAGGCCGATGAAGCCGGCCGCCGCGCGCTCGGCGAAGGCCGCCCCCTGCGCCGGGGTCAGGCCTTCGGTGTCGAGGTCGTAGAGGATCTTGCCGTTGAGCACCGTCACCATGCGCGGCCCGTCGAGGGTGACGCACAGGGTGTTCCACTCGCCGTTGGGCTTGAGCGCCTTCTGGGCCGGCGCCGCCGCGCCGTAGAGGGAGCCGGTGAACTGCCAGGGCTCGAGCTTGGAGTTGGTGTCCGCCTCCCAGTTGTGGTCGTCGAGGATCTGGACCTCGCGACCGCTGTAGGCCGGGTTGCTGCCATCGCGCGCCGCGCGCAGGAACAGGCCCGAGTTGGCCATCCGCGCCAGCTTGAAGTCGAGCCGCAGCTGGAAGTCCTGGAAGTCACGCTTGGTCACGAGCTGGGGTGAGCCGCCCTCGACGAGGAACTCGAGGACCCCGTCCTTGGCCCGGTAGCCGCGACCGTCGCCGTGGGCCTCCCAGCCGGTGGTGTCCCTCCCGTTGAACAGGCTCTCCCATCCGGCGCGGGCGCCCGCCGCGGTGAGGGTCATGAGGCCGTCCTCGCCCGTGGTCCAGTAGTCACCGCTGCCCTTGGGGAGGGCGCGCACGCGGACCTCCTTGAAGGCGGCCTTGGCCCCCTCGGGCGCGTTGCCCCCACCGTGGATCTGCAGGCCGATCAGGCCGCTGGTGGCCAGGGGACGCGTGCCGTCCGCCAGGCGATGGTCGGTGGTCTTCACGCCGTTGAGCCACATCTCGCAGTGCATGGGGTTGCCCGCCACGCGCACGCGCACATGGTTCCAGGCCTCCTGCTTCCAGTGGGCCGCGCCGGCCGGGTTGTGCAGTAAGTAGCCCGCGCTGTAGAGGGCCCCGGTCTCTCCGTCCGGGCGGTTGTCCAGGGTGAACTGCATCCCGTCCTGGTCGGGGCGCATGCGCACGAAGATCCCGGAGTCGAAGGGGTAGTCCACCCAGACCTGACACTCGAACTCGAAGTCGTCGTAGGGGGCCTCGGTGTAGATCAGCCCGCCTGCGCGCCCGGGCCCCTCCCGCCCGGTGATGGCACCCTCCTCGACAGCCCAGACTGCCTTGCCGTCATAGCGACCGCCGGTGGTCGTCCAGCCCCCGAGGGTCTCCCCATCGAAGAGCTCCACCCAGCCGTCCGCAGGGCTCGGGGTGAGCGAGACCACGGCGGCCGTGAGGAGCGCGGTGCAGGTCGTGATGATCATGGCCACGATCATCGAAAGGACCACACAGGACCGCAACGCTCACATCGGGCGATCGCTGGCTAGACTCTGGGCGTTCCGAACCCCCACCGAGGACCCTCATGAGCCTTGCCCTCCCCTCCCGCCGCCTGCTCCTCTCCTCCAGCGCCGCAGGCGCCCTCGCCCTCGGTGCCCACGGCGCCCAGGACGAAAAGCGCCTGATCCCCAAGGCCCCTGCCAAGGGCTCCAAGCCCGAGGGTGAGCGGCTCAAGGTGGCCATCATCGGCTGCGGCGGCATGGGCCGCGGGCACCTGGGCTCCATGCTTGGCCAGCGCGAGGGCAACCTCGAGGCCTTCGATGTGGTCGCCCTGTGCGATGTCAACCAGATCAACCTCGACAAGGCGCTCTCGGACGCGCGCAGCCGTCAGGAGGGCGTCGAGGTCCTCGGCTACAAGGACTACGAGGAGCTGCTTGCGCGCGAGGACATCGACTGCGTCCTGATCGCGACCCCTGAGCACTGGCACGCCACCCAGGCCGTGGACGCCATCGCCGCCGGCAAGGATGTGTACTGCGAGAAGCCCATGACGCTCTCCATCGAGGAGGCGCTCTGGATGCGCGACACCATGACGGCCAACCCGCACATGCGCCTCCAGGTCGGCACGCAGTACATGATGTACGAGAAGTACCAGGTGGCCCGGAAGTGGATCGCCGAGGGGCGCATCGGTCACCCGACCCTGAGCCAGACCAGCTACTGCCGCAACTCGAAGAACGGCGAGTGGCTGTACGGGATCAACCCCGCGGTCGAGCCGGGCAAGACCCTCGACTGGGAGAAGTGGTGCGGTCCCAAGGGCACCGACGAGTTCGACACCGAGGTCTACCACCGCTGGCGCCGCTACAAGAAGTGGTCCACCGGCATCATCGGCGACCTGCTCGTCCACATGATGACGCCCATGATGTTCGCCATCGATCGCGGCTGGCCCACCCGGGTGAGCGCGAACGGCGGGCACTATGTCGACAAGGCCATGGAGAACCACGACCAGGTCTTCCTGACGGTCGAGTTCGAGAAGGAGCACACCATGATCGTGGCGGGCTCCACCTGCAACGAGCAGGGGCTCGAGGTCATGGTGCGCGGCCACGAGGCCAACCTCTACCTGGGCTCGAACGACTGCGAGCTGCGTCCGGAGCGCCTGTTCGTGGACGACATCGACGCGGAGCGCCACGAGTGCGCCCGGGTGTCCCCGCAGGAGGCCCTGCGCCTCGACTGGCTGCAGTGCGTTCGCTCCCGCGAGCAGAACCGCAGCCAGGTCGAGCTGGCTGCCCAGGTCATGGTGGTGGTCGACCTCGCCACCCGCTCCATGTGGAGCGGCGCCTCCTGGGCCTATGACCCCGAGACCGGCGCGACGCGCGCCCTCTGAGTCCGGCTGCGATGCCGCTCCGCCTCGCCTGCCCCGCCATGGGGACCCGCTTCGAGCTGGTCCTGGCGGGGCAGCGTGAGGCTCACCTGCGCGCCGCGGGCGAGGCGGCGCTGGCCGAGGTCCGCACCCTCCACTCCGCCTGGAGCGCCTTCGCTCGCGACTCCCTGGTCGCGCACCTGGCGCGCGAGGCCGGCGGAGGCTGGACGCGAGTGGACCCGGAGACCTTCGAGCTCCTCGAGCGCTGCGTGGCCCTGCACCGCGCCAGCGACGGAGCCTTCCACCCCCTCCTGGCGCCGCTCCTCACCGCGGCCGGCCTGCGCGGCGCGGCGTCCTCCCCGCCGAGCCCGGCCTCCCTCGAGGTCTCGGGCCTGCAGCTCGACGCGGAGCGCGGCGCGGTGCGCCTCGCCAAGCCGGGGATGGGTCTCGACCTCGGGGCCATCGCCAAGGGAGCTGCCCTCGACGCAGCCGCCGCGATTCTCGAGGAGGAGGAGGTCACCTGCGCCCTGCTCCACGGCGGGACCTCGACCGTGCTGGCCCTTGATCCCCCGCCGGGTCGCGCGTCCTGGCGCGTCGCCGTGGGCTCCGGACCCACAGCTCCCGTGCTCGACCTCAGGCGCAGCGCCATGAGCGTGTCGGCCGCGCGCTCGCGGGTGGGCACGAGCGAGGCCGGCTCGCAGGGGCACATCCTCGATCCGCGCACGGGCCGTGGCGCCGCGGGCCCGCAGGCCGCAGTGGTCACCGGAGCCCGCGCCGCCGACTGCGACGGCTGGTCCACCGCCCTCGTTGCAGGCGCCTCCCCAGCACTCCTCCCAAACGCACTGGAGGCCCTCCTCCAGGACTCGGAAGGGCACTGGCATCCGGCCGCAGCCGGTGCCGCCCAACCCACGATCCACAGCTGAACCCATGACCACCCCCGATCGCCGCACCCTCCTCATGGCAGGCGCCAGCACCGCCGCCGCCTCCCTCCTCCAGCCCGAGCTCCTCGCCGCGCGGCCGCGCCTCAGCGCGCCGGTGCGCGTGGGCCTCGTGGGAGTCGGCCGCCAGGGACGCGCGCTCCTCGCCGAGCTGGGCAAGTTCGAGACCGTCACCGTCGCGGCCTACTGCGACACCGACGAGCGACGCCTGTCCTCCGCGGCACGCCGCGCGCGCGACGCCCAGGGACACCCCGATGTGGCCTCCATGCTTGCGGCGCACCCCGACCTCGACGCGGTCCTCGTCGCGACGCCCACCCACAAGCACCGCCAGCCCTGCGAGGAGGCCCTCGCCGCCGGCAAGCATGTGTACTGCGAGGCACCCCTCGCGCACACCGTGTCGGACGCGCGTGCCATCGCGGCCGCGGCGGCCTCCTCCGGCAAGGTCTTCCAGACGGGCTTCCAGGGCCGCGCCAACCCCGTGTACGGCCTCGCGCGCTCCTTCGTCCGCTCGGGAGCGATCCGTGACATGGTCACCATGCGCGCGCAGACCAACGAGAAGAACTCCTGGCAGACGCCGGCCTCCGACCCCGCGCGCTCCAAGGAGCTCAACTGGCGCCTCGACTCCGAGGTCACCCTGGGCCTGCCCGGTGAGGTCGGGGCCCAGCAGTTCGATGTGTTCCACTGGTTCCGCGGCGACTACCCGGTGAAGGTCGAGGCCGAGGGCGGCGTGCTCGCCTGGCGCGATGGCCGCACCGTCGCCGACACGGTCCACGCCCGGCTCACCTTCAAGGACGGCGCTGCGCTGGACTGGGCCGCCACGCTGGGCAACTCCTACGAGGGGACCCACGAGGTGATGATGGGCACCATGGGCGCCGTCAAGCTCGCCTGGTCCCACGGCTGGCTGTTCAAGGAGGCGGACGCCCCCACCCAGGGCTGGGAGGTCTACGCCAACCGCCAGCAGTTCCACAACGACGAGGGCATCACCCTGATTGCAGAGGCGACCAAGCTGGCCTCCCAGGGCAAGCTGAAGGAGGGCGTCGGCCTGCCGAACCGTCCCCTGTGGTACGCACTCGACGACTTCCTCAAGGCCGTCACGGAGGGCGCCGAGGTGCCCTGCTCGGCGGAGGAGGGCCTGCGGGCGACCGCCGTCGCCATCAAGGTCCAGGAGTCCCTCCTGGCAGGCGAGGCCCTCGCCATCACCGACGCCGACCTGTCCTCGAAGTGAGCTCCGGCCGCTCCTGCCCCGCGCCCCCACCCCCATGTCCCCCTTCCCTCTGCGCGCGCTCCCCCTGGGGATGCGCCTGTCGCTCTCGGCCCTGGTGCTCGTCCTCCTCGGGGGCTACGCGGCGTCGGGCCTGCACATGGCCGACCACCACGGGCCCCGCGATGGAAAGGAGGGCCTGACCACGACCGACATCGAGGGGGTCTACCACGGCGTGGTCTCGCCGTCCCCCCTGCGGGTCGCGCTGGAGGCCGGGCACCCGGGCGGGGACCAGGCGCTCCCGGAGGAGGAGCGCGCCGCGCTGCTCGCCTGGCTTGGCTCCGGCCGGATCGTCGAGGACTGGGACAACCTGGACCTCGGAGACATGGTCCCGGCGGACCTCCTGGATGTGAACTGCCTCTCGTGCCACGCGCGTGGCGCCGAGCCCGAGCTGAAGGCCGAGCCGATGCTCGAGTACCTTGACGATGTGCGTGCGGTGGCCTTCGACAACGAGGTCTCCCCCACCGACCTCAAGCTCCTGCTGGCGTCCACACACGCCCACTCCCTCTCCCTGTTCACCGTTGCTCTCGGCGCGGTGCTCCTCCTGTGGGGCACGCGGTTCGGCCGCGGCCTGGTGAGCCTGATCTCCCTGCTGGTGAGCGTCGGCCTCCTGCTGGATCTGGTGTCCTGGTGGCTCGCGCGAGACTCAGCGGCCTGGGTGACGGGGATCCTCGTCGGCGGCGCCGCGCACGCGGGCGGAGTTGGCCTGGCAGGGCTGCTGGTGCTGCTGGACCTCTGGCTGCCCGCGCGCAAGGACTGAGAGCGCGCCATGGATCGGGCGCCCGCTCGGGCGCCCGAACCTCGCGCCGGTCAGGCCTCGAGGGGCCCCAGCTCCTGCTCCACGGCGAGGAGCGGAGCCCCTACGCGGAGCAGCTCCTCGGCGGCGTCGAGGTCGGGCTTGAGGTAGCGGTCCCCCCGCAGGGGCCTCACGCGCGTCCGCAGACACGCCCGACCGAGCTCGACCCCGCGCCCCGCCGAGAGCTTGCCTGCCAGCTCGAGGCCCTGGGCCGCGCACACCCACTCGATGGCGAGCACGCGGCGCGTGTTGTCCAGGATCGTGCGCGCCTTGCGGCCCGCCGTCACCCCCATCGAGACATGGTCCTCCTGGTTGGCGCTGGTCGGGATGGTGTCCGCCGAGGCGGGATGAGCCAGCACCTTGTTCTCGGAGGCGAGGGAGGCCGCCGCGTACTGGGCGATCATCAGGCCCGAGTGCAGGCCGGGCTTGGGCGTGAGGAACGCGGGGAGCCGGGAGAGGTCCGGGTTCACCAGCTGCTCGATGCGGCGCTCGCTCACATTGGCGAGGGTGCAGGCCGCCAGGCCGAGGTAGTCGAGGATCATCGACAGGGGCTGACCGTGGAACATTCCAGCGCTGAACACCTCGCGCGTGACCGGGTCCACGATCGGATTGTCGGTCACTGCGTTCAGCTCGCCGTCCAGGACCTCGTCCACATGCTGGAGAGCGGTCTTGAACGCCCCATGGATCTGCGGCACGCAGCGCAGGCTGTAGGGATCCTGAACGCGGTCGCAGTCCGCGTGGCTGGTGATGATCTCGCTGCCCTCGAGCAGGCGCGTGACATTCGACGCCGTGCGGCGCTGGCCCTCGTTGCGCTTGAGCTCGGCCAGCCGCTCGCGGAACGGCCGCGGTGAGCCGCGCAGGGCCTCGACGCTGGTTGCCGCGAGGAGGTCCGCCGCACGCGAGAGCCGGCGCGCGCGCCACACGGCGCAGGTGGCCAGGGCCTTCATGACCTCGGTCCCGTTGATCAGGGCCAGCCCCTCCTTCGCCTCCAGCTCGAGGGGCTCCTCGCCTGCGCGACGCAGCGCGGTCGCCGCGGCAAGGCGACGGCCCTCGTGCCAGATCGCCCCGTGTCCCATCCAGGCCGCGACCATGTGGGAGAGCGGGGCGAGATCCCCGCTGGCCCCGACCGAGCCCTGCTGCGGAATTTCGGGGATCAGGTCGGCGTTGAAGAGGCGAACGAGGCGGCGAACAAGAGCCGGACGCACGCCACTCACGCCGCGCAGCAGGGAGACGATCCGCAGCAGCACCACCAGCCGCGCCTCCTCGAGGGGCATGGCCTCGCCGCCCCCGACGCAGTGGCTGAGCACGAGGTTGCGCTGGAGCTCGCGCAGGTCCTCGCGAGCCACGGCCTGGTTCTTGAGCTTCCCGAAGCCCGTGGTGAGCCCATAGACCACCTCCCCCCGGCTCACGGCGTCCTCCACCATGGCTCGCGAGTCCTTCAGGGCCGCGAGGGCCGCCGACGGGACCTTCAGCCGCAGGCGCTGGCCGTCCACGAGGGGACCAAGGTCGTCCAGCTGGAGCGCGCCGCCGAGGGTCAGGGTCTTCATCGGGGCGATTCTAGCGCTGGGCGCTCACGAGCCGCGGACGCTCAGCGGGAACCCTCGAGGGGCGGCGGGCCCGTCCGCCCCAGGCCAAGCTGCTCGGGCGTGGGTGCCACCGTGGCCTCCGGCGGAACGGGCAGCACGAGCGTGTCAGCAGGTTCGGAGCCCAGGTCGAGCTCCTCCACGGTGGCCTGCTTGCCCGAGGCCAGCCGCTGATCCCTGTAGCGGGCGTCCACCCGCCAGAGCCCCGGCGTCAGGCCCTCGATGTCGTGGGTCGCACCCGGCCGCAGCCGCGCGCGGTCGCGCGGCGCCCCCTGAACGCGCACATCCAGGTCGACCGCCCACAGGCGGGGCGCGAGGTCGAGGCGCAGCACACCGTTCGCCTCGGAGGGGCCCCGGGGCTGCAGCTCCAGCTCACCCAGGTCCACGCCAGCGGCGCCGGCCTCGACGCGCGTGCGCGCCACGAGGCGGCCATCCGCACTCTCGGCCTCCAGGTACCAGCGGTCACCGGCCTGCGGATAGGCGCTGAGGACGAACTTGCCCGAGCTCGGCGTCACGACCTCCTGCCGCGCCGCGTGAACATGGGGGAAGATCGCCTCCTGGTGGAACATGGGGCGCCTCCCCAGGGCACGGGTGGTGGCGTTCGAGCGGTCCGGCGCCTCGAGGCGCACGCGCGCTCCTCCTACGGGGGCACCCTCGAACAGCAGGCGGCCACGCACGACGGCCCCGGGCTCCAGCTGGATCGTGGCCAGGTTGTCGCGCCCCTCGTCGAGCTTGCAGTTCTGCTGGGACGGGATGGCGACGGCCCCGCTGTGGAACGGAACCAGCGTGATCGTCTCGGGCGGCAGGTCCTCCAGATGCAGGCGCCCCCCCGGCGGAACGGCGAGGGGGCTCAGCCACTCCCAGGGGAACCGGCTCTGGCCGGCCGCGGCGACCGAGGGGCCGCTGGCCGCGAACACGAGCACCTGCACCGGCTCGCGCGCCCCCACCGCGCGCGGCACCACCACATCGAGGGTGGTCCCGACCGGCAGGCGGAAGGTGAGGCGCCCCTCCTCCACGACCGAACCACGCTCGAGCGACAGGAGCTCGCGCTGCGCGGCGTAGCCCTTGGCGCGGGCGGTCCCCACGATGCGTAGGCCCGGCGCGACCTTGCGGATCGAGAAGTTGCCGTCGACATCGGAGAAGGCCCGGTTCCCGTCGATCTCCACCTCGGCCGAGGCGATGGGCTTGCCGAAGAGGTCCTCCACGCGCCCGAGGATGACGGCTGGCGCCGCGAAGGAGAGCCCGAGGCGGGCCTCGGCGAGGCTGCGCAGGAGCACCTCGCGGCGGGCGACGAGGCCGGTGGAGGTCTCGATGCGCACCACGGCGACGCCGGGCCACAGATCGTTCGCACCGAAGCGGCCCGCCGAGTCGGTCTCGATCACGCGCGGGGCGTTCGTGCCGTGCTCGAACTCCAGGCGCGCCTGGATGCCCTGGGCATCGGGACCGCTGATGACGCCGGAGAAGCGCGCGTTGGCGCCGCTCCCGGGGGCCGGCCAGTCGGCGGGCACCTCCAGCCCAGCCGGGGCGAGCAGGGTCAGCTCGACCTCGAGGGGGTGGGGCAGCGCCAGGCCTCCCGCGTCGGCAGTGGAGTCTTGCGCCGCGCGCGGCGCCTCCAGCTCGGCCTCCGGCTCCAGGAGCCCCGGCCCCTGGGCGACGGGAACGCGGTCGGGCGTGAGGGCTACCGGCGCGACCTCCGGCGCCTCGGGCCCTCCGCCCGCCAGCAGCCACACGCCCCCGAGCACCCCTGCGAGGAGGACGAGGACCAGGACGGCGCGCGGCATCCCCCCATCGTAGCCCTGGGAGCGAGGGCACCGCGCGGACTCCCGCATGCGGCCGGCGCGGAGCAGCCCGGCTCACGCCGGCGCGCTCCTTGCCGGGGGGACTCCGAAGAGGCGACGCGAGGCCTGCGCGCGGTTGTCTGGCCTCTGGCACGCGCGCATCATGGGTCCATGGTGGTCCGGAGCGCGGAGACCCGTCGCGCGCGCCGCGGCGGAGTGGGGCTGCTCCTCGGCTCCTTGGCCTACGCAGGCCTGCTCGCCAGCTGCGGGGGCCACGAGGGCGAGGACGGACACGCGCACGAACCCATCGCGCCGGCTCCTCCGCCGTCGACACTCCCCGCGGCCCCGAGCCCCTCCCCGCTCCCCTTCCCCCTCGAACTCGACGCGCGCTTCGAGCTCGACCTGGGAGGCCGCCCCGAGGGCGTGGCGACAGCCGACCTCGACGGGGACGGGCGTGACGAGGTGCTGGTCACGCACCGCAGCGGGCGCCTGCCGGCGGCGCTGGTGGTGCTGGACGGCGCGCTGCGCGAGCGGCTTCGCGTTGAGGTCGGGGACTGGCCCCTTCAGCCGCGCCTCGTTTCGACGCCTGCGGGCCTGCGGATCGCGGTGGCGAGCCGCAGCGCGCGGACGGTGCAGTGGCTCGACCCGGTGAGCGGTGAGGCCAGCGCCCCCGAGGCCACCAACGGCGTCCCTCACCTGCTGTCGGCCGGTCCGCTGCACGAGCCCGGGCAAGGCACCACCGTGGTCATCACGCGCGAGGGAGGACTGCGGGCGTTCGGACCGCGCGGCGCGCGCGGCTGGGAGCTGGGCCTCGATGCCGCGACGCTGCTCGCGGTGGAGCCGGGGATGCTGGTCGTGGGCTCGATGGCCCAGGGCCAGCGCCCGGACCGGCTCGAGCGCATCACCTTCGATGCCGAAGGAGCTCCGGTCGTGGGCGCGCCCGAGCCCGTACCGGGCATCCCGCGCGCCTGGCTGGTCACGCCGCGAGCCGAGTGGGTGTGCGCCGGCGAGGATGCCCTGCTGCGCAGCGAGGCCGGCCAGTGGCTGGCTGCTGCCCCCCTCGGCCGAGTCCCCATGCGCCTGGTCGGGCTGGGAGGCGAGAGCCTCGCCTGCCTCACCCGGGATCTCGCGGTCCACCTCCAAGACGCAGAGGGGCGCCGCCGCACCTGGTACGCGGGGCAGGACGCCTGGGACCTGGCAGCGGGCGATCTGGATGGCGACGGGGCCCTGGACCTCGTCCTCGCGAACCGCGGCGCCGAGCGCCTGGGACTCCTGCGCGGCGGGGCTGGCGGGTGGCGCGGGGGGCGACGCCTCCCGGTCGAGGGCGGGCCGATCGCGCTTGCCGCCCTCCCCGACGGGCGGATCGCCTCGGTGAACGCGCTCACCGACGAGGTGCAGCTGCTCGACCCCGCGGGGGCGCGCGCGGCCGTGACCTGGCCGGAGCTCGGACGCGGAGTGAACCGCGTGGCGCTGAGCCGCAGCGGCGACGACCTCTTCCTGCGAGCGGGCTCCGCGGTGCGCATCGTGCGCGACCTCGACCCGGCGCGCGCGGAGGTCCTTGAGGTCGGAGCCGCCGGCGGCGCCCTACTCCCGACCCCGACAGGCGTGCTCGCCTTCGACGAGGCGGTCGCGCGGGTGTGGCGCCTCGGGCCCGCGGGCTTGGAAGCGGAGGCCCCGCTGCCGGCCCCTGCGCGCGCGGCCGCGTGGCACGCGGGCCGCGCGATCGCCATCCTCCCCGGGCCGACCCTGGTCGACCTCGGTGACGGAGGCGACCTCCAGCCCGCACCGCCCTGGACCTCTCAGGATCCGCGCCTCTTGGGCACCTCCATCCCCCTGGATGCCTGCGCCCTGCGCACCGCCGACGGCCCTCTCCTGGCGATCCTGCTGCGCGATGACCGCGCGCCCGAGCCGCCGGGGCGCGTGGCCCTCTTCGCTCGCCGCGAAGCGGGCTGGGAGTGCGTTGGGGTCGCCGAGACCGGCCTGCGCCCCTTCGCCATCGCGGCCGTCCCGCTCGAGCCGAGCACCGACGAGGTCCTCGCGGTGTCGTGCCAGAACAGCCACCACCTGAACCTGTGGACCGGCGGCGCTCGCCTCGAGCGCACGCTCGATCTGGGCGCGGGGCGCGGTCCGCTCGACCTCGCGGTCGTGCCCCGCTCCGGCGGCGGAGCCTGGCTCGCCGTGGCGGCGAACTTCTCCAGCGAGGTCGTCCTGTTCGGGCCGCGCTGAGCCGCGCGCCGCCCGCTGCGCCACCGTCAGTCCGCGAGGCGGTCGAGCATCTCGATCAGGCCGACGCCCACGAGGAGCGAGGCCCCCGAGCGGTTCGCAGTCGGCAGTTCCTCGCGCCCCCAGAGATAGCCATGCGGCCGCCGGTCTCGGGCGCGGGTACTGAGCAGCACTGTGGTGAAGAGCGCCCGCACCTCCTCGAGGGCGAGTCCGCCAGCAGCAGCCAGGTCGGCCTCATGCAGCAGCGCCAGACCATAGAGCGCGTTCTGCGGCACGCCTCCCGTGTCGCCGACCTGGAGCTGCCCGCGCGGATCGAAGCCGTTCACCGTGACATCGCTCCAGCTGCCGTCCCCCAGCTGCTCGCCCTTGAAGTGCACCCGCGCGGCCTCGCCCAGCAGCGGCGCCACCTCCGGCAGCCGTGCTGGCTCCAGCCGGGCGACCCGCGCGAGGATGTCCCAGCACCGCGTCTGGTCCGCGGCGACATTGCCCCCAAGGCGCAGCGCGTCGCGCCAGCGCGGCAGGTAGTACTCGACTCCGGTGCGCGTCAGGCGCGCCATTGAGGGGTCCTCGGGGAAGGCCTGCCACAGGTCCAGACCGCGGCGGCCGAAGTGACCGAAGGAGTCGTCGAAGCCGGGGTCGATGCTGTCCCACTCCCCCATCCAGGCGTGGTCCCAGAGGAATTCCCGCAGGGCGTCCCCCAGGGCCGCGCGCGCCGCGGGCTGGGGCGTGCCCGTGAGCCTCACCCAGCGGGCGATCGCCGCGGCCACATCGAGGCTGCGCAGCTGGCTGGCGCCGGGCACGGGCTCGCCCGTGGGCAGGAAGCGCGCGGCCAGCGCCCCGCTGGGCTGCGGCGCACGCGCGAGCACCACGGCCATGGCGCGGTCGAGCAGGGCGCGCGCCCGCTCGCGCTGGTCGTCGCGGGCGTGGTAGCGGCCTTCGCAGAGCTCCACGAGGAACTGGAGCTGGAGCCACACCTCCACGGCCACGGCGTCAAGGGGCTCGTCCGTGACGCAGGAGACCTTGCGTGGCAGGCCGGTGTCCGGGTGCGTGGCGAGCGTGAGGATGTCGTCGAGCAGCCCCTCAGCGTGAGGACGACGCGCCTGGTCGTGGACCGCGGCACGCAGGAGCAGGTCGGCGTACGCCGAGTACCACCCGGGGAGAGGCATCAGGGGCTCGCCCGTGATCACATCCCACAGGCTCGCCGCGAAGCGCGTCTCGAGGGGTCCCTGCCGGTCTGCGCCGAGCTCCTGCCACCAGTCGAGGATCGCGCCGAGCTCGTCCATCACGAGGCCGCGCAGCTGCTCCTCGCTGGGTGTCGGCAGGAGGACCAGCACCTCGAGGTCGTCGAGCCCAGCTGGCGCATCGGCCTCGAGCACGAGCTCGAGCCGGGGAACGAGCGGAGCCCCCGAGCCTTCAGCCTCCTGCCCCACCTCCCAGGTGAACGGGCCGCTCACCGCGCGCTCCAGACGGCGACCCGCGCCGTCCACCACGACGATGCGCGCCTCGCCCTCGACCACGCGCCCGCGCACCACCGTGCGCGAGGCCTCAGGCGCCCAGGCCGCGACCGGCTGCCGGAGCTGTCCTCCCGCGGCCAGACGCAGGACGCCAGCACCGTCCACCTCGGCCCCCCGCCCCACCCAATACGGCACGCGCCCCTCCCGCGCGGGGAGGTCGAAGGAGCCATTGTCGAGCAGCCCAAAGGGCTGCCGCTCAAGGTCACCCCCGAGCACCCCAAGGGGCTGCCGCTCCAGCTCCTTCCCGAGCACCCCAAGGGGCTCCCCCGCATGGCTGCGCTCCTCCGGCGCAACCGTGAGGCCGGCCAGCAGTCCGAGCAGCGTGGGGAGGCGCATGGCCCGATCCTCGCTGCCCGAGGCAGCGGTGTCCACTCCGAGACGGGGCGTCCCTGGAGCCGGGCCTCGGATCCCCCGAGCCCGTAGACTGTTCGGCCCTTTCGGCGGCGAGGAGGCGTCTCCAGCCCGCGCCAGGGACCCCAGCGAGCCTCAAGAGCCCGCCACGCGCCATGAACACCCACCCCATCGTCGAGCTCCTTGGAGACGGCATCAGCGCCGAGCTCTCCCGCAGCGTGCACACCGTCGCCGAGGCCCTGCCCTGCACCCTCGAGTTCCGGGCCGTGGACCTCTCGGACGAGGCCCGCAAGCGCCGCGGTGGGGACGCCGTCTTCGATGAGGCCGAGCGCGCCATGCGCGAGTGCGGCACGAGCCTCAAGTACCCGACGGCGACCACCGACGAGTCGCCCAACCGCGTGCTGCGCAGCCGCCTGCAGTTCTCGGTCATCCACCGTCCGGTCTGCACGATCCCCGGGATCCAGACCAACTTCACGCAGACCATCGACATCGATGTGGTGCGCATCGCCACGGGCGGTACCTACGAGGACCCCGGCCGCCGCATCGGGCGTGACACCGCCGTCTCCCTGCGGGTCATCGAGCGCGGACCGGCCAAGCAGGCGGGACGCTTCGCCTTCCGCCTCGCCCAGCTGCGCGGGTGCGGCGTGGTGAGCACGAGCAAGTACACGATCCAGAAGGCCACCGACGGCCTGTTCGAGGAGACGGTCGACCTCATCTCCAAGGACTACCCCGGGATCCCCTACCGGCGGGAGCTCTTCGACGCCCTGCTGGCCGGGATCATCATGCGCCCCGAGGCCTACGGCGTGATCGTGTGCCCCAACGAGTACGGGGACTTCCTCAGCGACGCGGCCTGCGGGCTCATCGGCTCGGTGGGCCTGGGCGACAGTGCCTCGTACGCCTTCGACGACCTCAACCAGATCGCGTGCGCGATGTTCGATCCCGCCGGCGGCACGGCCCCCGACATCGCCGGCAAGGACCTCGCCAATCCCTCTGCGGCGCTGCTGGCCATGGCCAACATGCTGCGCCACCTCGGAGAGCTCGACGCGTCCAAGGCCCTGCGGGCCAGCATCCTCGGAGCGATCGCCGACGGCGCCTCCACCCGCGACATCGGGGGCAGCCTGAGCTGCAGCGAGTTCACGGCAGAGGTTGCGAGCCGGACTCGACGCGCCCTGGCCGAGGCTTGAGGCACAGGAGCCCGCGAGTCGCGCCCGTGGGAAAGACGAGATTTCGCGCCGTGCGGGCCTCAACCGTGCGCACGTGCCTCCGATGACCCCCTTGTCCAAAGGCGATCCCCCTCGCCGGCGGCACCACGAGAGAGCTGAGGATTCTCAGAGGGACCATCCCCCGGGCCCCGAACACAAGGAACCTCACGGGGCGCTCCCCCTGCCCCATCCGGCCGCCGACTCCCACCCCCCTGGGAGCCGGCGGCCTCTCGTTCCAGGAGCCCCGGCGCCGCGGCCCAGTAGGATCCCGCGGGTGAACGCCCAGGTCGCACCGCCCCCGGACGCCGCGCGCGTGCCCGCCCGGGTCTGGCGCGGTGCAGGGTGGCGCCTGGCCGGACGCATCTGGAGCTCGGCCTGCACGCTGGTGGTGCTCTACCTGGCGGCCCAGGCCCTGGACCTCGCCTCGTTCGGACGCCTCGCGTTCTACCTCGCCGTGTTCGCAGTGCTCGACGCGGTCGTGGACAGCGGTACGGGACAGGCCCTCGTCCAGCGGACGGCGGACCGCCCGGAGGCCCTCCTCGGCGCCCTCGCCCGCGCGCGCAGGATCCGTCTGGTCGCGGGCCTCGCCGGGGTCGCGCTGGTGGGCGGAGGCGCCTGGCTCCTGGACGAGCCCGAAGCGGGCTGGATCACGCTCGCCGCTCTCTACCCCACCACTCACGCCCTCGAGCTCTCGACCATCGCCCTGCGCAACGAGCTGCGCTGGGGCCCGCAGGTCGCCATCCGGGCCTTCGCCGCCGGCACCGGCCTCGTGCTGACCCTGGTCGTGCTCGGCATGGGCACCCCCACCGCGGGCAAGCTCCTCGTGGCCCTGGCGGCGGGCAGCACCACGGGGAACCTCCTCGCCCACGCCGTCGGGCGCAGGTCCCTGCCGCGAGGCCCCGCGCGAGACGCGGACCCGTGGCGCCCCTTCCTCCGCCTCGCACTTCCCCTGGGCGCCGCGGCGATCTGCCAGCAGGCCTACTTCTGGAGCGACAACGCGGTGCTGCGGGCGGTGCACGGCGAGGCGTCCGTGGGTCCGTACACCATCGCGGTGCGCATCATGGGCTGGAGCCTGAGCGTCGCGGTGTACGCGTCGGCCGTGGCGCTGCCCTGGCTGACCCGCGCCGAGGCGCGAGACCAGCTCCTGGCCGCCACCCTGCGCCTCGCGGTCCCCCTCACGGCTGCGGCCGCGTTCGCAGTCGGCCTCGTTGCCCCGTGGTCCGCCCAGCTCGTGGGCCTGTTCGGGGAGGAGTTCGCCAGCGGCGGACCCGCCCTCGAGGTGCTACTGCTGGCGGTGGTTGCCGTCCATGCCGGCGCCCCCCTGCTGACCGCAGTCACAGCCTCCGGTCGCTCTCGCACGGTGCTGGCGCTCTCGGCCCTGGCCCTACTGCTCAACCTCGGCCTCAACGCCATGTGGGTTCCGAGCGCGGGCGCGCTGGGCGCCGCTCGCGCAACCCTGGCCACGGAGACCTGGGTGGCGCTGGCCTCGGCGGCCTGCCTGGTCCGCGCGGCGCGCCCGCGCCCAAGCGCGGGCCTGCTGCTGCCCTGGCTCGCCGTCCCCGCGTGCTGGATCGCCGGGCGCGCCCTCGCTCTCCTCCTTCAGGCCAGCTGAACGACGGAGAACCCCAAGGTCGGGGCTGGCAGGCCCCCCCCGGTCGCCCCATCCTTCCTGCCCATGCGCGTCGGCATCGACTACCGCTCCGCCCTCGTCAACCGCGAGGGCATCGGACGCTACACGCGCGAGCTGGTTCGTGGCCTGATCGGTCACGGATTCGGGGGCAACCTCGGCCTCTTCGGCTACACCCTCGCCGCCCGCCGCTTCGGCCTCGACGAGCTGGGCCTGCGGGACGGACGCGCCGAGCTGTGCCGCCTGCGCATGCCCTCGCGCTGGATCCCCGGCCTCCTGCGGCGCATGGGCAAGGGCGTGGACGACCTGGTCGGAGGGTGCGAGGTCTACCACCACACCCAGCCGAACGCCCTCGCGGTGCGCGAGGCGGCCCAGGTCGTCACCGTCTTCGACTGCATCTGGGCCCACGACGCAGAGGGCGAGGACGGCCCCGGCTTCCTCGGCGTGGCGGAGGCCCAGCGCATGCGCGCCGCGATCCAGGATCTCGTCTCCCGCGCGCGCCTCGTGCTGGTCCCCTGCCGCTTCGTCGGCGCGGATGTGGTCATGAACCTCGGCGTGAACCCGGGCCGCGTCCGCGTCACCTCCCTCGGCTGTGACCATGTCCTGGCCCACCTCCCGCCGGGGGGGTTCGGACCGCCGCCCACGCCGTTCGTCCTGACCGTGTCCCGGGTGGACGCGCGTAAGAACCACCTGCGCATGCTGCGTGCGTTCGAGCGCCTGGTGCGCGAGGGCCTGCCGCACCGCTGGATCGTCGCCGGCCCGCCGGGCCACGGCCATGAGGACTTCCTGGCCGCGCTCGAGCGCTCTCCCGCGCGCGACCGCGTGGAGTGGCGCCGCCAGGTCGGTGAGGCGGACCTCGTGCGGCTCTACGCCCAGGCGGACCTCTTGCTCTGGGCCAGCCTGAACGAGGGCTTCGGGCTGCCGCCCCTCGAGGCCATGGCCTGCGGAACGCCCGTCGTGACGAGCCTGGTGACCTCCATGCCAGAGATCTGCGGTGAGGCCGCGTTCCTGGTGGAGCCCACGGACGAGGAGCGCATCTTCGAGGCCGCCCGCCGGCTGCTCACCGAGGAGGACCTCGCCGAGGAGTACCGACGCCTCGGCCACCGCCGCGCGCGGGAGTTCACCTGGTCCGGCTGCGCAAGGGACACCCTCCTGGCGTACCAGGCGGCACGAGACATGGGCGACGACGAGCCGTCCATGCAGCGTCTCTTCACCTAGGGTCTCTTCACCTAGGGTCTCTTCACCTAGGGTCTCTTCACCTAGGGTCTCTTCACCTAGGGTCTCTTCACCTAGGGCCGCTCGACCTACGAGCCGCTCTGCGGGCCGAGACCCGGCCGCGAGTGCTCGGCGGCGCGGATCGCGGCGAGCTCCGCGCGGAGGCGCGCGACCACCTCGCTCTCTGAGCCCCAGAGGTTGATGGACTCCCCCGGATCCCGCTGCAGGTCGTAGAGCTGGCCCTCTGGCGCACCCTCCTCGCGCTCGACGCGGCGGGGCGCCGTGAAGCCGCCGGTGCCCCGGGCCTCGATCAGCTTCCAGCGCCCGGCGCGCAGGGCGAACATGCCGTCGAGCGAGTGCTGGACCATGGAGGGGCGCACCCCGACAGCCGTGCCGCGGAACGCAGCCAGCTGCGAGAGCGAGTCCTCGGCCTCCTCCTCCCCCAGGGACCTGCCCAGCAGCTCCGCGAAGGTCGCGTAGAGGTCGGTGAGGCTCACCAGATCCTGGACCACCGCGCCCGCCTGCGCCTCGCCGGGCCAGCGCACGATGAAGGGCACCCGGTGCCCGCCCTCATGGATGTCCGCCTTCTGCCCGCGCCAGGGTCCGTTCGCGAGGTGTCCCCAGCGCTCCTCGTCGGCCTCCGGCCAGTGCGAGCCGTTGTCGCTGGTGAACACGACCAGCGTCTCGCCCGCGACGCCGCTGCGCTCGAGGGCTGCCGTCACCTCGCCGACCACGGAGTCCACCTGGGCGACGAAGTCCCCATACCAGCCCACCTGGGTGGAGCCGATGAAGGGGTCGGTGGGCACCCAGGGCGTGTGAGGCGCAGTGAGCGGCATGTAGAGGAAGAACGGCGCGCCATGGGCGGCGGCCTCCTCGATCCAGCCGCAGGCCCGCTCGGCGAGGCGCGGGAGCACCTGGTCCATCTCGAACCCAGGATCGGCTGCGCCGCCGCGGTAGAACCCGCCGCCGCCCTGCCGGCGGTGGGCCGAGCCGGCCCGCTCGGCAGTCGGCTGGGCCTCGATGCCCTCGTCCTCGATCCACACATAGGGCGGCATGTCGAGGGACGCGGGGATGCCGAAGTAGTGGTCGAAGCCCGCGCTGCAGGGCCCAGGGACCAGCGGCTGGGAGTAGTCGGTCTCCTCCTGCGCGCCCAGGCCCAGGTGCCACTTGCCCACGCCGAAGGTGCGGTAGCCCGCGCTCTGGAACAGGCTCGCGAGGGTGCTGCGGCCGTCCTCCAGCAGGGCCCTCGAGCGCCCGTTGAGGACCCCGCTCTTCACGCGCGTCCTCCAGCAGTAGCGGCCCGTCAGGAGGCCATAGCGGGTAGGCGTGCAGACCGCGGAGGGAGAGTGCGCGTCGGTGAAGCGGACGCCGTCCGCGGCGAGGCGGTCCAGGTGCGGCGTGGGAAGCCTCGAGTCCGGGTTGTAGGCCCCGAGGTCGCCCCAGCCCAGGTCGTCAGCCAGGATCACGACCACGTTGGGCGCAGCCCCAGCGCGCGGCTCCGCAGGCGCGAGCTCAGACTCCCCAGGAGCCGCACAGGCGGCGAGCAGCGCAAGGGCGGCGGTGGGCAGCGGCTCGAGGATGCGGCTCATGCCTCCATCCTCGCGCCTCTGCGCGCGGCACGCCAGAACAGCCACACGGCCGCAAGGGAGGCCGCGAGCGTCGCCGGCAGCGCGAGGGTCTCACGCGTGGACTCGGGCAGCAGGCTCGAGCCCTCGATCTCGTAGACCGCCAGAATCGCCAGGCCGACCGCCGTGAGCGACTCGCCGGCGATCACGCCGCTGCCGAACAGCACGCCGCCGTGGAGGCGCCGGTCCGCCGCCGCCTCGTCCCTGGCGCCGCGCGCGAGCAGGTGCGCCATGACGCCCCCGATCAGGATCGGGGTGCCCAGGCCGAAGGGCAGGTACATCCCTACCGCCAGGGGCATGAGGTGAAGGCGAAAGCCAGAGCCCCGGGACGCGAGGGCGCGATCCGCGAGCAGGACCACCACGCCGAAGGCCGCGCCAAGGCCGACCATGTCCCAGGGGAGCGCCGCGCCGCCGGTGAAGCCCTCGGCGATCGACTTGAACAGCTGGGCCTGGGGCGCTGCCAGCTTGGGACCTCCGATGCCGCCCTCGGTCCCCTCGTGCAGCACCTGCAGCACGGGGGCCAGGATGAGGGCCGCACTCACGACCCCGAGCACCTGCATCAGCTGCTGGCGGCGCGGGGTGGCCCCGACCAGCGCGCCGGTCTTGAGGTCGTTGCACACATCCCCAGCCGTGCAGGCGACGCAGCAGACCACAGCGGCCACGCCGAGGATCGCGGCCAGGGCCTCCATCCCCTCGCTGTAGCCCACCAGCGCGAGGAGGGCTCCGGCCACGAGGACGGCCGTGATCGTCATGCCCGACACCGGGCTGTTCGAGTTGCCCACGAGGCCCACGATGTAGCTCGCCACCGCCGTCATGAAGAAGGCGAGGAGCACCATCACCACGGCCAGCAGGGCCGTGATCGCGGCGGCTCCGGTGAAGGTCCAGTAGACCCAGGTGATGGCCAGCACGCTGAGGACCCCCACGCTAAGCAGCAGGCCCGTGGGGAGATCGCGATCCTCGTCCTGGGCGTCTCCCTCTCCCCTGAGGCGCGCGCGCAGCACGCGCACGGCCTCCACTAGGCCGGACCGGACCTGCACGATCGAGACGACGCCCCCCAGCACCATCGCCCCCACGCCAATGAAGCGGACCTTGCTCGACCACAGCTCCCAGGCCGCGTCCAGGGGCGCCGCGCTCCCGAGCAGCGGGCCGGCATCGAGCAGGGGCAGCGCCACGACCCAGGAGAGGGCTCCGCCGAGGAACACCAGCAGCGCGACATTGAGGCGGACGATGTAGCCGACGGCCACGAGCATCGGTGACGCATCCGCACCGAAGTAGAGGACTCGCGAGCCCGCCGCGGTGGCCCGCTCCACCGTCGTGAGCAGGAGTCCCAGGCCATCGGCACCGAGCTTGAACAGGATGCCCAGCAGACCGCCCCCGAGGAGCGCACCCGCGCCGGTCGCGCCCGAGCGCCCCTCACCAGCCTCGAGCACCGCGGCGCAGGCCAGCCCCTCCGGGTAGGGCAGCTCGCTGTTGTCGGTGATGAATACGCGCCGCATGGGGATCATGAACAGGACGCCCAGGAGGCCGCCTCCGATGGCGATGGCCGAGGTGGTCCAGTAGTCGAAGTCACTCCAGGCGCCCGCGAGGACCAGGGCCGGGACCGTGAAGATGATCCCCGCTGCGAGGGATTCGCCCGCGGAGGCGCAGGTCTGGACCTGGTTCGCCTGCAGGACGGAGCCCCTACGCAGCACCACCCGCAGGACGAGCATCGCCATGACCGCGGCGGGGATGGAGGCCGAGACGGTCATGCCCGCCTTGAGGCCCACATAGACATTCGCGGCCCCCATCACGAGGGAGAGCCCGACCCCGAGGATCAGGACGAGGGGGGTCAGCTCGCGCTCCGGCGCCCCGGAGGCCGCCGCGGTCTTCCCGGTCTGCATGGGCACAGGGTAAGAGGCGGTCGCACGCAGCAAGCGGGGCCATTAGGGCGCCCCAGAGTCGTTCCCTGTCCCTCGCAACCCACGGGCAGGCACGCGCTCGGACTCGGTGAGCTGCCTGCGAGCCCGCTGAAGAGGCCGCGAGGTACATACAAACCCGCACCACAAAGGAGGCTTGCACTATCCCAAGAAGGGCATCGAGGTATCCGGAAAGGTGAAAATCTGGAATCGAGGCGAACCTAAGCCCAGTACTGGGAACCACCTGCTACATCCATACGGGTAGACCCTCATTTAGGCGCAGGTGTTCCCGTTTAGATTCGGGGCACTCGGGGACGATGAGTCCAGCGCAGGCACAGCCTGTGCACCGGGAGAAGAGAGGAGAAGACCCCGCCTCGGCGGGAGAGCAGCCGGCGCCGCGGGACCCCCGCGGCGCCGGCACTCTTTCTCGGGCGCCCCCGGCGCGGCCCCGCACGGGACGCCCCGCCTCAGTCCTCGCCGAGCCGCGCCCGCACCGCCGCGCCGTCCACCTGGGCCTCCTCCCAGAGCACGCGCCCCTCCATCCCGCCAGCGACCACCAGCCTCTGCCCGCTCACATGCCGGGAGAGGACCGGGGAGAGCAGGGTGGTGACGGCCCGCGCGATGTCCACGGGGCGTGCGAGCTGACGCAGGGCGTGGGTGCGGACGACGCGCTGCGCGACTCCGGGCTGGTCGAGCCCCTTGGCGGTCATGTCGGTCACGGTCCAGCCGGGATCGACGATGTTCACCCGGGCCCAGGGATCGAGGGCGGGCAGCTCGTTCTTCGCAGAGAGCATGAGTCCCCCGAGCCCGGCCTTGGCCGCGGCGTAGTCGGCGTGGCCGCGCTCTCCGAAGCGGCCGGCCGTGGAGCCGACGAGCACGATGCTGGCGCCGTCACCGTCCGTCCTCGGACCCGTCCGCTCGAGGGCACGCGCGAAGCTGCGCAGGGTCCAGAGGGCACCGAGCAGGTCCACCTCGATGGTGTGCCGCGCGCGCTCCGGGTCCAGCTGGCCCAAGGGACGGTCCTCGGGCGGCCAGACCCCGGCGTTGGCGACGCAGGCATCCACCCGCCCTCCCCACGCCACGGCCTGCTCGAACATCCCCTCGACCTGCTCGGGGTCACGGATGTCCGCAGCGAGGCAGAGGCTGCGCTCGGCCAGGCCCTGCTCCTCGGCCCAGGCCTCGAGGGCCGAGAGGCGCGTGCCCGCGTGGAGGACCAGGCGCGCCCCCTCGGCAGCGAGGGTCCGCGCGGTGGCGGAGCCGATCCCGCCCGAGGCGCCGGTGACGAGAACGACCTTGCCCTGGAGTCCGAGGTCCATGTTGCGCTGCTTTCGTGGGGTGCGGCGTGCGCGGCGGCGCGAGGCCATGGCCCCGGACCGTGCGGCACGCTGGCCTCAGCCTACGGGCGCGAGGTCCACGAAGGCAGAGCCCGTCACCGCCCCGGCCCCCGCATCCGCATGGGTCGGGGGGATCAGCGCGTTGACGCCGATCCCCTCGGGGATGTCCGCCTCGAGGGGAAAGCCCTCGATGCGCAGCAGGCCCGGTGGCGTGCGGGGGTCGAGACGCGCCTCCAGCGTGAGCGAGGCCTGGTGGTTGTGAACGCGGACCGCCTGGCCGTCCTGGATGCCCAGGCGCTGCAGGTCCTCCGGGGCTCCGTACACGCAGGGCGCGCCGGCGCGCGCACGATGCCTGGCGCTCGCGCTGTAGGTCGTGTTGTGGGTGGCGACGGAAGGCAGGCAGACCAGGCGGAACGCCCCCTGGGTCCCACCCCCGTCGTCGGGCCCCCACGCGGGCACGCCGCGCAGCCCCTCGGGCGCGTCGGCTGCGCCGGAGAGCTCGATGCGCCCGGAGGCCGTGCCGCGGGCCAGGCCGGCCCGCGGGGCGAGCTTCACGGGCTCGCCCGCCCGCAGGCGCGCCAGCTCGTCGCCCTGGAAGCGCCCGTGAGACGCCTGGAGGATCCCCTCGACCAGCTCCTCCTCTGTCTCCATGCCCATGGCCTCGCCCGCGCCGAGGGCCACGCCGATGGCGCGGAAGGCGTCCACATTGCTGCGGCAGCTGCCCGGAGCCTCGCAGGCCCTGCGCGAGAGCTGGAGGACGCGGTGGCCGTAGCTCCGGTAGAGGTCGGTCTGCTCGGGCAGGGCCGTCGCGGGCAGCACCAGGTCCGCGAGGGCGGTGGTCTCGGTGTGCGCGAGCTCGTGGACCACGACGAAGCACCCCGGATCCGCCAGGGCCCGCCGCACGCGCGCGCTGTCAGGGCAGACGGCCGCCGGGTTGTGGCCGTGAACGAAGACGGCCCCGAACCGGCGGCGCTCGAGCTCCAGCCCGAGGGCCGCGTGGGACAGCACCCGCCCCTCGGTCCCAGGGGGGCGCTGGTGCGCCCGCGCCACGCTCGAGTTGTCGAGGCCGAAGTGATCGCCGCTCTCGAAGTGCAGGCGGTCCGCGTGCCCGAGCACCGCGGCCAGGGCGCAGACCGCGCGCATGGACGCGCCGCCGTTGCGCCGGCGCGCAAAGCCGACGCCGGTCTTGATCAGAGGGCGCTGGGCCGCGAACAGGGCCTGCTCCAAGGCCTCCACGGTCGAGGGCTCGAGCCCCGTGACCTCCTGCAGCCGCTCAGGGGTCCAGGCCCCCACGGTCGCCTCGCGGAGCTCGCGCCAGCCCCTGGCCTGCTCCTCGATCCGGGCCTCGTCCACGCGCCCCGCTGCGAAGGCCCGGCCCACGAGCGCCAGGGCCAGGGCCGCATCGGTCCCCGGGCGCAGGACCACGGGGATCGCGCCATGAGCACCCAGCGACTCGAGCGTGTCACTCCTCCAGACATCAACCACGAACACGGCGGCTCCCGCGCGCAGTGCCCGCAGCACGCGCGGGTAGAGGTGCTGCACGGTGCGGCGCAGCTCGGCGCCCCACACGACGATCACATCACTGCGCTCGACCTCGACCTCGAGGTCGGGGCCCACCGCGGCGCCCAGCACCGCCGCGTGCGCGGCCTCGGCCGTCGCGTCGCAGATGGCCCCGTCCGCCTCCCAGGCGCCCAGGGCGTGGAAGAGGCGCGAGGGGAAGTTGCGCGCGACCTGCCCCATGTTGCCCGCGTAGGAGAGGCCGAGGACTCGGTTGCCGTCGAGCCCTCCCACGCGCGCGCGGATGACCTCGAGCGCCTCCTCCCAGGTGGCGGGGCGCAGCCGATCCCCCTCACGCAGCTGCGGCTCGAGCAGCCGCTGGGGTCCGTGGACGACCTCGTGGTAGGCCGCCGTCTTGCTGCACAGGGTCCCCTGGCTCCAGGAGTGCGCCGGGTTGCCGCGCAGCCGGACGAAGCGTCCCTCGGCGTC
This sequence comes from Planctomycetota bacterium, assembly GCA_016779225.1. GTDB lineage: Bacteria > Planctomycetota > UBA1135 > UBA1135. The sequence goes on from JADHNZ010000038.1 coordinate 25,400, forward strand.
CGTCTCGAGCAGCGCCCCGCACGCGTCAGGGCAGTCGAGCGGGCAGGCGCTGGGGTGCAGGGGCATGGAGGGATTCTAGCGCGCCCTGGGAACGGCACCGGGGCCGGCCGCGCACTGCGCGACCGGCCCCGGCGCTCAACGGCAAGGAGGCGTCAGGCCTCGACCTTCCCGGCCCCATCTTCCGTCAGCTCGATGGGCTTGTAGCCACCCTTCGAGCGGAAGTAGAGCGCGATCGCGCCGAACACCACGAGCAGGATGGCCGGGAAGCGCACGGCGTAGCGGAGGACATCACGCCCCGCCCCGCGCTGGGCCGATCCCTGGTCGCCGTAGACCGCTGCCACCGCCTGCTGGTCCGCCTCAGGCAGACTCGCGATGTAGGTGCCAGCCGCCTCGGGCTCGATCTTCTGGTGCTTGAGCCACATGAAGCTCCCCTCGCCGGTGGCAGCCTCCGCCAGGGCGGGTGCCTCGGCGGCGACCGTGGAGTGGATCGACTCGTCGAACGCAGCCCCCAGCAGCGGGGTGCCGATGATGCCCGCGGAGAGCAGGCCGATGGCGGAGACGGTGTTGAGCGTCAGCGCGCCGCCCTGGGGATAGCGCTCGGAGGTGAAGCCGAGCACGCAGGGCCAGTAGTAGGTCTGGCCCAGCGCGTAGAGCACGAAGGCGATGAAGACCGCCGCGCCCGTGGCGCCAGCAAGCCAGTACAGGCCCACCGCCGAGAAGACGCCGCTGATCGCGAGCAGGCCGGGAGGACTGAAGAACTGCAGCACGCCGCCGGCGAACACCCGCAGGATCAGCATGATCGCGGCGGAGAACACGAGCGCCATGGCGGGGTTGATCTCCATGCCCTCGAGCACGGGGGTCATGAGGCCCTTGATCCAGCCGTCCGTCCCCAGCTCCGCCGTGGCCACGGGGATCATCAGCAGGCACATCAGGAAGAAGAGCGGTCGGCCAAGGCTGCGCACCGCGAGGCCGAAGGCGCCGCCGATTCCCGCGCCGATCATCAGGCTCAGGTTGAACCAGTTGTCGGGCTTCGTCGCGCCGCTCAGGCCGAAGTACTGGTTCCCGATCTCGTAGACCATCAGGAACGACGCCAGGAACGCGGTGAGGAAGCCCACCTGCCGCAGCATCTCGATGTACGGCACGCCGGCCTGCACGCGCTCGTCCACGGGGAACTTGCAGGGCATGTACATCAGCAGGTACGCCACCGCGGGAACCAGGATCCACAGGGCGTGTGCGTTCCATGACATCCCCCCGGTCATGGCGTCTCCCCCGATGATCATGAGCGTGCCAGAGACGAGCCCTGCCGGCCACGCGGCGTGCAGGATCGTGAGCCACTTGGTCTTCTCCTTCGGATAGACCGCGGCGCACACCGGGTTGATGACGGCCTCGACGATTCCGTGCCCGAGGCCGGCGGCCAGGGCGGAGAAGTAGAGCCCCGTGTAGGTCTCCGCCATGAAGGTCCCGATCCCTGAGAGGGCCTGCAGGACAAAAGCCGCGTACATCGGCGTCTTGTAGCCGGTGCGATCGACGACCAGGCTGAAGCCGATCATCGTGATGGCGATGGGCCAGAGCGAGGCGCCGAACACCTCGCCAACCTGCTGCTGGGTGAGGCCGAGGGCGGCGCCGTAGTCCCCGCCCTTGGCCACGCGGAAGGCGAAGCCGACGCCGGCTGCCGTGAGGGAGAGGAAGCTGGCCCAGAACAGGAGGCGCTTCTCGCGCGCCGTCAGGTCACTGGCTTGGACGATGTCGGACATGGGGGGGATGGGGTTGGGAAGGGGAGCGGAAGACCGCCGAGAGCCGCGAGCGGCTCAGGCGGGGTGGGTGAAGTCGGGCAGGCGCTTGGGAGCGCCGCCCTCCATGGCCGACTCGTGGGCCAAGATCCCGACGCAGGTCCAGTTGGCGGACTGGCGCACATCCGGGAAGGCGCGCCGGTGGCCGCGCACGGCCTCAACGAAGGCGTGGACCAGGTGCGGATGGGAGCCGCCGTGGCCGCCCCCCTGGGTGAACGAGAGGTGCGTGTTGCCCTCGAGGTCGTAGACACCGCCGGTGGTGAAGGCCTGGATGGGCTCCGGCAGGAGGTGCGCGAAGTCCGGGCACTCGACCTCCTCGGGGATCTCGGGCTCGGGTCGCTTGGCGATGTGCCTGACCAGCGGCCGGTGCTCGATCAGGGGCCACTCGACCGCCTGCTTGGAGCCGTACACATCGATGCTCTCGCGGTACTGCCTCGCGGTATCGAACAGCGAGCGGTGCACCCGCGCCACCACATCCGAGCCGCGCAGGGTGATGTGCGCGCTCTCCACGGCAAAGGGCGCGCTGTGGATCGCGGCGAGGTCGTCCGCGATGCGTCCGGACCCGTGGCAAGAGACGCTGTCCGCCTCTGCCCCCGTCATCCCAAGGCAAGGCCCGACCACATGGGTCGCGTAGTGCATCGGCGGGAGGCCCGGCCAGTAGTCCGGCCAGCCCTCCATGTCCTGCATGTGCGAGGCCTGCACGAACTGCAGGCGACCCAGCTCGCCGCGGTCGAGGAGGTCCTTCATGTACAGGTACTCGCGGCTGTACACGACGGTCTCCATCATCATGTAGACCCTGCCCACGCGCTCCGCGGTCTCGACGATCCGGCGGCAGTCCTCGACGCTCGTGGCCATGGGCACGGTGCAGGCCACATGCTTGCCCGCCTCGAGGGCCTTCAAGGTCTGCTCCGCGTGGGCGGGGATCGGCGTGTTGATGTGCACCGCGTCGATCGACTCGTCGCGGAGCATGGCGTCGAAGTCGGTGTAGCGCGACGCAATGCCGTGCGCGTCCCCCACCTCGTCGAGCTTGGCCTGGGTCCTCTGGCAGATCGCGACGCACTCGGCGTCGGGGTGGGCGCGGTAGATCGGGAGGAACTCGGCGCC
>JADHNZ010000039.1 GCA_016779225.1 Planctomycetota bacterium
AACGGTGGGGCTGAGCTGAGCCTCAACGCCCCGATCGCACCGGCCGAGTAGGAGCGCCGCTTGGCCCGCTCGATGACCGGCTTCGGCGCCGCGTCCCGCGAGGGCGCGGGCCTGGTCGCGCGGGTCGAGGTGCGCAGCGTGAACCATCGGCACCTCGCCGTGAAGGTGAGGCTGCCGCACGGGCTCGCGACCCTCGAGGCGCCCGTGGAGGCCGCCCTGCGCGCGCGGCTCGCCCGGGGCTCGGTCACCCTCACGGCGGAGGTCGAGCCGGCGGGCGGAGCGCAGACCCGGCTGCTGGACGGCGCGCGTGCTGCCCGGCTGCTCGAGGAGCTCAAGGCCCTGGCCGTGACGGTCGGGCTCGAGGCCCCCAGGGTCGAGGCGGTGCTCGAGGCGCCCGGGGTGCTCGCCGAGGGCTCGGTGACCCCCGCTCCCGAGGCGGCGCAGACCGTGCTCCTCGCCGCGGTCGAGGCCGCCGTGGATGAGCTGGTTGCGGCGCGCTCGCGCGAGGGCGAGGCGCTCACCCGCGACCTCGAGGCCCATCTCGCCGAGGTCGAGCGCATCGCCGCGGCCGCCGGAGCGCGGATGCCCGAGGTCCAGGCCCGCCATGCCGCCCAGCTGCAGCAGCGCGTGCAGCAGCTCGTTGGCGAGGCGGCCACCGTCTCCGCAGCCGATCTCGCGCGCGAAGTGGCCGTCCTCGCGGACCGGCTCGATGTCGCGGAGGAGCTGACCCGCCTCGCGGCTCATGTGTCCCACGCCCGCGAGCTGCTGGCCTCCAGCGAGCCCTCCGGCCGCTCGCTCGACTTCCTGGCCCAGGAGTTCAACCGCGAGGCCAACACCCTCGGGTCGAAGTGCAACGACGCCGCCGTGGCCCACCTGGTGGTCGAGCTCAAGGGCGTCATCGAGCGCCTCCGCGAGCAGGCCCAGAACCTCGAATGAGCACCTCTCCTCCCGCCGAAGGGCCGCGCCCCGCGGACGGACCCTCCTCCCCCGCCGTGGGGCAGATGCTGCTCGTCTCCGGGCCGTCGGGGACGGGCAAGAGCACGGTCTGCAAGTTGCTGGGTGAGGACCCGCGGGTGCAGTTCTCGATCTCCGCCACCACCCGTCCGCCTCGCCCTGGCGAGGTGGATGGCCGGGAGTACCACTTCGTCAGCAAGGAGCGCTTCCGCGAGCTGATCCGCGAGGGAGCCTTCATCGAGCACGCCGAGGTGTACGGCAACATGTATGGCACTCTGCGCGCGCCGATGGAGGACGCCATCGCGGCCGGCAACATCTATCTGGTCGAGATCGATGTGCAGGGCGCGCTGCAGCTGATGGCCCTCGATGTCCCGGGCCTCTATGTCTTCATCGCGCCGCCGGACTTCGAGACCCTGCGCCGTCGTCTGGCCGGGCGCGGGACGGAGACTCCCGAGATCCTCGAGCGGCGCCTGCGCAAGGCCGAGGACGAATACCGCGAGCGCGTGAAGTACGACCATGTGATCGTGAACGACGACCTCGATCGGGCCGTGGCCGAGCTGCGCCGCATCACCGGGCTCGAGGAGCGCGCATGAGTCGGGTGCTGCTCTGCGGCGGGGCCTCGGTCTCGCTCTACAAGGCCTGCGACCTTGCCAGCCGGCTGACCCAGGCGGGTCACGAGGTCCGCGTGGCCCTGACCGAGAACGCCGCGCGCCTGGTGAGTCCGCAGCTCTTCGCGGCCGTCACCGGCCAGCCTGCGGCGACCACGGAGTGGGGCAGCGAGCGGCGCACGGCCATGGACCACATCGAGTGGGCTCGCTGGGCGCAGGTCGTCGTGGTCGCGCCGGCCTCGGCCGACCTCGCGGCGCGGCTCGCGCTCGGGGTTGCGAACGACCTCGTCACCAGCATCGCCCTGGCTCTTGACCCTGCCCTGCCGCGGATGCTCTGCCCTGCGATGAACCCCACCATGCTGGCGGCCGCCGCGGTGCAGCGGAACCTTGCGACCCTCGCGGCAGACGGCTGGAGCATCCTCGCCCCGGGCGAGGGGCACCTGGCCTGCGGCGAGGTCGGCGCCGGGCGCCTGGCCGAGCCCGAGGCGATCGCCGTGGCGGTGGAGGCGGCTCTGGCCGGTGCCTGAGCCCCTGCACCTCGTGGTGACCGCGGGGCCCACCCGTGAGCACATCGATCCGGTCCGCTATCTCTCGAATGAATCCAGCGGGCGGATGGGCTTCGCGGTGGCGCGGGCCGCGGCCCGACGGGGTCATCGGGTGACCCTGATTGCCGGACCCGTGGACCTGCCCACGCCCAAGGGGGTCGAGCGCGTGGATGTGGTCAGCGCCCGCGACATGCTGGCCGCCCTGCGGGAGCACTTCCCCGCCTCCGACGCCCTGGTGATGGCGGCCGCCGTGGCCGACTATCGGCCCAGGACGCGCCACAGGGGCAAGTGGAAGGCCAAGGAGCGCGGCGAGTCCCCGAGCATCGAGCTCGTGGAGAACCCGGACCTCCTGCGGACCGTGGCGCGCCGTAAGGGGCACCGCTTCGTGGTGGCCTTCGCCCTCGAGACCGGCGACGGCCTGCGCAGGGCGGCCCGCAAGCTCGAGGCCAAGAACGCAGATGTGATCGTCCTGAACGGCCCCTCCGCCCTCGGAGGGGACCGGACGACGGCGACCCTCCTGGACCGGGAGGGCAACCAGCTGGAGCTCCTCGACCGTCGCAAGGACGAGGTCGCCCGGGTCCTCGTGCGCCTCGCAGAGGGGCTCCGGGACCCCTCCCGTTGAATCGGGTGTTCCGGAACCCGACCATGCCCCTCCGGGGAATGCGAGTCCCCGGGACCGCCCGCCGCGTGGGCACGCGCGGCGACGACACCGAGTCCAATGAGGGGAAGCGAAGGCCGTGGCCGCAAAGAAGCGTAGGGGCAAGAAGCAGGCGCCGGAGGGGCGCCTCCGCGAGATCGTCCGGAGCCTGATGATGGGGGCTCCGATGGAGGAGGACACCGCGGCCCGCGTTCGGGAGCTGACGGGCCTCTCCATGATCGGGCTGGCCGCGTGGCTGATCATCTCCCTGATCAGCTACCAGGCCGGCGGTGGCGCGGCCGGCGCGAACCACGGAGGAGCCGTGGGCTCGATCCTGGCGGGCTGGGCCTTCCTGGGCATGGGCCTCGCGGGGTACCTGCTTGGCGTCCTCGGCCTGTTCTGGGGTGCCATCCTCCTCACCCATCGGGAGGTCAGCGTTCCGCTGGTGCGCGTGATCGGCACCGCCACCTTCATCCTGGCGGTCTCGTTCCTGCTCGAGCTCGCGTTCCCCGGCGAGCGGACGGTCGATCCGCAGCTCGCAGGACTCAACAACCAGCTGCCCTACGGCCCCGGCGGCTGGTTCGCGCACGAGAGCGTTCCGGTGCTGGTGGAGCGCTTCGGCCAGCTGGGCCTTTGGGTCCTGCTGCTCACGATCACGGCCATCGCGTTCACCCTCGCCACCGAGATGGCGTTCTATCCGGCCTTCGTGGCGCTGGGCGAGTGGATCGAGGAGCGCCGCGAGGAGCGCGGCCAGAGCGTTGCCGCGGCGGTGGGGTCCTGGCTGAAGGACCTCGGGGTGGGCCTGTGGGACTTCCTCCGCGGCGCGGACCTCGAGAAGGCTCCCGCCAAGAAGAAGACCACCACCCGTGCCAAGGCGAAGCCGAAGGCCAAGCCGAAGCCCCGCAAGAAGCCCGAGCCCGAGCCGGAGGAGGACGAGCTCGAGGAAGAGGACGAATACGAGGAGGAGTACGAAGACGAGTACGAGGAGGAAGAGGAGGAGGACCCCGAGGAGGACGAGTACGAGGAGTACGAAGAGGAGGAGGACGACGAAGAGGAGTACGACGAGTACGAGTACGAGGAGGAGGACGAAGAGGAGGACGAAGAGGAGGTCCCCGCCCCGCTGCCTCGGCCTGCTCTCAAGCCCGCCGCGGTCCAGCAGCCCCTCTTCGATCCGCCCACGCCGCCTCCCGGTCCCTGGAGCTTCCCCCCGCTCGAGACCCTCGTGCCGCCCTCGGAGGGTGCCCTGGAGGGAGGCGCCTTCATCGAGAAGAACGCCCACGCCCTGGAGCAGGCCCTGGCCTCGTTCAGCGTCTCCGCGACCGTCGTGAACGCGCAGATCGGCCCGGCCGTGACGATGTTCGAGCTCGAGGTCACCCGCGGGACCCGGATGAACAAGGTGACCGCGCTGACCTCGGAGATCGCCGCGACCCTCAAGGCGCGCAGCGTCCGCATCATCGCTCCGATCCCCGGCAAGTCGACGATCGGCATCGAGATCCCCAACTCCAGCCGTCGCAAGGTCCGCATCTCGGAGCTGGTCAACCAGACCCAGAAGATCTACGACCCCGGCCACATGGCCCTGCCCCTGTTCCTGGGCATGGACGCCGAGGGCACGCCGATCGTCGAGGACCTGGCGCGCATGCCGCACCTGCTGATCGCGGGGACGACCGGCTCGGGCAAGTCGGTCTGCATCAACACGATCATCGCCAGCATCCTGCTCACGCGCTCACCGCACGACGCCAAGCTCATCCTGGTCGACCCGAAGATGGTCGAGCTGATGATGTTCAAGGATGTCCCTCACCTCGAGCTGCCCGTGGTGACGGACATGCGCCAGGCGGCCAATGTCCTCAACTGGGCCGTGGAGAAGATGGAGGCGCGCTACGAGCTCTTCAGCAAGGCCGGTGTGAAGAACATCAAGGGCTACAACGCCCTCGGCGAGGAGAAGCTGCGCGAGCGCCTCGGCGACGAGTTCAACGACGAGCGCACGCCGCGGCATGTGCCCTACATCACGCTGATCATCGACGAGATGGCCGACCTGATGATGCAGTCCAAGAAGGAGGCCGAGGCTGGGATCACGCGCCTAGCGCAGAAGTCGCGCGCCGTGGGCATCCATGTGATCGTCGCGACCCAGAGGCCCTCCACGGATGTGATCACGGGCGTGATCAAGGGCAACCTGCCGACGCGCATCGCGTTCCAGGTGGCCTCCAAGATCGACAGCCGCGTCATCCTGGACGGCTCGGGGGCTGAGACCCTCCTGGGCCAGGGCGACATGCTCTTCAGCCCGCCGAACTCGTCGCAGCTCAAGCGCGTGCAGGGCGCGATGATCGAGGACGACGAGCTGCAGGCCATCGTCGACTTCGTGACCTCCGAGGCCCCGCAGGCCTTCAACCAGGAGCTCGTCCAGGCCGCGACCGGCACGGCGCCTCCGGGAGAGGCGACCCAGGGCGGCGAGAAGATCGACGAGCTCTTCTATGAGGCCGGTAAGCTCATCATCAAGAACAAGCGCGGCTCGGCGAGCCTGCTGCAGCGCGCCTTCAGCATTGGCTACACGCGCGCCTCGCGCCTCGTGGACCAGATGACGGACAACGGCGTCCTGGGTCCGCACACCGGCTCGAAGGCGCGCGAGGTCCTCATGACGCTCGACGACTTCGAGCGCACCTTCGGCATCGGCGTCTCGGAGATCGACGAATGAGCAGCAGCGAGCACGACACCAACCGTCGCAACGAGGTCCTTGGGATCGGCCTCTTCCTGGCGGGCAGCCTGCCCCTGGTCCTCGTGGTCCTCTCCCTGATTCGGCCCCCGGCGGAGGACGTCACCGGAGCCGCTGCCCTGGCGGCTGGTCTTGCAGGGGCCTTCGGCGCGGCACCCGTGATCCTCCTCTCCGCAGGCCTCGCGGCCTTCGGCGGGTGGCTCTTCACGGGCGGCAATGTGAAGGACCCCGTGCCCCACCTGGCCGGGCTCGTGGGCAGCTCTGCGGGGCTCTCGGTCCTGCTCGGGGCGTGGTCCGCCGACCTCGGAGGGAACCTCGGGCTGCGGACCGGAGCGCGGATCGCGGACCAGGTCCACCCTGCCCTGGGCCTGTTCGTGGGCGCCTCGATCGTGTTCCTCTCCGCCTGGCTCACCTGGTTCCGGGGAGAGGCGCGGCCCACGAAAGCGCGCGAAAAGGGGAATGATCCCGCAACCCTGTCCGATGCTCTCTCGGAAGCGAAGAAGGACGGCGTCTCGGCCCTCGAGACCTCTGCCCTGGTGCCCGACGAGGCCACCCTGCAGCGGATGGAGGAGCTCTGGCGCCAGCCCTCGACCCCTGAACTGCACCCCGCCGCCGGCTCGCCCTACCCCGAGGATGTCCGCCTGACCGGGAAGATCCCCGACGGTGCTCGACCCATCGGCCAAGCCCCCGATGAGCCCCTCCAGCGACCGACCCCCGGCCCCGTCGAGCCCCCGTCCCGGGCCGCGGCCCCGGCCGGAGAGCGTGATGGCGACGATCTGGTTGCCGCCGCCTCCGCCGACGGTCTCGATCCGCTGAGCATCGCCGCGGTCCTCGCGCAGGAGGACGCGGCCGCACCCGCTGCCGAGCCGGTCGTCCTCCGCCCCACCTGGGAGCAGGTCGCCAGCGACGAAGCCGACGAGGAGCTCTTCGCCGAGGAGGATCTCCTCTGTGAGGAGGACGAGGCCGACGACACCGAGGAGTCCGAGCTCCACGAGGAGGACGAGGCCGAGGAAGCCGAGGAGTCCGAGCTCCACGAGGAGGCCGAAGAGGAGGAAGCCGAAGAGTCCGAACTCGAAGAGTCCGAGGAGTGGGAAGACGAGGCCGAAGAGGCCTACGACGACTCCGAAGAAGAGGCCGAAGAAGAGGCCGAGCTCGAGGAGGCTGAGGGCGACGAGGACGACTCTGAGGAGGCCGAATTCGAGGACACCGAGGCCGAAGACGAAGAGGCCTACGACGACTCCGAGGCCGAGGAGGGCAACGAGGAAGCGGAGCTCGAGGACGGCGAGGAAGAAGAGGATTTCGAGGAGTCCGAGCTCGAGGAGGAAGAAGCGTGGGAGGAGGACGACTCGGAGGAGATGTCCGCCGAGGACGCCTCCACCGAAGAAGACCTCGACGAGGAGTGCGAGCTCGAGGACGAAGAGGCCGGCGAGGAGGACTTCGAGGTGTCCGAGCTCGAAGAGGAGGAGGTCCAGGAGGCCCAGTCTCAAGAGGCCCAGTCTCAGGAGGCCCAGTCTCAGGAGGCCCAGTCTCAAGAGGCCGAGCCCGAAGCTCCTCCGGCACCGCGGGCCGCCCGCAAGCGCACCGTCGAGGAGGCTCCGAGCCTCTTCCCCGAGACCCTCTCTCCCGCGGGCTCCTCGCGGAAGAAGAAGCCCGCCGTGATGCCCAAGGGTGAGGGGTCCCTCCTCCACGAGGCGGGCTGCCTGTTCCTCAGCGAGGGGCGCGTGGCCGTGTCGATGCTGCAGCGGACCTTCGACCTCGACTTCCAGGCGGCTTGCGACCTCCTGGACGACCTGCAGGAGGAGGGCCTGATCGGCCCGTACAAGGGCGGTCAGCAGCGTGATATCCTCCTCACCCTCGAGGAGTGGCAGGCGCGGACGCCTGCCTCCTAGGACCCCCCCGCAGGGCCGGGGGGCGGCCCCTCCCCCCCCCTGCCACCCGTGTCCGAATCCGCTCAACGCGCCGAGGTCGTCTCCCTCGTCCACCTGGGCTGCGCGCGCAACCTCATCGACTCGGAGCTGATCCTCGCGCGCCTCGCCGAGCAGGAGCTCCTGGTCTCGGGCGATGCCGAGCACGCCGGGACGGTCGTCCTCAACACCTGCTCCTTCATCGGCCCTGCCCGCGAGGAGAGCTATGCGGCCATCCGCGGCCTCCTGGACCGCAAGCAGGCCGGCAGCCTGCAGCATGTGGTCGTGGCGGGCTGCCTGGTCCAGCGCTACCGCCGCAAGCTCGCTGAGCAGTTCCCGGCCGTCGACCTCTGGGCCGAGATCTCCGACTACCGGGCGCTCGCCCGCGAGGTCCGCGGGATGGTGGACGGCACGCGCACCTCCGGCTATCTGGAGGGACCGGGCCTGCGTCCCCCCGAGCGCGAGGACGCGCGCCTGCTCTCCACGCCGGGGTCGTATGCCTACCTCCGCATCAGCCACGGCTGCGACCACACCTGCGGCTTCTGCGCGATCCCCTCGATCCGCGGCCCGCACCGGAGCAAGCGCCCGGCCGCGGTGGTCGAGGAGGCCCAGGAGCTCATCGCGGCAGGAGTGCGAGAGCTCGTCCTCGTCGCCGAGGACTCCACCGCCTGGGGGCGCGACATCGGCCTCGAGCTGCCGCGCCTCGTGGAGGAGCTCGCCGAGCTCGACGGCGACCATCGCCTGCGGGTGATGTACGCTTATCCCAACCGCTTCCCGTGGGACCTTACGCGCCTCCTGCGGGAGCACCCGCGCGTGGAGCCCTACCTGGACATCCCGATCCAGCACGCGGCCACCCCGGTCCTGCGCGCCATGGGGCGTGCCGGCAGCGGAGACCAGGTCCGTCGCACCCTCGACAGGCTGCTGGAGGAGGTCCCCGGCGTCACCCTGCGCACCACCGTTCTGCTGGGCTATCCCGGCGAGACCGACGCCGACGCGGAGGAGCTCGTCCGCTTCGTGGAGGAGTACCGGCTCGCGCGCCTCGGTGCCTTCACCTACTCCGATGAGGAGGGCACTCCCGCCCATGGCCGCGAGGGCCAGGTCCTGGCAGCCGACGCCCAGGCTCGGCTGGAGGCGGTCCTTGCGGCCCGCGACCGGAACCTCGACGCCGTCCAGGGCGAGCAGGTCGGCCGCGAGGTCGAGGTGCTGATCGACGAGGACACAGACGAGGATGGCGAGGCCCTGGGTCGCACCTCGATGGACGCCCCCGAGGTCGATCCGCGTGTCCTCGTGGAGGCGGAGGGGCTCGTCGCCGGGGACCGCGTGCGGGTCCGGGTGACCGAAGTCACCGAGGAGTTCGACCTGGTGGGGGAGCTGGCGTGAGCGGCGTCTTCCGCCACTGGCCCAACCGCATCACGGCCATGCGGTTCGTGGGCTCCCTGGTGCTCTTCGGGCTGCTGCAGGTCGTGGCCGAGGTCGGCCCGGACGACATCGCCAGCCACCGCGGCGTGCTGCAGGGGATCTTTTGGCTCTTCGTCGTCACCGCCGCCACGGACTACCTGGACGGCTACCTGGCGCGTCGCGATGCCGTGATCACCGCCTTCGGCCGCATCGCGGACCCCTTCACGGACAAGGTGCTCATCCTGGGCACGATGATCTTCTGCGCGGTCAGCCCCTGGACCCGCGGCCTGATCCCGGCCTGGATGGTCGTGATCATCATGGCACGCGAGTTCCTCGTCACCGGAATCCGCGGCTATGTCGAGAGCGTCGGAGGCCAGTTCCCCGCGGACGGCTTCGGCAAGATCAAGATGATCGCGCAGTGCCTTGCCGTCGGCGGCGTGTTCTGGCTCGATGCCTTTCCCTGGCCCGAGGCCTGGCTGAGCGCATGGCACTGGATCGTGGTCGTGCTCGTGTGGATCACGCTGCTCGCGACCATCGGCTCGGGGCTCTCCTACGTTGTGAAGGCGAAGGGGATCCTCGAGGAGTGCGCGCAGTGAACCGGCTCAGGCTTGGGCTCATCACCGCGGGGTTCCTGGGCTGCTCCCCGGTCGCCCCGGGGACCTTCGGGACCCTCGCAGGGGTGCTGCTCGCCTGGCTGCTTCGTGACGCCACGCCGTACCCGGTCTTCGTCCTGGGGCTCGCGGCCCTGCTCTATGCCGTCGGGCGGGCACTCGGCCCGTGGACCGAGGAGAACTACGGCAAGGACCCCGGCCGCTTCGTGCTCGACGAGGTCATCGGCTACCTCATCACGGTCTGCTGGATCGATGCGCCGAGCCTCATGGCGCTGGCCCTCGCCTTCCTGCTCTTCCGGGTGTTCGACATCCTCAAGCCCTGGCCCGTGCGTGCGATGGAGCGCATCCCCGGAGCGGACGGCATCCTGCTGGACGATGTCGTCGCAGGGCTCTACGGGCTCGCCTGCATGGCCGTTCTGCGCCTCCTCCTTCCGGGCGAAGGCCTGTGGGTCTACAACGGGGCCTGAATGTCGAGGAGTCGCAGCCGTGAGAGCGCCAGCGGGATGAGCCTGGCCAGCCGCTTTGCCCTGGTCACCAGCGTGGGCTTGGCGGTCGTCATGGCGCTTGCGGGCTGGATGCTGCTCACCAAGAGCCGGGAGCTCGTCGATCAGACCGTCGACAGCACCCTACGCACTGCGGCTCGCGCCCAGACCGAGCGCCAGCGCGCTGAGGGTGAGGGCTTCCTCGAGCGCGCGAGCAAGGGGGACGCCCGCGACGGCGTTGGCCGCTTCAAGGCCACCATCCGGGAGGGCAGCTTCGCCGGGCGCGGCGCCCACGCCTATGAGGTCGAGGGCGGCGCCAGCATCCTGGTTCCCGAGCCGGATGCGCGCTCGCGTGAGAACCTGCGCGGGCTCGTGGTCCTGGTGGGGGTGCTGGTGGCTGGTGCGGGCGCCGCGCTGGCAGCCTGGGCAGCCAACTCCGCGGCCGGCCCCCTGCGTGCGCTTGTGGACGATGTCCAGGCCCTCGCACGGCGCGGCCTTCGGCACTCGGTGAAGGCCCACGGCCCGCGCGAGGTCGTGCTCCTCGGGCGCGCGATCTCGCGCATGGCGCAGGACCTCCTCGAGGCCCGCGAGGCCGAGCTGGAGCTGGGCGTGCGTCAGCGCGAGCAGGCCGTCGCCCGCGAGGTGAGCGAGGCCCTGCGCCCGCAGTCCACACCCGAGCCCGCGGGCTGGACGATCCTCGACGCCCGGCTGGACGGCTCCGAGATCGGGGGCTCGTTCCACGAGTACCTGGAGCTCGACGGACGCACCGTGGTTGTGCTGTGCGATGTCACGGGCGAGGGCGTCCCCGGCGCGCTCGTCGGCGCGACCGCCCGGGCCTTCCTGCGCGCCGCGATCGAGCGCGAGGGTGACCTGGCGGCGGCCCTCGCACGGGTGAACCGGGACCTCCACCGCGACCTGCAGCCGGGTCTCGCGGTCACGGCCCTCTGCGTGGCGCTGCACAGCTCCTCCGGGCGCGTGGAGGTGGCCTGCGCCGGGCACCAGGTGGCCCCCCTGCGCTGGTCCGAGGCCCGCGGCGAGCTCGAGCCAGTGCACCCCGAGGGCATTGCCCTGGGCTTCGACAAGGGGCCCTTCTTCGAGCGCAGCCTCGAGTCGGTCGAGCTGACCCTCGAGCCGGGGGACGCCCTCCTGCTTGCCTCCACAGGCCTCGTGGCCCAGCCCGGCGAGGGCGGCGCCGAGTGGGGTGAGGACGCGCTGCGCGCCTCGGCCCGCCGCCACCTGGCCCGCGGCCCCTACGAGGCCATCGCGGGCGTGCAGGACGACGCACAGGCCCACCGGGTTCCCCAGGACCCGGGCCAGACCCTTCCTGACGCGACGCTCGTCGTCGTTGGGCGCGACGCCACCCCCTGAACCATGAAGATCCAGGAGTTCCAGCGCCTCATCGAGGCCGTCTACTACGAGAAGGACTCGGCCCGCGGGCTCGCCGGGACCCACATGTGGTTCTGCGAGGAGGTGGGGGAGCTCACCCGCGCCCTCCGTCGCGACACGCGCGAGGAGCTCGAGGGCGAGTTCGCGGATGTGCTTGCCTGGCTCTCGAGCCTGGCCTCCATCGCGGGGATCGACCTCGAGGAGGCCGCCCGCAAGAAGTACGAGCGCGGCTGCCCGCGCTGTGAGTCGACCCCCTGCGCGTGCGGGTGAAGCAGGGCGAGCTCCTCGACTCCCCCGGACCGGGGGCGCTGGTCAGGGTCGCGCTCAACCGACCCATGCGCGAGGAGTACACCTACTTCGTGCCCCCGGGGACCGAGCCCGCGCCCCAGGTGGGGATGCGCGTCGCCGTGTCCTTCGCAGGCCGTCGCGAGGTCGGCATCGTCACCGAGCTGCCCGAGGAGACCGATGTCCCGGCCTCGCGCCTCAAGCCGCTCTCCGCGGTGCTGGACGACGAGCCGGTCCTCGACGCGCAGCTCCTCAAGCTGACGCACTTCATGGCCTCCTACTACGCCTGCTCCTGGGGCGAGGCGCTCTCCGCGGTCCTGCCCGCCGTCCTCAAGCGGGAGGGAGGCCGGCGCAAGGTCGTTCAACTGCGCCCCGCCGAGGGCGTGGGGGCGGAGCAGCTGGCCCAGCTCGAGGACAAGCACGAGGCCCAGTTCCGCGTGCTGCGGACGCTCCTCGAGGCCTCGGGGCCCCTCGAGCGCGGCGACCTGCTGCGCAAGCTCAATGTCTCGCCCTCTCCCGTGCAGACCCTGGAGAAGAAGGGCTGGATCGTTGCGGAGCTGGTCGAGGCCGGCCTCGACGAGCTGCTCGCCGCGCCGGCCGAGCGACGCTCCAAGCCTGCTCAGCTGACTGCCGAGCAGGAGGTCGCCGTCGGCGCCCTGACCGCTCGGGTGCGCGCGGGCGGCTTCGAGGCCTTCCTCCTGCGCGGCGTCACCGGCAGTGGGAAGACCGAGGTCTACCTGTCGGTCATCGAGGAGGTCCTGGCTGCTGGCCGCGGGGCCATCGTCCTCGTGCCCGAGATCGCCCTCACGCCCCAGACCGTCGGCTGGTTCCGCGGTCGCTTCGGCCAGGTGGCCGTGCTGCACAGCCGCATGACGGATGCCCAGCGCCACGACGCCTGGCGCATGATCCGCCGCGGCGAGGCGCGCGTGGTGGTGGGGGCGCGCTCGGCCCTCTTCGCTCCCATGCCCGACCTGGGCATCGTCATCGTGGACGAGGAGCACGAGCCCTCGTTCAAGCAGGGCAGCACTCCGCGCTACCACGCGCGGGACATGGCGGTGCTGCGCGCCCGCGACGCGGAGGCCGTCTGCGTGCTGGGCTCTGCGACGCCCTCACTCGAGTCGTGGGAGAACGCGCGGCAGGGGCGCTACACCCTGCTCACCATGGACAAGCGCGTGCACGGCGGTCAGTTGCCCTCGGTGGAGGTCGTAGACCTGCGCGTGGAGAAGGCGGAGGGGCCCTTCTCCGGACCCTTGGAGCTCGCGCTCAAGGGTGTCCTGGAGCGGGGGGAGCAGGCGATCCTGTTCCAGAACCGACGAGGCTTCGCGCCGGTCCTCTGGTGTCGCGCCTGCCGCATGGTCGTGCGCTGCGCCCAGTGTGACTCGAGCCTCGTCTTCCACAAGCGTCACCAGCGCGTCGTGTGCCACTCCTGCTGCGAGGAGCAGCACATCCCCTCGGCGTGCCCCAGCTGTACGGCCCCTGGCCTGCGCTTCCTGGGGGACGGCTCCGAGCGCGTGGAGGAGGCCGTGCTGGCCCGCTTCCCGGCTGCGCGCGTGGCGCGCATGGACAGCGACACCATGCACCGCCGTGAGGACTACGAGGAGGTCCTCGGCGCCTTCGGCCGCGGGGACCTGGATGTCCTCGTCGGGACCCAGATGATTGCCAAGGGCCTCGACTTCCCGCGCGTGACCCTGGTCGGGATCATCAGCGCCGACGGCTCCCTCCACCTGCCGGACCTGCGCGCCTCCGAGCGGACCTTCCAGCTGCTCTCTCAGGTCGCCGGCCGGGCCGGGCGCGGGGAGCTGGCGGGCCGGATCCTGATCCAGACCCACACCCCCGACCATCCCGCGATCGTTCAGGCCGCCCGCCACGACTACCTGACCTTCGCATCGGGCGAGATGGAGCTCCGCGAGGAGCTCTCCTACCCGCCCTTCGGCCGGCTCGCGCGGGTGCTCCTGGAGGACGAGGACAGCAGCCGGGTGGAGCAGGCCGGAGCGAGCCTCGCCGCCATTCTGCAGGAGCACCTCGACCCCGCTGAGGCGCAGGTCCTGGGACCGGCGCCCGCGCCCATGGCCCTGGTGCGCGGTCGTCACCGGGCACACCTGCTGATCAAGGCGCCGGGTCGCGGCGAGGGCCTGGCCCCCGCGCGCGGCATCCTTCAGGCGTTCGCAGAGCGCAACCCCAGGCCCCGCGTCACGATCGACATCGACCCGGTCTCGATGCTGTGAGTTGGGAGCCAGCACCGCAGGCGGTGCTGGACTCAGAGCCTGGAGCCAGCACCGCAGGCGGTGCTGGACTCACGCCCCTGCGCGGCAGCCCTCGACCAGCTCGCGGAAGCGCACGAACAGGTGCGTCGAGTCCAGCGGGCCGGGAGCGGCCTCGGGGTGGTACTGCACGCTGAACACCGGGAGCGTCTTGTGGCGCATCCCCGCGATGGTGTCGTCGTTGAGGTTCACATGGGTGACCTCGAGGCTGTCCGGGACGGACGCGCGGTCCACCGCGTAGGAGTGGTTCTGGGAGCTGATCTCGACGCGCCCGGTGGTCTCGTCGCGCACGGGGTGGTTCGCGCCGTGGTGGCCGAAGGGCATCTTGAAGGTCTTGGCCCCGAACACGATCGAGAGGATCTGGTGCCCGAGGCAGATGCCGAAGACCGGCTTCACCTGGACCAGCTCACGAGCGGCCTCGATGACGCTGGTGACCGCCGAGGGGTCGCCCGGGCCGTTCGAGAGGAAGACGCCGTCGGGCTCGAGGGCGAGGATCTCGGCCGCGGTCGTGGTGCAGGGGACGACCGTCACATCGAAGCCCACATGGACCAGGCTGCGCAGGATGTTCCGCTTCACGCCCGTGTCGATGGCGACCACCTTCAGGCGCTCCCCGCGCGCGATCTCAAGCTCGGTGGGGTAGCTCTGCTCGTAGCCCTCGCGCCACTCGTAGGCCGCCTTGCAGGTGACCTCTGCGGCGAGGTTGCGACCGTCGGTGGCCGGAGTGCCCTTGGCCTTCGCAACCAGCGACGCGGCGTCGCCGTCGGTCGTGGACACAACGCACCGCAGGCTTCCGTGCTCGCGCACGAGGCGGGTGATGCGGCGCGTGTCGATGCCCTCGATGGCGACGATGCCCTCCTCGATCAGCCAGTCAGGAAGGGACAGATCCGCGCGGTGGCTCGAGGGGATGGAAGAGAGCTCGCGGATGATGAAGGCCTCGGCCCAGGCGCGCTCCGACTCGGAGTCCTCGCGCGCAATGCCGTAGTTGCCGATCAGCGGGTAGGTCATGAGCACGACCTGGCCAGCGTAGGAGGGGTCCGTGAGGATCTCCTGGTAGCCGGACATGGCCGTGTTGAAGACCAGGTCGCCCCCCTTCTCGCCCTCGGCGCCGACGCTGCGGCCCTCGAACACCTCGCCCGTCTCGAGCGCCAGCCAGGCCTTCTTCATCTCGGTCATGCTTCGGTCCTCACGCGGTTCATCATGGCGGCGGCATAGCCCCCCCCGAATCCGTTGTCGATGTTCACGACCGTGACGCCGGCCGCGCAGCTGTTCAGCATCCCCAGGAGGGCTGCCAGGCCTCCGAAGGAGGCGCCGTAGCCCACAGAGGTGGGGACCGCGACGACGGGGCGCTCCACGAGGCCTCCGACGACGCTCGGCAGGGCACCCTCCATCCCTGCGACGACCACGAGCGCACGCGCCTCCCTCAGGCGCTCCGCGTGCTGCAGGAGGCGGTGCAGCCCCGCGACGCCCACATCGGCCAGGTGCTCCACGCGAGCCCCCATCATGCGGGCGGTCAGGGTGGCCTCCTCCGCCACCGGACGGTCGCTGGTGCCGGCGCTGAGGACGAGCACCAGCCCCTCTCCCTCGCGCGGCTCCCGGTCGACCCACACGGCGCGGGCCTCAACCGCGTGCTGCGCGTCGGGCAGCTCGTCGAGCAGGGCCGCGGCACCCTCGTCCGAGACTCGGGTGACGAGCAGTCGCGGGTGGTGCTCCAGCAGCGCGCGGCCGATCTCGCGCAGCTGCTGCGGAGTCTTGCCCGCGCCGAAGACCACCTCGGCCTGGCCGCAGCGGCTGGCCCGCTGGAGGTCCAGTCGCGAGTGCCCGAGCTCGCGGGTGGGCCAGTGGGACAGGGAATTGAGGGCATCCGTGACCGGCGTCTCGCCGTCACGCACCGATTTCAGCAGCGCCTCGAGTTCTGTCCGTTCCAACGGGGGAGGAGACCTCGCTCCGATTGGGCGAAGAGTCTATCCGCTCGGGTGCCGAGGGGCGACGCTGAGACCCGGGACTCGGTGGGAACGAGGGGTCAGGTCGCTGGGGTGCGGGCGCATTGAGCGGCTCCCCGGCGCGCGGGGGCGCCAGGGATGCCCTGGGCGCCTCAGCGAGGCGCCGCGTCCAGGCCCAGGTCGGCGAGCTCGCCCGCCCGGAAGTGCTCCCAGCCGAGCCCCGCGATCATCACCGCGTTGTCGGTGCAGCGAGCGGGTCGCGGGAAGGTCGCGCGGATCCCCCGCGCTGCCCCCTCGGCCTGCATGACCTCCCTCAGGCGACCGTTGCAGGCAACGCCACCGGCCACGAGGACCTGATCGACCCCCTCGAGCTCGGCGGCTCGCAGGGTCTGGCGCACCAGCACTTCGACCACGGCCTCCTCGAACGAGGCCGCGACATCGGCCGCGTCCGCGATGGCCTCTGGGGCCGGCGTGGGGGCCAGGGCGTCCCCACCGCGCAGGTGATAGAGCACCGCCGTCTTCAGGCCGCTGAACGAGAACCCGAGCTCACCGCGTTTGGGGCGGTAGCGGGGGAAGGCGATCGCGTCACGGCGACCCTCGGCAGCGAGCTTCGACACGCTCGGGCCGCCGGGGTACGGCAGCCCCAGCAGGTAGGCCACCTTGTCGAAGGCCTCGCCGGCCGCGTCGTCGAGGGTGGTGGCCAGCCGTCGCATGCGCAGGGGGCCATCCGCCCGGTACAGCGCCGTGTGTCCGCCGGACACCACGAGCGCGACGCAGGGGTAGGGCGTCGTCTCCAGGTCCATGGTGGCCGCGTAGACATGGGCCTCGATGTGGTCCACGCCCACCAGGGGCAGGCCGGTGCCAAGGGCCAGCCCCTTCGCAACGCCCAGACCCACCAGCAGGGAGCCGATCAGTCCCGGGCGGTGCGTGACCGCGATCGCGTCCACGGCCTCGAGTCCGAGGCCCGCCTGCTCCAGGCAGGCATCGAGGACGGGCAGGGCCTGGTCGAGGTGCGAGCGGCTCGCGAGCTCCGGCACCACGCCGCCCCACTTGGCGTGCTCGGCGACCTGGCTGTGCACCACGCTCGCCAGCTCCTCGCGCCCGCCGCGCACGAGGGCCGCAGCGGTCTCATCACAGGAGGACTCGATGCCCAGGATCAGCTCGGCCATGGCGTCGTTCTACCGTCCGGGGCCCCCGCTCAGGCGCCTAGCAGGAGCGCGAGCCCTGCCGCGAAGGCCGGGTCCTCGGGTGCCGTCGGCAGCAGGGACAGCCCGGAGGTCTCCTCCCAGGAGCGCAGCAGGCCCTCCTCCTCGCTGCTCGGCTGGTGGGCGCGCAGCCAGGCACGAACCGCCGCCGAGGCGTCGGCGCGGACCTCGACCTCCAGGTCCGGCGCGAGGCCCTCCTCCCGCCCGGCAGTGGCCGAGCGTTCGAAGTTGCGGCCGCTGGGGCTCGTGTACCAAGCGGTCGTGACCTTGGCCCGCGCCCCCCAGGGCTCGAAGCGGCGAATCGTCTGCACGACTCCCTTGCCGTAGGTCGGGGAGCCCACAAGCACCGCCCGGCGGTGGTCCTGGAGGGCGCCGGCCACCACCTCGGACGCGCTCGCGGAGGAGCCATCCACGAGCACCACCAGGGGCAGGTTCGGGTGGGTGCACTGGCTAGGCACGGCGGACAGGGTCTCCTCCTCGTCGCGGCTCCGCGTGCGCACCACAACCCCCTCTTGGAGGAAGCGGCCGGCGAGGGCCACGGCGGCATCCAGCACCCCGCCGAGGTTCCCCCGCAGGTCAAGGAGCAGGCCCTCGAGGGCGCCCCCCTCCTCCAGGGAGGCCAGGGCGCGGTCGATCTCGCCGGGGGTCTCGCGCGAGAAGCCCTCGACGGAGATCCACCCGATGCGCGGGTCCTCCGAGACCAGGCGCACATGCCGGAGGCTCGGGTCGACGAGGGCGCGCGCGTCCACCGTGACGGCGCGCTCCTGGCCCTCGAGGTCCACCACGCGCAGCTCCACGGGCTCCCCGCCCTCGGGCGCCAGGCGCGCGCGGAACTCCTCGTCGCCCAGGTCTGCCACGGCCTCGCCCGCGATCGCGAGCACGCCGTCACCGACGGTCAAGCCGGCCTCTCGCGCGGGGGAGTCTCCCAAGGTGAACAGGACCCTTCGAACCCCGTCCACCGACCGGAACAGCGCCCCAATCCCCTCATATCGCCCGCCCGTCTCGCGCTCCAGCTGGGCAGCGTCCGCGGGCGGGTAGAAGCGCGAGTAGGTGTCGAGCCCCTCCAGCATCCCCGCGAGCGCGTCCTCCAGGAGCTGCTCGCGGTCGGCGCCGCCAACGAAGGAGGTCTCCGCGAACTGGCGCACCGCCGCGAACCGGTCGAGGTCCGTGGAGGCGCCCCGCTCGCGCCAGGCCCGCAGTCCCAGGACGAGGAAGACGCCCGTGGCCAGACCCAGGAGCCAGAAGCCCCAGACCAGGGTGCGCGGGCTCAAGAGGCCGCGGCCGCGAGGTCCTCGAGGGCCTGGGCGAGCTGCTCGTCGTTGGGAGCAACCCCGTGCCAGGAGGACTGGTCCTCCATGAACGAGACGCCCTTGCCGATCGTGGTCCGCGCGACGATCGCGGACGGGCGCTCGGTCTCGGCCTTCGCCTCGCACAGGGCGTGGTCGATGGCGACCACGTCATGCCCGTCGATCTCGACCGCGTGCCAGCCGAATGCCGCGTACTTGGCGCGCAGATCGCGCACATCCATGACATCGCGCATCCGGCCGTCGATCTGGATGTCGTTGAAGTCCACGATCACGGTCAGGTTTGAGAGGCCCCAGTGGGCGGCGCTCGTGGCGGCCTCCCAGATCTGGCCCTCCTGGCTCTCGCCGTCGCTGGAGGCGCAGTAGATGCGCGAGGACCAGCCGCTCATCTTGGCCCCCAGGGCCATCCCCGCCGCGACCGACAGCCCGTTGCCGAGGCTGCCCGTCGAGAAGTCGATGCCGAGCTCGAGGTTGCGGTGGGGGTGACCCTGCAGCGGCGAGCCCATCTTGCGGAAGGTGAGCAGCTGCTCGCGGTCGAGGAGACCCTTCTGCGCGAGCAGGGCGTAGTACCCCGCGCAGGTGTGGCCGTTGCCCAGCACGAAGCGGTCGCGGTCTTCCGCGTGCCGGTTCTCGGGGGTCAGGTCCAGGTGCTCCAGGAACAGGGTGGTCATGAAGTCGGCCATCCCCAGCGGGCCGCCGGGGTGACCGCAGGCGGCTGCATGCACCATGCGCACGATGTCCTCGCGGACCTCACGGGCGGTGGCGCGCAGGGCGTCGACTCGATCTCGGGTGAGGGCCATGGTCAGTTCCCCTTGCGCTGGATGAGGGCCTCGGCACGCGCGGCGAGGGATGCCGCGTCGAGCCCGTAGTGGGCCAGGAGCTGGCTGGCGGTCCCGGTCTGGCCGAACTCGCCGTCCATGCCGGCCAGGTCCATGGGGACCGGGCAGCGGCGCACGACGACCTGGGCGACCGCATCGCCGAGCCCGCCGCGGATCTGGTGCTCCTCGGCGGTGAGGATCGCCCCGCAGCGCTGGGCCGAGTCCACGATCAGGTCCTCGTCGATCGGGTCGATGGAGGCCAGGTTGATCACCCGCGCCTCGATCCCGGCGGCCGCGAGCTGCTCGGCGGCCCCCAGGGCCTCGGCCACCTCAACGCCGCACGCGGCGATGCACACATCGCTGCCCTCGCGCAGGAGCGCGCCCTTGCCGAGCTCCAGCCGGTACTCCTCGCCGAACACGACCGGCGTGGAGGCGCGGGAGAGCCGCACATAGACCGGCCCCGGCGTCTCGTAGGCCACGCGAACGGCCTCGCGAGCCTCGACCGCATCGGCGGGCACGAGGACCTTCATGTTGGGCAGCACCCGCATGAGGGTGATGTCCTCGAGCATCTGGTGGGACTTGCCGTCCTCACCAACCGTAAGGCCCGCGTGGCTCGCGCAGACCTTCACATCGAGGTCCGGCACGCACACGCTCTGGCGCAGCTGCTCCCAGGCCTTGCCCGCGGCGAACATGGCGAAGGAGCTCATGAACGCCTTGCGGCCCGTGCAGGCCAAGCCCGCGGCCGTGCCGGCCATGTTGGCCTCGGCGACGCCGCAGTTGATGAACCGGTCCGGGTGCGCCTTGGCGAACATCCCGGTCTTGGTGGATCCGGACAGGTCGGCGTCCAGGACCACGATGTCCTGGTGCTGGGAGCCGAGCTCGAGGAGGGCCTCGCCGTAGGCCTGGCGGGTGGCCACCTTCTTGACCTCGCCAGTCGCCAGCGGAGCCAGGTCTTGTGTCGTCAACACGTGGACTCGCGGTGGGGGGGGTCCGGAGCTGCGACGCATGGGGGGTGATGCGGTCCGCGCTCTCCGGGGGAAGGGGTTTTGTAACGGGATCGTGCTCCGGGGACAACGGATGGCAGCGATCCGTGGCCACGGTGTCCCCCTGGGAGGACCCCCGCCCGCATGGGCGCGCCCGGACCCCCTCCTGGAGGCCTCCAAGGTGGGTCGAGCGGGCGCAGCCCTTGGCACGGGATTCGAGGGTCTGGATCCGCGAGGCTGCACGCCTCCCCGGTCCACTGACCCTCGACCCATGAAGCACTCCCTCCAGACCCTGTCCCTCGGACTCCTGCTTGCCGCCGTCGCCTCCGCCCAGGGAGGCGAGGTCGGCCTCGCCCGCGTGCGTGCCACCTTCCAGAAGGCAGACGCCTCCGGGGACGGCAAGCTCGACGCCAAGGAGGCCACCCCGGCGGGGATCCCGGCTGGCGATGTGCGCCGCCTCGACCACGACAAGGACGGCAGCCTCTCTGGGGACGAGTTCCTCCTCTACTACCGCCAGCTCCTCTCGCGGGCAGGCCGCAAGGCCGCCAAGGACCTCGAGGACGAGGCCGCCCGCATCCTTTCTGCGCGCAAGCAGGCCACCGACGGCGCGCGCCGTCGCGGCCAGGGCGATCGCCCCGCGCCCCAGCCGGAGGTCACGCCCGCGCCCGGCGAGCAGCCCGCCCCTGCGCCCGAGGCCGGACCGGACAGCGAGACCGCGCGCGCCGCGGACCTGGTGCGCCGCGCCGTGCGCTCGGGCCGGGTCCAGGCCTCGGAGGGTGCGGAGGTCCTGGCGCTCCTCGAGGCCAAGGGTGAGCAGGACGCGCCCACGCTCCGGGAGCAGCACCGCCGCGCCCGCGCACGGATCCAGGCCATGACTCGCGCCGGGGTCGTGTCGGCGGATCAGGGCCGTCAGCTGATGAACGCTATTGGCCGCCGCCTGCAGCAGGCTGGCCTCCAGCCTGCCCCCGAGCCGGCCCCTGAGGTCGACGCTCCGGCCGTGGACCCCGCGCTGCCCCCTGCCGAGCAGGGACCGGCCCCGGCCGCACAGACCGAGAGCCAGCGCGCGGCCGCGCTGGTTCGGACCGCCGTGCGCTCCGGGCGCATCCAGGCGGCACAGGGAGACGAGGTGCTCGCACTGCTCGAGGCGAAGGGTGCGCAGGATGCGGACAGCCTGCGCACCCAGCACCGCAAGGCTCGCGCTCGCATCCAGGCCATGGCCCAGGCCGGCACGGTCACGCCGGAGGAGGGTCGCCAGCTCATGAACGCCATTGGTCTCCGTCTCCAGCAGGCAGGCGTCACCCCCGCCCCGGAGGGGTCCGGTGATGAGGGCGAGCCCGCGCCGCAGCCCGCCCCCGAGCCGGTGGTCCAGAGCGAGTACGACCGCGCCGCCGCCCTGGTCCGCCTGGCCGTGCGCTCCGGCCGGGTCCAGGCGAGCGAGGGGGCCGAGGTCCTCGAGCTCCTCGAGGCCAAGGGTGCCCAGGATGCCGACAGCCTCCGGACCCAGCACCGCAAGGCGCGGGCGCGGATCCAGGCCATGGCGCAGGCGGGGGTCGTGACCCCTGAGCAGGGTCGCCAGCTGATGAACGCCATTGGCCGTCGCCTCCAGCAGGCGGGAGTCCAGCCCGCGGACCCGGAGCCCGCTCAGCGCGGCGGCGAGGACGGCCCCGCCCCTCGCCCCGAGGTTCGCCCGGCTCCGAAGCCTGAGCCCAAGCCCGCCGAGCGCCCCCAGCCTGCGCCGGGCGTGCGCGGTGGCGAAGGGAGGCCCGCTCCGGCAGCGCGCGGTGGGGATGCGGGCCAGGGTCCCCGTCCCGCGGCGCGTCCGCAGGAGGCGCCCAAGCCCGCTCGCCGGCCGGCGGCCCGCAAGCCCGTGGATCCCCCCGTTAGCCGGGGGGGCCGCGGCGGTCGGAGCTGACTCCACCCCGGGGGCGCCATGCCCCTCCGCAGCCGCGAGGCACCAGCGCCCGCCGGAAGAGACCAGCTCCTGCCTCGAGACCCCAGCGCCCGCGGCGAAACACCAGCGCCCGCGGCGAGATTCAGCTGCCGCTCGCGGGGCCGCGATACTCCGCCCAGGCCGCGGCACTCTCACACACGCGGATGGACACGAGCGGCGCCCCGAGCTCGTCCTCGCGCGCCGCGATGCGCTCCCACAGCGCGACGGCCAGGGTCTCTGCCGAGACCACGATGCCCTGCAGCCACTCGACCTCGTTCAGCAGGCGATGGTCCAGCTGCTCGAACACCTCCTCGCGCATGACCCGCATCAGGTCGACGAGATTCGCGACCATTCCGGTCTCGGGGTCCAGCGGGCCGGCCAGGCTGGCCTCCACCGTGTAGTTGTGGCCGTGGATGCGGTTGCACGCGCCGAACACCTCCTGGTTCCGCTCGGCGGACAGGACGGGGTTGTCCATGCGGTGCGCACCCGCGAACTCCATGCGGTGCGTGATGGTGAGGACGGGCTGGGGCATGGGCAGAGGGTAGCGGGGCGTGCGGCGGGGCGAGCGCCCAGCGCGGGGACCTCCCGACTCTTCTCCGCAGCCGCCACCTTGGACGCAGCCGTAGGGCAGAGAACGCGCGCTCAGGGCAGAGCCCTACGGACCTCCCGTTCCGAGACGGCGAGGGGCAGATCTCGCGGTTCGTCGATCGGTCCCCTGGGCCAGCCGGCTCCTCCCTCTCGAACCCACGGGCCTCGACAGGCAGGCCCGCCCCGCTACCGCAGCAAACAGGAGGTACCCATGACCCGACGCACCACGACCCTGCAACGCACCGAGATGCGCGCGTTCGGCTGCGAGCATGCGCGTGCCCTTGTTCCGCTGCTTGCCTCCATCGCGCGCGAGGTCGCAGAGCGACGCTCGCTTGTTCTGACGCTCGAGCGTGAGCTCGAGGGTGCGCGCGCGCCGAGGGCTGGGGTGCCGCAGGATGCGGACCCTCATGGGGCGCCGGGGCACGCGCACCGCGATGCGCGCCCCGACTCACTCATCGCGGACCTCGCGAGCCAGCGGCGGGCCCTGCGCGGCCTCGATCGTGAGCTGCGCAGGCTGGGGTGCGTGCTCGAGCGCGGCCCCGAGATCTCGATGCTGATTGCGGATCAAGCGGGCAAGCCTGCCTGGCGCTGGCGCCAGGGCGAAGCGGAGCCGCGCCCCCTGGCCCCCTTCAGCTGAGCCCGGCCCTCGCGCGGTGCAGGTCGCGCGGATCGAGACGCTGTGAGTCGTGAGGTCGCGGATCGCGGCGTCTCCCCGGCGCCGCCTCGCGCCGTGGGCTTGCGGGGGCGACGCAGCTCCAGCGGACGCGCAGCTCGCCGGCGTGGGGCGAGGCGGAGCAGGCCCAGGGCTACCCGCGCACGGGCACGTCGGTGCGCGTCTCTGCGCCTGTCGCACAGCGCCAGACGACCTCGGCCACATCCTCGGGCTTGTCCATGGCGGAGCGGTCGAGCTCCAGGTCCACGCCATCGAAGATCGTCGTGTCAGTGGAGTCGGGATAGATCGTCGTGACCTGCACACCGTCGTCCTGAAGCTCGAGGCGCAGGGCGTCCGCGAAGCCGCGCAGGCCGTACTTGGTCGCGCAGTAGACGGTGCTGCCGGGATAGCCCTGCTGGCCCGCTGTCGAGTTGATCATCACAACGCGCGCGTTGGAGGCCTCACGCAGGGCGGCCAGCGCCTCCTGGGTGACCTGCATGGCGCCGATCAGGTTGACCTCAAGATGGCGCTGGATGAACTCCGGGTCGCACTCCTCAAGAGGTTTGACATCGAAGATTCCCGCGTTGTTGACGAGCAGGTCCATCTCGCCATCGAAGAAGTCCACTGCGCGGAAGACCGCGGCCTCGATCGAGCCGTGGTCGCGCAGGTTGCACTGGGCTGCGATGGCCTCGCCTCCCTTGGCCTCGATCTCCTCCACGACCTTGTCCAGCTCGGCGGAGGTGCGCGCTGCGACGCAGATCTTGACGCCGGGCTCGGCGAAGCGGAGCGCGATGGCGCGGCCGATGCCGCGGCCGCCGCCGGTGATGAGGATGCGGGTGGGGCTCATGGGGCAGGTCCTGAATCGGCAGGTCTGGGCGGGGGCCGCGAGGGCCCGCGTGCTGTCGCACGCTCCGGAGGAGACTCTGTCGACTCGCGAGCATAGCTCGCTGGAGCCGCCCTCCGAGCCCCCTCCCGCGTCCGCGGGCCCGCTATGATCCCCGCATGGCCTGGGGACCCCTTGCGACGCAGTTCTGCCTGGAGCTCGCCTTCGGCGTGCTGCTCTTCCTGGCGCTGATGCCGCGCGCGCCGATGGGGGTGTTCTTCTTCCGGATGATGGGGACCACCGCTCTCCTGCCTCTGCTCGCCGCTGGCCTGCTCTCCGTGCAGTTCGGGGGCCTCGGCTGGGGTGACCCACTCGTCCTGGCCGCCCTTGCGGGCTGCCTTGGCTTTCCTCTCTTCTCGGGGCCCGCGCGCGCAGGCAGGCGCCTCCTGGGCCTGGGCTGGTCGGCGGCCTGCTGCGCCGTTGCGCTCTTCTTCGCCGTTCGCCAGGCGGCCCCCGACCTGGAGGGCGGGGGACTGCTCGCCCTGGGCACCCTCAGCGCCCTGGCAACCGGCGCGGTGGCGGGTGGGGTCGGGACCGCGATGGTGGTGGGCCACTGGTACCTGACGGTGCCCCAGCTGCCGGTGGCACTCCTGCGCCGGATCAACGGAGCGACCCTCGTGGCCATGGGCCTCTCGGCCGTCCTGGTGGCCCTGCTGCTGGGCCTCCACTTGGACACCCTCCAGGGGGCCGATACGCCGATCTTCTCGCCCTACGGGCTGTTCCACCTCGGGGCACGCCTTGCGGTTGGCTTGTTGCTGCCGCTACTCTTCGGCTGGATGACGACGGGCTCCCTGCGGTACGAGAACACCCGCTCCGCGACAGGGATCCTGTACGCCTCCACGGTCCTGGTGCTCATGGGCGCCGCGGCCTCCCTCTCCCTGCAGGACTCCTACGGCATCCCCCTGTGAGCTTCGACCCGACACCGCTGCGCTGGATCGAGCTGGACATCCCGCACCCTGAGGGCGGGGGACGCATGATCACCCTGCGGACCGACGGGCCCTTCGCCCTCCGGCCGTACTACCGGGCCCCGGGCAGCGACCAGGATGTGGACCTGCACCTGGACCAGCGCACCGAGGACGGCGGCCTCAATGGCTGCATCCACTGCGGCCACCCCGAGCTCTACACCCGCAAGGTGTTCTCGAAGCCCCTTGGCATCGGGATCGTCGTGGGCTCCGGCCTGCTGACCCTGGCCACCGTGGGCTCTCTCGGGCCCGCGGCGTACGGGTTCCTGGGCGTGGCCGCCCTGGCCGACGCGGTGCTGTACCAATTCGGCAAGGAGGAGACGGTCTGCTATGCCTGCAGCGCAGTGCACCGCGGCTTCCGCCCGGTGCCCCGACACCCGCGCTTCGACCGGACCATCGCCGAGCGGCTGAAGTTCGGCAAGAGCGCCGTCATGGGCTCGGCCATGCGCGACGGCGGCACCGCGGGCGCGCCCGATCCTGAGCACTGAGCGCCGCTCGAGGGGGAGCAGAGCGCGACTGGAGCCTGCGCTCCAGTCCTCTTTTTGCTCAGAAGTACCAGCGCACGCCCAGGCCGATGGAGTCTCCATCCTCCTCGCGGCCGGGGATCGTGCTGACGAGCCCGACTCCGAGATCGGGCTGGATCCGGTAGAGGGCAGAGACCTCAAGGTTCACCGTGGCTCCGCTCTCGGCGGCCGCCAGGCCAATGAGAGAGAGCTCCAGGCTGTCGAAGGCGAAGTAGCGCAGACCCAGCGAGTAGACGAGGCTGCTGTCCGACTCCTTGTAGGCCCCACCGGGGGTCATGGCCTCCACGGAGGACCCGGCGACCGAGACCCGGGCGAACCCGGACAGGTTCGGGGTCAGGTCCTCGTTGAGTCCCACGCCCGCGAACCAGCTCGACACACCCGTATCGGTGATGGCCGGGTCGCTGGTGTCGATCGAGGTGGCCGTGGCGCCGCCGAGGAACACATGCACCGTGGGGGTCAGCTCCAGCGAGCCTGCCACGCTGAGCAGGTCCACATCGGCGCTGACCGTGTCGACGGAGTAGCCCGAGAGGGTGCCGTAGCCCGCCTCCACATAGGTGTAGGGGAGCAGGGCCCGGGGCTGACCGCCCCGCTCCACCGTCTCCTGGAGGGCAGGCAGCGGGGGGGCGAGGGTGCAGCTGGCTGTGGCGGCCGGGGAGCTCGCGAGCGCGAGGGCGAGGGGGAGGGAGCAGATCATGGCGGTGGGAGCGCAGACTCTCCCTCTATCGGCAGGATCCGGGCCGGGCAGGAACGGGATCGTGGCCGGAGCGCGCTTCTCCGTGACGCTCAAGCCGAGCCCGCCGGCCTCCCAGCCCGGGAGGAGTCCCTGATCGAGCCCTGCGGATCCTCGCTGAAGCACCGATTCGGGCCCGTGGCAGCGGAATCTGCGCGGGAGGTCGTTGACGGCCCCCCTTCATCGCCGCAGAATCCCTGCCCACGCCCCCTCCGGGGCGTTCCCCCGGCCAGGTAGCTCAGTTGGTAGAGCACTTGATTGAAAATCAAGGGGTCACCAGTTCAAGTCTGGTCCTGGCCACCACTCGCCCGGCGGATCGCACGAAGTTGGATCCGGGGCGTCGCGCCTCTGAGTGCATGTCGTGAGCGCCTCCCCCCTTCGGATCGGCCGCAAGGACCCCTCCCGGATCGAGCTGGACTGGCAGGACGGGACCCGCACGGTCTACTCCGCCGCCCAGCTCAGGCGCCTCTGCCCCTGCGCGCACTGCGTGCACGAGCTCACCGGCGAGCGCCTCCTGGACCCTGCGAGCGTCCCGGACGACCTCACCCAGAGCGGGGTCGAGCTGGTGGGGGCCTACGCCATTGCCGTGCGCTTCGCCGACGGGCACTCCACGGGGATCTTCCCCTGGCCGTTCCTACGCGAGAACGACCCCAGCGGTGCTGGGGAGGCCTGAGGCCGGTCGGAGCGGGGATGGAGGACCTCAGGGTGGGCTCGCGGCTCGTGATTCCGGCCCGGGACCTCGAGCTGCGCACCTCGCGGGCCTCGGGCCCCGGCGGGCAGAGGGTCAACAAGGTCGAGACCGCCGTGGAGCTTCGGCTCGATCTGGACGCGTGCGAGGCCCTGGGGCCTGACCGCCGGCTCCTGGTGCGCGAGCGTCTGGCCTCGCGCCTCGTCCAGGGGGCCGTCCTCGTGGTGCGCTGCCAGGCCCACCGCGAGCAGGGGCGCAACCTCGAGGAGGCCCGTGAGCGCCTCGCCGGCCTCCTGCGCGAGGCCCTGGCCCCCCGGAGAGCCCGCCGGACGACCAAGCCCACCCGGGGCTCCAAGGAGCGCCGGCTCTCCTCGAAGCGCCGCCAGGGTGAGAGGAAGCGCGAGCGCCGGAAGGGCTGGGACTGAAGGGGCGCGCCCGTCCCCTGACAGTATTATTAGGGGGCCTCGTGGGGCGCTGAGCCTCAAAGCGCCCGAAGGTCGCGGAGTCGAGCTCCACGATCGAGGCCGCAAACGAGTCCGATTCTTCCCTCGAGGAGGCGTTCACAGCCGTCCCGGGGCTCGTTTCGGATCCTCAGACGCTCCCTCGCTGGCGAAGCGTATTCCTCTAGGGTCTCGGTTGCTCGGTCGCCAGGAAGCGGAAGACGGCGCCCCGTGGCGTGTGCGAACGGATTCCGGAGAACTGCAAGGTCCTGCCTAAACCCCTGCTGCTTATGGGCTTGAGCGCGGAGGCGCCCGGATCTCGCCAGATTTCGGGACAAGGATCTGCACCACCCGCCGAAGGACTCTCCGGAATCAAAAGCACGCCAATTTGCCGGAGACGGCACTTGGCATGGGGGTGCCCGGTGGGCATCCTCGCCGCGCAACAGACCCCCATCCCTGATCTCTCTGTCTGTCTCTCACTGGAGTCCTGACTCAACCATGAAGACCATCCTCTTCACCGCGACTGCTCTCAGCCTGACCGGCGCCGCCATGGCGAACGGCAGCGAGTGGTCCGCCCTCGACCGTGAGGTCGAGACCCTTGCCTCGAGCCTCGTGGACAACCACGAAGGCATCTCCTTCACCGGCTACGCCGACATCTGGTACGTCAACAACAGCGATGCCGACACCGGCGACTTCGGCGT
>JADHNZ010000093.1 GCA_016779225.1 Planctomycetota bacterium
ACCGCCACCTCCCAGGTGGTGGCGCGGTCCGAGGTCTCGAAGGAGAAGCGGGCCTCGCCGCCGGCGCTCGTCGTGAGCAGAGGGTTCCAGTACAGCGTCTCGGTGAAGTCGCTGCGCAGGTTGCGGCCGGCGCCCGGGTTGCGGTGGCTGTAGACGCGCGCCCACTGGCGCAGGGGGCGGCGCGAGGCGGCCACGGGCTCGTTGGCGGGGCCGAGGAAGAAGTCGTCCTCGCCCGCGAGCAGCTCGCGCAGCTCCTCCTCGCCCCCGTAGCCCAGGGCCTCGAGTTTCTTGGGGCTCGGCTGGCCCGCGCGATCGGGCTCCCCTGCGAGCGCGGGGCGCGGCAAGGGGACTGCCGCGGCCTGGGCGATCTCGACGGGGAAGTCTCCACCCTCCACATAGCCCAGAGCGAGAAGGTCACCGTCGCGGCCGTCATCGAAGAACTCGCCGGGTGCCCAGTCCTGCAAGATGGCCTCCTCCTCGGGAAGCTCCATGCCGGGCGCCGCGAATGCTCTGAAGCCGTCGGCCTCCATCGCGGCGTCGATCGCGAGTCCGGGCGCGGCCGAGTCCAGGAGCCGGATCGAGAGCAGCAGACCGCCAAGGCCGACGGCCGTGGTGGTCAGCAGGGCGAGGCCCGGCCGGCGGGCGAACGGACGCATTCGCTCCAGGAGGGCCCAGGCGCCGAGCAGTCCAAGGAGCACGGCCGCGAGGCTACTGAGGCCGGCGGCGCGCTCCTCCGCGCGGCGGGCCGTGCGTGCGAGGAGCCGGGCGTCGATGACCCCGGCCTCTGCCTCCGCGATCCGGGGTGCGAGGGAGCGTCCTTCGCGGACCCCGAGGCGTCGCGCCGCGTCGCCGTGCTCCTCCGCGAGCGCGGTGGGATCGACCCATCCGAACCGGCGCCAGCCGCGCGTGCCGAGCACGAGGTCGATGCGCTCCGCCCCCTCCTCGCCGCCCACGAGCAGCTCGTCCAGGTCCTCGAGGCGCTCGACCTCCAGGTCAGCGAGCAGGTCCACGGTATCCGCCAGGCCAACGCGCGGGCCGTCGGTCTGGTCGGCCAGGGTCGCGTCGGTCACGACCACGCCCAGCGTGGCGGCGACCGGAACTCCGCTCTCGTCGGTGGTGCGCACGACCACCTCCTGCTCGACCCCCGGCAGGGTGCGCGCATCGCGCGGAGCAACGGTCACGCGCACGGCGCGCCCCGAGTCGTGGTGCACCAGGCGCTCGGCCCGCGGCCGCAGCTCACGATCGAAGACCGAGAGGCGCAGGACTCCGCCCACTCCGGCGCGCACGGGCAGCTCGATGCGCTGGCGGCCTGCGGCCTGGAGGGTGTCCTGGGCGAGCAGGGTGCCGCGGCAGTAGAGGCCCACGACCCAGGGACCGCCGTTCGGCAGCTGGAGGTCGGCCCTGACCGTGCCCTCGCCCGCGGGGAGCAGGTGCAGGCCAACGCCGTCCTGCACC
The DNA here is from genome assembly GCA_016779225.1 of Planctomycetota bacterium. Taxonomy (GTDB): domain Bacteria; phylum Planctomycetota; class UBA1135; order UBA1135. The sequence goes on from JADHNZ010000093.1 coordinate 1,456, forward strand.
GGGACGGGCAGGGGCACGGGCGCGGAGCTGGCACCCTCGACCTCGGCCACGAGCCGCTCGCCGACGCGGGCCTCGACCTCGAACCAGCCGCGGCCGTCATGACGGGTCGTGAAGCGGGAGCGCTCGCGGCCCTCGCTGTCCAGGATGCGGCCGCTGGCCTCCACGGGTCGGCCGAGGGCGTCGGTGGCCTCGAAGTAGACCCGCGTCGCGACGCCCGCGAGCAGGTCCCCACCTTCGGGGTGGAAGGCGAGGTCGAAGGTCCCGGTGGGCACCACGAAGGGGCGCACGGCCGTCTCGACCACGCCGCCGTCCGACACGCGCGCGAGCAGGCGAGCCTCACCGCGCTCCACGGAGGCCGGCACCTGGAACGAGACGGCCGCGCGGCCCTGCGCGTCGCAGGCGGACGCCGCGCTCCAGGCGCGCTCGCCGTCCACCAGCAGCTCGAAGGCCACCTCGGCTCCGGCTGCTGGGCCACCCACGGCGCGCGTGACCTCGAGCGTCGCAACGCCGCGCTCGCCCGGCGCGTAGGTCTGGCGGCCGAGCTCCAGGGTCTTGACCAGCTGGGAGGGCTGGAAGCGGCGCACCTCGAACTCCTGGCGCGCCACGGTGAAGGCGTCGTCGCGGTCTCGCAGCTCCAGGGCCCACAGGCCGCCGCGCGCGTCCTCCGGGAGCCTGAGCCCCGCATCGGCGACGCCGCTCTCCAGCGGGCGGCGCCAGGTCTCGACCGGAGCGCCCTTGGGGTCCACGAGGCGGAGGGTGCACCAGCCCTCGGCGGGCTCGAGGGTGAGGCGGTCCAGCAGGCGAGCGCTCATGCGGACCTCCTCGCCGGGTCGGGCCAGGGGGCGGTCCACCGAGAGGTGGGCGAGGGGAGTGCTGCGGTCGGGCGCGAGCTTCAGGTTCTGGAACACGCGCTGGCCGCCGCCGGAGGCCGTGACCTCCACCGTCCGGGGCTGGAGCTCGCGGGCAAAGGCCAGGGTGGCCGTGCCTGCGCAGAGCTCCTCACCCGAGTCGAGCTCTTGGCCCTCCTCACCGCGTGCGAGCCACTGAACGCGGGAGGGGACGGGATCCCCTGCAATGTTCCAGGTCTCCACGCGCACCTCGGCAGGGACGCCCGCGGGAGCGCCGGCGGGGCCCGAGAGGACGAGGCGCAGGCCGCTGGCCTCCGCGGCCTCGCTGCGAAGCAGCAGGTGATGGCCCCAGGGCAGGACGGCCAGCAGCACCACGAGCAGTCCGGCCACGCGGCGGGCCCTGGCTGACCACGCCCGCGGGCTTCCCCGGCGCGGCTCCGCCCCCGCGGCGCGCGAGGCGCCAGCGCCCATGGGGGTGTTCGCGAGGTCCAGGGGCGGAGCCGAGGCACGCGCGGCGGACGCAAGCAGGCCGACCTCGGCGCGCGCGCGCTCCAGGGCCTCCGCGGCTCCGGGCGCCTGGGCGAGCCAGGCCTCGATGCGCTGGGGGTCCTCGCTGCAGCCTAGGAGGTGCTCGACGAGCTCTTGGTGGGTGACGGTCATTGGAGGCCTCCGTGGGCGGCGTCGCCCGTCAGGTCGTGGTGGGGGGCGAGTGCGGTGCGCAGCTGGGTGAGGGCCCGACGCATGCGCCCCTTCGCCGTGGCGAGGGGGATGCCGAGGGCCTCGGCCACCTGCGGAAAGGCGAGGTCGCCGGAGACGCGCAGCAGGAACACGTCCTTGAGTGGATCGTCGAGGCGCTCGATTGCTGCGCGGGCGGCGTCGAGGGTCTCGCGGTCGGCGACCTGCGCGGCCGGGTCCTGCCGGCGTGCGGCGTCCGGGGTGCGGGTGGCTCCAAGGGTCTGCGTGGCTTCCAACGGCTCGTCCTCCAGGGGTCGGTGGTCGGGGCGGGCCCCGGCCCGGCGCGCACGGTCACGCGCCTCGTTCAGACAGATGGTGAACAGCCACGCCCGCGGCTCCCGCGGAGTCTTGCCCGCCTCGAGGGCGCGCCAGGCCTTGAGGAAGACCTCCTGCAGGATCTCCTGCAGGTCGGCACCGCCGCCCAGGACCCCTTGGATCGCCCCCGCTAGGCCGTCGGCCTCGGCGCGCACGAGGGCGGCCAGGTCGAAGGGGTGGGAGGGCTCGGGGGTCATGCGGGGCTGGCGGGCTCGGGGAGGAGCGGGTGCGACGGTTCCGGAGGGAGGGACGCAGCGCGCCACGCACGGCTCTCGGAATCCCAAGAAAAGCTGGGCTCCATCTTGGCGTCTTAGCCGCTGGGGGGCTCCAGGAGGGGCTGGTGCGGCTGGATCCACCGCCAGCCAGGCCTCACTCCTCGCCGCCGTACCCCAGGGCCTCGAGGTGCTCCAGGTCCTCGGCCCCCAGCTCGACGGTGCGCCCCGCGCCTCGCGCGGAGAGCTCCTCCTCGAGCAGGTGTCGCAGGGCAGTGACCCGCTCGGGGTGCAGTGCCGCCAGGTCGGTCTGCTCGCCGGGATCCTGCTCGAGGTCATAGAGGAACCAGAAGTCCTCGAGCACGCTGCCCACGAGCTTCCAGCGGCCGAGGCGCAGGGCGCGCTGGGGGCGCGGTCCCTCGAGCTCGGTCACCACCGGCCGGGCGGCGGTGGCGGGACCCTCTCCCAGGAGCGGTCGCAGGCTGGTGCCGGCGAGCTGGTCGGGCGGAGCCAGGTCCAGCAGGTCGAGCAGGGTCGGGAGGAGGTCCACCATCCCGACCGGCGCGGTCACCTCGGCGCGGGGGACCCCGGGGCCTGCGAGGAGGAGGGGCACGCGCACGACCTCCTCGAAGAGCGTGCGGCGGTGCAGGCGGCCTCCGTGCTCACCGAACTCCTCCCCGTGGTCGGCGACCACCACCACGAGCGTCTCGTCCATCAGGCCCCTCGTCTCGAGGGATGCGAAGAGCTGGCCGAGGTGATGGTCGGTGAAGCGCACCTCCCCGTCGTAGAGGTCACGCGGCTCGTCGCCGCTCGTGAACCCCGCGTGCTCTCGATACTCGTTGTGCGGGTCGAAGGCGTGCAGCCAGAGGAGCCAGGGCGCGTCGCCCTCGAGGCCTTCGAGCCAGGCCTCGGCACGGGCCACGAGGGCGGGTGAGGTGATCTGGCGGTGCGCTAGGCGGCGCTCGTCGTAGCGCGGGGCCAATTCGTCGTCGTAGGTCGCGAAGCCGCGCTGCAGCCCGTAGCGCTCTCCGAGGAAGATGTGCGACCCGATGCCGTGCGTCTGGTAGCCCGCCGCGGCTGCGCGCTCGGCCAGCACGGGCAGCTCCTCGTTGAGGCCGTGCCGATCGTCCACCGCGCCGTGGGTGGCGGCGTGCCGCCCGGTCATGAGGGTGGCGAGGGAGGGGAGCGTCCACGAGCTCGCGGCGCTGAGCGCCGTGAAGCGTGCGCCGCGCTCCGCCAGAGCATCGAGTGCGGGCGTGGGCACCTGGGCTCCGTAGCACCCCAGCGCGTCCGGTCGCAGGGTGTCGATCGTGATGAGCAGCAGGTTCGGCCGCCGCGCGGGCTCCTCCGTGCACGCCGCAAGGGCGAGGAGCGTGGCGGCGAGGGCTCGCTGGCAGGTGCTTGGCTTGGGGGTCGACATGCTTGGGCGCGGTGGCCGGCGCCTCGCTGCCAAGCATCGGCAGCGCGTTCCGCGAGTGGTCCTCGATGCGGCAGAAGGGGGCCGAAACGCAGCGAGCCCGGGTGAGGATCCCGGGCTCGTCATGGTCTGGACATCCCCTGCGGGGGAGGTCCGTCAGTCCAGGATGGGCAGGCTGGCGAAGGAGCGCACGGCGATGCGCTGGGCCACCTTGCCGGCGACCTCGGCGAAGCGCTGGCTGAGCAGCGAGTCCGGCTGGGTGACCGTCACGGGGTCGCCGCCGTCGCCGCCGACCCGCACGGTCGGATCGAGGGGCAGGGAGCCCAGCTGCGGGAAGCCGTGCTGCGCAGCAAGACGCTCGGCGCCGCCGCGGCCGAAGACATCGACGACGGTGCGGAAGCGGCCCTCGGAGTCGATGGTGAGGGTCTCCTCCTTACCGCCCACTGCGAGGCGCACCTTCTGGCCCTCGGCAGCGCCCTCGACCATGCCCTCGATCGACTGGCCGGACATGTTCTCGACGATGCCGAGGATCTCGGTGTTGACCTGCTTGAACATGCTGATCGCCTTGGTCACATCGAAGGTGGCCACGGCCTGGGGCGTGGTGACGAGCACCGCGCCGGTCAGGGGGACGAGCTGGGCCAGGGAGAGCTGGGCATCGCCGGTGCCCGGGGGCATGTCCACGAGCAGGTAGTCGAGCTCGCCCCAGTCCACATCGGACAGGAACTGCTCGATCAGCTTGTGGACCATGGGGCCGCGCCAGACCGCGGGCTGATCCTCGCGCAGGAGGTAGCCGACCGACATGGTCTTGACGCCGTGGCGCTCCTTGGGAACGAGCTTGGGCTTGCCGTCGATGGTGG
>JADHNZ010000040.1 GCA_016779225.1 Planctomycetota bacterium
CAGCCGCAAATGGCACCGTGCTGCGCCGCGAGGCGCAGCCGCAAATGGCACCGTGCTGCGCCGCGAGGCGCAGCCGCAAATGGCACCGTGCTGCGCCGCTACGCGCAGTCGTGAGGAAGTTCGCGCTGCGCAGCGAGGCGCAGCCGCGCACAAGCCCGCGCGGGTCGCCCTGCGCGGTCCCTGTCTGGCCCGCGTTCGCCGGCCGTCGGCCTCTGGGCGCCCCGCAGAGTGAGGGAGGGGCCCTGGGGGTGTGCTGGCTGCCGGCGCAGGAATCGTGAGGGATGTCTCAAGCTGGGGCAGCGGGCTCCCGATGAAGACGAGTGCCTCGGCCCTGATCCCGGCCGGGCCTCCTCCACCCTCGCCCCCCTTGCCATGACGAAGCGCCTCGCTCTCGCGCTGTTCTCGCTCCTTCCCCTGGCCGTGGACGCAGCGGCGGCTCCGCTGCTCCAGGGCCCGCCGACCCTCGAGTTCGTGCGGCGCAGCTCGCTCGCCCACGAGCCCGGGAACCCGTTCCGGGTGTTCGTGCGCCTCTCCTCCCCCGCGGCCACGGATGTCACGGCTCCCTTCACGCTGATGGGCTCCGCCGCTGCTGGCGCGGACTTCAGCGTGGCGAGCACGACCGTCACCGTCCCTGCGGGGCAGCTCACCGCCTTCATCCAGTTCGAGATCCTCGACGACGACCTCTACGAGGGCACCGAGCGGACCCAGCTCGTCCTCGGCTCTCCCAGCGGCGCGAGCCTTGGAAGCCAGGTCACTCACACCCTGCGGATCGACGACAACGATCCCTGCCCCGTGCTCACGGCCAGCCTGGCGGCAGGCGCGACGACCACGCTTCTGGAGCCGGCCCACACGCTCTGGCCCCTCGTCCAAGACCTCGATCTCGAGGTCACGCTCTCGGAGGCTGCCGGCGTGGACCTGCCCCTGGAGCTCGCGCCTGCCGGCGCCGCGGCCTCGGCTGAGGACGCCATCATCGAGGTCCTGAGCGGTGCGCTCATCCCCGCCGGCTCCACCTCGTCCGTGCTCTCCGTGCGGATCACGACCCTGCCGGACGACCTGTTCGAAGGGCCCGAGGACCTCGAGCTGCGCGTCTCCTTCGCTCCGCCCCATCCCTCTCGCTCGTGCAGCGCCGGGACTCTCTGGGTGCGAGATGCCGAGCAGCTCGGCGAGCGCTTCTGCCTGACGAGCGTCAACAGCACCGGCGTGCCGGCCTCGATCACGGCCTGGAACATCAGCCCCTACAAGACCGGGGAGACCATCACCCTCGAGGCCACCCAGCTGCCGACCGACGCCTTCGGGTACTTCCTGGTGTCTCCGGTGACGCGCCCGGCCTATCCGGTGGCCTCGTGGTACCTGTGCATCGGCAACACGCTGCATCGGGTCCTGGGGAACGGCCAGGTCCCGCAGGCTGCCGGCCCCGAGGGACGCATCGCGATCGAGTTCGACCGGGCGGTGGACGCTGGCCCCTACTTCGTCCAGCCGGGGGACACCCTGCACTTCCAGGCCTGGTACACGGACCCCTCCCTGGGCACCTCCAACGGAACGGGGGCGCTCTCGGTGGTCATGCGCTGAGGGCAGGACGCCCTCGTACGAGCGGCGGCCTTGGGGCGTGCACCCCAGGGCCGCCTCCCGCGTTCGGAGGACCCCAAGGCGCCCTGAGGGCCTCCCCGGAGGCTCGGGTCAAGAGTGCGCGGCCGGCGAGTCGAAAGAACCCCTCGGCCCTTCCCATGTCCCCCGTCCTCCTCAGCGCTGATCCCGACCTCCTCGAGGCCCTTCGCGCGGTCCTCGGGCCGGTGCGGTGCGCAGCGGCCCTGGGCCAGCTGGCCTGCGCCGATGAGCAGGTGGTGCTCGTGGACCTCGGCCTGCGGACGGGGGATCCTGCTGAGCTCGTGCGCGAGGTTCGCCGTGCACGGCCCGGAGCGTCTCTTGTGGCTCTTCTCGGCGAGGGGTCCTCTTCGACGCCGGCCGCCCTGCGCGAGGCTGGTGCCGACCGCGTGCTCGGGCTGCCCCTGCACGCGGCCCTGCTGCGCGACACGGTCACTGAGGCCCTCGAGCTGCCGACCTTCGAGGGAGATCCGCGCATCCTCCGCGATCTTGCCGGCGTGGCTGAGCGAGGTGAGCTGCGCCTGCACTACCAGCCGCGCGTGGACGCTGAGAGCGGCGCGGCCCGCGGGTTCGAGGCGCTCATGCGCTGGGAGCACCCCGAGCTGGGCCTCGTGTCCCCGGGGCTCTTCATCCCGCTCGCGGAGGCGACCGGCGAGATCGTCGCCATGGGGGCCTGGGCCCTGCGCGAGGCCTGCAGGCAGGTCGCGGCCTGGGATGCCCTCGGGCTGCCGAGGCTGCATGTCGCCGTGAACCTCTCGCCCCTGCAGTTCCGCGGCGAGGGTCCGGTCCCCGCCGTCGAGGCGGCCCTTGCCTCCGCGGGCCTTCCCGCGGATCGGCTCGAGCTCGAGTTCACCGAGAGCCTCATGGCCCACGACGCCAACGCGGTGATCCGCCACCTCCAGAGCCTGAAGGCCCTGGGGACGCGCCTGTCCATCGACGACTTCGGGACGGGCTACTCGTCGCTCTCGTACCTGCGGCACTTCCCGGTGGACGCTCTGAAGATCGACAAGGCCTTCGTGGACGACCTCACCCGCGACACCCACGCGTCCGCGATCGTGACCGCGGTGGTGGTGCTGGGCCAGAGCCTTAGCCTGGGCGTCGTGGCCGAGGGTGTCGAGACCGAGCGCCAGGCCGCGTTCCTGCGCGTGCTGGGCGTGGACGAGATCCAGGGCTACCTCTACTCGAGGCCCCTGCCTGCGGAAGAGGTGCCCGGATACCTCTCGAGGACGCCCATCTCGGCGAGCGCCAGCTGAGCGCACGCGGCGTAGGCGGGTGACCGGCTCAGGCGTCGTCGCACCACACGAGCTCGGCCCGGCCCCCGCGCGTCCCCGCGAGGAACGCATGCTGGTCGAAGCGCCGCATCAGGCGCAGGGCGTCAAGGCGCGCGATCCCGAGGGCAAGGACGCTCTCCTCCGCCGGCCACGCCCCGGTCAGCCCGCGGCCACGCCCGGGCAGGAGCAGGGGCGGCGAGCCGTCCTCGCCACCCAGCTCCTCGAGCAGGGTCCAGAGGGCCCACTGCCGCTCCTCGTTCTCCTCCGCAGGGAGCGTCCGCGAGCGCGGGTTGCAGGCCGTCATGAAGGCCCAGCTGCGGCGCCCCGTAGCGTCGAGCAGGGCGTCCAGCGCAGCGTGCGGCTCATCCACGCGCAGGTCGAGCTGAGTGCCCGGGCCGAGGGCCTCGTACGCCGTGTTGCGGTAGGCCTGCTGGAGCGCGCCCCGCTCGGCAGAGTCGGTGCCCGGGCGCTCGTCGTCGGGGGCCGTCCGGGCGCCACTGCCGCTCATCGGCACCACTTGAGCCGCGAGACCTCGTAGGAGGGCACATAGGGCGGCCAGACCACCAGGACGGCGCGGCCGCGGATCAGCTCGCGGGGGACGAGGCCGTTGGGTCGTGGGGGGAGGGGGTTCGCCTGGGCGTTGGGGAACACATGCAGCTCGCCCAGCTGGTCGCGGAAGAAGACCTGGGGGCCGCCGGGGTGACCCTGGCTGAAGAGGGGGTTCTCTCGCGTGCGCTGGTTGCCCCACACCTCGCGGCCGTCGGGGAGCTGGAAGCCGATGAGCATCCAGTCGCGGCTGTCGCTCGAGTCCTGGGTGTTGTCTCCGAGGACCACATAGCTGTCGTCGGGGATCTCCCAGGAGGTGACCTTCTGGTCGTCGGTGTAGTAGATGTCCCGTGCGATCGAGAGCTCGCGGAAGGCGGCTCCCCCGGCCTCGGTCGCCAGGCGAACGCCCGAGCGGATGAGGTCGCTCTGGGGGATCGACTCGAGCGTCTCCGAGGCCACGAGCTCGCCGTTGACCGTGACCTCGAGCAGGTCGTCCACATTGCGCAGCTCGACCTCGACGGCCTCTCCCGCCTCGAGGCTGGTGACGCCGTCGAGCGGCAGGCGCCGGCGCAGGGACTCGTCTCGGGCGTGGGTGAGGGAGAGGCGCGCGCGGGTGTCCTCGATGGCCGCCGGGCCGGGGAGCTCCAGGGCGTAGATCCAGTCGCCCTCGAGGAACTCGAGGCGCACCTGGAGGCAGTCCGCCTCGGGCTCGACCTCGCACAGCAGCCGCAGGTCGCCCACGCGGTAGCGGCTGGAGCCAGCCGGCTTGGAGCGCACGACCTCGGCGAGCCTCCCCGGATAGCCGTCGGCGTAGCGGTCCACCACCGCGCTCGTGGCACGGGGGAAGCGCGCCTCGCCGGCGCCGCGCACGACGAGGTCTCCCTCCTGGTTCTGGGTCCAGGAGCCGCCGCTCGTGTTCCACTGGCCCTGGTGCTCGAGCTCCTTGAGCTGCGTGTCCTGCAGGGCGCGCGGCTTGCGCAGGATCTCCCAGGCCTCGCTCGCGTCGCGACGGGTGAACAGGTCCCCGTCCTCGATCTTCAGCTCCTCACCGGGCATCCCCACGATGCGCTTGATGAAGTTCTTGGAGCTGTCCAGGGGATAGCGGAACACGGCGATCTCCCAGCGCTCCGGGTCGCGGAAGCGGTACGAGAGCTTGTCGACGATCACGCGGTCGAAGACGCCGCCTCCCTTGCCGTCGTCCCACCCCATCAGCGTGGGCTGCATGGAGCCGGTAGGGATCTTGTAGGCCTCGAGGACGAAGTACTTGAAGAGGACGATGACGATCACCGAGACCGTGATCGCCTCGATGTTCTCGCGCCACGGGCGCCCGCCGCCCTTCTTGCCGTCCTTGCTCTTCGCCACGCCGTGCTGTCCTAGGGGGGTGTCTCGGGTGGAGGGTCGAGCTCCTCGACCCACCGGCTCTCCAGCCTAGGACTTCTCGTCCCCGCCGAGCACGGACAGGAAGGCCTTCTGGGGGATGTCCACATTGCCGATCTGGCGCATCTTGCGCTTGCCGGCCTTCTGCTTCTCGAGCAGCTTGCGCTTGCGGCTGATGTCGCCGCCGTAGCACTTGGCGGTCACATCCTTGCGCAGGGGGGCGATGGACTCGCGCGCCAGGATGCGCGAGCCGACTCCTGCCTGGAGCCGGACCTCGAACAGGTGGCGCGGGATCTCCTTGCGCAGCTTCTTCAGGGCGGCGCGGCCGCGGACCTCGGCGCGGCTCTTGTGGACGATCGACGACAGGGCGTCGACCTCTTTGCCGTTCACCAGGATCACGAGCTTGACCAGGTCGTCGGCGTTGTAGCCGTTGAGGTCGTAGTTCAGCGTGCCGTAGCCCCGCGTGGCCGACTTCAGCTTGTCGTAGAAGTCGTACATGATCTCCGCCAGCGGGATGTCGAAGACCAGCTGCACGCGCGTGGTGGAGAGGTACTCCTGGCGCACGAACACTCCACGGTGCTCGGTCGAGATGGTCATCATTGCGCCCACATACTCCGTCGGGAGCAGCATGGAGCAGCGCACGATGGGCTCGAGGATCTCCTCGAACTTGTCCGGGCTGGGCAGCGCGCCGGGCGACGAGATCATCTCCTCGCTGCCGTCCTTGTGGGTGATCTTGTAGGTCACCGACGGCGCGGTCTGGATCATGTCCAGGTCGTGCTCGCGCTCGAGCCGCTCCTGGATGATCTCCATGTGCAGCAGGCCGAGGAAGCCGCAGCGGAAGCCGAAGCCCAGGGCGTCGGAGGTGACGGGCTCGTAGGAGAAGGAGCTGTCCGAGAGCAGCAGGGTCTCCAGCGCGTCGCGCATCTCCTCGAACTCGCCCGGGCTGGTCGGGTAGAAGTCCGCGTAGACCATGTGCTTGGGCAGGCGGTACCCGGGGAGCATGCCGCTCGCCGGGGTTCCGGAGAGGGTCATCGTGTCGCCCACGCGCACATCGCCCAGGGTCTTGATGTTGGAGACGAAGTAGCCGACCTCGCCCGGGCCGAGCTCCTCGCAGGCGTTCATCTTGGGCGTGAAGCGTCCGATCTCGACCGCCTCGTAGGTGGTCTTGGTGCCCATCATCAGGACCCGGTCGCGGCGCTTCAGGGTCCCCTGGAACACGCGCAGGTAGACGATGACGCCGCGGAACTCGTCGTAGACCGCATCGAAGATGAGGGCCTGCAGGGGCGCGCGGGTGTCGCCCTCGGGGGGCGGGATGCGCTCGATGATTGCGTCGAGGACGGCCGGGACGCCCACGCCGGTCTTGGCAGAGACGGGCCAGGTCTCGGTTGCGTCGATCCCAAGGGAGTTCTCGATCTCCTCGGCGACCTCCTCGGGACGCGCGTGGGCGAGGTCCACCTTGTTCAGGACCGGGATGATCTCGAGGTCCGCCTCGATGGCGAGGTAGGCGTTCGCGACGGTCTGGGCCTCGACGCCCTGCGACGCATCCACGAGGAGCAGCGCGCCCTCGCACGCCTGCATGGACTTCTCGACCTCGTAGTTGAAGTCCACGTGGCCCGGCGTGTCGATCAGGTTGAGCTGATAGGTGGTGCCGTCCTTCTGGTACTCGACGGTGACCGCGTGGGCCTTGATCGTGATGCCGCGCTCGCGCTCGAGGTCCATGTCGTCGAGCAGCTGCGCCTTCATCTCGCGCTTCTGCACGGCGCCGGTCACCTCGAGGATGCGGTCCGCGAGCGTCGACTTGCCGTGGTCGATGTGCGCGATGATCGAGAAGTTGCGGATGTTCTGGGTCTCCACGGTCAGCGCTCCTGAAGTTGGGGGAGGGCCTTCGCAAGGGCGCGCAGGGCGCGGCCGCGGTGGCTCACGGCGCCCTTCTCGTCCTGGTCGAGGGTCGCGAAGCAGCGGCCCGTCTGGGGCAGGTCGGGCTCGGTGAACAGGAAGAGCGGGTCGTACCCGAAGCCGCCCTGGCCCTCTTCGGCGTGCAGGATTCGGCCGCGGGTGCGCTCCTCGAAGGTGGCCGCGACCTCGCCCTCGGGCGAGGCGAGGACCAGGGCGCACACGAACGCAGCGCCCCGGTTCGCATCCTCCACGCCCGCAAGCTCGCGCAGGAGCTTCGCGTTGTTGCCCGCGTCGTCGCCGTGGGTGCCGGCGTAGCGTGCGCTGTGGATGCCAGGAGCGCCGTCCAGGGCGTCCACGCACAGGCCCGAGTCGTCCGCCAGGGCCCAGCGGCCCGCGTGGCTCGCGGCCGAGACCGCCTTCTTGGCCGCGTTGGCACCGAAGGTGGCGCCGTCCTCCTCGACCTCGGGGAGGCCCCCGACCTCGTCGGGGGTGAGCACGCGGACCCCGAGCGGCGTCAGCATGGCGCGCAGCTCGGCGACCTTGTGCGCGTTGCCTGTGGCGAGGAGGAGCTCCATGGGGGTCAGGCGAGGGCCGCCTTCTGGGCCTCGAAGATTCGGCTGATCCCGGCCTCGCCCAGGGCGAGCATGCGATCGAGCTCGGTCCGCGCGAAGGGGGCTCCCTCAGCGGCCCCCTGGACCTCCACGAAGCGCCCGGCCCCGGTCATGACGAGGTTCATGTCCGTCTCGGCCCGGCTGTCCTCGGGGTAGTCCAGGTCGCACACGGGGGTGCCGTCCACAACGCCGACGCTCACGGCGGCCAGCTGGTCCATCAGCGGCCACTCGCGCAGCAGGCGCTTGCCGTCCATCCAGGTCAGGGCGTCGTGGACCGCGAGCCAGGCCCCGCTGATGGCCGTCGTGCGCGTGCCGCCGTCGGCCTGCAGCACATCGCAGTCCACCCAGAGGGTGCGCTCCGGCAGGCGCTTGAGGTCGATGACGGCCCGCAGCGCGCGCCCGATGAGGCGCTGGATCTCGACGGAGCGCCCGTCCACCTTGCCGGCCCGGTCGCGGGGCTTCCGGCCCTGGGTGGAGGAGGGCAGCATCGAGTACTCGGCGGTGAGCCAGCCCTGCCCCTTGCCCTTCAGGAAGTGGGGCACGCCGTCGGTGATCGTGGCGGTGCACAGCACGCGCGTTCGGCCGAAGCAGGCCAGGACCGACCCCTGGGAGTGCTCGGTGAAGCCGCGCTCGAAGCGCAGGGTGCGAAGGTCTTCAGGCTGGCGTCCGTCGTGGCGAGTCATGGCTCCCTCGGCAAGCCCAAGGCAGAGTCACAGCTCCCTCGGGCAAGCCCGAGATCATAGCCCGCCCCGCCGGCCTCATGAGGCCGTTTCGGGGTCGGAGCGACCCGCCCGAGCAGGCGTGTGCGGCAGCGCGGCCAAGGGCGTGCAAAGGGGCCTGCCGCCCGTCCCCGAGCCCAGGCGAGCGGCTGGAGAACGCTCAGCTCCCGAGCGCACGCACGCCCTGCACATGGGCTGCGACCGCGCGCTGCACCCCGGCCGCGGTCTGCACGAGCAGCTGCGCCGTCCCCGGGGCTGGGCCCTCGACCTCGAGCCCCAGCAGGATCCCCTGGCAGCCGGCCCCGGACCCGGTCAGAACCTCGACCTCCCGACCCAGGAGCTCGGCCGCCTCCAGGAAGCTCTGGCCCTCCTGCCGCGGAGTCTTGGCAGCCGCTTCGAGCCGCCTCCGCAGGGCCTCTGCGAGGGGCTCGGCCAGGTCGAGCGGAGCCGCCGCGACTCCAAGGAGCGCGAGGCTCGTGACCTCGCGCTCGGCCAGCAGCGCGGCGGGGAAGGAGGCCTGCGCCACATTCAGGCCGACGCCCACCACGCAGGCCGCCTGCTCGGTCCCCAGCGCTCTCGCCTCGACCAGGATGCCTGCGAGCTTGGCGCCTGCCACGAGAACATCGTTGGGCCACTTGAGCCGTGCTCCGCTCGCGCCGGCCGCCCGGACGCAGTCGAGCACCCCGAGGCCGGCGGCCATCGTCAGCAGCGCCGGGTCGGGGAGGGCCGACGGGCTCCAGATCAGGGAGAGGAACAGGCCGCCGTCCGGGGCGCTCCACCACCCGCGGCCCCGCTGGCCCCGTCCCCGGGTCTGCTCGGTCGCCGTGTGTAGGTCCCCGTGCTGCGCCGTGCCGTCCGCGAGGGCCCGCAGGGCCTGCTCGTTCGTGCTGTCGCAGGTGCCGTGGTCGATCCGCCGGAGGGACATGGGCCTACAGCCTAGGCGGCGGAGCCGCCGACGGCCCAGAGGGCGCATCCCCGGCGCCCGTGGCCGGCCTCGCCTCCCGGCTGCGGAACCACCACCTCCCCCGCCCGCCCGGGTAGACGGTCGGCGTGCGGCGGGGTTGCGGGGCTGGCGGCTATTCTCACCCCGTGCTCACCCCCGCCCTCCTCCTGCCCCTCCTCGCCGCCGCTCCCCAGCAGCCCCAGCACCCGGTCGTCCCGGAGGCCTTCCAGCCCATCCGCCTGGGGGACAAGGAGGGCCATGAGTCCCGCGCGCCCTTCTTCCCGGTCGCCGACCTCGACCCCGCCATCCCCGACGCCTCGGCCCTCCTCGGCCAGCCCGTGGGCAGTCGCATCGCGCGCCATGACGAGGTCCTGCGCGCCTTCTCCCTCTGGGCCCAGCTCTCCGACCGGGTCACCGTCCACGAGTACGGCCGCACCCACGAGGGCCGGCCCCTCGTCTACGCGGTGATCACCTCCCCCGAGAACCACGCGCGCCTCGATGCCATCCGCACGAGCGTGGATGCCCTCGCCGATCCGCGCGGCCTCGACGACGCGCGCGCGGCGCAGCTCCTCGAGCGCACGCCGGCGATCGCCTGGATGGGCTACTCCATCCATGGGGACGAGACGAGCGGCACCGACGCCGCCCTCGCCGTTGCGCACCGCCTTGCTGCCGGCCGGGACGAGGCGACCCTGACCCTGCTCGACAGCCTGGTGGTCGTGATGGACCCGTGCATGAACCCCGACGGGCGCGAGCGCATCGCCTCCCAGGTCGAGCAGTCCGCTGGCCGGCGCGTCAGCCTCGACCCCTCCGCCATGCAGCGCGGCCGCTGGCCCTTCGGCCGGGGCAACCACTACCTGTTCGACATGAACCGGGACTGGATGGTCGGGGCCTGTCCCGAGACGCGCGGACGCTGGCGCGTGAACCTCGCGCTGCGTCCGCAGCTGTTCGTCGACGCCCACGAGATGAGCGGCCTCGACACCTTCCTCATGTATCCCCAGTCCGCGCCGCGCCACCCCGAGCTGCCGAAGCGGCTCCTGCACTGGCAGGGCGTCCTGGCGGACGCCCAGGGTGAGGCCTTCGACGCGCAGGGGTGGGGCTACTACACGCGCGAGTGGGCAGACGCCTGGTACCCGGGCTACTCCGACGCGTGGGGCAGCCTCAGCGGCGCGATCGGGATGCTGTACGAGCAGGGGCGGCAGGCGGGCCAGCCCCTGGAGCGCGAGTCGGGCGAGATCGTCCCGTACCGCGAGGCCGTGCACGGCCAGGTGCTGGCGAGCTGGTCCAACATGGAGTCCCTCGCGCGCCACCGCGCGGAGATCCTGGCGGACTTCCTGGCCTACCACCGCAGCCATGTGGACGGCTCGCGTGAGGGCAGCGAGCGAGCCTTCTACTTCCCGGTCGTGGGCGGCGAGCGGCTGCTCGAGGCGCTCCTCGGTCAGGGGGTCGAGGTGCACCCCGTGGACGAAGGAGCGGGGATGACCCGCGCGCAGAGCGCCCTCGGCGACCAGCGCGAGGCGGAGGTCAGCGTGACCTCCCTCCTCGGCGGACCTGCCTGGTGCGTGCCCGTGAGCCAGCCTCGCGGCGGGCTCGTGCGTGCCTACCTCGAGTTCGATCCGCGCATCGATCCGGACACCGTGGCGGACGAGCGCGCGCGCCTGGAGCGCGGCGACTCGAGCCGCCTGTATGACGTGACCGCGTGGGACCTTGGCCGTCAGCTTGTCCTCCAGGGAACGGCCTGGTGGGGGACGCCGGCCGCTCCGCTCGCGGAGCCCCTGACGGGGCCCGCTGACCCGCGCATTCCCGCTCGGGCCTCGGGGGTGAGCGGAGCGGGCGCTGCCCCGGCCTACGCCTTCGCCGTGTCGGTGACGGAGCCGCGCTACCACGCCTTCCTGGCGCGTGCGTTCGAGGCGGGCATCCAGGTGCACCTGGCGGACCGCGACTGGCGCGCCCGCGGAGCCGCCGGCTACGAGGACTTCCCGCGTGGGTCCCTGCTGGTCCGTGCCCACGAGAACGGGCCCGAGCTGGACGCGCGCGTGGCGCGCGTGGCCGCGGAGACGGGCACGTGCGTGCTCGCCGTCGAGGGCGGCCGCTCTCCCGACCTGGAGGCCCCCGACCTGGGCGGTCAGCACTTCACCTTGCTGCACGCCCCGCGCGTGGCGCTGGTGTCCGGGGACGGCGTGAGCACGGCGGACTTCGGTCATGTGTGGCAGTACCTCGACGAGGAGGTCGGCGCCGCCGTCACGCTGCTCGAGGGCGACTCCCTGGGCAGCGTGGACCTGCGTGAGTACGAGGTGCTGATCCTGCCTCCGGGTCGCGCGAGCGGCTGGATGAGCCGCTCCGTGGAGGAGTGGGTGCGCGCCGGCGGCACGCTCATCGCGATCGGCAGCGCTGCGGCCTCCGTGGCTGCGGAGGAGGAGGGCCTGGCGAGCGCTCGGCGCCGGAGGGATGTCCTGGACGACCTCGAGCGCTACCGGACCTCCACCGCGCGCACTCGGCGCGCCGGAGCCTCGCTGGGCTCGTGGCTGGACGAGCGCGCCCTCTATGGCGATGGCGCCGTCGAAGCGGAGGTTCCCGAGGAGGGGAGCGACACGCCCCTGCCCTTCGAGGACGACGACCCGGAGGCCGAGGACGCCTGGAGGCGGCGCTTCATGCCGGCTGGCGTCGTGCTGCGCACCGAGCTGGATCCGCACCACTGGCTGACCGTTGGCGTGGGCGCGGAGCTGCCGGTGCACTTCTCGGGGAGCACGGTTCTGCTTGACGACGGCCGGGTGCCGGCGCGCTTTGCGGCCGCCGAGCGCGTGCGTCTGGGGGGGCTCCTGTGGCCCGAGGCGCGGCGCAGGGTCGCCGACAGCGCCTGGATGACCCAGAGCGCGGCGGGGCGCGGGCAAGTCATCCTCTTCGCGAGTTCGCCGGTCTATCGCGGTGGCTGGCGCCGGGCGGCTCGCCTCCTGGGGAATGCGGTTTTGTTGGGACCTGGCGCAGGAGCGGATCCGGATAGGCGTCGCTGATCCGAGGCCGTACGGAGAAGCGAACGCCAGCGAGCGCTGCTCCTTTCGCTCCCGGCTGTCCCTGCCTAGACTCAGGTTCGTCGTGGTTCCCGCGACACCTTGTCCCGATGGATCGCCTCCCTTCGCCGCCCACCTCTGCCATCAGGACGCTCCTCGGCGCCTGCGTCGAGCTGGCGGGGCGCGACCCGGAGGTGCGGGACGCGCTGCGCGCCGTCCACTCCTGGCTGGGGCGCCAGCTCGAGGGCACGGGCGGTCCCCTGCGGGACAAGGTCGTGCACACCGCCGACGGCCGTCGCGTGACGAGCGAGCGTCCGCTCCCCGCCGAACCTCTCGCTGACCTGGTCTTGGTCGCGCGCCGGGCGCGCTGGAAGGCCGCGGCGCTGCGCCTGGCCTGCGATCGGCGCGCCGGCGGCGAGGAGGGGCTCGAGGCCGTGGAGGCCGGACTGCGCGAGACCCTGAAGGGCCTTCCCGAGTGCTATCCGTGGATGCTCGACGGGCCGATGCCCCTGCCTCCTGACGGACCCGTCCGCATGGCCGCCGCGTCCTATGACGCCCTGGCCAGGGTCGCGGAGCTTGGAGCCGAGCTGGGAGCGGACGACCACGACGCGCCCCCGCCCACCGAGCTGCTGTACCTGATGGCGGAGGCGCAGTCGGCGATCCTCGTTGCGGTGCGCAACCTCGGCCTGCGCGGCGACTCGGACCAGCGTGACCTCTTCGCCTGGCTGAAGCACCAGACCACGGTCCACCGCATCTATGTGGACCGTCACATGCGGCTCGATGATCCCGCGGATCCGGCCGGGGCCTCCGACCTCCTGGCGCGTGCTGACGCGGGAGCCGAGGAGCTGGGCCGCAAGGGTCAGGACCGCAAGGAGCGCCAGCAGCTGCTGAAGAAGCTGCGCTACCACCTGCAGCGTGGCGCCCAGGGTGCCCTCCTCGCGGGGGACCAGGAGTCGATCGTCACCGCCCTCGAGCGCTGGAAGGAGCTCGGCCTCGCGACTCGCGACCGGGCTCTGTCCGAGACCCTCGCGGAGCTCGGCGGTCGGGACGACCTGAGCGATCCCCTGCTCGTGGCCCTCGGCGGCTTCGAGGAGCCGCCGGCCAAGACCGAGGACGCGGCTCGTGATCCGAACGCAGAGGTGCGCTCCCTCCTCAAGGGCCAGGCCATCGCCGGCCTGCACCTGGCCGGGGATGACCCGGACCTCGTGGGGGTTGCCGAGCACCTCGATCTGGAGGCCATCGAGTCCCTCGAGGTCGGCGGCCTCAGCGCGGCGGACGAGGTGCGCTCCTGCGTCCAGAGCACCTCCGCCAGCCTCATCCTCCTCGGGATCCGTCTGGACCAGAGCGCCTACGAGGCCCTGAAGGAGGCCTGCGCCGAGCGCGACCTGCTCTTCGTCCGTCTCCCCGGCGGCTACGACCGGGACCAGGTGACGCGGCAGATCCTCCGCCAGGTGGGCTGGCGCCTGCGCCGCGGCGTCGAAGCTTGATCGGCCGCCTGACCCTGAGGGGGATCTGGGCGACGCGCCCTCAAAGGGACCCCGAATGCGGCGCGCCCGCACCGCTCGAGGCGGCGCGGGCGCGCGTTCTGACGGGGTCCGCCCGGAGGAGGCGTCCCCGTCCGCGGGTCACTGACCCTGGTAGGGGTGGGAGCCCATGTCGGGAGCACTGCCGTCCGGGTCCGGGCCGAGGGCGGGGTCACCGCTGTCGATGCCCGGCGAGCCGGTCAGGAGGCCGTGGTCACCCGCGGCCGCGTCCTTGAACATCGGGTCCGTGGAGAGCACGGTCCCGCCGACATCGAACTCGTCGCTGTCCACGATGCTGTACTCCGCCTCGGCCTCGAAGCCGTTGTTGGTGCTCGTGCCGATCGAGGTGCCCGTGCCGCCGTCCCAGAGGATGGAGCTGTTGAGAGACACCGCGCCGGTGTTGACGATGAAGACCGACTCACCGTTGGTGGCCAGCGTGGAGCGGAGCGCGTCCAGCTCGGCGTTGTCCAGGGTGACGCCGCCGCCCGTGGGGGCGGAGTTGTTCGTCACCTTGGTGCCGTCGAGCGTGACCGTGCAGCCGTTCCGAGCGTAGGCGGCCCCGCCGGTGACGGAGGCGCTGTTGTCGGAGATCCAGCAGCGCGTCAGGGCGACGCTGGAGCCGTCCAGGAAGACCGCTCCGCCCTGCTGGGCACTGTTGAGACGGAAGACCGAGTCCTCGATCGTCGGGTTGCCTTGGTTGCGCACCATCAGCGCGCCGCCCTCGCGTCCAGAGTTGTTCTGGAACACGCAGCCCGACACCAGGACGTCACTGCCCTCGATCATGAGACCGCCGGTCCCGTTGCTCGAGTCGTTGCCGTCGATGGTGCAGCCGACGAGGCTGGCCGTCGAACCGTTCCGTACGAGCATGGCGCCGGCGGTGCCGCCGGTGCAGCCCGAGAGGGTGCAGTTCACGAGGGACAGGTCGCCACCGTTGGTGACCATCACGCCGCCCGTCTCACCGGCGCCGCCGGTGATGGTCAGGCCGCTGATGGAGCTGCCCAGGGAGTTGTGGCCCCGGACCTCGATGACGGGACGCTGCCCGCTGCCCTGGAGGACCGCGCCAGGAGTCGCCTCGATGTGGACCGGGGCGTTCTCGATGAGCAGGTCCTCGTTGTAGACACCCGCCGCCACGAAGAGGCGATCCACGGTGACCCCGCAGCTCAGCGCCTCGGCGATCGTGGTGTAGGGATGCTCCTCGGTACCGTTCCCGAAGCTCGGATCCGCGCCAGCGTCGACGTACATCTCGCTCGCGAACTTGGTGGTGTCCTCGACCGTGAAGTGCATCGGCTCGAGGGCCCAGCCAGCGTAGGTGTCGTCGGTGCTGATGAACGGGTCGAACATCAGGGTGGCACCGGTGCTGCCGTCGTGCTCCCCGTCCTGGACGCCCGTGAGCATCAGGACCTGCGGGTGGAACCAGTCCTCGGTCGTGAAGACGATGGTGCCGGATGCGACCACGACGATCTCGCCGGTCACCTCATCCTCCTCCATGACACCGAGCTCGGTGGCATCGGAGATGGACCAGCTGACGGTCACCGTGTCGGTCGGGCGCCGCGTCAGGTTGACGCGGACCTCGCGCACGCTGTCCATCACGAGGCCGAGGAATCCGCAGCCGGAGGCACCCTCCTCGTGGAGGTACAGGAGGTCGTCCGTGTCACTGGTCTCCTTGACGGGGAACAGGAACTCACCCTGGTCGAGGGCCACGTGGACCCCGTGGGCGAGCTGGTCGTTGAAGACCGTCGCCGTCCGACCGCCGTTGATGCCGGTCGCCGAGATCTCGTCCTCGAACATGTCGGCCTCGCCGTTGAGGTCCTGGTCCTGGATCGAGGTCTCGTCACCGATCGCACCGTGCTTGCGCGGGAGCGAGGGGTGGGAGAAGGGACCCGACTCGTTGAGGACCCGGGGGTCCAGGAGCGCGTTCGCCATGAACGCGACCAGAGCAGCCTGCTCGTCAGCCTTGTTCCGGAGTGCGCCGACGCCGTCGACACCGGGGTCGAGATCACGGGACTCGGGATCCAGGAAGTCGGCACCGCGGGCGTAGAACTGCACCACCTGCTCGAGCGTCGCCATGCTGCCGTTGTGCATGTAGGGCGCCGTCAGGGCGATGTTGCGGAGGCTCGACGCCTTGAAGGCACCGTTGACCGCGGCGTACTCGTCCGGCTGGACGGGGTCCTCGAGGTCGAACTCCATCGCGGAGCTCTCGCCGTTCTGGATCCGCTTCGTGAAGGAGAGCGGTCCGAAGGGGCCGTCCGCACCGATGCCGAGGTCCTCGGAGGTCGGGCGCACGCCGATGTTGTAGAAGCCAGCGTCGTAGACCGCGTCCGGAACGGACTCGCCGAGGACGATCGCAGCCACCTGCTGCCCGTTGATGAGCACCGGGTACTCGCCGGCGGGGGTGTTCGTGCCGAACACCAGCTCACCCTCGATGATGACGCGCATGGCGCAGTCACCGTTGGGAAGGGCACCCAGGGCCTGCGAGATCAGGACGAACTCGGCCGGCGGGTGCGGATCCAGCGGATCGGGAGCGGGGGTCGTCGGGAAGCCCGGACCCGGGAGCATCTCGATCTCCGTCTCGATGGGCTCACCCTCGACGCCCAGCTCGCAGGCCGTGTGCGGGATGTTCACCTGGACGAGGGCCTGGCCGGTGTCCGGCCGGATGACCTGGACGAACTTGCCCATGGAGATCGTGTCCGAGTACCAGAACTCCTCGTGGCCGAGGACGGTGGGGTTCTCGGGACCGGGGATGTTGGTTAGACCGATCAGCGCCAGCTGACCGCCCTCGACCATGCCCATGCGCTCGACCCCGTGACGCATGCCCGTGAGCGCGTCCTCGAGGTCGGACCAGGTGCCACCCGCGAACTCGGAGCCCGCGTGGCAGTCGGCGCAGCCTGCGCCGCCCGACATGAAGCGGTTCATGCCGCGAAGCTCCTGCTCGGTCATCGCCGTCTCGTCACCGGCCTCGTAGAGGTCGAACGGAGACTGGTCGGAGACCAGCTGGGCCTCGTAGGCCAGGATCGACAGGCCCCAGTAGAGCGAGAAGTTGCGCTCCATCATGGTGAACCCGTCGAAGGTCCCCGCGCCGTTCCACCACTCGTCGACGAAGGCGTCCTTGACCATGTCCTCGTAGGTGAGGCCAGGGGTCAGGCCGCGCGACGGCGCCGCGGAGAGGTGACCGAGGTGCATGTCCTCGTGGTGCACGTTCTGCAGCTTGAGAGGCGCCGCGGAGAGCAGCTTCCGGCCGACGACCGGCAGGGTCCGGACGATGCCGGTGGTCGGGTCGCTGGCCCAGGCCATCTCCACGTTGGAGTTGACGGGACCAACGGCCTGACTCGCGAGCGAGGCCTTGTCGATGCTGATCTGGACCTCTTCGACGCTGCCATCGGCCATCGTCTTGAGGACCCGTGCGTCCGGATCCTGGTCGCCCCAGGCGTTCACCCCGTTGAAACGGTAGTCGGCCCGGCCGTCCCAGAACTGACGGACGAAGAACACCGAGTTGATCACCGTGGGAGCGTTGCGGTCCGTCGCACCGTCGAGGTTGCAGCCACTGATGCTGAAGACCTCGTCGAGAACGACCTCACCCTGCTCCACACCAACACCAGGGGTCACGCCCTGGAAGATCCGCTTGGGGACTCCAGCGGATCCGAAGGTGTCGTCCACGCTGCGCAGCACCGTCGACTCGGCGTCGTTGGGGTTGCTCAGACGGTGGAAGGGGAAGTCGGAGGACTCCAGCACCGTGTTCACGCCGCCGCGGCCGGACTCGAAGATGTTGAAGGCCTCATCGGGGCCGTCGTACACCTGGTTCTTGATCCGGGCGTCGCCACCACCGTTGTAGTGGCACGTGGCGCATGCGGTCTTGCTGTCGGATCCTGCCTGGATGTCCCAGAACAGGGCCTTTCCGAGCGCGATCGCCGCGTCCATGTCCTTGACGTAGGTGTCGAGGTCCGGGGGGAGGGGGACGTCGATCTGACTGAGGGGGGCGTTGAGCGTGCCGGGGCCGACCTCGCCGGCACCGATCCCTTCGCCGCCGCCAGGGGCGCCAGCTCCAGGGATGTTCCTACGCGTGCGTCCGCCGCCCTGCTGTCCGGCCGCGTCGCTCAGCGGAAGCAGAGCAACGGCCAGGAGGCTCGAGAGGAGGAGGGTCGAGCGTCCGCTGCGGGAGCGACTCGACGGAGATTGGGGAATTCGATTCATGATCTGAGAGGAGGTGAAGCACTCCCGAGACCGGGGGCGCACGACCTCGATTCTGCGGACGCACTGCGATCCGCGGCGATGCAAGCGAGAGCCCGTCCCGATCTGAGATCCCTGCTTCCCTGGGCCGAAGTGCGCAGATCCGCCTCTGAAGACCCTCCAGCGCGGTTTTCGCTCTCGTTCTGGCTCGGCGCGAGACAGTCCAGGAGCGAGCCGTGAGCGTCCCGGGTTGGGACAGCCCCTGCGGAATCGGGCCGGATGCCTCGTCGTGAGCCACGGATCGAGCGCCCCGCGAATCCCCGTGCGGTCTTCTCGAGACGCCGGAGAGCCCTGCGAGCGGGCTCCGCGGCGAGCAGCGAGCGGCGCAGGACCCCCCCGCGCCGTCTCGACGGCCGCACAGCCGCTCCGCGCGCTCAGGCCTTGGGATGCCCGGGGAGGGGAGCGGTCACCCGCACGCGCCCGAGGAGCACCGCCGCCTCACGCCTGGGGGCGCGAGGCCTGCCAGGTCGGCCTGGGGGGCGGCTCGAACCCGCGCAGCACGGGCAGCACGTCCTCGGGGCGCTTCGCCACGAGCAGGGTGCGCCGATGTTCGGCGCGGATGAAGCCCTCCTCCACGCAGCGATCCAGGTGCTGCAGGAGCAGGTCGTAGTACCCCTCCAGGTTCAGGACGGCGATCCCCTTGTCGTGGATCGCCAGCTGCAGCCAGGTGAGGGCCTCGAAGAGCTCGTCATGGCTCCCGTGGCCCCCCGGAAGCACGACGAAGGCGTCGGAGAGCTCCTCGAAGCGGGTCTTGCGCTCGTGGAGGGTGTCCACGACCTCGAGCTGGGTGAGGCCGGTGTGTCCGACCTCCAGCTGCACCAGGCCGTGGGGGATCACTCCGATGACCTCGCCGCCGGCCTCCAGGGCCGCGTCGGCCACCGCGCCCATGCAGCCGACCTTGGCGCCGCCGTAGACGACGCCCACGCCCTCCTCGGCGCACAGCCGCCCGATCGCCCTGGCGGCCTCCAGGTAGCGCGGGTGGGTTCCAGGGCTCGAGCCGCAGTACACGCAGAGACGCCTCATGCCGCGCTCCTCCTGCGCCTGCGGACCGCGTGGGGAAGCCACCACAGGTAGACGCCGGTGAACCACAGCCCCGCGAGGACGAGGGCGGCAGGCAGGAACACCCACAGCTTCACGCCCTCCCCGAACCAGGAGCCGTCGTGCAGCGACTCGATCAGGTCCGACCTGCGCAGGGTGCTGGAGAGGACCTCGCCGGTGGCCGCATCGAGCTGCAGCTCCCAGCGGTTCACGCAGCGCACCTTGACCACGCCCCTGTCGGGGCGCACATCCAGCCGGTCCACATCCTCCCAGGAGCGGACCTCCGCCTCGGGCACGCCCTGGGCCGCCTCGAGGATGCTGGCGAAGGGCAGCGAGGGAGCCTGAGCACTGCCGACCTCGGTCGGGGGCTGGACCCAGGCCCAGTCCTTCTTCAGCTGCAGGAGCAGCCCCGACAGCACCACCACCAGCACCGGCAGCGCGCTCACGAGCGCACCCCAGCGATGGAGCTTGCGGTTCCACTTGGCGGCCGTCATCGGGCGCTCAGGGTGGGCGGCGCCGCGCTCGAGGTCAAGCAGCGCAGGAAGAGGACGAGGTCGGCCTCCTGTGCTGGAGTGAGGTGCAGCGGCTCGATCACGCGCTCCGCGGGGGCAGGGCGCTCGCGGCGGCCGATGCCGCGCGAGTAGAAGGCGACGACCTCCTCGAGGGAGGCGAGGGCGCCCGTGTGCATGTAGGGCGGGTGCGTTGCGACCTCGCGCAGGCTCGGAGTGCGGAACTCGCGCTGGCCGTGGCCGTGCTCGGGCAGGTGGGCCAGGCGGGCCGCTCCGGCCTCGGGATCGTCGGACCAGGCGCCATCGCCGCGGAACTCGGCGACGCGCAGGAGGTCCAGCCCCTCGTGCCGTCCCGGATCGTTCTCGAAGCCCGGGGCGGGCTCGAGGCCCAGGTCGTGGAACTCGAGGTCCGAGAGCAGCGGACCCGAGTGGCACAGGTGACAGCGCGCCTCGCCGGTGAAGAGGTTCAGCCCGCGCACGGCGCCCTCCGGCAGCGCGCCTCCGCCCGAGGGGTCCCCCGTGCGCACCGCCTCGACGAAGCGGTCCAGGGGCGCAGTCTCCGAGCGCAGCGTGCGCTCGTAGGCCGCGAGGGCCTTGGCCACGCCGACCAGGGCCGCGGTGGCGACCTCCTGGTCCTCGGGGGCCATGCGATCCCAGGCGCGCTGGTGCGGGTGGATGAACCCGCCGTCCGCGCTGAGGTGCTGATGGCCGGTGGCCTCGCGCGCGTGCTCCGCGGCGTCCACCAGGGCCGGATCGTGGGGGGGGACCGGGCGCGCGGCGCGGGGGAAGCGCTCGGCCCCAACCTCGGCCGGCAGTGCGCCAAAGAGCGCCTCGAACGGGGCCCGCAGGGCAGGGTCCCCGGCGACCAGGTGCAGCAGGTCCGTGCGGGTGGTGGCCATCTCGAGCGGGCTCTCGAGGACCCCGCAGGCCTGGGCCCACAGGCTGTCCGCGCGCCCGTCCCAGAAGAACCAGCGCTGGCCAGCCAGGTTCCAGAGGCTCGAGGTGTGGCGCGCGAGGGGGACCTCGCCGCGGCCCCTGGCCAGTCCGTCGCCCAGTCCAAGGGCCAGGTCGTGGCAGCTGGCACAGGAGGTGTCCCCGTCGCGCGAGAGGCGCGGATCGCGGAACAGGCGCTCGCCCAGCGCCACCGCGCGAGAGTCGTCGGCGACGGCGTTGGTTGGATCGGCGGGCGCTGGCGGGAGCGGAGACATGCGCAGGGCCCGCCGGACCTGGGCCTCGCTGAAGCCGGTGATCGAGGGGCGAGGGTCCGTGTCGCCGCAGGCCGCGGCGAGCAGGGCCAGCAGAGCCGCTCCGACGCGGGCCCCGAGCGGCGCGTGAGCGCCCACCGCAGAGGCTGAGGGAGCAGGAGCGCCAGTCACTCGACCCGCACCTCGAAGCTCGCGCGATCGGCCACGCCGCCCGCGATGACATCCAGGTGCACCACCCAGTCTCCCTCCATGTGGAGCAGCACGCCGTCCACGCGGTACCGACCGCCGCCCTCCTCGACCGTGCGCGGCTGCCGCAGCATCCCGTGCCCGTGACCCGGCATCTCGGCCTGGAACTCGACCGCCGCACCCTCGAGCGGTGTTCCGTCCGCGGCGGTCACCTGCACGGGCACTGTGAACTCCTCGTTCAGGGGTAGGCCCCCCTCGGGGGCGCTCCACGCGACCCGGTGCCCCTGGACGCGCGTGATGGCCTCCCACGCGAGGGGAGGTCCCGCGGGAGCCGCGTCCCCTCCACCGCAGCCAGCGGCCGCAGTCGCCAGCAGAACAAGCACGGGCACGAGGATGCGCATGAGGCCCAGTCTAGGGCTCTCGGGATGCGCGCGGGGCCGCTGGCGCAAGGTGTCGCGGGCGGCCGGCACCGCTTGCTGCGAAATCGCGCGAGTGGCTCAGAACGGCATGCCCACGGACAGGTGCAGGACCCAGTCGTCTTCGCCCGGTCGTGGCTCCGGGTTGATGCCGAGGTCGAGGCGCAGGGGTCCCACGGGGAGCAGGTACCGCAGCCCCACGCCCCAGCCCCAGCGGGGGTCCTCCGGGTCCAGCCAGTCCTGCGCGTCCAGGGAGACCGAGCCCGCGTCCAGGAACGCCGCCGCGTGGATCCCGGGGTTCCAGAGGTCCTGGCGCAGCTCGAGGTTCGCGGTGAGGGTCGCCTCGCCCCCGACGGGGTTCCCCGCCGCGTCCGTGGGACCCAGCTCGGTCTCGCGGAAGCAGCGCACCGCGTTCTCGCCGCCATTGAAGAAGCGCTCCTGGAGAGGCAGCTCCTCGTCCCCGCGGGGCAGGGCCACACCGCCGCGCAGGGCGCCCGCCAGGGTCAGGCCCTCGCGCACCGTCACCAGGCGCGAGGTGGACAGCACGAAGCGCGTGAACGCCAGCTCCGAACCCAGCGCGGTGTCCGCCATCTCGGCGGAGGCCTGGGCGAACCACCCCAGGCGCGGCAGCAGCGGTGAGTCCCGGCGCTCGGCCGTGTGGGCCAGCTTCAGGGAGGCGATGTTTGCAGCCCTGTCGTCGCTCAGCGAGTCGGGCGCGCCCGCGCCGACCTCCACATCGCGCGCTCGCGTCGCGCGTAGCTGATAGCCGAAGCTCGTGGCCGTGCGCCCTGCGGGCTCCCACTCGCGCGTCACGAACGCGCCTGTCCCCACGCGCTCGTTCGTGAACGACGGCAGCTCACGCCGGCTGAACTCGACCGACAGGTCCGAGATCAGCTCCTCCTGGAGGAACCAGGGGTTCACCAGGGCGAGGGTCGAGCGCAGGGCGCGCTGGGCGGCGGCGGCCTCGAACTTGAGGGTCTGGCCGCTGCCGAGCACGTTGCGATCGCGCGCCCCGAAGCGCAGGCGCAGGCGCTCGTAGGAGCCGTACCCCGGCTCGATCCAGACCTCCTTCGTGCTCCGCGGCTCCAGCAGGAAGACCAGCTCGCGGTCCGCGCCGTCCCCCTCGAGCCGGCTGTCGATGCGCGTGTAGAACCCCGTCTCGTAGAGGCGTGCCGTGGAGCGCCGCTCGGCACGCACATCCCACAGGTCCCCGGGCTGCAGGGTGGCCCGTGACGCGAGGAACTCGGGATCCGTGCGCAGGTCGCCCTCGAAGCGCACGCCTGCCAGCGTCACGCGCGGCCCGGGGCGGGCCGTCACGACGAGGTCCACGCGCCCCGCAGCGTCGGGCCCGGCCGCGGTGACCTCCACCTCGGCATCGGGGTAGCCCACGCCGGCCAGCCGCTCGAGCACCTCCCCTCGCAGCGCGAGGGGGACCCGTGGGGTGAACGGCAGCGTTGCACCCTCCTCCGACTCGCCGCGGCCCAGGGAGGCGAAGCCCGGCACGAGGAACTCGGTGAGCGCGTCGGCGGGCTGGATGAGGCCGAGGATGGATCGCGGACCCTCCTCGATCGCGACGCGCACCCGCGCCGTGGCGCGGTCGGCCGCGAGCGTGATCTCGGGCTCACTGATGCGCGCGTCGAGGTAGCCGCGCGCACGGTACTCGCGCAGCAGAGTGCGCGGTGCGCTCCGGACCCGCGCCTCGATGAAGACGGGGTCGCCGCGCCCGAGGAGCCCCTGGCGCGGACCCTCGAAGGGCAGGGCGACCTGGTCACGCTCGAGGACCCGCAGCTCCCCCGCGATCTCGACGCCGGCGAGGATGCAGCGGCGTCCGCACCGCACCTGCAGCGCAACCGCGCCCTCGCTCAGCTGGAAGGAGCAGGCCGCGTCGGGATAGCCCGCGGCGCGCAGGGCCGCGGCCACTGCGAAGGCCGCGTCGTCGGCGTGGGCCTCGTCCAGGCTTCCCTCTTCCACCAGCGAGGCTGCGAGGTCCTCGAGGTCGGCCGCCGCAGCGCGGCGCAGGTCGCGCTCGGGAAGCCCGAGCTCGCCCTCGATGCGCACCTTGAGCCCCTCCTGCCCGGGAGGCGCGCTCGCGCCCGGAGGCGCCGCGCAGGCCGCCAGCGTCGCGCCGGCCGCGAGCGCGAGGAGGCGGAGGCGAATGCGGAGGGAACGACTCATCGCAGGTCCAGGCTGAAGCGCAGCCCGGCGTTGTAGTCCTCGTACTCGTCGCGCTCGGCCACGATCCACAGGTGGTCCCGCTTCAGGAACACGGCGTCGGCCGCGAGGAAGCGGGCCTCTAGAGTCAGGAGCCCGCTCTCGCTGATGTCGCGCCCGGTCTCGAGCTTCAGGCGGTCGGCGATGGAGCTCGCGTCCCCCGGATCGGAGAGCCACCGGGCCAGGAAGTCCTGGGCCACATAGACCGTGAGGGCCTCGACCGCCTTGGCGGCCCCCGCGCTTGCCGGCAGCGTCCCCGTCACGACCAGCATCAGGAGCTGGTCCGGCGGCAGGGACGGGATCGAGGACAGCTCGACCCGAGGCTCGGAGATGTCGCCGAGCACGCGCATGGAGACATCGTGCCCGAGGAGTCGCGACTCACCCTGTACCTGGAGCTCCGGATAGAACGGCTTGCCGCGCGTGAACTGCAGCCGCCCCGCCACGAGATCCATCTGACCGCTGGGGAGCCTGAGGGAGCCGTTGCTGAGGAACACCGAGCCCTCGGGGAGGACGCCCGCGCCGGTGCCACCCAGGTGCAGGTCGAGGGTGGCGTCGGTCTGGAGCACATTCGTGCGGACCTCGAGGGGTTCGAGGGTCGTCACGCCGAGGTCGAACTCCATGTTCGCCAGGGGGCCCTCGGGGAACGGCGCGATGTGGATCCCCGTGAGCTGGCTCTCGAAGGTGGGCGTGCCGTCGAGGGCGCCGAGCAGGTCGACGGCTCCCAGGTAGCGGCTGCTGCGCAGGCCCAGGGTGCCCGAGGCACGGAGCGCCTCCACGGTGCCCTCGACCGTGAGGTCCGCGTCTGCTCGCAGGCGCAGCTGGGCGTCGCGTGCGAGCAAGAGGTTGTGGCCGCGCAGGGCGATGCTCAGCGCGCCGCCGTCGAGCTCGTAGCGTCCGCGCGCGCTCAGGGGCGCGGAGCCGACGCTCGCCGTCAGCTGTGCGAGCGTCACCTGCTTGGCGTCGAGGACGAGATCCAGGTCCAGCTCCTCGACCGGCGGCGCGCTGCCGGCGCGCAGCATCCCGTCACGCACCTGGGCAAGGCCCGTGAGCTCGGGTGCCGCTGCCGTTCCTGCCACCGCGACGCTTGCCGTCAGGCGTCCGCCGGTCCGGCGCAGGCCGAGCTCGAGTCGCTCGAGCCAGGAGAGGTTCGTGCTCGTCAGGGTGGCCTCGAGCCCGAGGCCGAGGGTGTCCAGCGTGCCTTCGCCCGCGAGCCAGGCATCGAGGCGGCCTCCGCCCCGGACGGCGCCCGAGGCCGTCAAGTCGAGCAGCTCGCCAAGGTGCAGGTCCAGGGTCTCGACGCGCAGGTCGCCCTCTGCGAAGGCAAGGCGCGCCACCGCCCCGAGGGCTCCGCCGACGCGCGTCAGAGGGCCACTGCCCGCCACCGCAATCAGGGGCGCGTCGAGTGCCACGCGCCCCTCGAGCGCGCTCCAGCTCCCCGCGAGCTCGAGCTCCCCGTCGACCGGCCCGGTGAGCAGGTCGTCCCCAAGGGGAACCGGACCCGAGCCGGGCCAGTGCAGCGTCCCGCCGAGCCGCAGCGGAGCCGTCTCCCAGCCCGCTGCCCCGGGCAGGGCCAGCTCCCCGCGCAGGTCGGCCACCGTGCTCACCCCCTGACGCACCTCGAGTGCGCGGACGCGCAGCGTGCCCCCGGAGGCCTCGGCCTCGAGGTCGGCATCGAGCAGCGGGCCGTCAGGGAGCGAGCGCAGGCGCGCGGCCCTTCCGCGGGCAGCGAGGACGAGGTCGCCGCCCGTACCCGTGAGGTCCAGGGCGAGGTCCAGCCCGGCCGCCTCGAAGGGCACCTCGCGCCAGGCCTGCACCAGGGGCATCGGGTCCAGCGCCCGCGTCTCAGCGTGCAGCCGAGGACCCTCCGGGCCGTGGCGCAGGTCGAGGACTGCCGCACCCGCCGGCCCCTCGAGAGCGAGCTGCTCCACGGTCCACGCCTCGCCGTCACGACGGACCCGGGCCGGGGCGACGAGGGCGAGCTGGGGGGCGCCGTCCGCGGACAGCTCGAGGGCGTCGAGAGCCAGGTCGAGCTCCCGCTCACCCAGGGGCAAGGTCACGGTCAGCGCACCGGTCACGCCGAGCCGATCCGTTGCGATGTGCACGGCCTCTGCGCTGAGGATGCCCGCATCGAGGGCGCCGCGAAGCTCGAGGGTGCGCAGGGGCAGGTCGGGGAGCGCGAGGCCCTCGCCCGCGAGCAGCACCTCGCCGCTGGGGGCGCTCCAGGGACCATCAAGGCTTGCTTCCAGAGCGACGGACCCGACCTCGGTGAAGATCGGGGCCCAGCGCGCGGGGTGGGGGGTGTGCACGGCGACCTGGACGCCCTCCAGACTGGCGCTCGCCGGCCGCCAGGCGCCCGTGATCCGCGCGGTCCCGTCGGGGTGCTCGAGCTCGAGCAGCTCCAGCCCGTACCGGTCCCTCGTCGCGTCGCCCACGAGGCGCACGCGTCCAAGGGGCACGCCGGAGGTCACGACGCCCTCCCCGCGCGTGTTGGCCTGCACCGTCCAGTCGTCGAGCGTGCCGCCGACCGCGACCTGACCCTCCACGGATCCTGCCCACGCACCCTCGAGCCCGAGGACCTGCGCGAGGGGGGCGAGGTCCTCGAAGGCCACGGCAGCCTCGAGGTCGAGGGCCACGCCGCGCGTCGGCGTCCACGCGAGGTTGCCGCCGCGGAGGGAGGCGCTGCCTCCGGCGCAGCGCAGGAGGCCGCGCTCGACGCGGCCGGCGCCGTCCGCGAGCTGCACTGCGAGGTCGTAGGCGTGCTCGGGGAGCGGCACCGCAGCGCCTCGCAGCACGCCCAGGTCGGTGCCCTCGATCTCGAGGGTGCCTCCCGCGGTCGCGAGCAGCTGCTCGAGGTCTCCAGCGGCGAGGTCGAGGTCGAGGGCCGCTGCGCGGACGCGGTTGTCCGGCGCGCGCAGGTCCAGCTCGTCGACGCGCAGCCGTCCGTCGGCCAGGGAGCCGCGCAGCTCGAGGTCGTCCACGGTCCACTCGCCGTACTGCAGCCCGCGGCCGAGCAGGCGGACGGTGGCCTCTCCCGCAAGGGGCGCCTCCAGGTCCAGGTCGGCGACGAGGTCCAGGTCGAGGTCGCCCTGGAGGTCCTCGGGGAGCCAGCCCTCGAGGCGTGCGCCGAGGCGGGCGAGGTCGAGTCCGCTCGCCTCCACCGCGGCGCGCAGGCGGCCCGCTTGGAGCGAGCCAGCGGCCCGCGCGCGCTGCAGCGGACCGAGCACCTGCAGCTCGAACTCCAGTCCGTTCGCCTCGGGGGCCAACGAGGAGGCTCCGAGCAGGGGCTCCTCGTCCAGCCGCAGCTCGGCGAGCTCGAGGGCCTGACCGGTCCAGCTCGCATCCAGCCAGAGAGAGTGGGAGGGGGGGGGCGGCGCATCGGCGGGCCCTGCGGGCAAGGCGTCGTGCACCCGCCGCGTCACGCGCTCGGGCCCTCCGGTCACGCGCCAGCCGTCCGCACCCTGTGCGGCGGCCAGCTCCAGGCCCATCACCTCGACCTGCTCGTTGGGCAGCCGCAGGGTCAGGCCTCCCCCGACCAGGCGGAGGTCCGGAAGCACGGCGGGCAGCTCAGCAGGTGCGCCCTCGCCTGGGTCGTCGGGGGACGGGCTGGTCAGGTCCAGCGTCGCCTGCGGCCGCACGAGCTCGACCTGCTGCAGCCAGCCCACCTCGCCGCGCACAAGCCGGCCCATGTCCCAGCGGAGGCGAGCCGCCTCGACCTCGACCGCCTCGGCCACGGGGACCAGGCTGCCCCCTGCGAAGCGCAGGCCGTCCACGCGGAGGCTGCTCCACCAGTCGCTCTCGAGGCCCTCCAATTCGAGGGTCGCGCCGACCTGCTCGGCGGCCCAGGGCGCGAGCGCAATCAGCGCGGGGTGCACGGTCCACTCCCGCGTCCCCCACAGGAGCGGCGGGGTGAGGGCTGCGGCCAGGGCGAGGCGCCGCGGCCAGCGGCGCCTGGGGGAGGGCTCAGCGGGAACTGGCGGGCTGGGGACCCTGTCCCCGCCCTCCATGGCGCCCGCGAAGGGACCCCCGACCTGCTCCTCCGCCTCTCCCATCGCGCGGCAGGATACCCGCGCCCGAGGAGCGCGGGGGGCGGCTGCGGCGCCCCTCCGCGCCGTTTCCCATGGCTGGAAACCGGCTGAGCGCGTGACGCCGCCGCGGCCGAGAGCCGCCGCGCCTCAGGAGGCCCGCGGCACGCGGATGTCCTCGATCATGCGCTGGGTCTCCTCGGTGGGCGGCGGCCCGAAGCGCTGGAAGATGAGCGCCACGGCGAAGTTCAGCACCATGCCCACGGCGCCGATGCCCTCCGGCGAGATGCCCCAGAGCCAGCGCTCCTTCGCGTCCGGACCGCTGTCCACGAACTTGAACCAGATGATGTAGGTCGCCGTGAACAGCAGGCCCGCGACCATGCCCGTGACCGCGCCGGCCTTGTTCATCCGCTTGGAGAAGATGCCCAGCACGATCGCCGGGAAGAACGAGCTGGCCGCGAGTCCGAAGGCGAAGGCCACGACCTGCGCCACGAAGCCGGGGG
>JADHNZ010000094.1 GCA_016779225.1 Planctomycetota bacterium
CGTCCATGTCGTCCATGCCCTCGGGCGGGCCGGCGGGCTTCGGATCGGGCTTGTTGGCGATCAGGCAGTCGGTGGTCAGCAGCAGGCTGGCCACGCTGACCGCGTTCTGGAGCGCGCTCTTGGTCACCTTGGCGGGGTCAATGATGCCCGCCTTGATCATGTCCACATACTCGCCCTTGAGGGCGTCGAAGCCCCAGGCGCTGTTCTTCTCGCGCAGCACGCGGTGGGCGACGATGGGGCCCTCGTGGCCAGCGTTGCGGGCGATGGTCTCGACCGGCTTGGAGAGCGCTCCGTGGAGCACATCCAGGCCCATGTTGTAGTCCACATCGTCCTGCAGCTTGAGGCCGAGGACGACCTCGCGGGCGCGCAGGAGCGCGGTGCCGCCGCCGGGCAGGATGCCCTCGGCCACGGCCGCGCGGGTGGCGTGCAGGGCGTCCTCGATGAGGGCCTTGCGCTCCTTCACCTCGGTGTCGGTCGCGCCGCCCACATTGACCTGGGCGATGCCGCCGGTCAGCTTGGCCAGGCGCTCCTGCAGCTTCTCGCGGTCGTAGTCGCTGGTGGTCGTCTCGACCTCCATGCGGATCTGCTGGACGCGCGCCTCGACATCCTCGCGGCGGCCCCTGCCACCCACGATGGTGGTGCTGTCACCGTTGATGGTGACCTTCTTCGCGCTGCCGAGGTGCTCCAGGCCGACCTGCTCGAGCTCGATCCCGACATCCTTCATGACGGCGGTCGCTCCGGTCAGGGCCGCGAGGTCGAGCAGCATCTGCTTGCGACGGTCGCCGTAGCCGGGCGCCTTGACGGCGACGGTCTGCACGACGCCGCGCAGCTTGTTGACGACCAGGGTCGCCAGCGGCTCGGAGTCCACATCCTCGGCGATGATCAGCAGCTGGCCGCCGTTGGCCTTGACCTTCTCGAGCAGCGGCAGGAGGGGCTGGATCGCGGAGATCTTGCCCTCGTGCACGAGGATCATGGCGCGCTCGAGGGCGCACTCCATGGTGTCGGTGTCGGTGGCGAAGTGCGGCGAGAGGAAGCCGCGGTCGAACTGCATGCCCTCGACGATGTCCACGGTGGTCTCGGTGGACTTGCCGTCCTCGACCGTGATCACGCCGTCGCGGCCGACCTTCTTCATGGCGTCGGCGATCAGCTTGCCGACCGCCGGGTCATTGTTGGCGCTGATCGTCGCGATGTCGCGGATGCCGGACTCGCCGTCCACCGGCTGCGACATGGCCTCGAGCTTGTCGATCACGGCGCGGCAGCCGTCCTGCAGGGCGGCGCCCAGGCGCGCGGGGGCGGCGCCGGCGGTCAGGGCCTTCAGCCCGCCATCGAAGATCGAGGCGGTGAGCAGGGTCGCGGTGGTGGTGCCATCACCCGCCACATCGCTGGTCTTGCTGGCGACCTCCTTCACGAGGGAGGCACCCATCTGCTCGTAGGGGTTCTGGAGCTTGATCTCCTCGGCCACGCTGACCCCGTCCTTGGTGACGGTGGGAGCGCCCCAGCCCTTGTCGAGGACGGCGTTGCGGCCGCGGGGCCCGAGGGTCGTGGTGACTGCCTTGGCGAGCTTCTCGACGCCCTTGCGGACGGCGTCGCGAGCGTCGCTCTGGAAGATCATCTGCTTGGCCATGATCGGTGGGTGATCGTTGGGATCCGTTGGGGGGTGGTGCCCCCGTGGGGGGCTCGTGGCCGGCCGGGGCGCCCGCGGGCGCCGTGCCGTCCGGCTGGAAGTGCATTCGCACCGCCCTGTGTGCAAGAACGGTGCCGAACCCTCCTGGAGGGCCCTGGGGCGGGCGCGGGGCCTCGGGGCCTGCCAGTTCGGCAGCGGCTCCGGGCGGCTCCGGGCGCCGCTGCCAAATGGGCAGATGGGGCCTCCGCGCCGCGCCAGGCAGGCGCCCTCCGCGGCCAGGGCTCCGATCCCTGGCCAGCCCCGGTCACCGCCCCCCTGGGGTTCCAGCGCTCCGGGGACTAGGCTCTCCGCCATGCTGGCGGCCCTCACCCTCGCGACCCTCCCTGGCCTCGTGCTCGCGCCCAGCGGCTCCGCGCACGCCGGCTCTGCAGCGGCTCCGCCGCGGGCCGCCGCCGACGCGGCCTGGGTCCTCGAGGACCTGGACGGCAGCCAGCGCCGGGTGCCCGTCGCCGGAGGCGCTTCCGGGGCCCTGGAACTGGGGGAGGCCCTCTTCCTGCGGGTCGAGCAGGGCGCGGGCCACCAGGCTCCCGAGGCGCCCGTGGGGAGGGCCCTGCAGCTCGACCTTGCGGGGGCGGCGGGCAGCCTCGTGGGGGTCCTTCGCGGGGGCGACGGTGAACGCCTGCGCGCCAGCCTCCCCGGGGGCAGCCTGCTCGAGGTCCCCATCGAGGGCCTGCGCGCGCTCCGGCTTCCTGCCGCCCTCGAGGGGCGGGATGGGCGCCCGGAGCCGGCGGAGGAGGGCGATCGCCTGTACCTGATCCGCGGGGACTCGCTCGACCGCCTCGACGGCCTGCTGGCTGGGTTCTCCGCCGAGGGGGTGCTCTTCGAGGGGCCCCTGGGCGAGGCCACCCACGCCTGGGCCGAGGTGGCGGCCCTGTTCGTGGAGCCCCTGGAGGTCCTCGAGCCGGAGGGCGGCGGGCGCAGAGTGGAGGTCAGTCTGGTGGGCGGCGGTCGCCTGCGAGGACTCCTGGCCGGCCTGGACGGGGACGGCGCGCGGCTCGACCTGGGGCCGGTCGAGGTCGCCCTCGGCCTCACCGACCTGGACGAGCTGGCGGTGGTCAGCGAGCGCTACGCCTTCCTGGGCGACCTCGAGCCCGCGGACCTCGGACCGCTCAGCCCCTTCGACGACGGCGAGCCCCTCGGTCAGGCCTGGCTCCCCCAGGTCGATCGCTCGGTGGTCGGAGGCCCGCTGCGGGTGGGCGGTCGCACCTGGGGTCGCGGCCTGGGCGTGCATGCTCCGAGCCGCGTGCGCTGGGACCTGGACGGTGGCTGGGACCGCCTGCGCCTGCGCGTCGGTCTCGACGACTCGGGCGTGCGCGGCCTCCGCCGCGGCCGCGCGCGCTTCCGCGTCCGCGTGGATGGCGAGGTGCGCTGGGAGTCGGCCGAGGTGGAGGCGGGCGCCGCGGCCCAGGTCGCGCCGCCCGTGGACCTGCGCGGCGCCAAGGTGCTCGAGCTCGAGGTCGAGCCCGGTGCCGACTGGGTCCTCGATCGCGCCAACTGGCTGCGCCCCCTGCTCGTGCGCGGCTGAGGTGCTGGGCCCTCGCTTGGGGGCTCCCGCTCCTGGGCCGCCGCGCTCTTGGGCCGCCGCGCTCTTGGTCCGCCGCGCTCTTGGTCCGCCGCGCTCTTGGTCCGCCGCGCTCTTGGTCTCGGCGCCGTCCTCAGGCGCGCTCCTCGCGCGCGGAGGGGTCCTCGAGGCTGCGGAAGTAGACGGCGCGGTCGCCGCCCAGCTCCTTGGCGTGGCGCAGGGCCCGCTCGGCATGGCGCCGTAGCAGCTCCACGGACTCCAGGTCGCCAGCGGCATAGGACTCGAAGCCGATGCTCCCCGTCACGACGAGAGGCGCCCGACCGTCCACCGCGGTCTCGAGCTCGCGCATGCGGTCGCGCACCCGCCGCACCACGCGCGCCGCGTCGACCGCGCTCGTGTAGGGGAGGAGGAGGCCGAACTCATCCCCCCCGAGCCGGCCGCCCACATCCTCGGCGCGCAGGCTGTCGCGCACGAGGCTGCCGACCCCCGCGATGACCCGGTCCCCGACGGTGTGGTCGAAGCGCTTGTTGATCTGCCCGAAGCGATCGAGGTCCATCAGGGCGAGGGCCATGGGCAGGCCGTGCCGCGCCGCCGCGGAGAAGTGCTCCGCCAGGCGCTCGGCGAACGGGACCGGACGCAGCAGGCCCGTGCGGTCGTCGTGCGACGCGGCGTAGCGCAGCTGGTCGAGCTCGCCGCGCTCCCGCAGCCGCAGGGCCAGGGCCTCCGCGCGGAGCAGGACCTCCTCGGGAGGGGCGTCCCGGCGGACGAGGTCCACCGGGATCTCGCGCAGGGCCGCCGCGGCGGCGAGCGCCGCGCCCGTCTCCCCGGACTCGCACACCAGCAGCAGGGCCGGCGGGGGCGCCATGGCCGCGGCCCACAGGTGCTGGAGCTCCGAGGCACCCCCGCGGGCGAGGGGGTCCAGCAGGACCACCTGGAAGGCCTGTCGGGTGAGCCACGACCGGCTGCTGGCCAGGTTCTCCGCCCGCTCGATGCGCACGCCGTCGGCGCTGAGCCCCGCCAGGTGCTCGGCGAGGCCCGCGCCGCGGTGGTCCGCGATCAGCAGGGCGAGGGGGGCGTGCATGGGACGGAGGAGCTCCAGCCTTCGAGGATAGGCCAGGCGTGCCGGGCCTCGGCAGCCCTGGCCATGGGCCGCCCGCGCATGTCTCGACCCGGTCCACGACAGGGGGTGGGAAGCCCCGGGCGAGGGGGGAGCGGTGCCCCGGGTCCGTGGGGGCCAGCCCCGGATTCGGCGCCCGGGCGGGCCTCCCTCGTGGACGGAGGGGGCCCTCATCCCTACACTTCTTCGCTCTCGATCGTCGGCGAGCCTCGCCGGCGGCGCCCCCGTGGCGCTCCTCGAGCCCCCCTCGCGGGGGCGGGAAAGGGGCGCTGGCCTCGGACATCGCCCACGGCGATCCCGGAGCGCGGGGCCCGCCGGGGCCTGGTCCGCCGCCGACCGGTGGTCGCACTCCGCGGCCCCCGGATCCACACCCAACAGGCCCGAAGACAAAGAAGACACGACATGGAGATTCCGTCCATCCAGGAGCTGATCGACGCTGGCGTCCACTACGGCTGCCGCGCCTCTCGCTGGAACCCCCGCATGGCGCCGTACATCCACGGTCGCCGCGGCCAGATCCACGTCATCAACCTGCGCGAGACCCTGCGCGGGCTGATCCGCGCGAAGAACATGCTCTTCCGCATGGCCTCCGAGGGCCAGTCGGTCCTCTGGGTCGGCACCAAGCGCCAGGTGAAGGGCGTGATCCTCGAGGCCGGCGAGCGCACGGGCATGCCCGTCTGCACCGAGCGCTGGATCGGCGGCACGCTGACCAACTTCTCGGTCATCCGCTCGCGCCTGCGTCGCCTCGAGCAGCTCGAGGCCCTCGACGAGAAGGCCATCGCCGAGCAGAAGCTCACCAAGAAGGAGCTCTCCTCGATCGCGCGCGAGCAGCGCAAGATCACCCGCAACCTCGGCGGCATCCGCGAGATGAAGGGCATCCCGATGGCGATGATCGTTGTCGACCCCTCCCGCGAGGCGAACGCCGTGCGCGAGGCCCGCAAGATGGGCGTGGTCGTGATCGGCATCCTCGACACCGACTGCAACCCCAAGGACGTGGACATCGTCATCCCGGGCAACGACGACGCGCTCAAGAGCGTGCGCCTGCTCGTCGAGCAGCTCGCCACCGCCGTCGAGGAGGGCTGGCACCAGCACGATGACCAGATGAAGGCCGTCGGCTCCGCTGAGCGCACCGAGAGCGAGGCGCCGGCCGCGGTGGGTGACGAGCCCCGTCCGAGCCGCCCTGCCCGCCCGCTCCCGCCCAAGCGCGAGGAGGCCGCTCCCGCGGCTGAGTCCGCTGAGGCCGCTCCCGCCGCCGAGGCGCCCGCCGCGGAGGCCCCGGCCGCCGAGGGCTCCGAGGGCTGAGCCCCGAAGGGCCAACCCGACCCCAGCACCCCCAACCGACAACGAGACATGACTGCGATCACTGCCTCCCT
>JADHNZ010000095.1 GCA_016779225.1 Planctomycetota bacterium
CCCGCTGGGCGACCACGGCACCGGCTCGCTCGACCGCGACGCGTGCCACGGCGACCGCGGCCTGGGCCTCGAGCCGCGCAGCCTCGGCCCCGGAGATGGCCGAGGCCTGGGCCTGACGCTCGGCGGAGGCGCTGGCTTCGGCGGCCACGACCTGATCGAGGCGCGAGCGCGACTCGGCTCCGCTCTCCACGAGACCTTCGATCCGGCTCAGATCGGCCCGCGCAAGCCGCAGGGAGGCCTCCGCCGCCTCGGCGCGGGCGGCGGCCGTGCGCTCGTCCTGCTGGCGGGTCTCCACGGCGCGCAGGGCCGCGGCCAGCCGCGCCTCGGCCTCGTCCACCCCCAGGCGGGCGTCCGCAAGGGCGGCCTCGGCGGCGGCTACCAGCGCCTCACGCTCCGAGGAGTCCAGGCGAGCGACGACCTCCCCCGCACGCACCACCGAGCCCTCCTCCACGAAGAGCTCCACGATGCGACCGGGCTCCTCGGCCGAGAGCGCCGCCCGCTTGCGTGCGATCACATAGCCGTTGGAGGCCACGCCGCGCGCGCCCGTCACGGCGCCGGGCTCGGGCACGAAGGCCTCGGCCAGCGCAACCCGAGGTAGGGTCCAGGCGTCCAGCTGAGCGAGCAGCGGCCGACGGAACGCGTAGCCCGCTCCCAGGAGGACCAGCCAGAGGATCCAGCCCCCGCCTCGCCGGCGCCCTCCGCGGTGGGTTCCGCGCTGGCCCCCGCTCGGGGCCGGGCCGCGGTCGATGCGCAGGCGACCGAGGTCCTGGACAGCGCCCTGGGACGTCGCGGACGGCGGACCGGGTTGTTCGGGAGGAGTCATGAGGGGCGCGCGGTCGGCAGGCGAGGGGACGGGGAACGGCTCGAAGAGGGCGCCGCGGGGACGAGGCGCGGGCCGCGGCGGACACAGCAGCGTAGGCCCGGCGTCCGCGGGACTCGAACGGCCGTTCACGGATTGTCGCAGCAGAGGGAGGGGGCGGCCCGATTCCCCTGGATCCGAGCGGCGTACCCGCGAACAATGCGGCGTCCCGCGCGGCCCCGCGGGCATGCAGCCCGTGACCGACTCCCCGTCCTCCCGCCCCGCTCACTATGAGGCCGAGGAACCCCAGCCCGAGATCCCGACCGAGGAGCTCGCGGCCCTGCTCTGGGAGGATGAGCCAGAGGGGCATGGCGCGGACTCCGCGCGGGAGGCCAGCGAGCCGGAAAAGGGGTTCGCCGGGACCGCCACTGACCCCGAGGCCCTGATGGACGAGGCCCGTGAGCAGGTCAGGCGGGTCTGGGGCCACCCCGACCTGCGCCCCCTGCAGGCGGAGGCCATGCGTGCCACCCTCGAGGGGCGGGACGCCCTCGTGGTCCTCCCCACCGGCGGCGGCAAGAGCCTGTGCTACCAGGCCCCCGCCCTGGTCCGCGGCGGCCTCACCCTGGTCGTCAGCCCGCTCATCTCCCTGATGAAGGACCAGGTGGACGGCCTGACCCAGAGCGGCGTCCGGGCGGGGATGCTGGCATCCGGCCAGGACGAG
This sequence comes from Planctomycetota bacterium, assembly GCA_016779225.1. GTDB lineage: Bacteria > Planctomycetota > UBA1135 > UBA1135. The sequence continues at coordinate 1,521 of JADHNZ010000095.1, forward strand.
GAGGAGCGCGCGCTCGTGCGCGACGCCCTCCAGCGGCGCGAGCTCGACCTCCTGTACTGCTCCCCCGAGCGCCTGGTCTCGGGCGGCTTCGTCGAGTGGCTCGCGCGCCTGGGCCTGGCCGCCATCGCCGTGGACGAGGCCCACTGCATCAGCCACTGGGGCCACGACTTCCGGCCCGAGTACCGGGCCCTTGCCGACCTACGCCGGCGCGCCGGCGGCGTGCCCTTGCTGGCCCTCACGGCCACCGCGCCCCCCCGCGTGCGGGAGGACATTGCGGAGCAGCTGGGCCTCCGCGACCACGCGAGCCTCGTGGGCGACTTCGACCGCCCGAACCTCACCTACCGCGCCCTGCCGCGCGGGCGGCTGCTCGACCAGGTGCTCGGCGTGATCCAGCGTCACGCGGGTGAGGCCGGCATCGTCTACGCCCTCAGGCGGCGCGATACCGAGGACCTCGCACGAGACCTCGCCTCCGCGGGCATCCGCGCCCAGCCCTACCACGCCGGCCTGCCTGCGGACGAGCGCGCGCGGGTCCAGGAGGACTTCCTGGCCGAGCGCCTCGAGGTCGTCGTCGCCACGGTCGCCTTCGGCATGGGCATCGACCGCTCGGATGTGCGGTTCGTGGTGCACGCAAGCCTGCCCAAGGGCATCGAGCAGTACAGCCAGGAGACCGGGCGCGCGGGGCGTGACGGGCTGCCCGCCGAGTGCGTGCTCTTCTACGGCGGCGCGGACCACCACACCTGGAAGCGGCTCATGGAGCGCAGCGCCGAGGAGGCCGCGCAGGAGGGCGTGGAGGGCGCCCTCGAGGACCTTGGCGGGGCGCTCGAGCGCCTGCAGGCCATGTGGGGCCTGGCCGCGGGCGCAGAGTGCCGCCACAAGGCCCTGGTCGAGCACTTCGGCGGCACCTACCCCCTCCCCGAGGGCGGCTGCGGCGCCTGCGATGTGTGCCTGGGCGAGCTCGATGCGCTGCCGGACTCCACGGTGGTGGCGCAGAAGGTCCTCTCCTGCATCGTGCGCTGCGACCAGCGCTACGGCGCGGCGCACATCACCGACGTCCTGCGCGGCGCGAACACCCAGCGCATCCGCCAGACCGGGCACGACCAGCTGTCAACCTACGGCCTGCTGCGGGAGCTGCCAGCGGCGCTGGTGCGCGCGGTGATCGACCAGCTCCTGTCCCAGGGACTCGCAGGCGTGGCGTCCGGGGACTACCCGACCCTGTTCCTCACCCAGGCCGGGGCCGAGGTGCTGCGCGGAGAGGCCGAGGTGACCCTTGTCCAGCCTCGTCGCCCCCAGCGCAGCACGACCCGCAAGGCGCTAGCCGAGGCGGCCGGAGGCGACGTGGACAGCGCACTCTTCGAGCGCCTGCGGACCCTGCGCCGGGAGCTCGCCCGCGAGCGCAGCGTGCCTCCCTACCTGATCGCCAGCGACAAGACCCTCGCGCACCTCGCGGCGCACCGCCCCCAGGACCATGCCGGCCTGCTGGCCACTCCCGGGATCGGGGAAAAGAAGGCCCAGGAGCTGGGCCCAGCCCTGCTCGAGGTCCTCAAGGCCTGAGCCTCTGCGACCTGTCGGCCTCCGGCGTGTGCCGGCCTCGCGAGGAGCGCGCCAAGGAGGAGTGGCCGCGCCCCATGGGACCTGCCTCAAGGAGGGATCGGCGTGACCCAGGCCTGGACAGCCGGGGATCGGACTTCGTTCCAGCAGGCCCACGCATCGACGGAGGGGGCAGGCGGGCCTCCCGCCCTCTCCACCATGAACACCCTCACCGCCCCCGCAGCCCTCGGGCTCGCCGTTCTCCTCTCCCCCGCGCTCGCCTCCGAGCCCGTGGAGCAGCCTCCGGTCCACACCCGGATCGGCCGCATCCAGCCGGGCGCCTGGCCCGCGACCATCCCCGCGAGCGTGCGTGCACGCGCCGAGTGGGTCCTGCCCATCGCCGAGGCCATCGAGGGCCGCGTCGACATCGAGGAGGAGGGCCGCGTGATCCTCGTCACCACGAAGGAGCGCGAGGGACGCGCACGCCGCCGCTCGGCTTGGGTGCGCCGCACGCTCAATGCGTTCGAGGAGGCACTGCCCTTCATGCGTCCCACTCAGGTGCCCGAGCACGCCCACCTCGATCTCCTGCGCGACCGCCTCAACGGGGCCGAGGACCGCACCGTCATCGTCATCGGGTGTGAGCCCGAGCAGCGCGGTGAGGTGCTGGCCCTGCTCGGTGACCGGGGCTGCGCCCCCGAGCGCACCGACGCCTTCGGGTTCGACGACAGCGACCAGTTCGTGAGCCTCTGGGTCGAGGAGCCCGCGGGCGCCGAGCGGTGGGACGACGGGAACGCCCTTGTGCACCACCTGGGGCGCGCGCTCCTGGCTGAGCGCTACGGCCGCCTGCCCGAGTGGTTCGTGGAGGGCTTCGCGACCTGGCTCGAAGGTGAGGTCACCGGGGACTGGTCCGCGCTTCCGAGCCGCCCGCTCGAGTTCGACCGGACGCTTGCGGACGGGTTCGAGCGCGAGCTGCGCGACCTGTACCGCGCGAACGACGCGCGGCCGTTCGACTTCGAGGGGCTCGCCGCCTGGACCGCCGAGGGCTGGGATCCCCAGCGCCTCGCGGATGCCTGTGGCCTGGTGGGCTTCCTGGCTGAGCACAGCGAGTGCGGCCTCGCGCCGTTCGTGGCCAACCTGGGCATGCGCGCCGACATCGCCGAGTGCCAGGTGCGCCCGGACGGCTCGGTCGAGCGCGTCCCTGGCCTGCACCTCTCGCCCGCCGACCAGCGAGCGGTGCTGGAGGACTGCTATGGAGAGAGCGTCCTGCAGGAGTGCGCCACCGCGTTCCGCCGGGGCAGCCGGTACCGCCCCGCCCGCGGCTGAGCGGCTTCGAGCCACGCGCAGAGCGACCGCCGGTCGCGGCCCGCCGGGGGGCACCTCCTCACGAGGTGCCCCCCCGGCGTCGGTCTCGGGCCGCGCCGCTCGGCCCCGCACGCTCGTTCTGGCTTGCCCAGAGCACCCTCCAGCGGGACAATCGCTCCGATGCGGGCCCTCGAGATGCAAGTCAATGGAGACCCGGTGGAGACGGCCGCGCCCGACCACTGGACGCTGCTCGAGGTCCTGCGCTACAGGCTCGGACTGACGGGCTCGAAGCAGGGCTGCGACAAGGGCGACTGCGGGGCGTGCACCGTCCTGGTGGACGGCAAGCCGGTCCTCTCGTGCCTGACGCTCGCGGCCCACGCCGCGGGGCACGAGGTCTGCACCATCGAGGGTCTGGCTCCGGCGCAGCTGCGCCGGGACGGCGCGCGCCTGGACCCGATCCAGGACGCCTTCGACCGCTGCGGGGCTCTGCAGTGCGGCTTCTGCCAGCCGGGAATGATGCTGAGCGCCCGCGCCCTGGTCCGCGACGAGCCCAACCCGAGCCGAGAGCAGATTCGAGCCGCCCTCTCGGGCAACCTCTGCCGCTGCACGGGCTACACCCAGATCGTGCATGCGGTGGAGACCGCCATCGCTGAGAGCGTGGGAGCGCCGCCCCCCACCGCAGCATGGGAGCCCGAGCTTGCGGCGGACCGCGCCGCGCGCGGGGCCTCTGCGTCCGTCGAGGAGGGAGCCTGATGGCCGCCCGCGACCTGCACGGGCCCGAGGCCCCGTTCGGAGAGTTCCAGGTGGTGGGCAAGCCCCACCGCAAGGTGGACGGCCACGCCAAGGCCACCGGCTCGGCGGTCTACGCGGACGACCTGCAGCTGCCGGGGATGCTGCATGCGAAGACCCTGCGCAGCCCCCACGCCCACGCACGCATCGTCTCGATCGACACGAGCCGTGCCCTGGAGCTCCCGGGGGTCCACGCGGTCATCACCGGAGCGGACCTCCCCACACGCTACGGCGTGATCCCGTGGACCCCGGACGAGACCGCCCTCGCGGTGGACAAGGTGCGCTTCATCGGAGACGAGGTTGCGGCCGTCGCCGCCATCGACGAGGACACGGCGAACCGCGCCGTCGAGCTGATCGAGGTGGAGTACGAGGTCCTGCACGCGTACCTGGACCCGGCCGAGGCGCTGCAGCGCAACGAGCCCACGATCCACGAGAGCAAGAAGG
>JADHNZ010000041.1 GCA_016779225.1 Planctomycetota bacterium
CACTTCTGGCGCGTCCGCAAGGACGGCGGCATCTCCGGACCTCTCTGATCCCCAAGGACCGCTCCCATGCCGCAGTTCATCAAGGACCTGGTCGACGCCATCTCGGCGCCGATCCCCTACACCCTGCTGACCACCGCCCTCCTCGGGGTCGTGCTGGTCTTCCGCAAGCAGGTGACCCACCCGGTCGTGTTCTCGATCGGCTCGGCGCTGATGGTGCTGTTCTTCATCGGGGCCTTCCCCGATCCGAACTTCAACCAGATCGTCACCAAGCCGGACAACGTCCCGATCGTCATCCTGATCGCGACCATCGTGTTCTTCACCTGGCTCTCCCTGCGCCGGGCAGTGATCAACGACGAGCGCATCAAGAAGGGACTCCCCACCCTCGAGGGTGAGGCGGCCAAGAAGAAGGTCTTCACCTGGCCGGACCTCGTCTACAGCGAGTTCATCTGCATGCTGCTCTTCCTGGCGGCGCTGATGACCTGGTCCCTGCTGATTCAGGCGCCCATCGAGGAGCCGGCCTCCCAGGCCCGGACCCCGAACCCCTCCAAGGCCCCCTGGTACTTCCTGGGGCTGCAGGAGCTGCTCGTGTACTTCGACCCGTGGATCGCGGGCGTGCTGCTGCCCAGCTTCATCGTGGTGGGCCTGATGGCCATCCCCTATGTGGACACCAACCCCAAGGGCAATGGCTACTACACCTTCGAGGAGCGTCCCTTCGCGATCACCTTCTTCCTGGTGGGCTTCCTGCTCCTCTGGGTCTCGCTGGTGATCATGGGCACCTTCCTGCGCGGCCCGAACTGGTCCTTCTTCGGACCGTTCGAGTACTGGGACCACAACAAGCTGGAGCCCATGGTGAGCGTGAACCTCTCGGACTATGTCTGGGTCAAGGCGCTCGGCCAGCCGCTCCCGCAGAACCCCCTCATCCGCGAGGCCCCAGGCTTCGCCTTCCTGGGCTTCTGGTTCGTCGTGCTGCCGACCCTGCTCGGCAAGACGGTGTTCAAGCGGATGGCCGAGGAGATGGGTGCGATCCGCTACCAGGTGTTCATGCACCTGTTCCTGTGGACCGCGCTGGTTCCGCTGAAGATGGTCCTGCGCTGGACCATCGACCTGAAGTACTTGGTCGGGATCCCGGAGTGGTTCCTGAACGTGTGATCTCGACGCCGGGCGCGGAGCCGCGCCCGGCACCTGCCGACGCCCACTTGGGCACTCAAGACCTCTACCGGCACCCCTGACGCCAGCCCCCCTCTGCCATGGCTGATCGCGGCGACACTCTCTATCACATCCCCACGATGAACCGCTGGTTCCTGTTCGCCAGCGCCTTCTTCACCCTGACGATGGTGTGGACGGTGCTGGACGACTCCAGCGCCGAATGGAAGGACTACCAGCGCGAGTTCCGCGCCATGGAGCTCGAGATGGCGGAGGAGGCGAAGGCCACCCTCGCTGCCGAGGGCCTCGTGGACCAGCGCGACTCCCTAGTGGAGGCCGTCGCCGCCGCTGAGGCCGCGCTGGCTGCCGAGGGCAACCAACAGGAGGAGCTCGAGACCGCCGTCTATAACGCGAAGGACTCCTTCCGTAACGACGAGACCGCCTACAAGTCCGTGGTCGCCGAGTTGAAGTGGCAGATCTTCAACTTCGAGCGCGAGGCCTCGGTGAAGCCCCCGGCCGAGGTCGAGGCCCAGCAGAAGCTCATCGAAGAGCTGACGGCCGAGAGTGAGGCACTCGCCAAGACGGTCGAGGCGGCTGCCGCCAAGCGCGTGGCGGCCGAGCAGGCCCTCACCGAGTACCGCGCGGGCGTTGCCGAGGCGGAGAAGGCCCTTGCGGTCGCCTCCCGCGACCTCAAGCGCGTGGAGGAGAAGATCGAGTCCCTCGATCCGAGCGACCTCGCGACCGCGGTTGCGAACCAGATCCGTGACTTCCCGGGCCTCGACTTCATCGGCCCGAACCTCAAGGTCCAGAAGTACGTCCTCGACGGCATCGACCTGGATCTGAACTTCACCAAGAAGCCGCGCATCGACATGTGCACCACGTGCCACATGGGGATGGAGCGCGCGGGCTTCGAGGACGCGCCCCAGCCGCACACCACGCACCCGCGACTGGACCTGTTCCTGTCGAGCAAGTCCCCGCACCCGGCCAAGGAGTTCGGCTGCACCGCGTGCCACCGTGGCTCCGGTGAGAGCCTCTCCTTCCAGCATGTGGACCACCGCCCCAGCGACGCCGCTGAGGAGGAGGCCTGGGCTGACGAGTACCACTGGCACAAGCAGCACCACTGGGACTACCCCATGCTGTCCAGCGAGCACACCGAGGCTGGCTGCGTCCAGTGCCACACCACCTCGATGGAGCTCATCGCGGACGACGCCCCGGTCGTGACCGAGGGCTACCGCCTGGTGGAGCGCCACGGCTGCTACGCCTGCCACAAGATCGAGTGGTTCCCGACCAAGCGCCGCCCCGGCCCGAGCCTGCTCCAGATGAAGGGCAAGCTCGCCAAGGACTGGGTCGAGTCGTGGATCGCCTACCCGCGCGACTTCCGTCCGACCACCTGGATGCCGCAGGTCTTCCACCTCGAGAACTACGGCCACGACGAGGTCGTCGTCCAGAGCAACTATGGCCAGGGCCGTCCGATCCTGGGCAAGGAGTGGAACGACAACGCGGTCGCCGCGATCACCCAGTTCCTCTACGCCAACCACCAGGACAAGCAGTTCCCCGAGCTGCCCGTTCAGGGTGACGCGGAGCGTGGGCGCGAGGTCATGAACCTCGTGGGCTGCTATGCCTGCCACAACACCGCGCCGTACGAGGGCGAGGAGTCCGTCACCAAGAACCTCAGCGAGGAGCCGGGCCGCTACAACCAGCACGGGCCCAACCTGCGCGGGGTCAACACGAAGATCACCAAGGAGTGGCTCTTCGCTTGGCTGAAGGACCCGCAGGCCTACTGGGCGGAGACCCAGATGCCCAACCTGCGCCTGTCGGACCGCGACGCGGCTGACATCACCGCGTACATCATGGAGGACCCCGACGGGGTCTTCGGCGACACCCCTGACGGGTGGGCCCCGACCGCCAACGCCACGGACCGCGAGGTCCTGGAGGAGCAGGCGCGCTGGTTCTTCCAGAAGGAGGGCCGCGCCGGCCTGCAGGCCAAGCTCGAGGGCGAGTGGGCCGACGATGGCGTGCTGGCCGTGGCCGTGGGCAAGGCCTATGTCATGAACCAGGGCTGCTACTCGTGCCACGAGATCGATGGCATGCAGGACATGATGCCCATTGGCGCGGAGCTCACGAAGTGGGCCTCCAAGACGGTGGACAAGCTCGACTTCGGGCTCGCCTACAAGCACGACGAGGGCCAAAAGAACCCGCGCCTGCCCGACAATGTGGTGGCGACGGCGGTCAACCAGACCGAGCAGACCCTGCCGTGGCTGGACCACCACTACCACGACGGCTGGCTCAAGCGGAAGCTCGCCCACCCGCGCTCCTTCGACCTTGGCAAGGTGAAGAACCCCAAGGAAAAGCTGCGCATGCCGTGGTTCGACTTCACGGACGCGGAGATCGACTCGATCGCCACCTTTGTTCTTGGCCTAGTCAACGATGATGTGACCGGCAAGAAGTGGCACCCCAGCGAGACCGAGCTGGCGGCGGATGCGGGTGCCCGCGCCGTGCGCCAGAAGAACTGCGCCGCCTGCCACGTGATCGACCAGCCCCAGATCACCTTCGAGGACGAGGACGGCCACCAGCACACGGTCGCGGCCGAGTTCCTGGCCCTGCCCGACGAGACCCTGCCCCCGAACATCAAGTCCATGGCGGACTTCGTCCGGGTCAAGGCCAGCTGGGAGGAGTACTGGGAGGAGGACCTCGAGTCGATCATCGTGCGCCTCACGGATGTCCATCCCGATGTCGGTGGACCCGCGGAGACGGTCGAGATCCCCGTGGACAAGCTGGTTGATGTCGTGCCGTCCAACGGCGGCGACTTCGTGCGCCAGATCACCTCGTACTACCGTGGCGGCGTCTGGGTCGAGAACCCCGACCACGACCCCAGCGACGAGGACAGCTACCCGACCGATCCCTGGACCTGGCTCCTGGACGACGACGGGAACCCGCTGGTCGAGGATGTGGATGGCGTCGGTCGCTTCTACCAGGACACCGAGTACGACAAGCTCCGCTGGACCTTCGCCCCGCCGGTCCTGACCAACGAGGGCCACAAGCTGCAGCGCGACTGGTTCTACTCGTTCCTGCACGATGTCTACCCCCTGCGCCAGCAGATGCGGGTGCGCATGCCCTCGTTCTGGTTCTCCGACGGAGAGGCTGAGTCGATCGCCGACTACTTCGCCAAGAAGGCTCAGGACGAGTGGGCGCCGCGGTACGCCCGCACCGCGCGCCTCGCCCTCGGGCGCGAGGCCCGGGACGGTGCCGATCAGGGTGCGCCCAACGGCTGGGACCTGCCCGAGGATGTCCGTGAGTGGCCTCTGACCACCCTGGTCAGCGGCAGCGGACCCGGCCTCTCCACGGAGGCCGCGGCCGAGGCTTCGGGGCTCACCGAGGACCAGATCGCCTCCATCGAGGCGGGCTACGCCCCCGAGGTCGCCGCCAACTTCGCGCGCATCCACGGCTGGGCCATGGGTGACGGCTTCCAGATGACCGGCATGGTGCCGGCGGACTACGAGAGCATCCTGCGCCGCAGCGCGTCGCACCTCGAGGAGTTCGCGGAGCGCATCCCGGTTGGCGAGACGGTCGCCGCCGAGGGCGTCAACTGCTTCCAGTGCCACCCCAAGCCGGACGGCAGCTTCGCCCAAGATCCCATCGCCTGGGCCCCGTCCCTCACCAATGTGCAGTACCGCCTGCGCGAGGAGTGGGTCCGCGAGTGGCTCTGGAACCCGGTGGCGATCTACCCCGGGACCTCGATGCCGCAGAACTTCGCTGCGGACGATCCCCAGTACCAGGAGCAGTTCCCCGGCTCGTCGAACGCGCTGCAGATCGACGCGGTCATGGACTGGCTCTACAACATGGGCGGCTCCGCGCCGACCCAGTCCACTGCCTCGGTGGACCTGGACAGCCTCGCGGACGACCAGCTCCTTGCCCTCCTGAGGGCGCGGGGTCTGGAGGTCGCCGTGGGTGACACCGCCGCCGGCCCGATCGAGGTGATCGAGGTCGGTGAGGCCGTCGAGGTCCCCGCCGTCGTGGAGGAGGCGATGGAGGTCGAGGAGCCCCCGGCACCCGTCGAGGAAGCCAAGCCTCCGGTCGAGGAGCCTCCCGCTCCCGTGGCCGCTGGTGACGGCTCCCTCGCAGGGCGCATCGTCCTCGACGGGGACCGTCCCGAGGTGAAGGCCCTCAACATCAAGGCCGAGCAGGCCGCGGGCTGCTGCGAGGCAGGGGACACGGTGGACAGCACCGACCGCAGCCTCATGATCAGCGCCGCGGGCGGCATCGCCAATGTGGTGGTCACCATCGAGGTGGACGGTGCAAGCGCCGCCATCCCGACGGAGCCGATCCTGATGGACCAGGCCAAGTGTCGCTTCGAGCCCCACGTGTCCGTGGTGCCGGTGGGGGCCAAGATCGCGTTCGGCAACAGTGATGCCGTCTCCCACAACATCCACACCTACGCCACCAAGAACGGCAGCCTCAACAAGACGGTCGCCGCAGGCGGGAGCCTGGAGATGACTGCGGAGAAGGCCGAGCCGATCAAGGTCGCCTGTGACATCCACCCCTGGATGCTCTCTTGGGCCTATGTCACCGACGCCACGCACTGGGCCGTCACCGACGCGGAGGGCAACTTCTCGATCGCGGGCCTGCCTCCTGGCGAGTACACCGTGGAGCTGTGGCACGAGACCCTTGGCAAGTCCAAGGAGAAGATCACGGTCCCGGCCACCGGCGGAGCCACCGCCGAGTTCAAGCTCAGCGCGGATGGCGGCGGGGGCCGCCGCCGCCGCCGCTGATCCTGGATGTGCGCGCGTCGTCCCCTGGGCGGCGATGGAGAGGGGAGCCGTGAGGCTCCCCTCTCCCGTTCCAGGTGCGGCCGGGCGCCGCTGGGAGGTCCCTTACGAGTCCTTCCCCCAATTCCTACGGCCTCTGGCCTACGGGAGCGCGGCTCCCTGTGCGATAGACTCTTCCGCCCTTTCGGAGCCGGATCGTTCCGGTCCCTGCCTCCAGAGGGCCCGGGCCACGCGGCCCGCCCCCAAGCAAGTCCCAACCAGAACCTGCCCCACTGCGCACCATGAAGCTCACCACCCCCCTCGCCCTCACCGCCCTCGCGGCCGCGGCGGCCACCTTCGCCACCGCGACGACCGAGGCCCCGGCCCCCGTTGCAGGCAAGGTCCACGGGAAGATCGTGTTCGACGGCGATGTGCCGGAGACCAAGCCCCTCACCATCAAGGACGACCAGGCCAAGGGCTGCTGCGCTGACGGCGAGAAGGTCGACAGCACCGACCGCACGATGATCGTCTCCAAGGACGGTGCCATCGCCAATGTGGTCGTGACCCTGACGGTCGCTGACGCCAAGGTTGAGCTCCCCAAGGAGCCGATCGTCATGGACCAGTCCAAGTGCCGCTTCGAGCCGCACATCGCCATGGTCCCCGCCGGCGCCACCATCGCGTTCTTGAACAGCGACTCGGTCAGCCACAATGTTCACACCTACTCGGTCAAGAACGACCCGCTCAACAAGACCGTCGCTGCGGGCAGCAAGCTCGAGATGAAGGCGGAGAAGGAGGAGGCCATCAAGGTCGCCTGCGACATCCACCCCTGGATGCTCTCCTACGCCTATGTCACCGAGGCGACCCACTGGGGCATCACCGGCGCGGACGGGATGTTCACCATCGAGGGCGTGCCGGCCGGCGAGTACAAGCTCGACATCTGGCATGAGACCCTCGGCAAGGCCAAGGCCGAGGTCACCGTGGCCGCCGACGGCTCCAGCGAAGCCGTCGAGGTGAAGATGGGCGAGAAGAAGAAGGGCGGCCGTCGCCGCCGCTGATCCGCCGTCGACCCACTCATGATCCCAGCGCCGGGCCCAGCCCGGTTCGGGAGCCCGGCCGGGGGGGCGCCACGAGGCGCTCCCCCGGTTCCGTTTGGAGGCTGGGCCGGCCTGCGGGGCACCTGTCCCGATGGGGTGCTCAGGGACGCCGCCCGCGGTCCCCCGGCACCGGCGCCCATGGACCGCCTGGCGGGTCCGGCTTCGTAAAAGGTCGAGGCGAGCCGACCCAAATGGCGAGGATCCGCCCAACATGGTCGATGAGCTTCGTAGCAGTTGCAGCGCGCCCTCTGCGCCGCGACCCCACCCCGAACTCCGAGATCATGACTCCGAGCCCCCTCCTCCTCCTCGCTCTCGCCGCCCTGGGCGGCCAGGATCAGCCCGCACCCTGGTTCCCCAAGCCCGCTGCACCGACCCCGGGGGCCGCGCCCGCGGCCCCGACGGCCCCGCGGGCCGTGGCGACCTCGCTGCGCGTCGTGGACCTCGCCCTCCAGGACGACAGGGGCTACCTGGGGATCTACATGGATCCCACCGATCGGGGCCTGCTCGTCAGCGGCCTGATGGAGGGAGGCGCGGCCGAGGCGGCTGGGATCCGCGCGGGAGACACCATCACCCATGTGGGGGCGATCAAGCTCTCCACGCCGGAGGGGATCGAGCAGCTCGGGAAGCTCAAGGCGGGCACCAAGGTGCTCGTGAAGGTCCTGCGTGGCGCAGGGGACCGCGAGGGCGTCACGGACGCGCTCGAGCTGCGGCTCCAGGCTCGCTCCGAGTCCGACGCGCCCGCGGAGGACACGGTCGTGATCGAGGCGGCCGAGCTCATCCAGCCCGGTGACCCGACCCAGCCCTGGATCGTGGCCGACTCCGCCGAGGAGGTGGAGCGCAAGACCCGCAAGGCCGAGGAGATCCTCCTCCGCCTCGAGGGGCAGCAGCAGGCCGAGGCCGAGAAGCTGGAGGCCCTGGTCGAGCGAGGCAACCGCCGCGAGAGCCGGGCCGTGCGCGCCATTCGCGAGCGCCGCGCCGCGCGCCAGGCCGAGGAGGCCGAGGCCGTCCTCGAGGCGCTCCCGGTCGCCCCGGACGAGCCTCAGGAGCTGAAGGTGCAGGTCCTCGTCGAGGGCGACGACGGCGTGTTGAAGACGCAGGAATTCGTCCTGTCCCTCGAAGACCTCCAGCTGCACGCCCACGGCGAAGACGATGGCCACCACGGCGAGGATCACGGCGACCATGGCGAAGATCACGGCCATCACGGAGACGGCGAGGAGCACGCGATCCAATACGAGGTCGTGATCTTGGAGGGGGACCACGCCGAGGGCGCTCACCACGGAGAGGTCCAGATCGACCGCCCCAGGATTCGGACCTGGCGCGGGGCCGCCCCGCGCGCGGGCGGACGCGCCGTCGAGATCGACTCCCTCCTGCAGGAGCTTCCCGCAGACCTGCCCGAGGGGGCGCGCATGCGCATCCGCCGCGCGCTCGCGGAGCAGATGGGGGACCTCGAGGTCGAAGTGGAGCTCCTGGATGTGGGCATCGACGCCAGGGCCCTCGAGGGTAAGCCGCGCGTCATCCGTCGCCGGGTCGTTCGAGGTGAGGACGGCCGTGAAGGACGGATGTGGATCTCGGCCCTCGGAGAGGGCGGCGGGATCCGCCTCGACGGCCTCCGGATGATGGAGGTCGACGATCACCACGGCGGCGATCACCACGGCGGCGATCACCACGGCGGCGATCACCACGGCGACGATCACCACGGCGACGATCACCATGGCGGCGACGACTGCTGTGGCGACTGCGAGGAAGACGAGTGCGGTGACGACGACTGCTGCGGCTCCGACGACTGTGATGAAGACGAGTGCGGCGAGGGCGACTGCTGTGGCGACTGCGAGGAAGACGAGTGCGGTGACGACGACTGCTGCGGCTCCGACGACTGTGATGAAGACGAGTGCGGCGAGGGCGACTGCTGTGGCGACTGTGACGGCGAAGACGACCACTGCGACGACGAGGACGACTGCTGCGGGGACTGCCACGAGCAGGAGTGCCCCTTCCTCGCGCACGGTGACCACGGGCCCCATGTGATGTTCCTCAACCGGGCCATGCCCTTCGGGGCCCACGGTGAGAGCGAGGGCCACGGCATGGTGCTTCACGGCGCCCTGCGGGGCCCCGGGGGCCCGCTGATGGGCATGCGCGGAATGCGCGGGGCCATGCCGCTCCGCGGTCGCATGGGCATGGGAGGCCAGCCCCAGGGGCGCTGGATGCAGCGTCCTCCCATGGGGGTTCCGAACGGCCAGCCCCAGCACCAAGGGCACCCGATGGAGGGCCACTCCTACCAGGATCACGGTCCCGACCGCGGCCCCGGCCCCGACGAGCTGCGCATGCTGCTCGACGAGCTGCGCGGCCTGCGCGAGGAGATTGGCGCCCTGCGTCACGAGGTCGAGGCGCTCCGGCGTGGCGATGAGGACGACCGGCGCCGGGAGCGTGAGGACGACCGCGACCGCGGCCGCGACGGGGGCCGCGACGATCGCCAGGAGCGACGCCGCAGCCGCCGCTGAGCTGCGCTCCTGACCGCTCAGGAGGCCCGGCACCCAAAGGGGTGCCGGGCCTCCTGCGTTCCCGGGCTCGTGGGTGCCCTAGCCGAGGTCCGGCGGCAGCTGAAGGCGCCCCAGGGACTCGTCCCCGGGCTCCCACTGGTGCAGGGACCGGGCCACCCGGACCAGGACCTCGAGGTCCAGGTCGGCCTCCACCTGGTCCACCAGGGAGGCGTCGGTGGCCTCCAGGCCGCGCGCCAGCGAGTCCTCCACGAGGCGCAGCACCCGTGCGCGGACCTCAGGGGCCGCGGCCGCCGCGCGCTCCAAGAGGGGCAGCAGGCGCTGTCCTTCGAAGACGGGGACCTCGTAGCGGGCGCAGAGCTCCCGGAGTAGGCGATGAGGGTCGAGGTTCTCCACGCCCAAACCTACCCGGCGCGGCCCGCGGGGCCCCCGGGTCTCGATCTGGAGCAGAGGGCCCGGCGTCCTGCGCCTCGGATCGGGACCCGGCGCGAGGGCGCTCAGCGGAGGCCGAGCCGCCTCTCGATGACCCCTGCACGCCTGTCCCCCCAGGCCCACCACCATGAGAGCTCTCCTCGCCGTCCTCGCGGCCCTCACCCTCGTGGGCCTGCCGGCCCCCTCCACGCCCCGGGCCGCCACGGTCCTCCAGCTGGATGTCCCGGACCAGGCCGATCTCGCCGACCTGATCGTCGAGGGCACCGTCCTGCACGCCCAGCCCGTCGAGCAGCTCGACGGCACCGTCGCCACGGAGTACGAGGTCGCCGTCGACGCGACCCACTGGGGAGAGCACCGCTCCACGCGGGTCCTCCGCGTCCCGGGAGGCGTCCTTGCCTCTGGCCGCGGGACCCTGGTGCCTGGGATGCCCGCGCTCAGCGTGGGGGAGGAGGTGCTCCTGCTCCTCTCCGCCGAGAGCGGCCGCGGCTGGCGCATTCCCGTGGGCCTGGCCCAGGGCAAGTTCCGCCTGACCCGCGCCGCGGACGGGCGCCGGCTGGCCGTGCGTGACGCGCGTGGGATCACCCAGGTCGGGGCCGCGGGCTCCGTCGAGGTGGAGGCCGCCGAGGTCTTCGAGTACGCCGATGTGCGCGCCCGCCTGGAGGCCGCCCTCAACAAGCGCCGCGCGGAGGGACGCTGATGCGCCGCCTCAGCCTGCCGCTGGTGGCCCTGACCCTGGGCGGTCTGGGCCTCGCCCACATCCAGCTCGTCTACCAGCAGAACGGGAGCCCGCTCTCCTGGTCCAACCCCTCCGCGGTCTCCATCGTCATCCACGAGGGTGGCTCGGCCGACATCGCCGGAGCCTCCGACGAGCTGGCGATTCGCAACGGCATCGATGCCTGGAACGAGGTCGAGGGCACCACCGCCCACCTCGTCGAGGTCACCAGCCCGAGCCAGCGCGCGCGGACGGACCACGCCGCCCAGGACCTGCACCTGGTGATGTTCGACGAGACCAACGCGTCGGGCTACTTCCCGGCGGGCACCGGAACCGTCGCCCTCACGCCGCTGCTCTTCTACACCTCGGGCCAGATCCTCGACGCTGACATCCTCTTCAACGGCAGCAGCTACGCCTTCACCACGCGCGGGCAGGCGGGCCGCTTCGATGTGCAGGATGTCGTGACCCACGAGCTGGGGCACTTCCTCGGCCTGGACCACTCGGGAGTGGCTGGCTCGACGATGTTCCCCTATGTGGACACGACCGTGATCCTGCATCGCAGCCTCTCCACGGACGACATCGCTGGGATCCGCAGCATCTACCCCGATCAGGCCCTTGGCCGCATCACGGGCAGCGTGCAGCGCGCGGACGGCTCCCCTGTGGCGGGCGCCCATGTGACCGCTCGGGACTCCGCGGGCCGCACCGCTGCCGCGGCCCTGGGGCGCGCAGGCGGCTCGTTCACGATCGAGGGCCTCGAGCCGGGGACCTACGAGGTCCTTGCGCACCCCTTCGACCAGCCCGTGGGTGCTCAGAATGTCAGCGCCTGGCACACGATCGAGACGGACTTCAGCGCCACCTCCTTCGGCTCGGTGACCGTGTTCGCGGGTGAGGCCGCCAGCCTCGGCGCCCAGACGGTTGCGGCCGACAGCGCCCTCATCTTCGGCCGCAGCTACGACGACTATCCGCAGCGCGTCATCCAGGGCCAGACGACCTTCCATGTGGTGCGCGGCGCAGGCCTCGTGGCCGGCAGCACGCTCACGGCCTCCGACTCGGGCATCACGGTCACGCCCACCGTGTGGTCCGGCTCCCAGGTGCAGTTCCAGGTGACCTGCCCCGCAGGCGCGGCCCCCGGGCACTTCGACCTCGAAGTGGTGGACCCGAGCGGCGCGCGCGCGCTGCTGGCCGGCGGCCTGGAGGTGACGCCTCCGAACCCCGTCGTGAGCTCCGTCTCGCCCAATGCGGCCGTGGCGACCGGCGGTGCCCTGCTCAACATCCTTGGCAGCGGGTTCCGCGCCGGCTGCCGCGTCATCCTGGGTGACCGCGTGTATGTGGAGGGCCAGCCTGGGGGACTTGTGCTGGTGGACTCCTCCCGCCTGCGTCTCGCCCTCGCCTCCACCGTGGCCGGCGTGCACGACCTCGTCGTCCTCGACCCGACTGGCGTCGAGGGGCGGCTGAGCAACGCCTTCCACGCCCAGGCGAACCCGACCATCGCGGTGGTGTTCCCCGCGGCGGGGCAGGCCAGCGGTGGGACCCGCGTGCGCGTGAGCGGCACGAACTTCCAGCCGGGCACCTCGGTCTCGATCGACGGCGTTCCTCAGGGACAGGTCAGCTTCCTGGGCGATGACCTGCTCGAGGTCATCACCGCGGGGGGGATCCCCGGCGGTCCCTATGTCCTCACCGTGACCACGCCCACGGGGGAGCAGGCCAGCAGCGCGTTCGTCTACCAGGCGAAGGCGGACCCGAGCCTCGTCGCGGTCTCCCCGTCCCAGGGACCGAGCGGCGGCGGCAACGAGGTGACCCTCTCCGTGGAGGGGCTCCCGGCCTCCTTCGAGGTGCTGTTCGGGGCGCACCCTGACACGGGCGCCGGCGGCGCGTCGGCCAGCCTCGTGAGTGACCCCAGCGGCCTGACGAACGGCCCCCTGACGGTGGTCGCGCCCGCGGGCTCTCCGGGCTCGGTCAGCGTCGTGATCCGCGACACCGAGACCGGGCAGGCCAGCGTGCTCGAGGGGGGCTACTCCTACAGTGCCCCGCCCGCGAGCCCGAAGGGCGGAGGCTGCGGCAGCGTCATGCCCATGGGGCCGTCGTCCTGGCGTGACCTCCTCGGTCACGGCGGCTGGCTCGCGGTCCTCTGGCTTGTCCTGACCCTGCGCGCCCGGCGGCCCCTCGTGCCCGCGCGGGCCTGAGCAGGCCGGAGCAGGCCGGAGCACAGCCGGGCTCCGGGCGCCCGCGAGGGGCGCTGCCTAGACTGGGGCCATGGCTGCAGCCCGCTCCATCGTCTACGACATCGAGGTCGCCGGCCTCCCTTGGGAGGAGGTCGACGAGATCACCCGCGGCTACCTGCTCAACCGCCAGCGGACGGAGGAGGAGCGCGAGGCCGTGCGCGACCGGACCGCGCTGTTCCCCGGCCTGGGCAAGGTCATCGCCATTGGCATGTGGCTGGTGGAGGAGGACAGGGGCCTGCTGCTGCTCGAGGGCGACACCGCCGCCGAGGGGCCCTGGGAGAAGGTCTCTCACTCCAAGATCCAGCGCGGCAGCGAGGAGGAGCTCCTGCAGCGCTTCTGGGAGCTCGTCGGCGCGGGGAGGCCGCGCCACCGCCTGGTGACCTTCAACGGACGCGGCTACGACGGGCCGATCCTGATGACGCGCTCCGCTCAGCTGGGCCTCGCCCCGACGCGCAACCTAGTGGGCTATCGCTACGACCTCGGGGACCACTGCGACCTGTTCGATGTCCTGACCTTCCAGGGCGCCACCCGCGACCGCTACTCGCTCGACTACTGGTGCCGTCGCTTCGATGTGGAGAGCCCGAAGGGATCGATCGACGGGAGCCAGGTCGCCCGCGCGTACCGCCAGGGGCGCATCGAGGACATCGGCGAGTACTGCCTGCGCGATGTGCGGGCGACGGCGCAGCTCTACCGCAAGCTCGAGCACACCCTCCTCCCGCTCTTCAAGGGCGGGGGCTGACTCGGGCCGGCCGGGCTCGGGGCAGGCCCTCTGCCGATCGGGGGCAACCGGGTTCCGTGGGGACTGGCTGCCTGTGGGCGGGTGCTGGCAGGAGTGTGCCCAGAATGGCCGTTAGGGCCCCGTGCACGGGGCCCCTGGGCAGCGCGCGGCGCAGGTGGGTGCGGTGTCGCGAGGGGTGACCTATCGTGGGGAGATGCGGCGCGCACCTCTCCTCGGCCTCCTCGGCATCCTCGGCCTCAGTCAGATGGCGGTCCGGCAGAGCCAGGCTCCTCCGCGCGCGGTCGTGCTCGAGCTCCATGCGCTGGAGTCCGTTCGCGAGCCGCAGGCGTTCTTCGCCCAGCTCACGGTCCACCACCCGGGCGAGGTGGCTGGGGACCTCGAGCTCGAGGAGCTGCGGGTCGAGGCGGCTGGCGAGGTCGTGTGGACCGAGCCGCTGGACCTCGTGCTGCAGGGGGATCCCGAGTACGGCGCGCTGCAGTCGCTCATCGAGCGGCTGCCCGAGGAGCTGGCCCATCGCCACGGGCCCGGGGGCCACGGCCACGATCATGAGGCCGAGCGGGTGTACAGCAGCCCGGACGAGCCGCGCCTCTCGATGGCGGAGGGTCTCGAGGCCCTCGAGGAAATCCCACGACGCGTGCGTGCGCTGCAGGAGCGCATGGCCGCTGGGGGACCCGTCTCCTTCGCTCAGCCCACCTTCCTCCTGCCTGCGGACCAGCTCCTCGCCAGTGACGCACCGGTGGGGACCGAGGTGGAGTGCACGATCGTCCTGCGCTACCGAACGGCTGGGGGAGCCGTCGCCGAGGCGTCGGTTCCGCACCACCTCGTGCGGTGTGCGCCGCTCCTGGGGCTGCCCGGACTCGAGAGCCCGGCGGGAGGAGGACCCTCGATCTGGTCCGGTGACCTGCATGTGCACTCGTGCCACGGCGAGGCGGCTGGGGCCTGCGCACCCTCCGACAACTGCACGGCCGAGAGCTTCCAGCTGTCTGGCTCCTTCAGCTACGCCGAGCTCAAGACGCAATACCAGGCGCTCGGGATCGACTGGTTCACGGCGACGGACCACAGCTACTGCGTGGACACCGACGGCGAGTACGCCGCGGTGGTGGCCGAGTGCGCGGCGATCACCGACGGCTCGTTCGTCGCGATCCCCGACATGGAGCTCTCCAGCGAGGAGGAGGGACCGCAGACGGGCTTCGACACCGGCGACCTCCTGTGCCTGCTCGGGCCCTCCGCGAACCACATGGGGGCGCACGGCATCACGAACCGGATCTACGGTGGCGACAGCGGGCTGCTCGGCTTCTGCAACGGCCTGTTCTCGGACGCCCTCAACGGCTTCCAGAGCAACCTCGCCGTGGTGAATGGCCAGGGAGGCTGGGCGATCGCCAACCACCCCAATGGCGGGAGCTTCGGCTGGAACAGCCGGGCCCTCACGGTCGGGCAGGAGGCCGGGGGCCTGCACGGCGTCGAGATCTGGAACGGCGGCCTGACCACGGGTCAGGGCGGCAATGTGGGGGCCTGGGTCGACTGGATGCTCGGCGGCAGGCGTCTCTACGCCTACTCGGGCAGCGACACCCACGACGAGGCCTTTGCCTTCGGAGCGAACCGGGCCCTCGTCGACGGTCCGCTCACCGCCGCGGCGGTGGAGCAGGCCCTGCGCGCCGGGCGCTCGTTCCTCTCGAACGGGCCAGCCCTGGTGGTCGAGGCGGACCTCGGCGGCGTGACCCTCCCCATGGGCAGCGTGCAGGCCGTTCCGTCCGTGCTGTCGGCCCAGCCCGTCAAGGCGCGGGCGCTGCTCAACACCGGCACCCCCGGCACCCTGACCCTGTTCGCCGGCCAGGTTGGCGCCTCCTCCGAGGTCGTGCTGCAGAGCCTCGCGGTGGGAGCCGGGCCGCTGACCCTGGAGGCCGACCTGCCCCTCACCGGGGCGACCCGCCAGTGGGTGCGGGCCTACTTCGAGGCCAGCAACGGGAGCCAGGCGGCCTACACGAACCCGATCTTCTTCGAGGCGCTGCCCCAGGGCACGACGGGCACCTACTGCGTCGCGCGACCCGACCCGGTCGGCTGCGAGCCGGGACTGACCTGGCAGGGAGCACCCTCGGCCGCGTCGGGCTTCGGGTTCCTCGTGACGGCCGACCAGGTGCGGAACCAGACCTTCGGCGTTCCCGTCTGGTCGCTGGCCAGTGCCCAGCAGCCCTTCTTCGGCGGCACCCTCTGCGTGGGCAACCCCCTGCGGCGCGGCGCGGTGCAGGCGACGGGGGGAGGCACGGGGCTCCCCGGGTGCAGCGGCGTCCTCAGCCTCGACTTCAACCAGGTGATTGCCTCGGGAACGGACCCCAGCCTCGTGGTGGGGGTGACCGTGCACCTGCAGTTCTGGTATCGCAATGTCCAGGCCAGCCCCACGGTCGGCCTGACCCAGGCCCTGCAGTTCACGATCGGGCAGTAGCCCGCGGCGGGTCGCCCCGATCGAAGGCGACCAGCATCGCAGGCAGCAGCACCAGGTCTCCGACCAGCGCGGCCGTGAGGCCCACGAGGCCGATCAGCCCGAAGAGCTGGGTCGTGGGCACCTCGGAGAGGAGCAGCATCGCCCAGCCGCCCACGAGCACGAGGGTCGTGATCACCAGCGCGCGCCCGACCGCGGTGACGGCGCGCACGGCCGCCTCCTCCGGCGCCCTCCCGCGTAGGCGCTCCTCTCTGTAGCGCGACACCAGGTGGATGGTGTCGTCCACCGCGATCCCGAGGCACACGGTGAACGCCAGCACGCTCGACACCTGCAGCTCGAGGCCCAGGGCGGTCAGGACGCTCCCTGCGACGGCGAGCGGGAAGGCGTTGGGGATCACCGAGAGCAGGCCCAGCCGCAGGGACCGGAACGCAGCCGCGAGGACGAATACGATCGTCAGGGCGGCGACCCAAAGCCCGAGGGCGAAGTCCTCGATGATCACATTCACATTGGTACGCGCCACGAAGCCCGTGCCGGTCAGGTGCAGGCGGACCTGCGGATGGTCGGCCTCGACCTCGCGCAGGGCGGCCTGGATGCGCGCGTAGCCGGGCTCGGCGAGCGCCGCGCCCTCGTCCGGCACGCGGAAGCGCACGAGGGCCCGGCCGAGATCCCGGCGCAGGAGGCTGCGGGTGGCAGCCGCGGGCAGGAGGTCGAGGGCCGCCGCGCGGGGCTGGCCCCCGCCCGGCAGGCTGCGCAGGACATCGACGATCGACAGAGACCCGGTGGCGAAGGGCTCCTCCACCAGCCGCTCCTCGACCGCGACCATGGCATCGAGTCCCTCCTGCTCGTCCTCGAACTCCACCAGGATCGAGGTCTCCACGGAGCCGCCGAAGACGGCCTCCAGCCGCTCCAGGGTCCGGGCGGCGGCATGGTCATGGGGGACCGCCTCGGTCAGGCGGTTGTCGGGCACCATCCGCAGGGACACCGCCGCCATCGCGATCGTGAGAGTCGTGCCGACGACGGTCACCAGCCTGCTGCGGCGCACCACGGCCTGGGCGATGCGCTCGAAGGGGCGTGCGAGGCCGGCTCCGTGGAGGGCCGGACTGCCCGAGGGAGCCCGCCTCAGGAACGCGCTGCCCAGCAGGGGGACGACCGTGATCACGGCCAGGAAGGTCAGGCCGACCGCGCCCGCGAAGACCAGTCCGAACCGCCGGATGACCTCGATGTCGCTGACGGCGAGGGAGGCGAACCCGATGGCGGTCGTCAGGGAGGTCAGCATGCATGCCCTGCCCAGGCTGCGGATCGCGTGGGCACCTGCACGGTGCGGGTCGGCGCCCTCCTCGCGCCGGCGCAGGATCGCGATCATGAGGTGCATGCCATCGGTCAGGGCGATGACCAGCACCAGCACGGGAAGGGCGGCGTTGAGCAGGTTGATCGTCTCGCCCGCGGCGCCCATGACCCCGAGGGCCCACCAGGCCGAGACGAGGCTCGCCGCGCTCGTGATGAGCACGGGGGCGAGGCGGCGGAAGACCGCGAACGAGATCGCCGCCCCCACCAGGCCCGCCAGCAGGGACAGCACCACCTGCTCGCGCCGGATCGCGTCGAAGATCTGGACTCGCAGGGGAGGTACGCCGGTCATCGAGACGCGCCAGGGTGCGGCGGTCCCCTCGTCCGCGAGGACCGCCTCGATGGCGCGCACGCGCCGGCGGAGCTCCGCGACCGGCAGGGTCTCGTCGGCCAGCTGAGCCACGACCAGGTTGGTGGTCCCGTCGGAGCCCAGCAGCTTGCCGTCCACGAGCGGGTGCTCCGCGGCCGCTCGGCGGGCCGCCTCGAAGCGGTCCTGGGACGCGCCGGAGGTGGGCATCAGGGGGAGCCCGGTCGGGGCACGCATGTCCAGCAGGCTGACTCTCCCGCTGACGATCCCCTCCAGCTCGCCCAGTGCGCGCACGAGGCGCTCGAGACCTTGGACCCCCTCCGGGGTGAAGGGGTCAGCCCCCTCCAGCAGCAGCAGGCACGCCCCGTCGTCCGAGCCGAACTGCTCGAAGACCTCCTCCATCTGCGCGAAGGCCGCATCGTCCGAGCGGATGATGGAGGTCGGCTGGTCGTCGACCGCCAGCCGAGAGCCGCCCCAGGTGGCCCAGGCGCAGGCCGCCGCCACCGCGAGGGCGAGCGCACGCGCGTGGCGCAGGAAGAGGCGTGAGGCGAGGGGCATGGGGCGTCCCGGAGGGCTGCTGTTCGCCCGGGACGCTGCGCTGGATTCCCCCGGGGCCCCGCAGGGTGGGGGACCCTCGGAGGGTCAGGACCTGCTGGTCTCAGGCAGCTCCGGGAGCTGCTCGGCCTGCCAGTCCAGCAGCTCGCACTCCTTGTAGAGGTCGTCGAGCCGGTAGTGCTCGCGCGCCTCGGGCTGGAGGATGTGCACGACCACATCGCCGAAGTCGAGCAGGACCCACCAGCCCGTGTCCGCCCCCTCGGCCTTCGCATGGCGCGCCCCGGCGGCTTTCAGCCGCACATGCAGCTCGTCGAGGATCGCCCGCACATGGGGGCGACTGGTGCCGGTGCAGACCATGAAGTAGTCCGCCACCTTGATGTGGTCCTCCACGTCGAAGACGCGGATGTCCTCAGCCTTCTTCTGGTCGGCGAGGTGGGCTGCGGCTGCGGCCAGGGCGCGGGGGTCGATGGCGGGCTCCTTGGGGGTCCGGAGGGGCTGGTGTCCGAGGACAGGGTACAGAGGAGCGGGCGGCCCCGGTGGGACCGCCCGCTGCTCGTGGGGGAGCGGCGGGCAGGCCCGGCCGCGCAGCTCGGCTGGATCAGACGAACCAGGGCAGGAAGACCAGGCCCACCACGGTCATGAGCTTGACCAGGATGTTGAGGGCCGGGCCGGAGGTGTCCTTGAAGGGGTCGCCGACCGTGTCGCCGACCACCGCGGCCTTGTGGGGCTCCGAGCCCTTGCCGCCGTGGGCGCCGCCCTCGATGTACTTCTTCGCGTTGTCCCAGGCGCCGCCCGAGTTCGACATGAAGATGGCCATCATGATGCCGGCCACGAGGGCGCCGGCGAGGAGGCCGCCGAGGGCGGCGATGCTCCAAAGACCGACCACGATGGGGGCGGCCACGGCGATCAGGCCGGGGACGACCATCTGCTTGAGGGAGCCCTCGGTCGAGATGGCGACGCAGCGGGCGGCGTCCGGCTTGCCGGTGCCCTCCATGATGCCGGGGATCTCGCGGAACTGACGGCGCACCTCCTCGACCATGGCCTGGGCCGCGTTGCCGACGGCCTCCATGGTGAGGGCCGCGAAGAGGAACGGCAGGATGCCGCCCAGCAGCAGCCCGATCAGGACCTCGGTGTTGGTCAGGGAGAAGTCCAGCTTCTTCTGGCCGGCATTGATCAGCAGGTCGTCCGCGCGCAACTGGAAGGCAGCGAAGAGGGCCAGGGCGGTGAGGGCCGCCGAGCCGATCGCGAAGCCCTTGCCGATGGCGGCGGTGGTGTTGCCGACCGCGTCGAGGGCGTCGGTGCGCTCGCGCACCTCCGGGGGCAGCTCGGCCATCTCGGCCAGGCCGCCGGCGTTGTCGGCCACCGGGCCGTAGGCGTCCACGCCGAGCGAGATGCCGAGGGTCGAGAGCATGCCGACCGCGGCCAGGGCGACGCAGTAGACGCCGTAGCCGATGCCGCCTTCGGCGGGGGTGCCGGCCCAGTTGGCCACGAAGATCGCGACGCAGATCAGCAGCACGGAGAGGGCCACCGAGCGCATGCCGACTGCGAGGCCCGCGATGATGTTGGTCGCGGCGCCCGTCTCGGACTTGTTGGCGATCGTGTGGACGGGGCTCGTCTCGGTGGAGGTGTAGTACTCGGTGATCTTGCCGATGATCACGCCGACCAGGACGCCGGCCACGATCGAGATCAGTAGGTTCATCGGGACCACGCCCTCCGGGAAGGCGATGGTGTTGACCAGCCAGTAGGCCGCGCCAATGGTGGCGACCGAGGCGATGATCAGGCCGCGGAAGAGGGCCGAGTGGATCTGGTGCTCGTCGGCGGCCTTCACGAAGAAGGTGCCGATGACGGAGGCGACGATGCCGACGGCGGCGATGGCCAGGGGCAGCGTCGCGAGTCCCTTCATGTTGGGGTCGTCGGCGAAGGTGATCGCCGCCAGCGTCATGGCCGCGATGATGGAGCCCACATAGGACTCGAAGAGGTCGGCGCCCATCCCGGCCACGTCGCCCACGTTGTCACCCACGTTGTCGGCGATGGTGCCGGGGTTGCGGGGATCGTCCTCGGGGATGCCGGCCTCGACCTTGCCGACTAGGTCAGCGCCCACATCGGCGGCCTTGGTGAAGATGCCGCCGCCCACGCGGGCGAACAGGGCGATCGACGAGGCGCCGAAGCTGAAGCCGAGGACATACTCGAGGTTCTTCGCGTTGAAGTCGCTGGCGTAGAGGTAGGTGAAGGTGACCAGGCCCAGGAGGGCGAGGCCCACCACGCTCATTCCCATCACCACGCCCGAGCTGAAGGACACATCGAGGCCCTCGGAGAGGCCGGTGCGGGCGGCCTGGGTGGTGCGGACCGCCGAGCGCGTGGCGGTGTGCATGCCGAAGTAGCCGGCAGCGGCCGAGGCGGCGGCGCCCGTGACGAAGGCGATGGCCGTCTTCTGGCCCAGGCCCTGCTCGGCGTCCGACATGAAGATCGCCGCGCCGACGATCACCACGAAGACGGCCAGCCACTTGTACTCGGCCTTCAGGAAGGCGGCGGCGCCGTCTTGGATCTGCTTGGAGATCTCCTGCATCTTCGCGTCGCCCGCATCACGCTTCATGATCGAGCCGTACTTGACGAAGGCGAAGACAAGGGCGAGCACAGCGGCTCCGCCGGCAATCTGGAGGAAGTCCATGGTTGGGTGGGGATCAGGAAGGGGCCAGGAAGGGGCCCCAGGGGGCGTGGGAACGGAGGAAGCTCCGTTTCGAGGGCAAAGATTCTAGGGATGCCACCGGAGCGGTCAACCCGGAGGGGCCCCCGAAGGCCCTCCAGAGGGGTCTATCGACCCGTTTTGGGCCCATCATCGGCCCCATCCGCCCTTTTGGCGGCCTGGGCACGCCGGTCCTGCCGTCCGATCCAGCTCTTGACCGCGAAGCTGGCCAGCGCGACCAGCAGGGCGAAGCCCAGCCACTCGGTGTAGTCCGCGACCGTCTTTTCGAGGGTGCGGATGCTGGTCCCGAAGGCCTTCCCCAGGAAGACATAAAGGGGGACCATGAGGCAGGCCGCCAGGGCGTCGACCCCCATGAAGCGCCGGTAGGGCATCTTCAGGGTGCCCGCCGTGAAGAACCCAGGCAGGCGCAGTCCGGGCAGGAACCGGATGGTGAAGATGGCCCAGGCCCCGTGCCGCTGCATGCGCTCCTCGAGGCCGGCCATGCGCTCCTCGTGGAGGAGCCGCGCGACCCACTCGATGGACAGGGCCCGCCGGCCGAAGAGGCGCCCCACCAGGTAGGGGATCGAGTCGCCCATGAGGGTCGCCACCCAGCAGGTCAGGGTGACCGCGAAGAAGTCGACCTTCCCGGCGAAGACCAGGTACCCCGAGCCCGTCATCGTGACCTCCTCGGGCACCGGAAGCCCCGCCCCGGCCCCGAGCAGGAACAGGAACGGAGCCCAGTAGCCCAGGGACCGGAACGGCCCCATGAGGACGGATTCTTCGAGGAGGAGGCCCAGCATCGGCGCGGGTGAGGATAGCCGCCGGCAGGGAGTCCCGAGGCCTCCCGCGCAGGGGCCGCGCGCGGCTCAGTGGTCGTGGTCGTGCCCGTGGCCCTCGGCATGCTCGCGCTCGAAGGCCTCGAGGGGGTCCTCGAACTCCTCGGGCAGGCTCGGGTCGGCGCCCAGCTCCACCGCCAGCGCCATGGCCTCGCGGGCGGCCCCGGCGACGGCCTCGAGGCCCCCCGGCCAGGCGATGGCCCCGTCGGCCACCAGCGGAGCCAGGTAGAGGCCCAGCATCCGGGCCCGGACCAGGGCCACCTGGGCCGGGTCCGCCGAGGCCTCCACCCCCTCCTGCAGGACCTCCAGCCCCGCCACGAACCAGCGCGTCCGCTCGGACGGGTCCGGCACCCGCTCGGCCGAGCCGCGCAGGAACCAGAGGTGCTCGGCCAGGCGGATCCAGCCCGCAGGGGGCAGGGGGTCCCAGGACAGGGCCCGACGGGCTGCGAGCCAGGCGGCCTCGTCCTGCCCCTCGTGAACGGCCGCATCGAAGGCCACCCACTCCCAGGCTGCCGCCAGGGAGCCGAAGGGGCCCAGGAGGCGGCGGCCGAGGGGGCGCCCATCCCGATCGGGCGCGCCGTGGGGCAGCACGAGCGCGAGCCCGGCCAGCAGGAGCAGCCACGCGCGGCTCACGCGGGCCTCCTGCGGCTCGCACACCAGGCGGCGAGGGGCAGCAGCAGCAGGGCGACCCAGGTCCAAGGTCCGGGCAGGGGAGCGAGAGCGCCGCGCCCCGCGAGCGTGAGGGCCCGTGCGAACCCGAGCCCCGGGAGCGGAAGGGCCAGGACCTCCAGCCAGCCTCCGACCACGAGGGCCAGGCCCGCGGTCGCAGCCACCCCGCGGCCGAGCAGGGCGCGCGCGCTCGCGACGGCAAGGATCAGGGCGAAGAGGTCCCCGAGCAGCAGCACGCCAAGCTCGAGGGAGCCCTGGCGGCCGCTCGACACCGGGACCTCCAGCACCACGCTGCGTCCTCCCCGCACTACCGCGTCCCCGGGGCCCTCGCAAGCCACCACCAGGCGCACAGGGCCCGCGCTCTTCAGGGGCAGCGCGCTCCGCAGGCGCGCCACGCCATCGATGACGGTGGGGGGACCGAGCGAGGCTGCGGGCTCTTCCCGCGCGGGATCGAGGCCGGCCTCCTGCACGACGAGGCGTACGGCCGTCGTGGGGCCCGCGCCTCCGCCCGACGCGACCTCCACGCCAAGTCGCGCGCCTGGGGGCGCGTCGCCTGGGTCGAGGGCTACGGCAAGCTCCTCGCCCGCCGGCACGCGCCGCGCGCCTCCGAGGTCCACGCTGCGCACCTGCCGCCAGGCCGAGCCCGGCTCCTGACGAGCCTCCACGCCAAGTCCCACCAGGACCACGGCGACGGCGCAGGCCAAGCCGAGCCCTGCGGCCTCGCCGAGGGCCAGCCTCGTCGCGCCGGGGAGGCTGCGGGTCCAGGTCCGCCGCGCGTCGCGCGGCCGGGCGGCCTGCCACGCGGTCAGGGGCGCCAGGACGAGCGCACCCAGCAGCCAGCCTGCGCCCCTGCCGGGGACGGCGTCCGGGAGTCCGCCCACCGCGGCTGGCTCCTGGGGCGCAACCAGCGCGAGCAGCAGCGCGAGGCCGAGGGCCGGCAGCACGATCCCCCGCAGGCCGCGCCGCCAGCCGATGCGTGCGCTCGGGCGCAGGGGCGACGGCGTCATCCGCGCTCCTGCCCTGCGGCCCGGCGGTAGAGCTCGCCCATGCCCAGGGTCGACCGCACGGCGTCGGGGACGAGCGTGCCTCCGCGGCGCTCGGCCTCTGCACGCAGGGCCTGCCAGTCGGCCTCGCCGAGTCCGTGCGCTGCGAGCCCCGGCGCGTCCTCGAGCAGCACGCGCGGCTCGCCGTGCAGGCAGCAGCGCCCGTCCAGGAGGACGCTGAGCGTGTCGCAGCGCTCGATCACATCCTCGAGCAGGTGCGAGGCCAGCACCACGGTCGTGCCCTGTTCGCGGGCGCGCTGCAGCAGCGTGTCGAGCACCGTGAAGCCGGGAGCATCGAGCCCGGCGGTGGGCTCGTCGAGGAGCACCAGCTCGGGGGTGCCGAGGAAGGCCTGGGCGAGGCCGAGGCGCCGCAGCATCCCGCGTGAGAAGGTGCGGGTGGGCGCCCGGCCCGCGCTGGCGAGGTCGACTCGCTCGAGCAGCTCGCGGGCCTCCGAGCGCCAGCCCTCGAGCCCGCGCACGCTCGCGATCAGCTCAAGCACCTCGCCCGCGTCGAGCTCTCCGGGGAACGGGGACTCGCTGGGGAGCCAGGTCACGCGGCGCGCGCTGTCGCTCGCGCCAGGTGGCCTGCCCAGCACCTCCAGCGTGCCCGCGTCCGCACGCTCGACGCCGGCCGCCAGGCGCAGGAGCGTGCTCTTGCCCGAGCCGTTGGGTCCGACGAGGGCGTGGCTGGCTCCCGGCATCAGCTCGAGGTCGATGCCGGCGAGCCCGCGACGACGCTCTCGGCGCCAGCCCACGCGGTAGGTGCGCACCAGGGAGGAGGCCCGCAGCGCGGCCCGTTCGGAGGAGCGGGTCTCCATTGCTCGCATGATAGATTGGCGGCGATGCTGCGCGCTCTGTCCAGCTGGCTCCGCCGCCCCGTTCCCGCTCGCCTGTTCACGCGGGAGGGCTGTGGCCTGTGCGACGAGCTCGTGGAGGTCCTGCGCGCCGAGGGCCTGCTCGGCCGCCTGGATCTGGTCCGGGTGGATGTGGACGCAGATCGCTCCCTGAAGAAGCTCTACGGCCTGCGTCTGCCGGTGCTCGAGGTCCAGGGAGAGGTGGTCTTCGAGGGGCGACCCGAGCGCGCCGCGGTGGCCGAGGCCCTGCGCGGCGCCCTCGCCCAGGGGAGGGAGCGGTGACGAGCGCGCGCGTGTTCATCCTGAGCGGCCGCCACATCGGCACCGACCTTCGCATGGACGGGCCGGCGGTCCTCGGGCGCGGGGACGGCGCGGACCTGGTGCTGCGAGACCCGTCGGTGAGCCGGGCCCACGCGCGCCTGACGCCCGAGGCCGAGGGCTGGAGGCTCATCGACCTGGGCTCCTCGAACGGCTGCTTCGTGGGCGGCGAGCGCGTCGAGACCGCCCTGCTGCGGGATCGCGACGAGTTCCGCCTCGGCAACCTCGAGCTGCGCCTGCGGGTCGAGTCCGGCTCCGCCGCAGGTCCCGCGCAGCCGTCGCCTGCCCAGGTGCCCAGCGCGCCCGAGCCTGCGCCTGACCCGCCCGCCGCTCCGCCCGCCGCTCCGCCCGCCGCTCCGACCGAGGAGCCCGCGGGCTTCGAGCTCGAGCTGGAGGGGGAGTGGGACGAGGACGCCGCCCCGGTCCCCGTGCGTGCGCCCGAGCCTCCCGCCGCTCCCGCGCCCCGGCCGGCGAGCACCCCCTCCGCCGAGGCGGCCCCCAGGGCCGTCGGCTCCGCCGTGCGCGGCCCCGGCCAGGACCGTGACCTGGCGGGTCGTCCCGTGTTGCGCTCCCAGGGCGGCGCGGGCGGCCGGGGCGGCCTGCTGTCGAGCGACCTCTCCCAGCAGCCCGCCCTCGTGCGGTGGGGGATGATCCTCCTCGCCCTCGCCCTCTTCGCGGGCGTTGTCTGGGGCAGCTTCCGCCTGGTCTTCGGCGTGCGTCAGGCGCGCCAGGCCCCGACCGTGGACCTCGCCGAGTGACGGACACCGCCTTCGAGCCCGGCTCGCCCCGCGAGTCCGCCATCCCCGCCCTCCTCGAGCGCGAGGGAGGTCGCCTGCTCTCCCTCGCCACGCGGTTCTGCGGGAGCCGCGGGGAGGCCGAGGACCTGGTGCAGGAGGTGTTCCTCCAGGCCTGGCGCTCCTGGGACCAGTTCGAGGGGCGCTCCAAGCCCAGCACCTGGCTCTACACCATCGCCGCGCGCACCTGCCAGCGCATGCACCGCAAGCGCAGCGGCGAGCCGGATCAGCTCGAGTCCCTGGACGAGCTGCTTCCCTTCGGCGCCACGCGGATGGCGATGGTGCCCTCCGAGGAGGCTGGACCCCTCGACGAGCAGATTCGCCAGGAGGGCCTTGCCCAGGTGGAGCAGGCCATCGCCGCCCTGCCCACCGAGTTCCGCATGCCCCTCGTGCTCAAGGAGCTCGTGGGGCTGCCCGTGGAGGATGTGGCTCAGGTGCTCGACCTGCCCCCGAATACGGTCAAGACCCGCCTGCACCGCGCCCGCCTGAAGCTGCGCGCGGCCATCGACGCCGTGCTGCCCCAGGAGGAGGCCGTGGCTCCGCGCTTCTCGCGCGAGGTGTGCCTGGACCTGCTCGCGGCCAAGCAGCGCTGCCTGGACGAGGACCTGCCCTTCGAGTTCCCCGAGGGGATCGTCTGCGAGCGCTGCGCCGTGGTGTTCTCGACCCTCGATCTGGCCCAGGACGCCTGCCGGGACCTGGTGCCCGGCGACCTGCCCGCCTCCCTCAGGGAGGAGGTCCTGGGGCGGTTGAAGGGATCCTGACCGCCGGGGAACCGGTGGGTGCTGTGCTGTCCTGCACCTTGAGGAACCCGGGTCGGCTGTGAGACTTCGACCTCCCCGGGGAACCTGGGGCTGATCTGTGAGAATTGGCCATCCCCAGGGAACCTGGGGCTGATCTGTGCCTCCACAGGGATGTCAGATCCTTCTCGGAGACCTCCATGCACCTCGAACAGTTCTATCTCGGCTGCCTTGCCCACGCCTCGTACCTGATCGCCGACGAGGAGTCCGGCGTCGCGGTCGTCGTCGACCCCCAGCGCGATGTGGATGCCTACATCCAGAAGGCGGAGGCCCACGGCTGGCGCATCGAGCACGTCTACCTGACGCACTTCCACGCGGACTTCCTCGCCGGGCACCTGGAGCTCCGCGAGCGCACCGGTGCGAAGATCCACCTCGGCGCCCGCGGCGAGGCCGAGTTCGAGGTCGTGGCCGAGTCCGACGGGACCGTCCTCGAGCTGGGACCCCAGGTGCGCATCGAGGCCATGGAGACCCCGGGGCACACGCCTGAGGGGATCTCGCTCCTGGTCTACGACCCGCGCACGAGCGACACCCAGCCCCACGCGGTGCTCACCGGGGACACCCTCTTCATCGGCGATGTGGGCCGCCCGGACCTCTTGGCCTCCGTCGGCTTCAC
>JADHNZ010000096.1 GCA_016779225.1 Planctomycetota bacterium
GGACGACCTTGCGGCCCTCGAGGAGTGCGCGGACGCGCGCGCAGCGCTGGGCGCGCTTGGCCCCGCGCTCCTCGTAGGCGCGGCAGCGCGCGGCGAAGCCCTCCGCCTCCTTGGGCCGCAGCTCGCTCAGTCGATCCCGAAGGCGCCGCGCCGCGTGCGGGCCGAAGCTCGGGTCCAGGTTCACATGGGGGTTGCCCAGGGGATGGATGTCCACGCCGGTGGAGCGGTCGAGGGTGGCCGGGATCTCCAGCAGCCCGGGCCAGTCCTCGCCCACATTCAGCGGCCCGTCCGCCATGATCCGGCCGTTGCGCGCGCTCTCGAGGAGACCCGGCACCCAGCCGTGCTCCAGGGCGAGGCCCACCTGCACGAACAGCTCGGCCCGGCTGACCATGACCATGTGGGAGGGACGCAGGCGGACGCTGTGCAGGTTCTCGAGGCCGCGCGCGATGCAGCGCACCTCCACCGCCGGGCCGCCGACCTCGCGGGCGATGTCCGCGAGGTCGGGGATGGTCGTGACGACCTGCAGCGGCTCCTCCACCCGCGCCGCGCGGGCGGGCCGCGCCGGAGAGAGCGGGCCCAGGATGACCAGGGCCGAGAGCAGGAGGAGCAGGCGCCGCATGGGGATCACCAGTTGTACGGGTGCCCGTGGGCCCCGATGTAGCCGGTCAGCTGGATCATGAGGGCCTGGGCGTCCTCGCCCTCCTCACGGTCCATGTGCACGGCGGCGAAGCGGATCCGGGCGAACTCGGTGGGGAAGTGGGTCCAGTAGAGGGTCAGCTCCGTGTCCTCCGGCCGCTCGTCCTCGAGGTGCTCGAAGGCCGAGACCATCACGCCCACGCTGTTCTGCTGGTTCCAGGCGTGGTCGGCGTAGGCAAACCAGCCCTGGACGGAGCCGTCGAACACCTGGAGCGCAGTGGGGCTGTTCGGATCGTCGAGCTCCGCGGCCAGGGCCCCCTCGGCGCGCAGGAACTCCGCGCCGGTGGTCCAGCCGCGGGTCCCGTCCAGGCTGTTCCAGCCATAGGTCAGGTCGAGGCCGAGCACGCTGGAGTCGAGGCCGTCCGCGTCGAAGTCGTAGGCAGCCCCGGCGTCGGTCCTCCCCTTGGCCTCGAACCCGAAGTCGGGCATCGACCGGTACGACGCGCCCACCTGGAGCACGCCGTTGTCTCCGGCGTCGGTCATGGCCGTGGCGCGCGCGGTGACGATGAGGTCCTGGAGGGCACGCCTGTTCTCGAGGTGGACCTCCACCTCGTCGCCGCCCTCGCCGCCGTGGCCGTGCCCGTCGTCCCCGAACAGGAACCCGTGCCCGTGCTGCTCCATCTCGCCGAACAGGCCGAGGGAAAAGCGGAACGCCGTTTCGTCGCCGATCGGGCTCCAGTGGTCGAGCTGGAACCCGGTGCCGGGCACCTCGGTCCCCAGGTACTCACGCAGGACCGCCGGCCGCTGGGGCGTCATCAGGTCGTGAACATGGACCTGCATCTGCTTGCCGAAGTCGATGAAGAACTTGCCTGCGCGCAGGCTCGTGCGCTCGGCGAGGCCCATGTAGAACAGCGCGCTCTCAGTGAGCTCCACCTCCTCGGAGTTGGTCTCGAGGGCGAAGTTGCCCCACCAGTCGGGGGCGATGGCACCCTGCAGGGTGAGCTCGGCCACATTCAGGTCCAGGGCGAAGCCGTCCTCCTCACCGTCATCCCCGAAGGAGAGCGAGCCGTCGAAGGCGACGCCCGCCGCCGGGTTCCAGGCGCTCGTGAAGCGCGTGGTCTGACCCCAGTAGATCCGGGGCATGCCGGGGCTCTTCAGGAGGCCGACGGGCGACTGCGGGGGCGCGTCCGACTGCGGCAACTGGGCAAGGCCCAGAGATGCGGTGGAGGCGAGGACGAGGGAGAGGCGTGCGGCGGTGGCCGCGAGGGAGTGATTCATGACGAGCGGCTCGAACGAGCCGGGGCCGGCACGGGGCCAGCGGGGACTGCACGGGGGCGCGCTTGTGTTGGTGCTGCGCCGGGGAGCCGATCGCGAGGAGCCGCGGGCGGCAGGGGCAGGAAGACGAAGGCCTCCCCGCCGAGCGGACGCGCAGGGCGTCCGGACCGTGGCTTGCACCCCTCCTCCATCCCGGAGCGAGCGCGATCCTGGTCCGCATGGGCTGTGGGCCTCGAGAGGCCGCGTCAGCCGAGGGGGGGAGGACCCCGAGGGGCAGGGAGTGCGAGGGCGTCCCCGCCGAAGCAGGGGGACGGAATCCCCGGCGCCCAGCACGGCGGTTCGGTGCACGGTTCGGGGTGTGCGGGGTCGCCGGCCAGGGGCGCGCCTGCGAACAGGCAGAGCTCGCAATCCTCGGCCGAGGAGGCCTCCCCGGCTTGGAGCGTCGCGGACGGTTCGCGGTCCGGAGCGTGGGCCTCAGCAATCCGCGCCCCCTGCCCCTCGGCATGGGAGTGGTCGCAGGCGTCGGTCGACCCGTGGCCATGGAAGGCGATGTGCGCCGGGCCGGTCACCAGGAGGCACAGCGCCAGGGGCACCGCCAGCAGGGACCACACGCGCCGCGCCCGCCTCTGGGCGAACAGGGCGGACCTTCGGTCCCGGCGTGACGCGGCTGCTCGGCTCACGGCGCAGACTCTAGGCGGGGCTTGCCCGCAGCTGCAAGGGGCTTGCGACTGAATCCTGCAAGCCTCTTGCAATGTCGGGCCAGGGCTCGGTCCCCGCGGGGAAGGGGCCTATGCTCCTCGCCGTGGAACGCACCTGCGACGCCCTCTTGCTCGACCTCGACGGGACCCTCCTGGACCGCTCGGAGCGCGTGCGCCCCGCCTCCCTCGAGGCCCTGCGCGCCGCGCGTGAGGCGGGCGTCCGGGTGCTCGTGGTCACCGGCCGCTCCTGGGTCTCCTCCGAGCCCATCCTCGCCGAGCTGGACCTCGACACCC
Source organism: Planctomycetota bacterium (assembly GCA_016779225.1). Classification (GTDB taxonomy): domain Bacteria; phylum Planctomycetota; class UBA1135; order UBA1135. The sequence goes on from JADHNZ010000096.1 coordinate 2,904, forward strand.
CCGCCGTGCTCTTCAACGGAGCCGCGGTGCTCGAGCCTGGCGAGGGGCGTCTTGTCGAGGAGCGCCTGCTCGCCAACCGCACCATGGAGCGGCTGCACGCCTTCCGCAGCGAGCATGACGACCTGATGATCCTGATGGGGGCCCGGCGCAAGCTCTGCCTCACCCCGCGTACGGAGGCGGAGGAGCGCTCCTTGGATGGGCTGATCGGCGTCGAATACGCCACCGAGGAGGAGCTCGTAGCCGAGGAGTGCGTCATCCGTGCGACCTTCCTCGCCGAGCGGGACGAGGACCCCCAGGCGTACGCGCGGGCCATCGCGGCCCGGGTGGCGCGGCCGGTCTACACCACGCACTTCCCGCTCTCGATCCTCTCGCGCCACCGCGCCAGCCGCTTCATCGCGGTGGACGTGCACGCACCCTGCCTAGGCAAGGCCGAGGCCCTGCGGGTGGTGGAGGAGCGCTATGGCATCCCTGCCGCGCGGGTGTGCGCCGTGGGGGATGCGGACAACGACCTGCCGATGCTGCGCGCCGCGGGGCTGGGCGTGGCGATGGGCAACGCGCTCCCCGAGATCCAGGCGGAGGCGGACCTCGTCATCGGCGACAATGACAGCGACGCGGTCGCGAAGCTGGTCGAGGGCCTGCTGTCCGGCTCCCTGCACGCGGGCGCGCCTGCCTCGTGAGCTTGCGGCCCTTCGTCCCCCCGGGGCTGCTCACGGGCCCGCACGCGCAGACCCTCTGGGCCGGCCTGCTCCAGCGGCCCGCGGCTGTGGCCGTGCGGCCCGAGCGCCTGGAGCTCGCGGACGGCGACTTCCTGGACCTGGCCTGGCTCGACGGACCCGCGGGTGCCCCGCTGGTCGTGGTCCTGCACGGGATGCAGGGCTCCCTGCGCTCTCCCTACGCTGGAGCCACCCTCGCGGGGCTTCGGCACCTCGGGTTGCGGGGTCTGTTCGTGCACTTCCGCGGCTGCGGCGGAGAGCCCAACCGCCTGGCGCGCGGCTACCACTCGGGCGAGACGGGCGATCTCGGGACGGTGCTCGCCTGGCTGCGGGGGCGCGAGCCGGAGACGGTGTTGGGTGCGGTGGGCTTCTCCCTGGGCGGGAACGTCCTCGTGAAGCACCTGGGCGAGGAGGGACCGGCCACGCCCCTCGCCGCGGGCGTGGCCGTGAGCGTGCCCTTCGACTTGGCCGCCTGCGCGGACGCTCTGGACCACGGCGCCGCGCGCATGTACCGGGGCTGGCTGCTGCGCAAGACCTTCCCCCTGGTCCGCGCCAAGCGCGCCCTCTTGGAGGCAGCAGGCGTGGATGTGGACGGAGTCCTGCGCTCGGTGACCATGCGTGACCTGGACGGCCGGCTGACCGCGCCGCTGCACGGGTTCCGCGACGCCGACGACTACTACCGGCGGGCCTCCGCTGGTCCTTACCTCGCGCAGGTCGAGCGCCCGTGCCTCGTGGTCCACGCCCTCGACGACCCCTTCATGACCCCCGAGGTGGCGCCCGGGCCGGACGCGGTCTCCCCCGCGGTCCAGCGTGCCGTGTTCGCCCACGGCGGGCATGTGGGGTTCCTCGAGCCGGGGCCGGGCCCACTGGGACACCTTCGGCCCCGTTCCTGGCTGGGGGGGCCGCCGCTGGAGTGGCTCGCCGCGGCCCTGGGGGCCTGAAGGCCGGACCTCTAGTCCTTGGCCTTGGCCTTGGCGGCGGCCTTGCCCGACTTCGCGGGCTTGTCGGAGGCCTTAGAGCTCGCCCCGCTGTTCTTGCTCGTCCCTTCCTTGCCGCTCCCGCTCTGCGCCGCCTTGTCCGCCTTCGCGCCCTCGGTGTAGGACTGGCTGCGGTAGTCGGTCTGGTAGTAGCCCGAGCCCTTGAAGAGCAGGCCCCCGCCGGCGCCGATCAGGCGCTCGAGCGCACTCTTGCCGCAGCTGGGGCACTTGCGCTTGGGGCGCTCCGACATGGACTGGAACAGCTCCAGCTCGTGGCCGCAGGCCTTGCAGCGGTAGTCGTAGGTGGGCATCAGGCCTCCTCGGCGGCGCCAGCCGCGTCGGTCTCGGCGGTCGTCGCCGCGTCGCCTTCGTCTCCGGCGCTCGTCGGCGGCTCGGGGGCGGCCACGACCTTCACCTGGGCGTGGCGCAGCACGGAGTCCCCGCGCCGCCAGCCCTTGCGGACCACTGCCGCGATGGAGCCCGGCTCGGCCTCGGGATCCTCGACGGTGGCCACGGCCTGGTGCGCGCTTGGATCGAAGGCGCCGTCCGTGGAGATGGGCTCGACCCCGCGGGCGGACAAGAGGCCTGAGAGCTGGTCGCGCGTGAGGCGCACGCCCTCCTTGATGGTGATCGCGTCGGGGCTGGTGACCTCGGTGATCAGGGCCATGTCGAGCCAGTCCGCGAAGGTCAGCAGCTCGCACAAGAGCGCGCCCTCGGCGCGGGACACGGCGGCGTCCTGGTCCGCCAGGGTGCGGCGGCGGAGGTTCGCGTAGTCCGCGCGCGAGCGGGCTAGCAGGCCCTCGAGCTCTGACACGCGCTCCTCGGGGGTGGGTTCGGGAGCCGGGCTCTCGCCCTCGTTGCCCTCCTCAGGCTGAGGGGAGTTCTCGGCGGTCTCCGGAGTCTCGGCCTCGGGAGCCTCTTCTTGCTTGCGACGTTTCCTCATGGCGGCGGCGGCGCAGGTTGCGGTCAGGAGAACT
>JADHNZ010000042.1 GCA_016779225.1 Planctomycetota bacterium
AGGAGCCCTCGACCCGCGCCAAGGCCGCCCGCAGGGCGCGCACGGGGTCGCCGTGGGCCACGACGAGCTCCTTCGAGAACAGGTGCGCCAGGACCTCGGAGTCGGTCTGGGAGCGGAACGCGACGCCCTCGGCCTCGAGCTCGCGCCGCAGCGGCTCGTGGTTCTCCAGGATGCCGTTGTGCACCAGCGCCACGGTGCCCCCGCCCGCCAGGTGCGGGTGGGCGTTCAGATCGCTGGGCGGGCCGTGGGTCGCCCAGCGGGTGTGCCCGATCCCCGCGGTCCCGGACCATGCCGGCCCCTCGGCGACGGCGGCCTCGAGGTTCGCGAGCCGCCCCTCACGCTTCGCGAGACGCACCTGGTCGCCCTCCGCCACCGCGACGCCCGCGCTGTCGTAGCCACGGTACTCGAGCACCCGCAGCCCCTCGATCAGGGCCGTCGCCACGGGCGCGCTGGCCCGGACGGAACCCACGATCCCGCACATCTCAGGCGCCCTCCGCCACGCGCCCCTGGAAGTAGGCCAGGGTGCGCTCGAGGCCGTCGGCCAGCTCCACGGTGGGCTCCCAGCCCAGGACGCGCCGGGCCTTGGTGACGTCGGGCTGACGCACCTTGGGGTCGTCCTGCGGCAGGGGCTTGTGGATGATCTTGGAGGCCGAGCCGGTGAGCTCCACCACCCGCTGCGCGAACTCGAGGATGGTGATCTCGCTGGGGTTGCCGATGTTCGTGGGCAGCGGCTCGTCCGACCACAGGAGGCGCGTGATCCCCTCGATCAGGTCGTCCACGTAGCAGAACGAGCGGGTCTGGCTCCCGTCCCCGAACACGGTCACGTCCTCGCCGCGCAGCGCCTGGGACATGAAGGCCGGCAGGGCGCGCCCGTCGTTCAGGCGCATGCGCGGGCCATAGGTGTTGAAGATGCGCACGATCCGCGTCTGCACCCCGTGGAAGCGCTGGTACGCCATGGTCATGGCCTCGGCGAAGCGCTTGGCCTCGTCGTAGACCCCACGCGGGCCCACGGGATTGACATTGCCCCAGTAGTCCTCGGACTGGGGGTGCACCAGGGGATCGCCGTAGCACTCCGAGGTGGAGGCGAGCAGGAAGCGGGCGCCCTTGGCCTTGGCCAGGCCCAGGGCCTTGTGGGTCCCCAGGCTGCCGACCTTGAGGGTCTGGATGGGCAGCTCCAGGTAGTCGATCGGGCTGGCCGGGGACGCGAAGTGCAGGATCGCGTCCAGGTCCCCCGAGACATGGATGAACTCGGTCACATCCTGATGGATGAAGTGGAAGCGCTCGTGGGGCATCAGGGCCTCCACGTTGGCCAGGTCCCCCGTGACCAGGTTGTCCATGCAGAGGACCTCGTGACCCTCCCCAAGGAAGCGTTCGCACAGGTGGCTGCCGAGGAATCCGGCTCCGCCGGTGACGAGAATGCGTTTCATGGGGCGAGAGCGCGCGGCGCTCGCCACAGTATGACGCCTGCGCAGAGCCATCCCCAGGATCAATCAGAGCCACGAAGCGAGTGCCCCGATCCGGAACGCGAAGCCGCCACGGAGAAACTAGAGACGGCGCCACCAGCTGTGAGCCCCCGCTGAACACCTCCGCGCGCACCCAGGACGCCCACGCGACTCCGCGTGTGAGCAAGCTGTCCCCAAGTCCCGAGGCGCGAGCCCCCCTCAGAGGGGCGTCAGCGCCCTGAGCCAGGAAGCGGCGCGAGGCGCGCCGCGCGCTCGCCCTCGAGCTCGAGCCCCAGGGCAGCGGCCCGCTCACCGGCGCCCAGGCGCAGGCTCGTCGCCGCCCCCTCGAGTCCCGGCTCCGCGGCGCTCGCGCTGAGGCGCAGCGGCGTGGCCCCCACGCGGCCCCGCTCGACCACATCCGGGTCGACCTGCCGCGGGGCGGTGCCTGCCTGCAGGATGGGCAGGTGCAGGACATCGCCCGGGGACAGGAGCAGCTCCTGGTCCCGGATCTCGACCAGGGCGTCGGTCCGCCCGCGGTGACGCAGGCTCATCGTCTCGGGCCCGATCATCGCAATGCGGTACGGCCCTCCGGCCCCGCTGAGCCGCGCGCCGCCCGGGAGCCGCACGGACTCGTCCGCCGCGAGGACCACGGACAGGGTGTCCAGCTCGAAGACGGTCAGGAGGGGCTCCCCCCGAGACGGCGAGCCCACCGCCACGGCCCCGGCACCGAGGAGCTCGGCCCGGGCACCCTGCGGGAAGAAGAGCTCGGCGCGCCCACCGGCGTCCGTGTAGACCGCGGCGCCGGCCCGGATGCGCGCCTGCTTGTCGTAAAAGTGGAGCACATAGGGACTGGCCTCACCCGCCCGCTTCACATGCACCGTGTCTCCGTGGCGGATGAGCAGGGCCTCCTCGGGCCCCTCGGCCAGGAGGTCGCTCATGCCCGGCGGCAGGTCCTCGGGCCCCGCCATCGGCGAGGGGAAGCGCTGGGCGGTGCAGGCGGACAGGGCGAGCGCGGCGGCGAGGGGCAGGAGTCTCATGGTCAGGGCGGAGGTCAGGAGCCTTCCTTGTGGGACGCGAACCAGCGCTCGACGAAGCCGGTGTCGTGGGCGCCTGCCCGGAACTCGGCATTGTCGAGGATTTCCTTGAGGATCGGGATGGTCGTCGCCACCCCGTCCACCACGAACTCGTCCAGGGCCCGCAGCATGGTGCGGATCGCGTCATCGCGCGTGGGACGGTGGACGAGCAGCTTGCCCACCATGGAGTCGTAGTTCGGGGGGATCCGATACCCGCCATAGCAGTGGCTGTCGACCCGCACCCCCGGCCCCCCCGGGGGCACGAACGAGGTGACCAGGCCCGGCGAGGGCTGGAAGTTGCGAGCGGGGTCCTCCGCGTTGATGCGGCACTCGATGCAGTGTCCGGCGGGCTGGATGTCCTTCTGGCGCACGCGCAGGGGAAGCCCGGCCGCCGTGCGGATCTGCTCCTGGATCAGGTCCATGCCCGTCACCATCTCGGTCACCGTGTGCTCGACCTGGATGCGGGCGTTGACCTCGATGAAGTAGAAGTTCCCGTGCATGTCCAGCAGGAACTCCACGGTGCCGGCCGTGGTGTAGCCGGCGGCCTTCGCCATGCGCACGGCCGCCTCACCGATCTTGGCCCTCAGCTTGGGCGTGAGGGCCGGGGACGGGCTCTCCTCGATCAGCTTCTGGTGGCGGCGCTGGATGGAGCAGTCGCGCTCTCCAAGGTGAACCACATTCCCCTCACGGTCGGCCAGGACCTGGACCTCCACGTGGCGCGGACGCTCGACGAACTTCTCGATGTAGACGCTGCCGTCGCCGAAGGCCGCCTTGGCCTCGGCGGAGGCCGCCTTGTAGCCGCTCTTCAGGCTCGGCTCGTTGCTCGCGATGCGCATGCCGCGCCCGCCACCGCCGGCCGTCGCCTTGATCATGACCGGGTAGCCGATCTCCTGGGCCACGCGAATCGCGTGGGCCTCGTCCTTGATGAGCCCGTCGGAGCCGGGCACCACCGGCACCTTCGCCCCGATGGCGATCTCACGCGCGCGGGACTTGTCCCCTACCGCGGCGATCACCTCCGGATCGGGGCCGATGAAGCCGATCTTGCAGGAGCGGCAGACCTCGGCGAAGTGCGCGTTCTCGCTGAGGAAGCCGTAGCCCGGGTGGATGGCGTCCACATCCGCGATCTCGGCCGCCGAGATCACGGCCGGAATGTCCAGGTAGGACTCCGACGCGGGGGCCTTCCCGATGCAGATGGTCTCATCCGCCTGGCGCAGGTAGAGGGCGTCCGCGTCCGCGGCGGAGTAGACCGCCACGGTCTCGATCCCCATCTCCCGGCACGCGCGGATGATCCGCTGTGCGATCTCGCCTCGGTTGGCGATCAGGATCCTGCGGAACATCAGCGCGGGCGGATCAGGTACAGGGGCTGCCCGAACTCGACGGGCTCACCGTTGTCGACGAGGAGCTCCACGATGGAGCCCCGACACTCGGCCCGAATCTCGTTCATGACCTTCATGGCCTCGATGATGCAGACCACGGTCTCCTCCTCCACCACATCGCCGGTCCCCACAAAGGGGTCGGACTCGGGCGAGGGCGAGCGGTAGAAGGTGCCCACCATGGGGCTGGTGATCTCGATCAGGCCCTCGGCACGGTCGGCGCCAGCAGCAGCCGCGCCCTCTGCGCCCGTGGGCGGAGCCGAGCCCGCGGGCGCAGAGGCCGCGGGAGCGGGAGCCGCGCCATGGGGATGAGCACTCCCGGGGACCATCACGACCTGGGGACCGGAGCCGGCCTGCGGACCGCGCTGCAAGCGCACGGAGAGGCCAGCCTTTTCGTCCTCGATCTCGAGTTCGGTGACCTCGCCGCGCTCCATGAGCCGGATGAGGTTGCGGATGAGCTTGAGGTCCATCGCGGGGTGCGCCGTGTCGGGGTTGCTGGGGTCTTCGGAAGGAGGGGCCACGGGCGAAGAATAGCCAACCGAGCACCACGGACCCCAGCCCGAGGCCGGGATCTGGCGTTCTCGGGCGCCTCAGGTCGGCTCAGGCGCGGTCCAGTGGCCCGAACGGCCGCCGGACTTCTCCAGGAGCCGCAGACCCTCGATACGGATCCCCTTCTCGAGGGCCTTGGTCATGTCGTAGACGGTCAAGGCCGCGAGCGAGGCTCCCGTCAGGGCCTCCATCTCCACCCCTGTCCGAGCCGTGGTCACCGCGGTGCAGCGAATGGCCAGGACCCTCGGGCTCTCCACCTGGAACTCGATCTCCACCAGGTCCAGGCCCAAGGGATGGCACATGGGGATCAGCTCCGCGGTGCGCTTGGCCCCCTGGATCCCGGCCACCCGCGCGACCTCGAGCACCGGCCCCTTCGGACCGCGCCCCGCCAGCACCTGCTCCAGGAGCTCGCCAGGGAAGACGACCCGAGCCCCGGCCACCGCGACGCGCCGGCCAGGCTCCTTCGCGGACACATCGACCATCACCGCGTGCGCCTCGGAGCCCTCCCCTCGGATGTGGGAGAGACCGCTCGGGGGGTCGGGAGAGCTCATGGTGTCCATGCTAGGTTTCGGTATCGGACCCGTGCAGTGACAGGGGCGAGTCGTAGATTGATCCGCAGGCCGTTCCGCTCCAGGCGGGACCCCTGCGCGACCCGATCCAGAGGAAGCTAGCGCTCCCCCTGGCCGACGCCAACCCGCCATGCACGCCCTGCTCCTCCTGCTCACCGCGGCCGCGCCCTCGGCGCCGCCCCTCGCCGTCAGCCTGGCCCTTGCCCCCGCGGCCCCTCTGCGGGGACCGTCCCCCGCGCGCGCCCTGCCGGCCCAGGACGACCTCGAGGCCCTGCTGACCGAGAAGGCCGTGGAGGCCTCCGAGGCCCCCATCGACACCCTGTTCCGCGAGGCGCGTGCGGTGGCACGCATCCTGGGGGACGAGGCCGGCGCCGCCTTCGACCGAGCGGTGGACCGGCAGCTCGCCGCCGAGGGCCTGCCGCCTCGCACCACCCTCTTCCTGGTCGCGGCCCGCCTCGAGGGCGACGAGCCCGACCGCGCGGCCCTGGCCGAGGCCCTGGGCACCGTCCTCACTGCTGCCGACTCCGCGGCCGTGGTGGCCGCCGCCGAGCTGGCCGCGGCAACCGGCTTCGATCGCGCGGACGAGGAGAGCCGCGCAACCCTCGCCGCGGCGCTCGTGACGGCGGCGGAGAGCGCCGACCGCGCCTCGGCGGATCGCGTCCGCTGCGCGGCTGCAGCCCACCAGATCGCCCTCGGCTCCCAGGTGGACCGCCCCAAGCGGCTGCTGTTCGAGTTCCTGCAGTCCTCCGACCCCTCCACCAGCGCGAGCGCCGCCCTGGCCCTCGCGTCCCTGGGCGTGATGGAGACGGTGGAGGGCGTCGTGCCCGTCCTGGAGCGCGTCGCCACCGAGCCCGGCGCGGAGGGCCGCCTCGCCCAGGCCTACCTCAAGCAGCTGCAGATCCGCCGCTTCAAGGACACCGAGCTGCGCCGCGCCTACACCCAGCGCGAGGAGCTCCTGACCACCCGCGGCGCACAGCTCACGCCCGAGCTCCGCCGCCTCGAGGCCCTCGTGGAGATGGTCAGCCGCTTCCACATCGAGGGCGATCGCGTCTCGCGCGATGAGCTCTTCGAGGCGGCGATGCAGGGCCTGCTGCAGCGCATGGACCCCCACTCCTCCTTCTTCAACTCGGAGGCGTGGGAGAAGTTCGAGCAGGACCTCGAGGCCGAATACGGCGGCATCGGCGCCTATGTCAATGTGGACCGTGAGGACGGCCTCTTCACGATCACACGGCCGATCTACTCGGGTCCCGCCTACCAGGCCGGCCTCACCAGTGACGACAAGATCGTTCGCGTCGGCGACTGGCCGACCCTGGGCGAGGAGAGCGAGGAGGTCATCAAGCGCCTCAAGGGCAAGCCCGGCACGCCGGTGAAGCTCTATGTGTGGCGACGCGGCATGGACGCCGCCCTGATCGATCGCCCGACGGAGGACATGGCCGTCACGGTCGAGCGCGGCGTGATCACCATCCCGCCGGTGCACCACGCCATGCTCCCCGGAGGCGTGGGCCTCGTCGAGCTGACCACCTTCAGCCGCGTGGCCAGCCAGGAGGTCGCCATGGCGCTGCAGGAGCTCCTGCAGGACGGCGCCACATCACTCGTGCTGGACCTCCGCAACAACACGGGCGGGCTGCTGGACGAGGCCCGCAATGTGGCGGACCTGTTCCTGCCCGCGGGCAAGACCGTGGTGACCACCGAGTCGCGGGTCCGCAGCGGGCGCACCTACAAGACCCGCATGGCACCCCTCGTGCCCGAGGAGCTGCCGGTGGCGGTCCTCATCAACCGCTTCAGCGCCTCCGCCAGCGAGATCGTCAGCGGTGCCCTCCAAGACCACGGCCGCGCCACGCTCGTGGGCCAGCGCAGCTACGGCAAGGGCTCGGTCCAGAACCTCCTGCAGCTTCCGGGCGAGGAGGACGACGGGTTCGCGGACGAGAACCGCAACGGCCGCAGGGACGCCTGGGAGACGCTCACCAACGACCAGGACGGGGACGGCGAGTTCGACTACGCGCCGCGGGTCAAGCTCACCATCGAGCACTACCTCCTGCCGAGCGGGCGCTCCATCCACCGGCAGTTGGACGAGGAGGGCAACCTCGAGAACCCCGGCGGCGTCGAGCCCGACCTGGAGGCCAGCAGCGTGCGCTACGCGGACTGGCGCCTGCGCGAGATGCGCCGCGTCCAGGGCGAGCGCGCCCTCAAGGAGTGGGCCACCGAGAACTTCGCCGCGAACGAGAGCACCTTCCAGGCCCTGGCCCAGTCGGACCGCGGCGACTGGAACGCCTGGCCCGGCTTCGAGGAGCTCTACTCCAGCCTCGGGACGACGCTAGGCCGTGATGGCATCCGCCTGCTGCTGCGCATCGAGGTGCGCCGCCTGGTCCAGGACGCCCGCGGCAGCGCCTTCCCCATGGGCGACTTCCAAGAAGACCGCCAGCTCCAGGTTGCGATTGCGCGCCTGTTCGAGGCGCAGGGGCGGACCGTCGACGAGGTGCCCGAGTTCGCCCTCACCTTCGAGCCCGACGGGGAGGACGACGAGGCCCTGCCGCTCGCCATGCTGACCGGGGCGCGTCTCGAGGAGGCTCGTCAGCTCCTTGCCCGCATCGAGGTCGAGGGCCGCAGCCTCTCGGCGACCGAGCTGTGGCAGCTGCGGAGCCTGCTGCGCGCGGAGGACATGGGCACGCCCGAGGAGTCGGGCGAGCCCCGCTGAGCGGGCCGGGTCGGACCGCTTGGCTCAGGCTCCGTCGCTGGGTGGAAGCGCGGGCTCGTCGCCACGGTCCGCTGCGGGCTCGGCCGCTCCGCCGCCCGCAGCGAACTGCTCGAGCGCGGGCACCACGAGCTCGCGGAACAGGATCAGCGCAGAGGCCGCCAGGGGTAGGGCCAAAAGGAAGCCGAACATGCCCAGCGTCGCGCCGCCGATGAAGATGGCGACGAAGACGAACAGGGGGTGGAGTCCGAGGGAGTCCCCGAGGATGCGCGGCATCAGCACATACCCCTCCACGACCTCGGCCAGCCCGAACACGGCGCTCACGAACAGGAGGGTGAGCCCGAGGTCCGCGCCGGGCTCGAGCAGGGCCACCAGGAAGCTGAACAGATAGCCCGCGACGGAGCCCACGAAGGGCGCAAGGGACGCGAAGCCGCTGGTCATTCCGAGGAACACGGCATAGGGCGCGCCCACCACGAGCAGCCCCAGGGAGAGCAGGACCCCCTTCAGGGCGCAGATCGTCAGGCGGCCTCGAAAGAAGGCCGTCAGGACCCGGCCGATCGAGCTGGCGATGCGGGACACCCGCTCCTGCTCGGGCGCGGGCACGAAGCGCCTGACCACCGCATGGATGCGCTCCAGCTCGAAGAGCAGGTACCAGGCATAGATCGGGGTCAAGACGATGAGCGACAGCAGCCCCGCGGCGGAGCCGAAGAAGTGCCCCAGGGCGCCGGCGCCGGTCGCCGCCAGGTCCCCCTCGCGCCCCGTCCCGAACTCCGCCCAGAGCTGCTGGGCCATGAGCATGAGCGCCGACCCCTCGCCGTCGCCAGGCTCCTGGGCCCCGAGCCACGCGAGCCACCAGGAGTCCCGGTGCCCCTCGAGGAACTCCCCGAGGCGCAGGTCCAGGGTCGCCAGGAGTCCGGCGTTGGGGTCGAGCACCCTGGCGGCCAGGTGGCTGCCCTGGGCCCAGACGGCCACGAGGGTGCCTGCCGTCACGACCGCCAGCACTGCGTAGATCGTGTTGACCGAGCGCTGGCGCGACCAGCCGCGCCCCTCCAGCCGCAGCACGAGCGGGTGCGCGATGTAGGCCAGCACATAGGCCGCGACCAGCGGGTTCAGAATCTCCCGCACGACCCAGGCTCCCCAGGCCGCCAGCAGCGCCAAGGCGCCCAGCGCAAGGTTGCGCTGCGATCGCGGCAGCCTGTCCAGCATCAGTCGTCGTCCCCCCCACGCTCGAGCAGGTCGGCCTGCTCGGGCAGGGTCGGCCTCCAGGCCTGCTCCAGGTCCTGCTCGAAGTCGTAGACGCCCGCGAAGTCCTCGATGCTGTCGCTCTCCTGCTTCGAGAAGATCCCGTGGCTGATGAGCACGAACACGATCTCGCCCCAGTCCCGCGTCGTCCGCAGCCCCCAGGTGTTCCACACCTGCCGAGCAAGGGGGCCGTAGACCTCCAGGGCAAGCAGCCGCAGCGCCTCGGCCAGCTCCTGGCCCGTGACATGACGGTCCTCCGCCCCCATGCGGCCGGTCATCTTCACGGCCCGATCGAGGCCCTCGAACAGGAACTGGTACGCCTCGAGCGCGTAGCGCCCGTCCTCCCGTGCGGCTCTGCGGATCGCTTCCATCTCAGGCCCTTCTCGACCGCGCGGAGCAGGTCGTCAAGGTGGTGTCGAGGACCCGCTCCAGGACGGAGGCCGGGTTCAGGTTCAGGTCCAGGTCGGCGCGCGCCTCGAGCCACGCCTCGAGCAGCCGAGCGAGCGCAGCCGGCGCCGGCGCGCTCCCCGGAAGCCGCTCGCCATGCACGAGCTCCTCGGGGAGGATCCCCGCGGCGAGGCGCTGCAGGTCACGGACCAGCTCGAGCCCAAGGTCCAGCCAAAGGCGCACGCGCTCCCGGTCCCTTGCCCGATCGGTCCGGCCGGGGAACTCCCCCTCGACCTCGAGCAGGGCCTTCACCAACCCGGGCGCGTCGCCGCTGCCGCGCAGGGCCTGCCCCAGCAGCTCGAGAGCCTGCGGCGCGCCGCAGGCCTGCAGCCCCACCGCACGGCCGGGGGCCCCGTCCGCGAGCCGCAGCCAGCTGGGGTCGGTTGCCAGCGCAGGAGCAACCCGCCCGAGCACCTCGGCGACCTCGCCCATGCCGAGCCGCCCCAGGCGCCTCTCCACCACGCGGCTCCGGATCGTCGGCAGGAGGGCGCTCGGCCGGCTCGTCTCCATGGCCAGCAGGACCCCGGGGCCCGGCTCCTCGAGGGTCTTGAGGAGGGCGTTCTGGGTCTCCTCGTTCATGCGGTCGGCATCGCGGATCAGCACGATCCGCCAGCCCCCTTCGCCGGCCACCAGGCGCAGGAAGCCCTCGACGGCCACACCGCTGAAGGCGCCGGACGGGCGGTTCTCGCGCTCGGCGATGAAGTGGATCGTGAGCTCGGCGAACCCCTCGGACACCGGGTCCACCCGGTGCAGGTCCGGATGCGCCCCGGCGGCCACGCGGCGGCAGGCCGGACAGGCGCCGCAGGCGGGAGCCGGGCCTCTCTCGCAGAGGAGCCCGCGCGCAAGCGCCTCGAGGAGGGCGAACTTGCCGACCCCCGTTGGGCCCGTGACGAGGAGCGCGTGCCCCAGGCGGCCCGCGCGAGCGGACGCGAGCAGCTCCTCGAGCGCGGGCGCGTGCCCGACGAGTCCAGGGGCCCTGGAGGCGACCGCGGGCTGGACCGGGAACTCAGCCAAGGAGGTCCTCCACCGCAGCCCAGACCCGCCCGGCGACCTCATCCTCACTGCCCGCGGCGTCCACGCGCTGGGCCAGCTCGGGCGCAAGCTCGGCGTAGCGCTCGAGCCCCCGCCGGACGGCCTCCTGGAACTCGAGCCCGCGGTCCTCGATGCGGTCGGTCGCGGCTCCCCGGCGCGCAGCGGCCTCGGGCACCGGCAGCTCAAGCAGCAGCACGCGATCAGGGGCGGGGCTCCCGGCCCAGGTGTGGAGCAGGTCCAGCAGCGGCCCCTCGGGCAGCCCGCCCGCGGCGGCCTGGTAGGCGAAGGTCGAGGGGTGGAACCGCTCGCAGACCACAGCGGCCCCGCGCTCGAGGGCCGGAGCCACACGGCGCTCCAGGAGCTGGCGTCGCGCCGCGCAGAACAGCAGCGCCTCGACGCCCGCGGACAGCTCGGAGTCTCGCCCCAGGATCAGGGCGCGGAGGGCCTCACCCTCGGGAGTCCCCCCCGGCTCGCGCAAGTGCTCCACCTCGAGCCCTCGCCCGCGCAGGGCCTCGACCAGGCGCGCAGCCTGGGTGGACTTGCCGCAGCCGTCCACGCCATCGAGGACCACGAAGGGAGGCCGGCCGTCCATGGTGCCAGCCTAGTGCTCCTCGGCCCCGGAGGACACCTCGGCCCCGCCGTAGCCCAAGGCCTGCAGGCGCGCCTCCTCGTCCTCCGAGACCGCGGCCTGAACGCGCGTGCCCGTGGAGCTGGCCTCCAGCCACCGCGCAACGGCCGCCCGTAGCTCCTCCACCCGCGCCCCGCCGGCTGCGGCCAGGTCGCGCTCGAGTCCGGGGTCCTCGCGCGGGTCGAACAGGACCTCGTGCCCCTCGGGCAGGACGCGGTCCGGACCGAGCTGGTCCCAGGGGCGCAGGGTGCGGACATAGTGCTCCCGGTCGCCTCGGCAGCCAGCCTGCAGCAGGGCGCTATGCACGAAGTGCACGCGGCGATCCCCTGGCACGCGGCCGGCCGCGAGGTCGAGGAGATTCACCCCCGGGAGCCCGGTCGACGCTCCGAGCCCGAGCTCCTCGATCAGGGTCGGGGCGAGGTCCAGGGTCGACGCGCGCGCGGGCACGACCGACGGGGCCGCGCCCGGGAAGCGCAGGGCCAGGGGAACGCGCAGCACCTCGGGGTAGCAGAGCAGGTGGTTGAACCAGATGCCCCGCTCTCCGAGGGCCTCTCCGTGGTCGCTGGTCACGGCCACTGCACCCTGCACGCCCCGAGCATCGAAGGCTCGCAGCAGGCGGCCGAAGAGCGTGTCGGTGTAGGCCACCCCCGCGCGGTACAGGTGCTCGGCGTAGCGCAGGTTGGAGACGCCCTCGAGGAAGCCGCCGGGCTTCGTCGACTGGTTGGGCGCGATGCTGGAGGGCGACGCCTCGCGCGGAGGAGCGGGGTGCTTGGCCTCGTACGCGGCGAGAAAGTCCTCAGGCGGCCCGTAGGGCGTGTGCGGATCGAAGAGGTGTACCCAGAGGAAGAGCGGCGCGTCGCCCTCCTCCTCCCGCAGCCAGCGCTCCACGGGCTCGAGCGTGAGAGCGCCGTCCACCACGGCGCCGCGCCGCACGCGGTGGTAGAGGTCGAAGCCGCGCCCCAAGCCGGAGTACGCCGCCTCCAGGTGATGGACGCTGACCGCGGCGGCGGTTCGATAGCCCTGCTCCGCAAAGGCCTGGGACAGCGTGCGCACCGACTCCCCCAGGCGGCTGCGGTTGTCCTGCACCCCGTGAGTGGGGACGGCGAGGCCGGTGAGGATGGAGGCGTGGCTCGGGAGGGTCGAGTTGCACGCGCTCCAGGCGTCCTCGAAGGCGAGCGACGAGGCCAGGAAGGCCGACAGCTCGGGCGTCCCCGCGCCCAGCGCGTCCGCGCGCAGGGTGTCGAGCGTGACCAGCAGCACATCGGGGCGCTCGCCCTCCGGCCGATCCCCCACCACATGGGGCGCTCCGAGCCACACCGGGGTGCCCGCCTCTGCGCCCTCGCCGTCCATCGCGAGCTCGATGCGGTAGGCCTGCCCCGGACGCACGAGGGGCAACTCCTCCTCGAAGCGTGCCCAGCCCGCGGAGCCGCGCTCTGTCAGCCCGGCAATCAACTCGAACTCGGCGACCTGAGCCCCGCTCGAGTCCACGACCCGTGCGGAGAGCTTCCAGAGGTCGGTCGCCCCGCCGAGGCCGCGGGGGGCGCCCACATCGAGCACGAGACGCGCGCCCGCGACGCCCTCGAAGGAGGCCTCGAGCCTCGCTCCGATGGCGGTCACGACGGTGCGCCGCAGATCCCCGCCGAAGCCCAGGAGGCCGGAGTCCGCGGCTGGCGTGCTGAACTGGGCGCTCGGGTCCACCCCGGGCCGGAACCCGGACCTCAGCGTGCGCAGGGAGGCGATCGAGTAGGCCTGCGGGCCCCCGCCCGCCGGGAAGAGGCGCACCTCGTTGATGCGTCCGCTCCAGGCGGGCTGGGTCGCGAGGTCGAAGCGCGCGACGGCCGTGCTCGGGTCCACCGGAAGGCCCAGGCGGTGCGGCTCCTCCTCCCCCTCCCGCACCCAGAACAGGACGGCCTCGGTGCCCGCCGTCCACGAACCCGCGAGCTCGAGGGCGTCCCAGTCGCTCGCATCGAGCGGGCCCTCGAGCACCCACCACGCGTGGTCGAGGCCCTCCTGTGGGGCGTAGCGCGCAGCGCGGACCGTCAGGCTGCCTTGCTCCTCCAGCCGGCCCACGCAGTTGACAGGGCGCCAGGGCGCGAGGCTCGTGAGCGGGAGCTCTCCGCTCGGGCGCCAGGCGCGAACCTCCAGGTCCTCGGTGGCGAGCGTCTCCGCGAAGGGCGCGCCGTCGGACAGGCGCAGGTCCAGGCGCTGGATGCCGAACCGCGCGGGCGCGGGGTCCTCTGCGCACGCGGCCAACAGCAGCGCCGCGACCGCGGCCAAGGAGCGCCGCAGCCCCATCAGGAGCCTCCCAGCTCGGCCGCGGCGGCCCGGGCTTCGGACGCGGCAGCGGCATCGCCGAGTCCCTCAAGGGCCAGGGCGCGCAGCTCGAGCAGCTCTGCGCGCTCGGCGTCGCTCAGCTCCTGGATGCGGAGCGCTCCCTGCTGGTCGAGCTCGCGACGCAGGCGCGGCGGGAGCGTGCCGGGAACCGCCCCGCGCGGCGCGGCTCCGGGAGGTGCGAGGACCTGGCCGTGGTCCGCATCCAGCGCCGCGGGCACCGCGAGGGCCACTCGGAACTCCCGCTCGGCCTCGACGAACCGCTCGAGCTCGAGGAGGGCCTCCCCCCAGGAGCGATGCAGGTCCCGCCGGAAGGGATCCACCTCGTTCGCCTCGGCGAGCAGGCGGGCCGCGTCCGCGTGACGCCCGCCCGAGGCGTGCCAGCCCGCAACGCGCACGCGCAGGTCGTACTCGCCGGGGTTCCACGCCAGCCAGCGCTCCCACGCGGCGAACGCCTCCTCCTCACGACCAGCCGCCTCGTGCAGCTGGGCCTGGGCGCGCTCGGCGGAGAGCTGGGGCTGATCGAAGCCGGGGAACGCCTGCTCCGCCTCGGCATAGCGCGCCAAGGCGTCCTCTGGCCTCCCTCTCTGCTCCAGGAGCTTCCCGAGGGTCATCAGCGCGCGGTACTCCCGGCCTCCGGCGGCCAGGCCCTCCTCGAGCAGAGCGAGGGCTCCGTCCCCATCACCATCCGTGAGTCGCATCTCTGCCTCGAGGAACAGCCCCCGGGGAGGAAGCGGGCCGGCCTCGCGTGCCTGCAGCAGCGCCTGCTCGGAGTCGAGGCGCGCCTTCTGCTGCCACCTGCCCCACGCGATGCCCAGCCACTCCTGCTGCCAAGCCTCACGCCCTGGCCCCTCCTCGGGGACCTTGCGCCCCGCCCGCAGGCCGCGCAGGGCAAGGCCCGCGGGGTCATGCCTCGGCTCAATGTCGAGGTCCGCCACCCTGCGGCGCACGAAGGCCTCGAAGCGCGCATCCACCTGCTCCGGCGTGGCACCCAGCTCGCGCTGGAAGGCCTGGTCCAGGTCGAGGCCCTCGTCGAACGCCTCGAGCAGCCCAACCAGCGGCGCGAAGCCCTGGTCGTCGATGAGCATCTCGCACAGCAGCCCGCCCTGGTAGTAGCCGAACAGGATGCGCGGCCCGCGGAAGGCGCGGTTCAGCTCCCGGACGGGGATCAGCGTGCCGCAGGCAAGTGCGTCCAGCAGATCCCGACGCATGTTGCGCGTCCAGCTCGGGTTGCGCTCCGTCTCCTCCCAGGTGGCCAGCCCCTCGGTGATCCAGCGCGGGCAGCGGTTGTGGGAGAGCCCAAGGTGCACCACATGGCTGAACTCGTGCCAGGCCGTCCGCGCCCAGGAGAAGGTCCCTCGGATCTCCGCCAGGGGAGACACGCTGGTGACGACCGGGCCGAAGCAGACGCCGAGGGCCGGGAAGCCCTCGAAGCCGACGGAGCGCACGCTGAAGTCGGAGAAGCGCCGGAACACCTCGACCCGCGTGCGCCCGGGCGTGTGCCCGTAGCGGGCAGCGAACTGCTCGCGCGCGTCCTGGTAGAAGGGCACCAGGTAGGCCTCGAACACCGCGGCCGCGTCCTGCATCCAGACGAACTCGAGCTCGCCCCCGTCGTAGGTCACCGTCTCGGAGAGGGTGCGCTCGAGGACCAGCTTGAGGTTGTGCCGCTGGGCGTCCTGACGCCCAGCCGCCGCGTCCTCGGCGCGCACGAGGGCCTCGAGGCCCCCTTCCTCATCGCCCGCATTGGCGCGCGCTCGCCCCAGCAGCCCCCAGGCGGCGTGGTCCGACGGGTCGCGCTCCACGGCCTGGGTCAGGAACGGAACAGCCTCCGCGAAGCGATAGAGCTGCAGCAGCAGCTCTCCCACCGTGCGGGCGGGGACGCCGTCCTGCTCGGCGCCGCTCGCCAGCTCCTCCAACAGCGCCATGGCGTCCGGTCGGCGGTGCTCGATCCAGGCCAGCGCGGCCTGCAGGGCGCGCACCTCGCGCCGCATGGGAGCCAGCTCCTCCAGGCGCCGCAGCCGAGCGCGCGCGCGGACCAGCTGGCCGTCGGCCAGGTCGTTCTCGGCCGCCTTGATCAGGCCGCGCACCGAGCCTGGCCGGAGGTCCAGCAGCTCACGCAGGATCTCCTCGGGCGTGCGGCTGTTGCGCCGCCGGTTGAGGCGGTGCAGGTCGAACTGCAGCAGGAGCCCCTCCTCGTGGCCGGGGCACAGCTCGAGGGCCTCGCGCAGGAGCAGCCCGACCGAGCGCTTGCCCGCGGCCTCCACCTCCTGCTCGCTCTCGAAGTAGACCGCAGCCAGGGCGACCAGAGCGTCCGCGCTGCGCCCACCCGAGGCGCGGTCCGCCTCGACCAGATCCCGTGACGCCCCCACCAGATCGCCGGCGCGCTGGCGACAGCGCCCACGCAGGACCAGGGAGGGAGCGTCCTCCGCGGAGAGGGCCGCGCCCGCGCGCGCCGCGCGGAAGGCCTCTGCCCGTCTCCCGAGGGAGTCGTGGACGGCGACGCGCGCCCAGGCGTCCTCGAGCGAGGACGGCTCCCCTGGCAGGAGGGGGACGGCCTCGGGTCCCCGGCCCAGCTCCGCGAGCAGGCGCGCTCGCGTGCGCTCCGAGGAGGCGAGCACGGCGCCGGTCGCGCTGGCCGACGCGCGCTCCGCCTCCTGCAGCGCCTCGACGGCCCGCCCCTGATCCCAGCGGACGCGAGCCAGGAGCTCGCGCGCGGCACCGTCATCCGGGTCCTCTTCCAGGTGCTCGGACAGGATCCTCTCCGCGGCGGCGTGGCGGCCTCGGGCAAGGAGGCCTTCGGCCTCCGCGCGCTCCTCCGCGAGGAGTGCCTCCAGCTCGTCATCCGGATCCTGCGGGGCTGCGGCGAAGGCAGGAAGCGCGAGCGGCACCGCCACCAGGGCGAGAAGGACCCCTGCAGTCCACCGGCTCAACCCGAGGCCAGCTCGCCAGCCCCGCTGCCCGCCCCGCCACTGAGTGCCTTGCCGCATAGACCGATCGTAGCTGGCCCGGGGCGGTGTCCCCAGCCCCGCCTTGAGGCGGGGTGTCCCCAGCCCCGCCTTCGGGCGGGAGGCCCCCAGCCCGCCTTCGGGCGGGAGGCCCCCAGCCCGCCTTCGGGCGGGAGGCCCCCAGCCCGCCTTGCCGCGGAGTGTGCCGAACCCCGCCTTGGGTCGCTGGCCAGTGCGCCCCGCGAGAATGCTTGGATCCGCCCCTCGCGAACGGTTGACTGGAGGCATGCGCCCTGCGTCTTCCCGCCGTCACCCCGGGCTCCTCGCGCTTGCCCTCCTGGCGAGTGCCCTGGCCTCCAGCTGCGCCGCGCGAGGCAGCGTGCAGACGGAGCCACGCCCCGTCTCCAGCCCCACGGCCGCGGCCCCCGGCTCAGCGATCCCCTCCTGGAGCCGCTCCGAGGCCAGCGCCTTCGACTGGCAGACCCTCGACGCCATCAAGGCCTGGCTGGCCTCCGTGGACGCCAGCCGCCTGGGACACTTCCGCGGCGAGGCCCGGCTGAAGCTCGGCACGGGCTTGATGGGCATCGACCCAACAGCCTCCGAGAGCGTCCGCGCGGACCGCTGGGAGCGCGCCGCCGAGCAGTTCAGCATGGTGCTCGCAGACCCCGACGCCAGCCGAGACCAGCTGGACCGCGCGACGGAGCTCCACACCATCGCCCAGCGCGGTCCCAAGGGGGCGCGCTCGGCCTCGACGACGGCGGCCGCCGACACCATCGCGCCCCTGCCCGGCCTCGTGCGACGCGGCGCATGGGCCAAGGCCCCGCCGATCGCCTCGCGCCTGAATCGGATCGACCGCCCCTTCACCGAGTTCACCATCCACCACTCGGACACCACCCACCGGCCTGGCCCCGAGGGCATCCGCCGCGTGCATGTGGACAGCGAGCGCTACGGGGATGTCGGCTACCACTTCCTGATCGGCCCTGACGGCACCGTGTGGGAGGGCCGCAGCCTGCGCTACCAGGGCGCCCACGCCGGCGAGGGCCGCAACGAGGGCAAGCTCGGCATCTGCCTCCTCGGGGACTTCGAGGTCGCGCGTCCGACGCCTGCGGCGCTGCGCTCGCTCGAGCAGCTCGTGCGCCACCTGTCGAGCGAGCTGGACATCCCCCTGCGAGCGGTGCGCGGTCACGGGGAGGTCAAGGCCACCCTGTGCCCGGGCCGTCACCTGCAGCGCTGGGTCGACACCTGGCGCAGGGGCTAGGGCCGTGGCGTCGCCTCGCTCCGCCTGGCTCCTGGGCCTCCTCCTCGCCGCCGCAGGCTGCGGCGCAGAGGGCAAGGAGGGCGCCCTGCGCAGCCATGTGGAGCGCCACGAGGCGACTGGCGCGGTCCGCGCCGAGTTTCAGCAGCGCTTCAACGGCGAGGAGTGGGTCCACGAGGGCCCCGCGCGGTTCTACGACGAGCAGGGACGACTGACCCACTCGGGCAGCTACGCGGCCGGCCTGGAGGAGGGCCTCTGGCAGGAGTTCGCGCCTGACGGCTCCCTGGGTGAAGGGCCCTACGAGGCCGGGGCCCGGAGCGGCACCTGGACCTGGTACCACCCCCCTCGTGAGGCCGCGCGCCAGCCCGCGGAGCGCGGCCGCTACGAGGCGGGCCTGCGCACGGGCCTCTGGGAGCGCTGGGACCACGAGGGCGGCCCCCTCGAACCCACGCGCTGGAGCGCCGGTGAGCAGCAGCCCTGAAGCCAGCGCCTGAGCGGTCCTGTGCCGCCGCCAGCCGAATGGTCAAGGAATCGATCGGACTGCCAAAGCCGAACCGTGGCTGCCCTTCCGCTCCAGGAGCATCTCCGCGAGGGAGCTGCCGTCCTGGCCCGTGATTCCGGTGATCAGGGCGCGCATGGCCATCGCTCAGGTGGACGCCCGATCCCCGCCGCTCTTCCCCGAAGGCGGGAACTCGAGCTCGTACATGCGGTAGTGGGCGGGATGCATGCCCAGGGCCTCATAGGTGGCCTGGGCCCCGGCGTTCTCCGTCTCCACATAGAGGCGCACCCCGCAGACATCCCCCTCCGCCCGGGCGCGCTCGAGCACGGCCTCGTACAGGGCGCGGAACACGCCGGTCCGACGGGCGTCCTCCTCCACGAACACGCTCTGGAACCACCAGAACCACGCCCCCCGCCAGTCGCTCCACTCGCGGGTCCACATCGCACAGCCCACGGGGACGCCATCCCGCTCCGCCAGGAGGTAGCAGCCCTTCGCCGGATCCTCGAGCGCAAGGGCCAGCCCCCTGCGCAGCACGGCATCGTCGAGCCGCTTGCCCTCGGTCTCGAGGGCCATGGCCTGCTGGAACCCGCATAGGATCTCGAGGTCCGCGGCGGTGGCCGGTCGCGTGGTCAGGGGCGCACTCATCGGGCCACTCCGTCTCCCGCGGGCGGACGCAGGCGATGGTGCCCGGTGGCGACCTGCCAGGCCTCCACGACTGCGAGCAGGAGCCCCTCGTCATAGAGGCGGCCTGTGAAGCAAACCGTCGGCGGCTGTCCGCCAGGCTCCTCGGGCCCGATCGGCGCCACGACGGTGGGGTGGCCGGTGAGGTTGGTGATGGCGAGGAGCCCCCCGGCGTAGGGCGGGTGCACGAGCAGGTCCACCTCCGCAAGGACGCCGTCCATGGCGCGGCAGAGCAGGGTGCGCTGCCGCTGGGCGTTCACATACTCGACCGCGGGGAGGAAGCGGGCGGCCCTGAACAGGTTGGGCCACGCATTGCGGCCCTGCTCGGTCAGCGCGTCGTCCTGGCCGCTGCGGGTCAGCTCGTCGAAGGCGCCTGCGGCCTCGGCCATCAGGGTGATGAGGATCCCGTCCACGGGGTGGTCGGGGATCGTCACGGGCACCAGCTGGTGGCCTAGGCTCCGCAGCTCGTCCAGAACGGCCGCCCAGGGGCTGCCCTCACGGAAGGCTCCGTCGGGGACTCCGATGCGCACGGGGCCGGCGGGGAGCTGCCGAGGATCGACCAGGGGCTCACTGCTCACGCTCGGGTCCAGGCCATCGGGCCCTGCGATCGCCGCAAGCACGAGCGCGGCGTCCCGCGCCGAGCGCGCGATCGGCCCGAGCTTGTCCATGCTCCAGGAGAGGGCCATGGCGCCGTGACGGCTGACCCGCCCAAAGGTCGGCCGCAGGCCCGTCACGCTGCAGCGGGTGCAAGGGCTGACGATCGAGCCAAGGGTCTCCGAGCCCAGGGCAAAGGGCAGCACCCCCGCGGCCACCGCGGAGGCCGAGCCCGCGGAGCTGCCGCTGGAGCCGCGGCTCGGGTCCCACGGGTTGCGCGTGCGCTCCCCGAACCAGCGGTCCCCCATGGCGAGGGCCCCGAGGGTGAGCTTGGCTACGAGCACGGCGCCGGCGGCGTCGAGCCGCTGCACCGCGGTGGCGTCCTGCTCGAGCACCTGACCCCGGAAGGGCTCGGCGCCCCAGGTGGTCGGAGCGCCCGCCACGGCCAGCAGGTCCTTGGCCCCCCACGGGATCCCGTGCAGCGGCCCGCGGTCCTTCCCCTCGGCGAGCTCAGAGTCCAGGAGCGCAGCCTGGGCGAGGGCGCGCTCCGGCAGCAGCTGGATGGAGCAGTGCAGAGCGGCATCGACGCGCTCCAGCTCCTGCAGGGCCCAGCGCGTCAGCTCCACGCAGCTCACCTCGCCCGACCGCAGCAGCGCACCGAGTTGCTCGATCTCCGCGAACGCGAGGGTCTCCGAGGTGCGGGTCCCGAGGTCCGGACCCGGCCTCGGCGTCGCGTCCTTGTCGGGCCGTGCGGCGCGGCTGCGCAGGGGCGGGACGAGCGGGTGGAACACCAGCGCCGGAGGCACGGCGTTGTCGGTCGGCACGCGCAGCTGCGTAAGGGAGGCGCGCTCACGCTCCAGCACCCGCACCATGGGTTCCAGCTCGCCCTCGGTGAACTCGAGGCCGAGGACCCGCGCCGCGGCCTGCACCTCGGCGGCCGTGAGGCGGTCCTGCTGCTGGCCCGGCTCCGAGCCCGTCTCCTGGACCGCCTTCGCGAGGGCGCAGTCACTGGCGGGTGGGAGGAGCAGCAGGAGCAGGGCGACGCGAGGAAGGCGCAGCGAGTTCATGGCGAACAGTGTCATGGCGAACAGGCTCACGGTCAGCGGTTCAGGAGCAGCGTCACGACGCCCAGCGCTCCGGTGTAGAGCGCGAACGGCGCCAGCCGAAGCTGACGCAGGAAGAGCAGCAGGAGGCGCAGGCTGAGGAGGCCCACCACGGCGGCGACGACGGCGCCCCAGCCGACCTGGGCGGCGGTGACCGGTCCGAACCCGGCCTCCAGCGCGTCGGGCAGGTCCAGCACCGTGGCGCCCCCGACGGCGATCAGGCTCATCAGGAACGAGAGCCGGGCCGCCTCGACCCCGCGCAGGCCCACGAGGAGACCCGCGGCGATGGTGCTCCCCGAACGCGAGACGCCGGGCCACAGGGCCAGCCCCTGGGCAACGCCAACCACCACCGCGGTCCACAGCGGCGGTGCCTCGCCACGGTCGGACGCCGTCGGGTCGTGCCCTTCGCGCTCTCCGCTCGAGGCCTCGCTGCCGCCCCTCCGCGAGAGGGCCGCCTGACCGGCGGTCAGGAGCAGCGCGGTCAGGAGCAGGCCCGAGCCCGCGGACCGCGCACTCGTGCTCGCCTCCTCGAAGACGGGCTTCGCCAGGATCCCGAGCAGGCCCGCGGGAACGGACGCCACGACGAGCCACAGGGCGAGCCGCCAGCGCCCGCGGAGCAGGTCCCCCACGAGCCCCACGACATCGCGCCAGTAGGCTGCCAGGACGGCGACGAGCGTCCCCGCGTGCAGGGCGAGGTCGAAGGCGAGGCCCGCCTCCTCAAGGTCGAGCAGGGAGCGCCCGAGGACCAGGTGCCCGGAGGAGCTAACCGGTAGGAATTCCGCCAGCCCCTGGACGACGGCGAGCAGGAGGACATCGGTGGTCTCGGCGCTCGCGTCCATGCCGCAGACCTTAGGCCTTGGCCCCGACCGCCTCCACCGCGGGCGTCCACTCCATCCCGAAGTCCCGGGCGACGGCCTCACAGGTCAGCGTGCCACCGATGCAGTTGGCGGCGGCGGCAAGCGGAGCGCTGCCCTCGATGGCCGCGCGGATCCCCTGGCTCGCGATGCGCCGTGCCCACGGCAGGGTCGCGCTCGTGAGGGCCAGGGTCGAGGTGCGCGGCACCGCGCCCGGCATGTTCGCGACGCAGTAGTGCACCACCCCGTCCACCACGAAGGTGGGGTCGGTGTGCGTGGTCGGCCTCGCGGTCTCGACGCAGCCTCCCTGATCGATGGCCACATCCACGATCACGCTGCCCGGACGCATCAGCGCGAGGTCCTCACGCTGGACGAGCTTCGGCGCCGCCGCGCCCGGGATCAGGACGGCCCCCACGACGAGGTCCGCCTGGGCCAGCTCCTCGCGAATGGCGCGCCGGCTGGACCAGAGAGTCGTGCAGTTCGCAGGCAGCACCTCGTCGAGGTACGCCATGCGGGCGTGGTTCACATCACAGATGATCACATCGGCCCCAAGTCCCGCGGCCATGCGCGCGGACTGGGTGCCGACCGTACCGCCGCCCAGGACCAGCACCCGCGCCGGACGCACTCCTGGCACGCCGCCGAGCAGGACGCCCGAGCCTCCCACGGGCTTCTCGAGATGCTTGGCCCCGGCCTGGATCGCGAGCCGTCCCGCGACCTCACTCATGGGCTCGAGCAGCGGGAGGCGCCGGTCGACGGTGAGGGTCTCGTAGGCGATGCAGTGCGTCCCCGTGGCCAAGACGCCCTCGGTCAGCTTCCGATCCGCCGCGAGGTGGAAGTAGGTAAACAGCACCTGGCCGGGCCGCATGCGGCTCCACTCGACCTCCTGGGGCTCCTTCACCTTGAGCACCATGTCGGCCTCGGCCCAGACGCCCTCGCAGCCCTCGACGAGCCGCGCGCCGGCCTCCTGATACTGGGCGTCGTCCATGCCAGAGCCCTCGCCGGCCCCGGCCTCGATGAGCACCTCGTGGCCGTCGGCGCGCAGCTCCTCCACCCCGGCAGGGGTCAGGGCGACTCGATACTCGTGGGTCTTGATCTCGCGAACGCAGCCGATCTTCACGCTGGGCTCCTGGACTCGGGGAGGGGGGGGTCCGCCGTGCGGGCGCACGGTGTGTGGGGTCGGGCGGGACGGAACGAGCCCCGCAGACCGCGGAGTCTAGCGCGGCCGAACCCGTGGGCCCTACCCCTCGGACCAGACGCCCTCGGAGGACGAGCCCGGGGGCGACCTCGGGGCCGTCCGTCGCAGTCTCCCTCCCCCCGCCGGAAGCCGCCGGCTCCCCGGACTCCGCCCGAGGGGACCCCGAGCCCGTGTGCTGCTCCTCCCTCCCGGGGAGCGGGAGCGCAGCGCCCCGACGCCTCCCGAGGCAGGACCCCCGCAGGGGGCACGAAAAGGGGTTGGCGCCCCCCCTGTTCGGCGCTAACCTCTCGCCCCGAGAACGACGGACCGCTAGCTCAGTTGGTTAGAGCGCTACGTTGACATCGTAGAGGTCACTGGTTCGAATCCAGTGCGGTCCACCACCTCGCCGCCGGGCGGGTCGCCGCGCGACCGCTCGCCGTTGAGCGGGCCCTCGACGGGGTCCCCGACGGTGCGCTCAACAGGGCCCTGGCATGGGCCGGTACGGCACCTCACGGCCGCCCTTCGTGGGCCCTGCCTCTCCAGCACCGGCCCCACCGCCGAACATCGCACTCGGGGCTCCAACAGGACGGTCCCGGACCGTACACCGGGGGCATGAGCACCCTCCTCCTGGCCCTGCTGCCCCTTCTCGCAGCCGAGGACCCTGCGCGCGCCGCGGCCTATGACGCCCTTGCGCAGCAGCCCCGGCGAACCCCCGTGGTCGCGGTGGCCTCGGTGGTCGGCCCGAGCGTGGTCTACATCGAGACGGAGTCCGTCGGGACGGTCAATAGCTGGCCCTTCAGCCGGAGGGTGCGGCAGCAGGGCGGTGGGACCGGCGTGGTCGTGCACGAGGACGGGTTCGTGGTGACCAACTTCCATGTGGTCCAGGGCGCCCAGAAGATCACGGTCTCCTTCGCCGGCGACCCCGTGAGCTATCTGGCGGAGCTCCTGTCCTACAAGCAGAACGAGGACCTCGCCCTGCTGCGGATCCTCGACGAGGGCCTGCTGGACACTGGCGAGCTGCGCGAGGGGCTGCCGAGCGGAATGCGCTCCAGCTCCGTGCGCAGGACGGAGGTGCCGGACCAGTTCCGCGTCGAGGTCGAGCGCCGGCCGTTCCCTGCGGTCCGCATGGGGACCAGCGCGGACCTGATGATCGGCGAGTCGGTGGTGGCGATCGGCAATCCGCATGGGCAAGAGCACACGGTCTCCGACGGCATCGTGTCGGGGCTCCACCGGGATGTGCAGGCCCAGGACCTGCGCTTCTCCAACCTGATCCAGACGGACGCCTCGATCAACCTCGGGAACTCGGGGGGCCCGCTGCTCAACATCCACGGCGAGCTGATCGGCATCAACACGGTCATGAACACCGCCGCCGAGAACATCGGCTTCGCCATCCCCGTGGACCGCGTGCGCGAGGTCCTCGAGGAGGAGCTGATCCCGAACGCAAGCCGTCGGGCGTGGATCGGCATCGACCTGGACCCCATGGAGCCCGGGCTCGTGACGGCCGTGGTGCCCGGTAGCCCGGCCGAGGGCGCCGGGCTCTGCGTGGGGCACCGCATCGTGCGGCTGGGCGAGCGGCGAGTGGAGTCCACCGAGGACTGGACCCTCGCCAGCCTGCAGCTCACCCCTGGCGAGCTGACCCCGACCGAGGTGGAGGGCCCGGATGGGTCCATCGAGCTCAAGCTCATCCCCTGGAGCAAGGTCGATGGCGTCCTCTGGAGGCACCTGGGGCTGCGCGTACAGGTGCTCCGCACCCGGCGAAGCGGCGACCTGGTGCGGGTGGTCAGCGTCCGCGAGCGAGGGCCCGCGGCCGCGACGGGTCTCCAGGAGGGAGACCTGCTCCCCGCCGTGCGCCCCAGCGACATGACCGACCGGCCCAGCGCAAAGGCCCGCTCCGGGCGGGACCTGGCGGCCATCGTCGAGCGCATGGCCGCCGGAGACGAGCTCGAGGTCGAGGTCATCCGCGTGAATCCCGACCTGCAGGGCAAGCTCGACCGCTATGTCGGCAGCATCGTCGTCTCCGGCGAGTGAGGTCTGCTCCAGGGGGCGGCCGCACCCGCCGCGGCACGCGCTCAGCCCCCTCCTCACCTGACCTGCCCCAGGCTGGGAGCGTCCCCCTGCGGGAGGCGTGCAACGGCGCCCCACCACCCCTACGATCGAGCCTCAATGGGCCCCCTGCTGCAGTTCACCGAGCGCTTCGGCCAGCTCCTGTCGCGCGCCCTGCTCACGGGCCTGTACTTCGGCGTCCTGGGCCCAGTGGCCCTGGTCTACCAGCGCGTCGCCGACCCGCTCCACCTGCGGCGCCGTCCCGAGGGCAACTGGACGGCCTGGCGGCCCCACCCGAGCACGCTGCGCGCCGCGCGCAGGCAGGACTGAGCCATGAATGTCCTCGGGCTCTCGTTCCACTACCACGACTCGGCTGCAGCGCTGGTCAAGTCGGGGGTCCTCGTGGCCGCAGCCTGCGAGGAGCGCTTCAGCCGCGTGAAGCACGACTCAGGCTTCCCTGAGCGCGCCATCCAGTTCGCCCTCGAGAAGGGCGGCATCACGATGGACGAGGTGGACCATGTGGTCTTCTACGAGAAGCCGTTCGTGAAGTTCGAGCGCATGCTGCTCACCTCCCTAGCCACCTTCCCCCGCTCGGCGGGGGTCTTCCGGGAGTCGATGCAGCGCTGGATCAGCGACAAGCTCTGGGTCAAGTCGCGCATCGCCCGCGAGCTCGGGATCCCGCGCTCCAAGCTGCTCTTCGCGGATCACCACATGTCCCACGCGGCGGCCAGCTTCTTCACCTCGCCCTTCGAGGAGGCTGCGATCCTGACGGTCGACGGTGCCGGCGAGTGGACCACCTCCACCATGGGCGTCGGGCGCGGCACCCACATCGAGCTGCAGAAGGAGCTGCGCTTCCCCCACTCCCTCGGCCTGCTCTACTCCGCCTTCACGGCCTACTGCGGCTTCGAGATCAACGAGGGCGAGTACAAGCTCATGGGGATGCACCCCTACGGGGAGCCGCGC
This sequence comes from Planctomycetota bacterium, assembly GCA_016779225.1. Taxonomy (GTDB): domain Bacteria; phylum Planctomycetota; class UBA1135; order UBA1135. Next base: position 25,490 of record JADHNZ010000042.1, read on the forward strand.
TTCAAGGACCGCATCCGCGAGCTGATCCATGTGGCCGAGGACGGGAGCCTCTGGCACGACATGCGCTACTTCCGCTACCACTGGTCGCGGGACGAAACCCTCTCGGCAGCCTTCGAGGAGCACTTCGGGAGACCGCGCCGGGACCCAAGCCTGCAGGACCAGTCCCTCGACCCCTTCTACTGCGACATGGCGGCCTCGATCCAGGCCGTCACCGAGGAGGTCCTGCTCCAGATGCTGCGCCACCTGCACCAGGTCAGCGGGGGGATGAAGGCGGTGTGCCTCTCGGGCGGCGTCGCGCTCAACTCGGTCGCCAACTACAAGCTCCTGCGACAGGGGCCCTTCGAGGAGGTCTACATCCACCCGGCGCCAGGGGATGACGGGGGCTCCGTGGGCGCAGCCTACTGGGCCTACAACCAGGTCCTCGGGCAGCCCCGCGGACCGGCTCTCGACCACGCCTACCTGGGCAGCGAGTACACCGACGCCCAGATCGAGGCCTTCCTGCGCGCGAACGACATCCCCTTCCAGAAGATCCCCGACGACCAGGAGTTCTATCGCTTCGTCGCCCAGGCCCTGGCGGACGGCATGGTCTGTGGCTGGTTCCGCGGCCGGTTCGAGTGGGGCCCGCGCGCGCTCGGCGCGCGCTCCATCATCGCCGACCCGCGGCGGTCGGAGATGAAGGACAAGCTGAACGCGACGATCAAGTTCCGCGAGGCGTTCCGTCCCTTTGCGCCCTCGGTCCTCGAGGAGCGTGCCAACGAGTTCTTCGACATCCCCGAGGCCGAGCGTCACTTCCCCGCGCGCTTCATGCTCTATGTCGCCCCCGTCCGCGAGGAGAAGCGCGCGGACCTGCCGGCCATCACGCACGAGGACGGCTCGGGGCGGCTGCAGACGGTGTTCAAGGACACGAACCCGGCCTACCACCAGATGATCAAGGCCTTCGGGGAACTCACCGGGGTCCCCGTGGTCATGAACACCTCGTTCAACCTGAAGGGCGAGCCGATCGTCGAGAGCCCGGCCCACGCCTTCAACACCTTCAGCATGAGCGGCATGGACCTGCTCCTGCTGCACAACTTCGTGGTCCGCGCCGACGCCAAGAAGCAGATCGCGGAGACGCCGTTCCACCTGCGACACGAGGGCGACTCGGTCCTCCAGATGGTGAGCTGACCGTGCGCGCGCTCAACTCGCTGCTCGCGGTCCTCGTGACCCTCGGCCTGTTCG
>JADHNZ010000043.1 GCA_016779225.1 Planctomycetota bacterium
GGTCCCGGGGCCAGGACCTCGCCGCCGCGCGCGACGCGCGCAGGCCACCAGGTGAAACGGTCGCTGCTGTCCTCGGGTCCGACGATGAGGCCCGGCCGAACCAGCAGGCTCGCCTCGCCGAACGCCTCGCGCACCTCGTCCTCGCAGCGCGCCTTGAGGGGGCCATAGCTGGCGCCGGTGACATCCTGGATGCGCGGCGTCGCGGCGATCATCTCCTCGCTGGCGGGCAGCACGGGGCCGCTCTCGTCGATCACGCCCTCCTCTGCGGAGCCCTCGTCGTAGACCGAGATGGTGGACACCAGCGCGTAGCGCTGGACTCGCCCTTTCAGCAGCTGGGCAACGGCCTCCACATGGGCGGGCACATAGGCCGAGGTGTCGATGACCGCGTCCCAGGTGCCCTCCGCCAGCGAGGCGTAGTCGAGCTCGTTCCGGTCGCCCTTGCGGAGGTCGAGGTCGGGGAACAGGTCGGGGGCGGACTTGCCCCGGTTGTAGAGGGTGACCTGCCATCCCGCGTCCAGGGCGGCGCGCACGATGGGGGGGCCCTGGAAGCGCGTGCCGCCAAGGACCAGGAGGCGCTTGCCTGCCCCGCGGGTCGCCTGCTCACGGGCCAGGAGCGGGGCCGCAGGGAGGCTCGTCAGGGCGCCGAGGGCGCCCCGTCGGGTCAGGGGGTCATGCATGCCCCGCATGCTAGGAGTCCAGGGTGCGCGGCTGGGTCGCACGACACTTCTCTTGCAGGCCGGCGGCCGCCGTTTCACACGGCCCAGCGCGAGAGGGGAAGGCCCCCGCTGGTATCTTGCGCTGCATGTCGGGAGCCCCCTCAAGCGCCCCGTCGGCCCCTGCGTCGACCCCGTCTCCGGCCTCGCCGTCGGACCTGCAGTGGAACCGGGCGAACCTGATCGGCCTGGGCTTCCTGCACCTCGCCTCCCTGGCGGGGATCCTGTGGATGGCCCTGGTCCAGTTCCACTGGGGCACTCTGGCTCTGGGCGTGCTGTGGTACGGCCTCGGCTGCGTCGGGATCACCGGCGGCTACCACCGCTCCTTCGCGCACAAGGCCTACGACACGGCCGCGCCCCTGCGCTGGTTCTACCTGCTCTTCGGCGCCGCCGCGATGCAGACCAGCGCCCTCGTGTGGTCCGCCGACCACCGGGACCACCATCGTCACACCGACGACGACGACGATCCGCACAGCATCCTCGAGGGCTTCTTCTGGGCGCACATGGGGTGGATCATCCGCAACCGCGCCGACCGTCCCGGCCCCAACCTGGACCGCGTCCAAGACCTCGCCCGCATCCCGGGCTTCCAGTGGCAGCACCGCTACTACTGGCCCATCGCCATCGTCATGGGGTGGGTCGTCCCGGCCCTGATCGCCCTCGCCTGGGGCGACTTCATGGGGGCCCTGCTGGTGGCCGGCGCCCTGCGCACGACCCTCATGCTGCACGCTACCTGGTGCGTGAACTCGGTGGCCCACACCATCGGCTCGCGCCCCTACTCCCGCGCCATCTCGGCTCGCGACAGCCTCCTGACTGCGCTGATCACCGGCGGCGAGGGGTACCACAACTTCCACCACCGCTTCCCCGGGGACTACCGCAACGCCATCCGCTGGTGGCAGTACGACCCGACCAAGTGGTTCATCTGGACCATGAGCAAGGTTGGCCTCGCCCGCGGCCTGCAGCGCACGCCCGTGAAGGTCATCGCCGCCGCGCGCCAGCAGGTCCGCAGCGCCGACGCGGCCTGAGCCTGGATGGGAGCCCTCGACCGCGTCCGGCGTGGGCTGCTGCTCGAGCGGGGTGAGGGCGGTGCCGTCGCCTCGGGCGCGCTGGCCAGCGCTCTGGTGCTGCTCGCCTACGGCCTCCTAAAGCCTGCGCGGGACGCGATCTTCGCGGCCGAGGGGCAGGGCGGCGAGCTCCTCTGGACGGGGACCTTCCTTGGCGCGGTCCTGCTGCAGCCCCTGTGGGCCACGCTCGCAGGCAGGCTCTCGCCAGCCGCGCTCCTTGCCTGGGCATTGCGCGGGTCCGCCCTGGCTCTGCTCCTCGGCGGCGCGCTGCTCGAGGTGGGCGGGGCCTCCGGTTCGCCTGGCGTCCTGCACGAGCTCCAGGGCTCCTGGTGGGAGGGTCGGTGGAGCCAGCGCGGGGAGGGCTGGGCCCTCGACGCGGGCCCGCGCGTGTGGGCCGAGCGGGCGTTCTATGTCGGTCTGTCGGTGGGCAACCTGCTGCTCGTCAGCATCGTCTGGGCCGCCCTCTCGCGCCGCTTCCAGCAGCTACAGGCGCGGCGCGTCTTCGGCCTGGTGGCAGCGGGCTCCAGCGTCGGCAGCCTGGCGGGCGCCGGGGTGGTCGCCCTCGGCTCCGCGCGCCTCTCGGGCGTGGCCCTGGCGGCGACCGGGGCCCTCTGTCTGGAGGTCGCCCTCTGGGCCCTGCGTCGCGCGGGCGCGGAGGGCCAGGCCCCGAGAGGGGGCGGCCTCCGGGGCCTCGCCCTCGTGCTCCGCGCTCCACGGCTCCGCGGGCTCGCGGCCTACATCCTGCTCTTCACCCTGGGCTCCACCTGGCTGTACTTCCTCACGGGGCGATTGGTCGGGGAGCAGCTCGAGGACGCGAGCGAGCGGGTCGTCTTCTTCGCGCGCATGCAGGCCGTCACGAGCGCGGTCACCCTCCTGGCCCAGCTCCTCCTCAGCGGGCGCTCCATGGCTGGGCTCGGGCTGGGGGGCACCCTCGCGCTGCTCCCCGCGCTCTCGATCGCCGGACTGGGGACCCTGGCTCTCGCGCCGACCCTTGGCGCGGTCCTGGCCGTCAATGTCCTCATGTCCGCCGCGCGCTACGCCTTCGCACGGCCGGCGCGTGAGGCCCTGCTCGCCGGAGGCTCACAGGCAGAGCTGTTCCAGGCCAAGGCCGCGCTGGACACCGCGGTCTACCGGGGCGGAGACCTGGCGTCGGCCTGGGCCTTCTCGGCGATGGCCGCCCTCGCGACCGGCGTACCCCTGACCCTCTCGGCGGTGCCGCTGCTGGGTCTGGGCGTGGGCCTCGGCCTCTACCTCGGGCGCTCCGCGGAGCGCGGCGCGAGCAGCTGCTGAGCCAGGACCTCGCCGACGGCGGCGTGGAAGGGGAACGCCAGCTCGTCGTAGCCGTACACCCCGTCGTTCAGGGTCTCGTTGGGGTTCGTGTAGAGGGCGATGGCCACAAAGAAGCCTCGGCCGGTGCGGGCGTCCTCCACATAGGCGTTCTCGATGGTGAAGCCGTAGGCCAGCCCCACCTTGTTCCAGATGCGCAGGTGCTCCGCTGGAACGACCCGCGCAAGCCCCGGCAGCAGGAACTTCACATAGTCGTCGGTGTACTTCTCGGGGTCGTAGGCGGGATTGGTGGACGCGCGCGGCAGGCTGGCCATGGCCTCGAGCAGGAACGCGCGCTGGTCCACGGAGAGCCCAGGGAAGCCGCGTCGCCCCGTGTCGATCTCAGGGCGCACGAGCTCCACGAGGAAGTCCTGCAGCTCGAGGAGGTCCACCCGGTTCTTGTCGTGGAAGCGGAAGGGCTCCTCGTGGCGCGTGTCGCCACCGCCGACCCAGGCCTTGCCGCACAGCAGGCTCGGGTGGTCCGCGGGGGACGGGAGGGGCTTGGTGCTGCGGGCGGGCAGGGTGAAGACCGTCTCGGAGCCCGGGTCGCGCAGGGCGATCGAGGGAAGCTGGAGGTTCTCCTCGACCGTGCGGGCCTCGCTGAGCCTGTGCACCAGGTGGAACGAGGGGAACCCGGCGCGCAGGAGCGTCGCGTCCAGGCGCTCCTGGCCGACCAGCTCGTACAGGCGGTTGTACGCGCGGTTGTCGGAGACGATCGAGAGCTTGCGGATCTCGTGGCCGATGGTGATGCGGCCTCCCTCGAGGTTCGAAGGGTCGGTGTCCTCGAACTGCTCGTCCTCGAACAGCGGGGCGTAGGCCAGCTCGGTCGTGAGGCCAAACGGCAGGCCTCGCTCGGCGTTCAGCTCGTTCAGGAACTCGAGCGCCGCGACCGCCGCCGCGGTCTTGATGCTGCTTGCCGGATAGAAGTAGGCGTCGGGCGCCCCAAGGCGCGTGCGCTGCAGGGTCAGCACGCCCCCCGGCCCCTCGACGACCTCTGCCACGAGGACCTGCAGGCGGTGCTCTGCAGCGCCCTCGACGATCCCCTTCGCGACGGGCGAGTGCGCCGCCAGAAGCGCAGCCAGGTCCAGGCCTCCGGCCTCCTGAGCGTGGGCGAAGGAGGAGAGGCCGAGGGCCGCGAGCAGGGCGAGGGACGGGCGCGGCAGCCAGCTTGCGTGCCCGTGAGTGCGGAGGGGACTGGAGGTGCGGGGGCTCATCACAGGTCCTGCTCCAGGGCGAGCAGGTCGTCGAAGGACTGGCGGCGGCGAGCCAGACGCGGCTGGCCGCCCTCGAGGACGACCTCCGCGGGCAGCGGGAAGCCGTTGTAGTTGCTCGCCATGCTGATGCCGTAGGCCCCGGTGTCGTGGATCACGAGCAGGTCTCCGGGACGGGCCTCCGGGAGCTCCACCGGCCGCGGCTCTCCGCTCGGGGACTGGGTCAGCACATCTCCCGACTCGCACAGCGGCCCGGCCACCACGGTGGGGCGCAGGGGCCGGCTCTCGGCGCCAACCAGGCTCATGCGGTGATAGGAGCCGTAGAGCAGGGGCCGGGCCAGGGTGTGGAAGCCCGCGTCCACCAGGACCCAGCTCCACTCGGGTGTCTCTTTGCAGGCCCGCACCTCCGAGACCATGCGCCCTGCGGGGGCGACGAGGTAGCGGCCCGGCTCCACCTCCAGATGCAGGGAGCGGCCCAGCTCCACCTGCCAGCGCGCGCGCGCCTCCAGCCAGGCTGCGGCGTAGCGCTCGACGGGGAACTCGGGCCCGCCGTCGTAGGGCACCGCGAGCCCGCCACCCGCGGAGATGCGCACCACGCTGTCGGGCGCGTGCCGGAGGGCCTGCTCCATGGCCGCGATGGTCTGCGAGAGGCCCTCCAGCTCGACACCCGAGCCGATGTGTACGTGCAGGCCGCTGACCCGCAGGCCGGCGCGCTCGGCGCGCTCCAGGGCCGCCGGGAACTCCTCGTGCCAGATGCCGTGCTTGGAGTGCGGGCCTCCGGTGGTGACGCGCCGGCTGTGACCGGAGCCGAACCCGGGGTTGATGCGCAGGGTGCACTCGGGGTGCGCTCCCGAGGCAGCATAGGCCTCGATCAGGTCCGCGGAGCCCAGGTTCGCGCGCACTCCCTCTCGCACCGCGACCTCGAGGGTCGCGCGGTCGAGCACATCCGTGGCGAGCTCGATGCGCTCGGCGGGAAAGCCCGCCGCCCGCGCCCGCAGGATCTCGAACCCCGAGGTGGCGTCCACGGAGTGCCCGGCCGCGGCCAGGGCACGCAGGAGGGCCAGCCCCGGGTGGGCCTTCTGCGCGTAGCGAACCGTGTCGAACGCGTCGAGGCGCGCGGCCCGCTCGAGGGCCATGTCGAGGTCCAGCAGGTAGAGGGGCGTCCCGTGCTCGCGCACGAGGGCACGCAGGAGGTCATCGTCGCTCATAGGAGTGCTGCCGGGACGCTAGGGGGTGCCGGGGAACTCGGTCGCGCGCCTCACGGGCGCAGCCAGTGCGCCTCCAGCACGGCCTGCAGGCGGTCGAGGTCCTCCGACCGGTGCTCGCTGTTCACGGAGATCTTCAGGGCGCCAGCCCCGCCTCCGTACTGGGTCCAGGGCACGAACATGCCCGCCTCTTGAAGGGCGCGCTCCAGGGTGCGGCCGCGCTCCTCGTCCGGGAGCGGCAGCGCGAGGACCGGCACGCTCACCTGGGGATGCTCCTGGCCGAGGGCCTCGCCGATGCGGGTCAGGTGGGCCGCGTGGGCCCGCAGCCTGCGCACGCGCACGGGCTCGCGCTCGAGCACGCGCAGGGCCGCCGTCGCGCCGGCGGCCACGGCAGGGGGGATGGGCGTCGTTCCCGCGAAGGCCTCCGCACGGCGGCGCACGCGCTCGACGGTTCCCGCGCTGCCCGCCACGAAGCCCCCGCTGGCGCCCAGGGCCTTCGCGAGGCTGCCCGTCGTCACCACGCGGCTGTCCTTCATCCCCGCCCCGCTGAGGCTTCCGCGGCCCCCCTCGCCCAGGAACCCCAGGGCGTGGCTGTCGTCCACCACGAGCAGCGCGGTGCGCGGCAGGAGCTGCAGCAGGTCGTGCAGGTTCGGCATGCGCCGCTGCATGGGGTAGAGGCCGTCGGTCAGGACCGCCAGGTGGTGTTCGCCGTGACGGTCGAGCAGCGCGTGCAGGCGCATCAGGTCTCCCGAGCCGCAGTCGATCACCTGGGCCCGGGTGAGAGCGGTCGAGATCCACAGGGACGCGTGGGCGTCCGCATCCACGAGGACCGTGTCGAGCTCGTCCCCGTACGCCTCCATCACGGCCTCGTCGGCCAGCCAGCCGTCCGGCAGCAGCACGGCCGCCTCGACGCCCATGAACTCCGCCAGGGCCTCCTCGAGGTGCTCGTGGTCGGCGAAGTTGCCGCTGGTGGTGCGCGAGGCGGAGGCAGAGAGCCCGCAGCGCCGGAGCGCCTCGGTCGCGGCGTCGAGGACCTCCGGGTGGTGCGCGAGGCCCAGGTAGCCCGTGCCCGCGAACGACAGCAGCTCCCGCCCGCCCACGCGGACGGTCGTCGCCGTCGAGCCCTCCACCCGGCGCCCGAGCACGGCTAGGCGTCCCTCCGGACCTGGCAGCGGGGGGGCCGGACATCGGCCATGGTCCGCAGCCCGGGCTCGGCCTCACGCACCGAGCCGATGGCGTTGAGCAGGATGGAGGTGGTGGCGGCGTCACCGTGCACGCCGCCCTCGATCACCGCCCGAAGCGGGGGATCGGAGTCGAGCTCCACCCAGTCGCGCGGCTCGGCCTGGCCGATGGCAGCCTGGAACTCGAGGCGCACGACCTCCTCGCCGCCTCGCGTGGCGACCGCCACCTGTCGTACGCCGGCGGCGTGGCCGGCGGGGATGGGGCCAAGGCCGCACTCGAGGTCACGCTCCGCCACCACGGGCTCGAGCGTCTCGGACCAGTCGTCGAACGGGATCGAGAGGTAGTGGCAGATGAAGTGGAGGGACTCGGGCAGGCCCACATGGCGCAGGGTGCCCTTCTCCACCTCGGCCTGGAACGCCTCCATCGAGAGGGTTGCGCCGATCTTCTTCTGGAACGGGATGCGGCGGGTGGTGGCGTCCTGCACGCGACCGGCCACCACGCGGCGGACCGTGTGGCAGACGCCCGTGAGGGCCACCGGGAAGGTGTCGAGCAGGAACCCAGGGTTGATGCCGGTGCCGAGCACCACCCGGCGCGCCTTCACGGCGCGCTCGTGCAGCTCCTGGCTCATGATCGGGTGCTGCAGCCACGGGTAGGAGAGCTCCTCGCACGAGCTGACCACATGCACCCCAAGGCCGAGCAGGTCTCGCAGAGTCTCGAAGCAGTCGGGCAGCGCGGAGCGCGTCGTGACGATCGCCGCGTCCGTATCGCCCCAGCAGCCAAGGCTGGCCAGGTCGGGGGCGATGGTCACGGCGGGATCCGCACCCTCGACGAGCTCGGCCAGGGGCCGGCCCGCGTGGACCGGGTCCACCGCGCCAACGATGCGGCCCATGTCGCGCTCCAGGAACTCACGCGCCGCGCGCACCCCGAGGGGGCCGAGGCCGACTTGGACGATTCTTACCATGGGGGGAGACAAGAGCGGGCCGCGTACCGGGCGACCGCGCTGGGGGGAGAGGCTCAGCGCGGTCCGTGCAGGACATAGGCCACGCCGTTGCGCGCGAGCCACACGCGCTCGAGGTCGGCGCGGCTGTAGGTGCGGGACACGCGGTCCACGGGAGAGGCCGCGGGGTCACGGACGACCACGTGGCCGTCCGCGAGCAGGCCGCACACCACCAGCAGGTGTCCCGAGGTCCTCGCGTAGGGCGCACCCTCGAGCTCACCCTCCTCCGCGCGAATCGAGACCGCGAAGGGGTGGCCCGCTCGCAGGGCGCTCTCGGCGTCGGCCCAGGTGGCCATGCGCTCGAGCCGGCCGCGGACGCCCAGCAGGAAGGCGCCCTGCACGGCACGGTTCCAGTTGCCGTAGAGGTCGTGGTCCGCGTCGAAGAGGGCGGCCGCCACCGCGTCGGTCCCGTGCTCCTTGCCGTGGAAGGCCAGCAGCATGCTCACGCTGGTGGGGGAGCAGATGCGGTGGGCGATGGCCTCGCCGCCATCGCGCTGGCTGCGGGCCGGCACCTCCAGCACGAGGTCCTCGGCCGGAGCGGGTGCGCTGCGGTCCAGGCCCGCCGCACGCTCGGCAGGCAGCGTGGCCACGAAGGTCAGGTGCTCAAGGGAGAGGGGGGCGGCCTTGGCCGCGACCACGCGCAGCTGCACGCGGCTGAGAGGGGACGCGGCCTCGAGCACATCCACGGCCACGCGGTGCGGCGCGTCCTCGGGGCCCCAGCGCGTCGCGTCGCTGGCGCCCTCAGGCGCCGGACCCCAGCCGCCGAAGGTCACCCAGGGTCCAAGCTCCTCGGTCAGCGTGGCGAAGCGGCCCTCCACTCGGAACCCGCCGCCCTCGCCGCAGTCGATGTTCCAGCTGGGCAGCAGCTCCACGAACGGCTCGATGGCCAGCGGACGCAGCACGAGGACCGCACCCGGCTCGAGCCGCATGGCCTCGCCCCGCTGCTCGACCCCGCGGGTCGCCGGATCGAGCAGCGCCGCGAGGCCGGTCCCCGCGAAGCCGAAGAGCTGGTGGGGGTGCTGGGGCTCGGGCTCCGCGCTCTCGGGCCCAACGGGAGCGGCTCCGATCGCGAGGCACAGCCCCCCCAGGACGAGGGAGCAGGGCAGCAGAGCGTGCAGCGGCATGGGAGACAGCGGCAGGGGATTGGAGGCGGGCCGACCATCGAGGTCGCAGCGGCGGCGAGGATACACTCCGGTTCGCATGCGAAGCACCCTCCGCAACGGCGCTGCCCTGGGCCTCCTGTCCCTTGCCCTCGGAGCCTGCGGGGCCCCCGGCACGGGCGCGCCCGAACCGCTCAGCTCCGATCAGCCGCGGCCGCTGGTGGCCGCGCCCGACGAGCCCGCCCGCCAGGCGCCGAACCTCCCCCCCGGGCTCGAGACCCAGGCGCCGCTTGACGATCCCCTCGTGGACCTGGCCTCCGTCGATCCGCGCCTCGTGCTGCACCTGAGCTATGGCACCGAGGACAACTTCGTGCGGGAGGTGCTCTACCCCGAGCCCCGTGCCCTCCTGCGCGCCAGCGCCGCTGCGCGCCTGGTCGAGGTCCTCGATCGGCTCGAGCCCCGCGGGCTCGGCCTGCTGGTCTACGACGCCTACCGACCCCACGCGGTCCAGCGGCGCATGTGGGAGCTGCTGCCCAACCCGGACTATGTTGCCGACCCCGCGCGTGGCTCGCGCCACAACCGCGGCATGGCCGTGGATGTGGGCCTCTGCGACGCCTCCGGCAGGCCCCTGGAGATGCCGACCGCCCATGACGCCTTCGAGCCCGCGGCCGCGGCAGACGCCGCCCTGCCCTGGGGCCCGGCGCGTCGGAACCGGGACCTCCTGATCGAGGCCATGGCCGCGTCGGGCTTCCGCGTCCTCCGCAGCGAGTGGTGGCACTTCGACGCCGAAGGGTGGGAGGAGCGCGCGCTCCTGGATGTGCCCATCGAGGCGGTCCCGGCCCAGGGCGGCCCGCAGGCCCCATGACGGACTCCGCCGCCGTCCAGGACCCCGTGCCGCAGGCCAGGTCCGCCGAGGTCTGCGCCCCCTCGTGGGGCCGCCGCGCGCTTGTTGTCGCGCCGCTCGGAGTCGCCCTCCTAGCGGGCCGCGGGCTGTCCTCGCAGCCCGTACCCGCCCTGGCCTGGGCAGCCCTTGCAGCCGTTCCTCTTGGGACCCTTGTCGGCGCACGCGGACTCCCCGCCCTGCTGCTGGCTCCCGCGGTCTGGCTGCTGGCCGAGCCGGGCCCACGCCCCGGCGGCGCCCTGGTCGCGGTGGCGGCTCTGGCTCTCCTGGGGGCGGGCCTCGGCGACCTGTTCGCGGCGCGCGAGCGCCACCTGTCGTCGCGGCCCGCGCTCCAGCCCGGGCGCCTGGCTTGCGCGGGGACGCTGGCGCTGCTGGCCGCCCTGCTGACGGTCCTGCCCCTCGTCCTGGGGCCGGCATCAGGACCGGGCTGGGAGCCCGCGCTCGTCGCGCGGGCCCTGGACCTCTCCCCGGTGACCCTCGTGGTCGAGGCGGCGGGCCACGACTGGCTGCGTGACCCTGCGATCTACGACGCAGCCGGCGGGGACGCGATCGGCCCGGACCTGCGCACGCCCCTCGGTTGGCTTGCCGCCGGGGTGCCCGCTCTGGTGGGATGCGCAGCCCTGGGCGCGGCTCGCGCCCGGGTCCGCCCCTGACCCGCGCGCCCGCGCAGTCACCCGAAGGCGCGCCACCCCGCGCTCACCCCATGGCCCCGCGTAAGTTCTTCTGCACCTTCCCCCAGGAGCTCATCAGCGAGCCCATCGTGAGCCACACCCTGGGGGAGAAGTTCGGCGTGGTCCCGAACCTCCGCGCGGCGAGCATCACCGACACCATGGCCATCGTCGCCGTGGAGATCGAAGGGGAGAACGACCAGATCGAGGCCTCCGTGGCCTACCTGCGCGAGCGCGGGGTGAAGGTCGAGGACATGGGCGACGGCGACAGCCTGCCGGGCTGAGCCATGGCCGCTCGCCTGAGGCTGCTCCTCTCCGCCGAGCGCTCCTGGCGCGCCCAGGCGGCCTTCGCCGCGCTGCTCGCCGCCGCTGGGGCACCAGGCTGCAAGGGTCCTGGCACCCCCAAGCCCCCCGAGCTGCAGCGGCCCGTGGCGGGGGTCGTCGTGGCCGAGCAGTCCCTCGCCGTCGAGGTCGGCCAGCGGGTGCTCGAGCAGGGCGGGAACGCCGCCGACGCGGCCGTGGCCACTGCCCTGATGCTGGCGGTCGTGCATCCCCAGGCGGGCAACCTGGGGGGCGGGGGCTTCGCCCTCTGGGTGCCCCATGTGGGCGAGGGTGAGGTGGTGGACTTTCGCGAGGTCGCGCCGCGCCGCTACCAGCAGGACCTCTACCTGGATGCCGACGGCGAGGTCGTCGCGCGCCGCTCTCTGGAGACCCCGCTCGCGGTGGGGGTGCCTGGCAGCCCGGCCGGTCTCCACGCGCTCTGGGAGCGCCACGGCTCCGGGAGCTTCTCCTTCGCTCAGCTCGCAGCGCCCGCCATCCAGACCGCGCGCGGCGGCTTCACCGTCGGGCCGTACCTCGCCGAGGACCTGGCCTCCAGCGGACCGGGCGGGCGCATCGCCGCGGACCCCACCGCGCGGGCGCGCTTCCACCGGCCGGACGGCGGACCCCTGCGCGAGGGCGACCTGCTCGTGCAGGAGGACCTGGCGCAGACCCTCGAGCGCCTGGCGGCCGAGGGCCCCGACGGCTTCTACGGCGGCCGCACGGCCGAGCTGCTGCTGCAGACCCTGAGGACGGTGGACGCCCGCGAGGGCCTCCTTGCGGGGGACCGTCTGATGGACGCGGCGGACCTCGCCGCCTACGAGGCGACGGTGCGCGCGCCGCTCACGGGGTGGTTCCGGGGCTTCGAGGTCCTCAGCGTGCCGCCGCCCAGCTCGGGCGGCTTCGTCCTCCTGCAGGTGCTGAGCATCCTGGACGGCCTGCCCCTCGAGACCGAGCGCGACGAGGCCGGCGGCCCCACGGCGCGCGCGCTGCACTGGTGGATCGAGGCCATGCGCCTCGCCTTCGCGGACCGCGCCGAGCACCTCGGCGATCCCGAGGCCTTCCCCGACCCTGAGGGCCAAGGCGCCATGCGCACCCTCGAGGTGCCTCTGGAGGCCCTGCTGGGGGCCGAGTGGATCGCCACGCGGCGCCTGGCTATTGGCGAGCGCGCCCAGCCCGGCGTCGCGCCCTGGGTCCCGACGCCGACGCCCGAGTCTCCGGAGACGACCCACCTGTCGGTGCTGGACGCCGAGGGCAACGCCGTTGCGCTCACCACGACCCTCAACGGCACCTTCGGCTCGGGCCTGCTCGTCGAGGGGGCCGGCTTCCTGCTGAACAACGAGCTGGACGACTTCTCGATCCAGGCCGGCACGCCCAACATGTTCGGCCTGGTGGGGGCCGAGGCGAACCAGCTCTACGGCGGCCGCCGGCCCCTGTCCTCCATGACGCCCACCGTGGTGCGCGAGGGGGGCCAGCGCGTCGTCCTGGTCCTGGGCGCGCCCGGCGGGCCGCGCATCATCACCTCGGTCCTGCAGGTGCTGCTGCGGGTGCTCGTCCACGGCCAGCCCCTCGAGGAGGCCGTGGCCGCGCCCCGCGTCCACCAGCAGTGGCGTCCCGAGGGCACCGCCCTCGAGGCCGCGCTCCCCGACGGCCTGCGCACCGCGCTCGAGACCACCCACGGACAGCCCCTCCGCACCGGCTCCGCCGCGGGCCTCATCCAGGCCATCGCGGTCGACCCCACCGGCCAGCCCACGGGCGCCAGCGACCCCCGCAGCGACGGCGCGGTGGGGGTGGCGCGAGGCCCCAAAGGGCGCTGAACGCGCGCCGAGGCTCCAGCGCGATCCCGGGCCCGTCCCGCACGCCCCAAACGAGCGGCGGCCCCCGCAGAGCAACTGCAGGGGCCGCCTCTTGGTTCCTCCAGAGTCAGCGGAACATCACGCTGATGCCGTCGGTGGTGTTGGAGCGAGGGGTGCCCGTGGCCGGGTCGAACTCGCGGTGCCAGAGCTGGAAGTGGATGCCCTTTGTGCTCGACCGGTGGCCCGGCTGAGCTGGGGGGCGGGCGCCTCGCGCCCGCCTTCGATCAGAAGTCCAGATCGTCGAGGGCGTCGTCGAGGCCGGTGTCGGCGGCGGGGGCTTCCTCGGCGGGCTTCTCGGTTTCGTTGAGCTTGGCGTAGCGCTCGAAGTAGCCCGGTTCGCGGAGCTCGCGGCCCCAGACCTGCTCGTAGAGGATGTCCACGCAGCGGGTGTTCTGGATGGCGGTCTTGTTGGGCTCCTCGCGGTAGCTGTGGTACCAGCCGACATTCCGACCGTTGGCGATGTTCTGGAGGCTGCGCTGGCAGACATCGCCGGCCTGGTTGCCGTCCTTGGTGCTGTAGTCCAGGGTCAGCATCACATTGACGATCGCCGGGAAGGCGGGCTTGCCGATCTTCTCGAGCGCCATGGCGGCGCGGTTGCCCGCGGCGCCCGCGTCCGGGTCGATCATGGTGCGCGCCTGCTTCATGATGTTCTCCCACTCGTCGGGCGAGGTGCCCGGAGGCGTGTCGAAGGGCTGGTAGGTGGCGATCTGCGGCTCGGCCGGGTCCTTCGGGTCGTAGAGCGCGTCGGGGTACTTGGCCGCCGCCTTGGGCTGGCGCTCGAGCATGAACACCTTGTAGCGGCCGGTGGCGGCGCTGCGCGGGGCCTCGGTGGCCGGGCCCTCGGGCTCGTCCTCAGGCTCCTCCTCCATGGCGGCGGCGTCGCTGCCTGTGTCCGCCGCTTCCGGCGCGGCGGGGGCGCTCTCCTCGGCGGGGCCTGCGGCCTCCGGAGCGGTCGGCTCCGGCTTCGAGGAGGCGGCCTCCTCGGCGGGGGCGGAGGCCTCGGGGGTCGTCCCCTCGGCGGCTTGGGCGGAGGTCTCCTCGGTGGGGGCGGGCTCGTCGCCGCCCATCATCACCATCCAGCCGGCGATCGCGACGACCACGGCGGCGAGGCTGCCCCAGAGGAGAGCAGGGTTGCCCTGCTTCTGCTGGCGGCGGCCGCGGGCCGGGCGGCCCTCATCGCCGTCGCCCTCGTCCTTGCCCCGGCGGCTGCTCGCTCCGCGGCGGGAGGTGGAGCCGGCGGCGCGCGTCGGCTTGGCGGAAGACGCGGCAGCGGGCTTGCGCGTGGCCGGCTTGCTGGCTGCGGGACGCGTGGAGGAGGCCTTCGTGGCGGCCGGCTTGGCCGCGCTGCCAGCCGAGTCCCCTGCGGCGGCCGCGGCCTCGGCCTGGCGGCGGGCAAGGAGCTGCTCCTTCATGGAGGGGCCCTCACGGCGCTTGCGCGGGGCCTCCTCGCCGGCCTCGGCCACCTTCTTGGGCGGGGCCTGGGCGGGGCGCTTCGCGGCGGTGGGCTTCTTGGCCGGCACCGGCTCGGGCTTGGGCTGGCTGCGGGCCGGAGCCGGGGGCTCGGCCTTCTCGACCGCGCCCACGGCGACCACGCCGCCGCACTGCTTGCACTTGGCCTTGTCGGCCGCGAACGTCTCGGGGAGCTTGTACTGGGCGCCGCAGTCGCCGCAGATGCCCTTGCGGAATTTCATGGGAGTGCCTCGGGGGGGGGAAGGGTGATCGTGGTGGTCAGCGGCCGCCGCCCTGGCGGGCGCGCTCGAACTCGCGGCGCTCGCGCTCGTTGCGGGGCTTGAAGTCGGGGTCGTCGAGGAACGGGTCGTCCTCGAGGTCGGTGCGGCCCTCGAAGCGCCGGTAGCGGCGGTCGTACCAGCCGAACCACTGCTTGAGGCCGGCGTCCTGGCGCTCCTTGGTGGTGCCGAGGGCCTCGTGCGCCTGGAACAGGGACTGGTAGCCCGTGATGTCGCGCAGGGTCAGGTGCACCAGGTTCAGGGCGCTGGCGTTGTCGACCGAGTCGAGCGGGATCGTGGCGAGCTGCGTCAGCAGCGGAGCGATGGCCGGCTTGCCGATCTCGCGCAGCTCCTGCTGGATCGCGAACACCTTGGTGGCGTCGGGGTCCACGAGCTGGGCGACGAGGCCGTCGATGCGCTTGCGCAGGTCGGCGGGCACATCGTCGTCGTAGGGGATTGGGCGGATCTTGCCTTCGAGCACGACCGAGCCGTCGGAGAGGGTCTTCTTCTCGACCTTCTTGGTGCGGCGCTGCTGGATCTGCTCGTCGGGCGAGTACCAGCGCTTCCAGTCCCAGGCCTTGAGGGTCCCGTTCTCGCGCCAGAGCTGCCACTCGATGTGGCGGTCGGCCTGGCCGGCGGAGGTGTCCTCGTAGGCGAGCTGCACGCGGACGGTCAGGCCCCCGCCAACGCCCTCGTCGTCGGCCTCGACCCAGCCGTGGTAGGGCTTCCAGCCCACCAGCAGGTCCTTGCCGCTGCCCGAGAGCATGTCCTTGGCGAGGTCGGTCGCGAAGACCAGCCGCTCGGTGGTGGGCATCTGATTCCAGGGCGTGCGCTCGAGGGCCGCCTCGCCGGCCTCCTCAGCGGCCGCCGCGAGCTCCTGGCCCAGGCGCGCGTAGGCGCGCTCCGCGTGCAGGCGCTGGCCCAGGCGGAAGTCGTCGCCGGTGAGGATCAGGTTGTGGATCTGTCGCACGGCCTGCACGCCCTCGCTCTCCCAGCCCATCAGGTCCACGACCTCGACGGGGGCGGCCTCCTGCTCCTCGGGCGGGGGCGGAGGCGGCGCCTCGGGGCCGGAGCCGCCGCTGATGATGAGGCCGAGCACCAGCAGGACCGCCACCACCAGGCCACCGACCATCAGGTTGGAGTTGTCCGCCTGCTTGCCTCCGCGCGCGCGGTCACCCTTCGGGCGGGCCACATAGATCTTGCTGCAGGAGCTGCAGCGGACCTTGGCGCCCTCCTTGCTGTCCGGGAGGTTGGCCTGGGCCTTACAGTAGGGACACTGGATGATCATGGAGGCGCCGGGACGAGCGGCCCGGAGGGGGCTCAGAAGGTACCCCTGGCCCTGGGGGGGCGCAATCGACGGAGGCGTGTCCGCGGCTTGGACCGGCCCTGGCCACGCCTAGGATGCGGGGATGTCCGAGTCGCCCTTCCGCCTCGTCACGCCGCACCAGCCGACCGGGCACCAGCCCGAGGCGATCGCGAGCCTGGTGGACGGTCTGGAGCGCGGCGTGCCCCATCAGACGCTGCTGGGGATCACGGGCTCGGGCAAGACCTTCACGATGGCCAAGGTCATCGAGGGGGTGGGGCGGCCCGCCCTGGTCCTGTCGCCGAACAAGACCCTTGCGGCCCAGCTGTACGCGGAGTTCAAGGAGCTGTTCCCGCACAACGCGGTCGAGTACTTCGTCAGCTACTACGACTACTACCAGCCGGAGGCCTATGTCCCCTCGACCGACACCTTCATCGAGAAGGACGCCAGCCGGAACGAGAACATCGAGCGCCTGCGGAACTCGGCCACGCGCTCCCTCCTGGACCGGCGCGATGTGATCCTGGTCGCGTCCGTGTCGTGCATCTACGGCCTGGGCTCGCCCTCCAACTACTCCCGCATGGCGATCACCCTCGAGCGCGGGCAGACCCTCGAGCGGGACGACCTGCTGCGGCAGCTGACCCAGATGCAGTATGCGCGCAACAACCTCGACTTCCGGCGGGGCGCGTTCCGCGTGCGGGGCGATGTGGTCGAGGTCTTTCCCGCCTACGAGGAGGACCGCGTCCTGCGCTTCGAGTTCTTCGGGGACGAGCTTGAGGCGATCACCGAGGTCAACCCGCTGCTGGGGGAGATCCTGGGGGAGCTGGAGAAGGCGACCCTGTACCCGGCGAACCACTATGTGACGCCGATGGAGCGCCTGGAGCGGGCCATTCCCCTGATCGGCGAGGAGCTGGAGGAGCGGCTCGAGGCGCTGCGGGGCGAGAAGAAGCTGCTGGAGGCCCAGCGCCTCGAGCAGCGCACGCGGCACGACCTCGAGCTGCTGCGGACGACGGGCGTGTGCTCGGGGATCGAGAACTACTCGCGCTTCATGGACGGGCGCGAGGCCGGGCAGCCGCCATTCACCCTGCTGAACTACTTCCCCGACGACTGGGTCCTGTTCGTGGACGAGAGCCATGTCTCGGTGCCGCAGGTGGGGGCCATGTACAAGGGCGATCGCTCCCGCAAGGAGACCCTCGTGGGGCACGGCTTCCGCCTGCCGAGCGCGCTCGACAATCGCCCCCTGCGCTTCGAGGAGTTCGAGAAGCTCGTCAAGCAGGCGGTGTTCGTCTCCGCGACGCCCAGCGCCTACGAGCTGGACCACTCCAAGGACGAGGTGGTCGAGCAGCTGGTGCGTCCCACTGGGCTCCTGGACCCCGAGATTGAGGTGCGCCCGGCCACGACCCAGGTCGACGACCTGCTGCACGAGATCCGCGGCGTCACCAAGCGCGGCTGGCGGACCCTCGTCACCACCCTGACCAAGCGGTCGGCGGAGGAGCTCACCACCTACTTCACCGAGCTGGGCGTGCGCGTGCGCTGGCTGCACTCGGAGGTGGACGCCATCGAGCGCACGGCCATCCTGCGCGACCTGCGCCTGGGGGAGTTCGATGTGCTGGTCGGGATCAACCTGCTGCGCGAGGGCCTGGACCTGCCGGAGGTCGCCCTGGTTGCGGTGCTGGACGCCGACAAGGAGGGCTTCCTGCGGGCGCGCACCAGCCTGGTCCAGACCTGCGGCAGGGCCGCGCGGAATGCGGAGGGCAAGGTGATCTTCTACGCCGACCGGATCACCGACTCCATGCGCGCCTGCCTGGATGAGGTCAGCCGCCGCCGCGAGATCCAGGTGGCCTGGAACGAGGAGCGAGGCATCACCCCGCAGACCGTCATCAAGCCCATCCGCGAGTCCCTCGAGGCGCTCTACGAGATGGACTACGCCGAGATCCCCGAGGTGGCTGGCACGGAGCGGCGCGGAGCGAAGGACGACGACGACCCCAGCGGCTGGGACCGCAAGCGGCTCGACGCCGAGCTGGAGCGCGTGCGGGGCAGCATGCTCGAGGCCGCGGGCGAGCTGCGCTTCGAGGACGCGGCGCGCATGCGCGACCGCCTCAAGACCCTCGAGGCCGTCGCGCTGCGGCGCTGACGGGAGCGGGCCTCGCCCCTTGGAGGGGCGGCCCGGCGAGGCTGCCCCGGTTCGGGGCGGTGCTGGGAGCGTGGCGCTGGCGGACCTGGATCGCAGCGGGTATTGAGGAGTGTTGTCGGATCCTTCCATGGCTCGCCCCCTCGCCCTGCTCGCCCTCAGCGCCGGCCTCGCCCATGGGCAGAGCACCTTCGACGCGGCCACGCCCCTGGCCCTTGCGCTCGGCGGCCCGAGCGATGTCGAGCTCGCGGACCTGGACGGTGACGGGGACCTGGACGCGGCCCTCACCTCGGTCGTCCAGCGCACGGTCTCGGTGTGCTGGAACCAGGGCGGCGGACTTTTCAGCGCGCCGATGACCCTGCACCAGGGGCGGTCCGCCATGCACCGGGTGCTGGCCCGCGACCTGGATGGGGACGGGCTGCCCGAGCTCGTCTTCGCGGGAGGCTCGGTGGGCCTGCTCCGCAACCTGGGCGCGGGTGCGTTCGGACCGGCCGAGCCCGTGGACCCCGCCGGCGTGAGCATCTGGACCCTCGACTTGGGAGACTTCGACGGCGACGGCGATCTGGACCTGGCGACCGGTGCCTGGTGGAGCCACGAGGTCGCCTGGCTCGAGAACCTCGGCGGTGGGACCTTCGGCCCGCGGCGCACCCTGACCCAGGCGGTGCTCGGCGTCTCGGATGTGCGCGTGCGGGACTTCGACGGCGATGGCGATGGGGACCTGCTGTCGGTCGCGAGCTGGGGTGGGCAGGTGCTGCTCCACCGGCGGGTGGGAGCAGGCTTCGAGCCGCCCCTACTCCTGTTCTCCGGGCTGGCCCAGCCGCGGTCGGTGGATCTTGGGGATGTGGACGGCGACGGGCGAGAGGACCTGCTGGTGGGGCTCTACGGCGGCGAGGTCCACTGGCGGCGAGGCCTCGCCAACGGGGGCTTCACCCCGCGCGCGGTTCTGGAGGAGGACGCCACGGGGCTCGTCCGCGTGCGGCTCGTGGACCTCGACCTGGACGGCGATCTGGACGCCCTCAGCGCGGCGGAGTTCGCTGACCGGATCACCTGGTACGAGAACCTGCTCGGGGACCTGAAGGGGCCGCGTCCGCTGGCGGATCCCTGTGAGGGCGCCTGGGCCTTCAGCGTCGGGGACCTCGACGGCGACGGGCTGCTGGATGTGGCCCACGCCGTGCGAGGCCTGGACGAGGTGGACTGGTCACGCAACCTGGGCCCCCTGGACTGCGATGGCAACGGGCTGGTGGACCGCGACGAGATCGACCAGGACGCGACCCTCGACTGGGACGGGGACGCCGCCCTCGACAAGTGCCAGACCGTACTCGCCTGCGTCGCGACGCCCAACTCCACCGGCCTGCGCGCGACCCTTGCTCCGAGCGGCAGCCCCCTCCTTGCGGACGATCAGTTCGGGCTGCAGGCGACCGGGCTGCCGCCGGGCCGCGTGGGCTTCGCGCTGGTCGCTAGCGAGGGCGGCTCGACCCTCGCCTGGGGCGGCGCGCCCGCCCGGCTCTGCCTCGCGGGCTCCATCGCCCGGCTTGTGGGGCCGGGGCAGGTGGTGGTGAGCGATGCCGCAGGCGCCGCTGGCGCGAGCTACCTGCCCTCGCTGGGGCTGCCCCTGGGGCTGCCCGTCCAGCCCGGGACCAGCCTGTGGTTCCAGTGGTGGTTCCGCGACACCGATCCGCAGACCGGGGCGCAGGCGTCCGGCACCTCGGACTCGGCGCTGGTCCTGTTCCGCTGAGGGGCCTGCGGACCGTCAAGGCGTGACGGCGGTCAGTCGTTGCCCCAGATGGTCCCGTCGGAGTGGTAGCCGAGACCGGCAGAGTGCTGCAGGTACCGCGGCCATTGGAAGCTGAAGGTCTCGTCCTCCGCCGAGACGGGCGGGGAGTACCAGAGGTCGTCGATCCAGAGGGGCTCGTACCGCTCCGTGAACTCCTCTCCCTTGGGCCAGGACCCGGTCCGCGCATGCTCGGCCTCGACCCAGGCGGCCGCGTGGCGCGCCTCGCGCACGAAGAGGTGCTCCTCAATGGTGTAGGGCAGGTCGATCAAGACGAGGATCCCCGCCCCGATCAGGAGCACCCTGCGGCGCTGCCCGGCCTGCTGAATGAGGGACAGCACCAGCCCCGCGGCGGCCAGGATGAGGAGCGCCAAGACATGCTCGCGCTCGAGCAGGGGCTCGCCTGTCTCCGCAGGCAAGGCCGCCGCAAGGGCCTCTCCGTCGACGAGGAGGGCCTCGTCGGCTCCTGTGGCGGCAAGCTCATAGGTCGCTACCGTGTGGGTTCCTCCCACGACCAGGAAGCCGGCCAGGACCACCAGGGCCACGGCGTTCACCGTGCTGAACAGGGCGTTCCAACGCCACACGATCCCCGGCCACAGGAGCACCGCGGGGGGGAAGCCCAGGGCGCCGAAGAAGAGGAACAGGCCCAGGCGGTCGCCGTAGTCCCAGGAGCGTACGGCCCACGCGGTGTAGGCGAAGAACCCGGCGACCAGAACGGCCGCCGCGCGACGGGCGTGCTCCATGGCGCGAGCCGGACGCTCAGGGGGCAGGGGGCCGCGCATGGCGGCTGCCAGCTCCTGCGGATCGCCCAGGTCATCGAGGGCTCGAGCCCAGGCTGCGGCGGGCTCCTCGCCGCGGGCGATCGCCGCCGCAACCGCGGCCTCGAGGTCGCTCTGCACCTCGGCCACGACCTCGGCCGAGCGCTGGCCCGGTCCGCCGAGGGCGGCCTCGAGGGCCTCGAGGAAGGTGGAGGCTCGGGAGTGGAGGGGCTCACGCATCGCCAGCCTCCACGAGCAGGGCCTGGACGGCCGCCTGCAGGCGCGCCCACTCCGCGGCCTTCGTCCGCTGGGCTCGCCGGCCGTCGCGCGTGATGCGATAGGTCTTGCGGCGCTTGGCCCCCTCGGGCTCGACCCAGGCGGCCTCGATCCAGCCCTCACGCTCCAGGCGGTAGAGGAGGGGGTAGAGGGTGCCCTGCTTGAACTGGAAGCCGCCGTTCCCACGCTCCTCCAGGGTCGTGAGGATCTCGTAGCCGTACATGGGGCGCGAGAGCAGGAGCGTCAGCAGCACCAGCTCGGCGCAGCCGCGGACCAGCTCGGGCGGGAAGGCCTTTGTCATGCGAGGCAATGTATCTTGCCTCGCAGAATATAGCAAGGGGCTGAGCGCTCCCGCGGCGCGCCCTACTGCACCTCGGCCCGGTACTCGTCGAGCACCTGGCGCAGGAGGGCCACATCGGCCTCGAAGGACTCGGGGAGCAGGGGCCCGAACGAGAACCGGAAGAAGGACTCGTAGGGGGACCGGTAGGCAGGGTCCTTGTCGTGGGGCCGCGCCATGTCGCAGTCGAAGCCCTCGAGGATCGCAGCCCCGTGGCGGAACAGGCGCTTGTTCAGCTCGTGTGCGTTCAGGCCCTCGGGCAGCTCGAGCCAGTGGTAGAAGCCGCCGTCACCGGTGTGGACCTTGAGGCCCATGGCGGCGAAGGCCTCCCCGTAGCGCTCGCGCTGGGCGCCGTAGTGCCGGGCCACGGCCTCGCGGGCCTGGGCGACTCGGCCGGGCTCGAGCAGCTCCACCGCGTAGAGCTGCGAGGGGTGGCTCACCCCGCCCATGCCGAAGCTCGAGAAGTTCGACATGGTCTCGATGTTGCGCTTGCTGGCGATCACCCAGCCGATGCGGATGCCCGGGCACTGGAGGCCCTTGGTGCAGGCGCCCGCGAGGAACACATTGCTGTTGTCGAGGTCCTTCACATAGCGGATGCCGCTCACGCCCTGGGAGGCATGGAACATCTCGTAGGCCTCGTCGAGCAGGATGCCGTTGCCCGGCTGCTCGGCCAGGGCCATCAGCTCCTCCAGCTCGGCTCCGGCGCGCGTGTGCCCCGTGGGGTTCCCGGGGTTCGAGAGGATGGGGAAGAGGTGCGTCTTGGCGTTGAGCCCCGTGCGGTCGAAGTACTCGGCGTTGCTCGGGTGGAAGCCGTTCTCGCGCGTGAAGGGGACCACGCGCCAGCTCGTGTTCGTCTGGGTGAGGATGTCCAGGTAGGCCGGCCACTCCACATTGCCGATGCGCACCTCCACATGGCCCTTGAGGAAGGCCAGGACCGTGTGGATGCCAGGCCTCCCGCCCGCGAAGACCATCACATTCTCGGGCGTGATGGAGGAGCCGTACTGGCTGTTGTAGTGGGCGGCGATCGCCTCGCGCAGGCGCGGGTGGCCCCAGGCCTTGGGGTAGAAGCGATCCTCCCAGGTCACCTCGACGCTGCTCGGGAGCTCGGGCCCGCCCTCGAGGGGAGTGGTGAGGGGGAAGCCCTGGGACCAGGGGTGCGTGCCTTCGGTGCCCATGAACTGACCGAAGCTGTCGCGAAACGCATAGAGCGTCTCGTAGATCCCCATGGGAGGGCAGTCATCGGACAGGAAGGAGGCGCGGTTCATCGGGGGCCTTCGTCAGGGCGCGTCGCCCTCGGGGCCGGGGAGTGGGGTGGGCGCGCGCAGGGAGGCGCACAGCAGTGGGCCAGACAATGTCGATTGTCCGCGGGGCGCGCAACGGACGCGGGCCAGAACGCTCGGGCGAGGACGCCCGGAGATCGGCTCGCGCAGCCTTTGTCAGGGAGGCGCCGCCAGGACGCCGCAGTGAGCTCGGGGCAAGCCACGGCGGGGTGTCAGCCCGTGGTGCGGGATGGGGGACTCGAACCCCCACGGGCAAGCCCACGGGAACCTAAATCCCGCGCGTCTACCAGTTCCGCCAATCCCGCAGATCACGGAAGGGCATGGTAGCCGGCCGGGCGCCCACCTTGTTCCCTGCCCCTCAGCCGTGGATACTGCCGGTCGAGGCGCGCCTGCCCGCTCCCTCTCCCAGCCATGATCCGCACCCTCCTGACCTCGCCCCGCCTGCTCGTCTCGTCCCTTGCCCTGGGAGGGCTGCTGGCGGCCTGCGGAGGGGGCGAGGCTCCCTCGAGCCCGGGCGATGGAGCCGCCCCCGAGGGCGGTGCGGCCGCGGGGGGCGAGGAGGACGCGGCGGAGCCCGAGGGCGCCGGTGAGGCTGCGGCGGCGGCCGCCGCCGCGGTCGAGATCCCGATGGTCACCTACGCCTGGGATCCGGCGGCCGGCGACCCGGCGGTGAGCGCCGAGGACGGCGGTCCCGGGTTCACCGGAGAGGGCTGGGACACGAACCTCACCTTCCCGGCCATCGGCAGCGCGGAGGCCGTCAAGGGCGGGCGCATGCGGCGCTACATGCCCGACTGGCCCGCGACCCTGCGCCAGTACGGCAAGGACTGGAACACCTCGATCAACTACATGGTCGCGGACCTCTGCTACGAGAGCCTGCTGATGGTGCACCCGTCCACGCTCGAGTACACGCCTCGGCTGGCGACCCACTGGCGCATCAGCGAGGACAAGAGCACCTACACCTACCGCATCAACCCCGCCGCACGCTTCTCGGACGGCTCCGAGGTGACGGCTGAGGATGTGGTGGCGAGCTGGCGCCTGCGCGTGGACCCGAAGACGCTCGATCCCTCGGGCAACGCGACCTACGGCAAGCTCAACGAGCCGGTGGCGCGCTCGAAGTACATCGTCGAGGTCACCTGCAACCAGCCGAACTGGCGCAACTTCCTCTACTTCTCCGGGATGACCGTGTTCCCGGCGAGCGAGGTCGCGATCCCCGGCGACGAGTACCTGGACACCTACCAGAACTCGTATGTGGCCTGCACGGGGCCCTACGAGGTGCCGCTCGACACCATCCAGACCGGGACGAAGCTCGAGATCCACCGCCGCGAGGACTGGTGGGCCAAGGACAACCCCGCGTACACGGGCATGTACAACATCGGGGTCTACGAGTACGAGGTCGTGCTCGACCCGACCCTGGCCTTCGAGAAGGTCAAGAAGGGCGAGCTGGACTACTTCCTCGTGCCGCGCGCCCAGTGGTGGGCCGAGGATGTCGCCAAGATCGAGGCCGTGGAGCGCGGCCTGCTGGTCCCGCGCAAGTTCTTCACGGACGCGCCGGTGGGCACGAGCGGCATCGCCATCAACACGCGGCGCGCGCCCCTCGACGACCTGCGCATGCGCAAGGCCCTGCAGGCCCTCTACGACCGCGACACCTTCATCGACAAGCTCTACTACAACGAGTACGCGCCGCTGGACTCGTACTACCAGGGGGGCACCTACCAGAACCCCGGCAACCAGCGCCTGGAGTTCGACCCGTACCTGGCCGACGACCTGCTCGACGAGATGGGCTTCACGGAGCGGGATGGGGAGGGCTATCGCCTGAAGCCGGACGGCTCGCGCCTGAAGTTCGACCTGACCTACTCGAGCAAGTTCAGCGAGTCGTCCCTGACGATCTACCAGGAGAACTGCAAGGAGGCCGGGATCCAGCTCGAGCTCTCCTTCCAGACCCCGGCCGCGCGCTGGCAGACCATGCGCGCCAAGAACTACGACCTGACCAGCACGGCCTGGGGGGCGCTGGTGTTCCCCAACCCCGAGACGAGCTTCGGCGGGCACCTGGCGGACATCGAGGACAACAACAATGTGACCTCGCTGAAGAACGCGCGCGTGGACGAGCTCTGCAGGGCCTACGACGCCGAGTACGACGTGAAGAAGCGCATCGAGCTCGTGCGCGAGATCGACGGCCTGGTCTACGCGGAGATGCCCTATGTCCTGGGCTGGTACAACCCCGCGCAGCGGATGCTCTTCTGGAACAAGTTCTCGATGCCCGCCTGGGGCGCGTTCCGCACGGCGGACTACGACGCCCTGCACTATGTGTGGTGGGTGGACCCGGCCAAGGAGAAGGCCCTGGAGCTCGCCCGCGCCGACGGCAGCGCCACCATGGATGGCGGCTCGCGCGAGAACCGCTACTGGCAGCTCGTTCGCTGAGCCCCCAGGACCTGCTCCCATGGCGGCCTACTTCGCGCGGCGCTTCCTGCTGCTGATCCCGACCTTCCTCGGGATCACCTTCCTGGTCTTCACGATCACCCGCTTCGTTCCGGGCGGGCCGATCGAGCAGATGCTCCTGCAGCTGCAGGCTGCGGCCACGGAGGGCGGCTCCGGTGGAGCCGGCACCGCGGTGGAGATCCCGCCCGAGTCCCTCGCCGCGCTGAAGGAGCACTTCAACCTCGACCAGCCCTTCTTCGTCGCCTACGGCCACTGGCTGCTCGACCTGCTCTCCTTCGACCTGGGGACCTCGTACAAGTACAACGAGCCGGTCGTCGACGTCATCACGTCGCGCTTCCCGATCAGCATCTACTTCGGGCTGCTCGGGTTCTTCCTCGCCTACCTCGTCTGCATCCCGCTGGGGGTGGCGAAGGCCGTGCGCCACGGCTCGGGCCTGGACCTGCTCTCGAGCCTGATCGTGTTCATGGGCTACTCGATCCCCGGCTGGGCGCTGGGGGGCGTCCTGCTCGTGCTGCTGGGCGGCGGCTCGTTCCTCGACCTGGTGCCTCTCGGGGGCTTCCGCTCCGAGGGCTGGGAGGACTTCACGGTCTGGAGGAAGATCACCGACCAGACCCACCACACGCTGCTGCCGGTGCTGGCCTACATGGTCGGCTCCTTCGCGACTCTGACGATCCTGATGAAGAACTCCCTCATGGAGAACCTCGGTCAGGACTACGTCCGGACGGCGTTCGCCAAGGGGCTCAGCGAGCGCTCGGTCGTCTTCGGCCACGCCCTGCGCAACTCCCTGATCCCGATCTGCACCGGCCTCGGCCACGCGATCGGCCTGATCATGGCAGGGAGCTACCTGATCGAGAAGGTCTTCAACATCAACGGGATCGGGTACCTCGGGTACACCTCGATCGTCGATCGCGACTACGCGGTGGTGATGGGGATCCTGGTGATCAACACCCTGCTCGTGCTGATCGGCAACATCCTCTCCGACGTGCTCTACGTCCTGGTCGATCCCCGGATCCGGTTCAGCTGAGATGGCCTCCCCCGACGACAAGCCGCTGACCGTCTTCCAGCGCCGCTGGAGGAAGTTCAAGACCCTCAAGCGCGGGTGGTGGAGCTTCCGTCTGATGACGGTGCTGTACCTGCTGTCGTTCCTGAACCCGATCCTCGTCAACAACAAGGCACTGGTGGTGAGCCGTGGGGGCGAGCTCTACTTCCCGGCCCTGGAGGAGCTGCTGCCGTTCGGCTCTCCGGGGTTCTACTCCGCCGAGGAGCTGCGGCAGACGGACCCCAGGCGTCCCGACCGCTTCATGCGCGGCGAGGCGCGCTACCGCCTGCTGCAGTCGCAGCTGGAGGCCGAGGGGGGCGAGGACTGGGTGCTGATGCCCCCGTACCCCTATCACCCCAACGAGAACCTGCTCAAGGAGCCGGGCTTCGAGGGCCGGCCGCCGACCGCGCCGGACGCCGAGCACTGGATGGGAACCGACGACCGCGGCCGCGATGTCTTCGCCCGCCTCGTCTACGGCTTCCGCATCTCGATCACCTTCGCCCTGCTGGTGGTCGGCGTGAGCTACCTGATCGGGATGAGCGTCGGGGCGACCCTCGGCTTCTTCGGGGGCCGCGTGGACATCCTCGGCCAGCGCCTCGTCGAGATCTGGGCCGCGCTGCCGTTCCTGTACACGGTCATCATCATCAGCGCGATCGTGAACCCGAACCTGTGGATCCTGGTCGGGATCTTGAGCCTCTTCTACTGGATCGGGATCAGCTTCTACATGCGCGGCGAGTTCCTGCGGGAGAAGGCCAAGGACTACGTGGCGGCGGCCATCTCCATCGGCGAGAGCAACCGCTCGATCATGTTCCGGCACATCCTGCCGAACGCCCTGACGCCCATCGTGACCTTCGCGCCCTTCGCCATCGTGGGCGGGATCTCGAGCCTGGTCAGCCTGGACTACCTGGGGTTCGGGCTGCGCCCGCCCACGCCCTCCTGGGGCGAGCTGGTCGGGCAGGGGCTGTCGAACATCGCCGCGTGGCACCTCGTGCTGTTCCCCCTGGGCGCGCTCTTCGGGACGCTGCTCATGGTCGTCTTCATTGGGGAGGCCGTCCGCG
>JADHNZ010000044.1 GCA_016779225.1 Planctomycetota bacterium
CCCCCTTCGATGACGAGCCCGACCATCGCCCAGGAGACTGCTTCGACGGACGCACCCGGTATGCGCGTGCGCAAGCGCAACGGCAACTTCGAGTCCGTAGACCTCAACAAGATCGTCCGTGCGGTCGGTCGCTGCGCCGAGGGGCTCGGCGCGGTCGATCCGATGCGCATCGCGACTCGCACGATCAGCGGCCTGTACGACGGCGCCACCACCGAGGAGCTCGACCGCCTGTCCATCCAGACGGCGGCCTCGCTCATCGCGGAGGAGCCGCAGTACCGCTTCCTCGCAGCTCGCCTCCTGGGCACTTACATCGAGAAGGAGGTCCAGAACCAGGACATCCACTCCTTCTCGCAGTCGATCAAGCTTGGCTACGAGTCCGGCCTGATCAACGACAAGACGATGGAGTTCGTCACGGCGAACGCCCGCAAGCTGAACGACACCATCGAGGCCGACCGCGACCGCCTCTTCGGCTACTTCGGCCTGCGCACCGTCTACGACCGCTACCTGCTCAAGCACCCGCAGGAGCGCACCGTCATCGAGACGCCGCAGTACTTCTTCATGCGCGTGGCGTGCGGCCTCGCGGAGACGCCGGGCGAGGCGCGCGACTTCTATCGCCTGATCTCGTCCCTGGCGTATCTGCCCAGCTCCCCGACCCTGTTCAACGCAGGAACGAAGCACACACAGCTGAGCTCCTGCTACCTGCTGGACTCCCCGCAGGACGACCTCGAGGCGATCTACGGCCGCTACCAGGACATCGCGCAGCTGTCGAAGTTCGCGGGCGGCATCGGCGTGTCCTGGACGCGCGTGCGCAGCCGTGGCTCCCTCATCCGCGGCACCAACGGCGAGTCCAACGGCATCGTGCCGTGGCTGAAGACCCTCGACTCGAGCGTCGCCGCCGTGAACCAGGGCGGCCGACGCAAGGGCGCCGCGTGCGTGTACCTCGAGACCTGGCACAGCGACATCGAGGAGTTCCTCGAGCTGCGCGACAACACCGGCGACGAGGCGCGCCGCACCCACAACCTGAACCTGGCCAACTGGGTGCCGGACCTGTTCATGGAGCGCGTCGAGACCGACGGCGCCTGGTCCCTGTTCGACCCCAAGGTCGTCCCCCACTTCGTGGACCTGTACGGCCCCGCCTTCCGCGAGGCCTACGAGCAGGCCGAGGCCGACGGCCTCGCCGTCCGCACCGTGAAGGCGCGCGAGCTCTACGCCCGCATGATGCGCACGCTCGCCCAGACCGGAAACGGCTGGATGACCTTCAAGGACGCGTCCAACATGAAGTGCAACCAGACGGGCAAGGACGGCAATGTCGTCCACCTGTCGAACCTGTGCACCGAGATCCTCGAGGTCACGAGCAACGACGAGACCGCCGTCTGCAACCTGGGCTCGATCAACCTCGGGAAGTGCGTCGTTGAGCGCGACGGCGTTCAGGCCTTCGACTTCGAGGGCCTGGGCAAGGTCGTCCGCACCGCGGTGAAGTACCTCGACCGCGTCATCGACATCAACTTCTACCCCACCCCCGAGGCTGCGGCCTCGAACCGCCGCTGGCGGCCGGTGGGCCTGGGCTGCATGGGCCTGCAGGATGTGTTCTTCAAGCTGCGCCTCGCCTTCGACAGCCCGGAGGCCCTGGAGCTCTCGACGCGCATCCAAGAGCATGTCTACTTCCACGCGGTCAAGACCTCCTGCGAGCTCTCCAAGAAGAGCGGCCCGCACGAGGCCTACGACGAGACCCGCGCCAGCAAGGGCGACCTGCAGTTCGACCTGTGGGGTGCGAGCGCCAGCCTCAGCGCCGAGTGGGAGGCCCTCAAGAAGGAGATCGCCAAGCACGGCCTGCGCAACTCGCTGATCTGCGCCATCGCCCCCACGGCGACCATCGCGTCGATCGCCGGCTGCTACGAGTGCATCGAGCCGCAGGTCTCCAACCTGTTCAAGCGCGAGACGCTCTCCGGCGACTTCGTCCAGGTGAACAACTACCTGGTTGGGGACCTCAAGGAGCGCGGCCTGTGGAACGAGGCCATGCGCACGAAGATCAAGCAGGCCGAGGGCTCGATCGGCACGATCGAGGACATCCCCGAGGACCTGCGCCAGCTCTACCGCACCGCGTGGGAGCTGCCCCAGAAGGCCCTCATCGACCTGGCCGCCGCCCGCGGGGCCTTCATCGACCAGGGCCAGTCCCTCAACCTGTTCATGGCCACGCCGACCATCGGGAAGCTGTCCTCGATGTACGCCTACGCCTGGAAGCAGGGCCTGAAGACGACCTACTACCTGCGCTCGCGCCCCGCGACGCGCATCCGCCAGACCGACAGCGGCGCCGCCGCCGCCAAGGTCAGCGACCAGGACGCCGTCGCCTGCTCCCTCGAGAACCCGGAGAGCTGCGAGGCCTGCCAGTAGGCCCGCTGCTCCCCATCCCTCTCCACGCCGGAGGGGCCCTCCCCTCCGGCACCTCCCTCCCCCGCCCGTCCTAGCCCAGCCAAGACAAGCCGCCATGCCCATCCTCGAACCCGGCTACGAGCTGACCCTGCGCCCGATGAAGTACCCGGTCTTCTATGACATGTACCGGGACGCCATCAAGAACACCTGGACGGTGGAGGAGGTCGACTTCTCGACCGACACGGTGGACCTGGACAAGCGGCTGCTGCCGTCGGAGCGCCACCTGATCCACCGCCTGGTAGCCTTCTTCGCGACCGGGGACTCGATCGTCTCGAACAACCTGGTCCTCAGCCTCTACAAGCACATCAACTCGCCCGAGGCGCGGATGTACCTGTCGCGGCAGCTCTACGAGGAGGCGCTGCATGTGCAGTTCTACCTCACGCTGCTCGACACCTATGTGCCGGACATCAAGGAGCGCGAGGAGGCCTTCGCGGCCATCCACAACATCCCCTCGATCAAGCAGAAGGGCGAGTTCTGCTTCAAGTGGATGGACACGGTCGCCGAGCTCGACGCCACGGACACCCCTGAGAAGCGCCAGCGGTTCATGCTGAACCTGGTCTGCTTCGCCTGCTGCATCGAGGGCCTCTTCTTCTTCGCGGCCTTCGCCTATGTCTACTTCCTGCGCTCCAAGGGCCTCCTGAACGGCCTGGCCTCGGGGACCAACTGGGTGTTCCGCGACGAGAGCTGCCACATGGCCTTCGCCCTCGAGGTGGTCCGCGTCACCCGCGACGAGTACCCCGAGCTGTGGAACGAGGACATGGAGGCCCGCATCCACACCATGCTCGAGGAGGCCGTGGACTGCGAGATGCAGTTCGCCGAGGACCTCCTGGGCGGCGGCATCCCCGGCCTGTCCCTCACGGACATGCGCCAGTACCTCGAGTTCGTGGCCGACCAGCGCCTCAAGAACCTGGACCTCGAGCCCCGCTTCGGCTCCAAGAACCCCTTCTCCTTCATGGAGCTGCAAGATGTCCAGGAGCTCTCGAACTTCTTCGAGCGCCGCGTGAGCGCCTACCAGGTCTCCGTCTCCGGCGAGGTCGCCTTCGACGAGGCCTTCTGAGCCCCGCCCCGACCGACTCGGAGTCGGGACCTCCCCCGGAGCCCGTCACGCCTGCGCGTGGCGGGCTCCGCGCGTTCTGCACCCTGCACCATCCACCGTGAGGCCAGCGCTTGCGCACCCTCACCCTTGCGCCGAGACTGGCGGAGCCATGCGCAAGTCCCTCTTCACCGTCGTCGCTGCTCCGCTCCTGTTCACCCTCCTCGCCTGCTGCGCGTCCAAGCTCCCGCCCCATCCCGTAGGCGTCGGGGTCCTGGGAGCGGAGGAGGGCCACGCCAAGGAGGGGCGCTTCCTGAACATGGGGCAACCCTCGGCGGAGGACCTGACCCAGCTTGCGGGTCAGGGCTACTCCCTCGTTCTCGACATGCGCACTGAGGCCGAGGACCGCGGCTTCGACGAGGCCGCGACGGTCAGCGAGCTGGGCATGGCCTACAAGAACCTCGGCTTCCGCGCCCCCGAGACCCTCACCCCCGACCTCCTCGCCGAGGCCATCGAGAGCATCCAGGCGAGCAGCGGCAAGGTCCTCCTGCACTGCAAGAGCGGTAACCGCAGCGCCGCCGTCTGGATGGCCTGGCGCATGACCTACCACGCAACGCCCTACGAGACCGCCCTCGACGAGGCCCACCAAATGGGCCTCCGCAACGACGCCTACGCCGAGCAGGTGCGGGCGTTCGTGGAAGGCCAGTCGAGCGAGTGAGGAGGACCGCCCACGCGGCGGAGTATCGCGGTCCTCAGCTTGCCAGAACCGCGACCTCGGCCCCCATGGCCTCGGCCTCCTGGCGAATGAGCGTCAGGGCCTGCTCGCCCGCGGCGGCCTCCTCGCGGGGGCACCAGAGCACGAAGAGGACCTCGGTGGAGGTCGCGTCGGTCTTGGTGCGCTGGGCGTCCTTGACGGCGTTCGCGCAGGGGCCTTCGGCGTCGAAGAGGCACAGGAGGCCACCCAGGTCGATCTCCTGACCCGAGGCGTTGAAGACATAGCTGGCCCCCTTGGGGGCGCAAGCGATCGACAGCTCCCCGGTGGTGCGGCCGAGATCCACCACGCTGACCGGCAGGCCACTCTCCACGCTGACCGCGTTGCACAGGTCCACGGCGGGATTGATGCGCGGGAGGCCGTCCCCCTGGGCCGCCCTCACGAGGTACTCGCTCGAGGGCTTGCCACGACCCGAGGGCTTGTAGCCTCCATGCCTCAGGAGCGCGCGCACGCGGGCGCGGCGCTCCTCGTCCGCGCAGGGAGCAGGCTCGCGCAGCACGCGGGCCACCTCCGCGCTGCCCTCGATCTCCCCCAAGGGCGCAGCGAAGCGGCAACATAGAGCGAACACCTGCAGCAGCGGGTGCTCCGCGACGCGCAGGGTCACCATGGGTGGTCTCCCAGGGCTCCGCAGCCGCAGGCGGGCGAGACGACGCCGGCGGATGCGTGGCCGATGGGCGGGCCCGGCGGCGCCTCGGGAGCCTCACCGGCCGCTGGTGCGGGAGCGGCGGGTCGGTCGAGGAAGCGACCGATGCGCCTGACGAGCGCGGGGTGCTCGCCGCTCCGCCCCAGGCTGCGCGTCATGTCGGCCAGGACGCCCTCGGTGATCTCGCGCACGGCGGCGCTGCTCGAGGGGCTCGATGCGAGCGCCTCTAGGTGATCCGCGACGCGGCCCAGGACCGCGCGCGCGACCGGGTCCTTGCCGCTCGGAATCGCGAGGGCGATCTCGAAGAGGACCTCGTCCAGGGTGAGCTGACTCGGGTCCAACGCCGCCTGCAGGGCGAGGCGCTCGGCGCGCTGGGGATGGAGCAGGGCGCTGAGGGCCAGGTCCGCCGTGGTCTCCGCCACGGCCACGGGGTCGAAGCCCGCTCCCGCGCGTCCCTCGAACAGCTCGCGCGTCGGTCCGATACCCGGAGCCGCGGGAACGAGCCACGGGAGGGCCTGCACCGGCACGGTGATCTCCTGCCGCGAGAGGGTCTGCGCGATCACGCCCAGGGCCCTCCTCTGGACCTCGGCCGCCACGGGGACCACGCCCTGGGCCGCGGGTCCCTGCAGCTCGTGCGCGTAGTCGAGGCCTCCGATCAGCTTGGCCGCGGCCTCGAGCTGATAGCGGTGGTGCAGGTGCACGGGGACATAGACCTGGGCAAGGCGCGCGAGCGGCTCGCCCTCCGCCAGCCGATCCGGGCCGAACGCCATGAGGGCCTGACGCCGCACGAGCAGGAGGTCCTCCAGCGCCCGCACGGGATCGTCGCCGTTGTCCCAGAGCGACGCGCGCGCGAGGGCCGTGCCAAGGCCGCGCGCGTCCTGGTCCGTCGCCCAGGGAAGGGTGCTGTTCTCGAGCACAGCAGCCCGACCCTCGTCCGCGCCATAGAGCCAGCGCACCGCCTGCAGGTCCCAGGCGCCCGTCCCGACCGCGTAGGCCTTCGAGACATCCGGACCGCCGCCCGCGCGGTGTGGGATCCAAGGAGCGGGATAGTCCATCACGGAGGCTCGCCCTGCGCTGGAGGCGGCGAAGTTGTGGGCGAAGCCCAGGGTGTGGCCGACCTCGTGGGCCGCCAGCTGGCGTAGACGCGCGAGGGCGAGCTGCACGGGGTCCTCCGGCCCGCCCGTGCCTGTCCCGGCAGCGCCCAAGATGCCCTCGAAGAGCATGATGTCCTGCCGCACGCGCAGCGAGCCCAGCAGCACATGCCCCTTCACGATCTCGCCCGTGCGCGGATCGACGATCGAGTTGCCGTAGGACCACCCGCGCGTCTGGCGGTGGACCCACTCGATCACATGGAAGCGCGCGTCGAGCGGGTGCACGCCCTCGGGCAGCAGCTCCACGCGATAGGCGCCTGGCAGGCCAGCCGCCTCGAAGGCCTCGGCCCACCAGCGCGCGCCGTCCAGCAGCGCCGAGCGGATCGGCTCGGGCGTGGCGCGGTCCAGGTGATAGACGATGGGCTCCACGACCGTCCCGTCCGCGTCGAGCTGCAGGCGGTGCCGGGTGGCAAGGTGCTGCTGGAGCGGCTCCCCGAGCGGGCTCGAGTAGTCCGCGAAGGACACCGAGAAGCTGCCGCCGCGGGGATCGAACTCGAGGGGCTCATAGCCGTCATCGGGCAGCCGCAGGAACGAGTGGTGCTGGACCAAGACGACCGCCTCTGGCGTCGCCGCGGTGCCGCGCACCTCGCCTCCGGGCGCGTCGCTGCGGAGGACCAGCCGCGCCTCCAGCTCGAGGTTGTCGGGGAAGGCAAGGCATGACCCGGGCAGGACCGTCGAGGCCTCTCGGTCGAGCTTGAAGGCTCCCTGGCCGGCCCGCTTGAGGCTCGCGACCGAGCCGTGGGCGTCGCGAACGAGGAAGTCCGTGAGGTCCACCGTCACCTCGTCGGCCTCCTCCTCGACGATCGGCGCCACATGTAGGAGGCCCTGGGCAAAGGACTGTTCGACTGCCGCGGCCTCCTCCTCCGAGCCGCTCGCCCGATAGGCCAGGTTCGGGACCTCGAAGTGGACCTTGCCCCCGATCCGCCGAAAGCGAAGGAGCACTGCTCCGCCTGGCTGGCCGCGATCCAGGCCGACCGGGTTGGAGCCCAGGCCGGAGGCGAGCCCCTCCACATAGAGGCACGAGCCCAACACGCCGTCCGCTCCGTGCGCGGGGAGGTGAAGCGCCACCGTCGCCTTGGCCGGGTCCAGGGTGATGGGAAAGAGGCCCTCGGCCCGCTGCGGGGTCCCCGCGTCGGGTTGCTCAGTCTCCTGGCCCGACACCACAGCGCAGGCAGGAAGAAGGACCAGGGCGAGCAGCGTCAGGGCAGGGAGCGGTCGAAGGGGTCTCATGGCGGCCTCGAGAGGCCGTCACCCTACCGTTCCGAGCGGTCACTTCGCGGGCCCCCGAGCCTCCGAGCGCGGCGAGCTGCGCCCAACGAAGACCAGCCGAGCACGCAAGCGCGCCCGGCCGGCGGGGCTCCACACCCGGCCTGCGACCGGGGGAGCCCCCTCTCTCTCCCTTCACGGAACAAGACCGCAGCCGCGGCCGTGAAGGGGGGCGATTCTCGGGGCTGTCTTCTCTCCGCGGGTTTCGATCCCGGCACCTCAGCGCAGCCGCAGCAGCAGGAGGTCGCCTAGGGGCGACTCCCGGCGCCAGAGGAGCTCGTAGGCCGCGGGGGGGTCTGCGCTGGCCAAGGCCTCGAGCGCGCTGCCCGGCCGCACGGCGGACTCGCTGAAGGGGATGCCGGCCATCCAGCGCGAGGCCGGGGTGCCGAGCAGGAGGCGCTCGTCGAGCACGAGGTAGCGGCACTGCAGGTCCTGGGCCTGGTGCGTGATCCACTCTTCGAGGGTGCCGTGGTGCAGGACCTCCCAGGTGCGCAGCACGCGCTCGCGGCTGGCCTTGCGCTCCCACTTGGGCGAGAGCGGGACCGGATGGTTGAGCCGCGCGAGGAGCAGCGGACCCAGCATGAAGTCGGCGGCGATCGGCTCGAAGCGCGGGACACGCTCCTCGACAGCCTCGATCAGGGCGACCCGTGCGCGCGCTCCCTCCTGGTCGAGCCAGCCGGTTGGATGGACGCGTGCCTGGCGTTCGCTCAGCAATCCCTGTCCAAGGACCAGGGTGAAGAGGACGCCCCATCGGAGTCCCGCTCGGCCCTGCGCCGCCCAACCGGTCACCAGGACCGGCAGCAGCACGCACAGCAGGAGCCCCGGCAGGACCGTGACGCGCTGGACGAGCCAAGCAGCCGGCAGGGACAGGAGCAGAAACAGCCCAAGGGCCTCGACCTGCCTACGCCTGCGGAGTGCCCCAACCACGACGAGGGGCAGAATCAGGAGCCCTCCCTGGAGCAGTCTCCAAGCGGTGGCCGCATCGACCGTCGCGAAGGGCCCCTGCCACATCATCCGGACCGAGTCCGGCAGCCCCGAGGGGTCGTTCGGCTGGACGCCAAAGTGGCGCACCTTGGCCCAGAGCAGCTCGACCACATGAGCCATGTCGGCCCGGGCGGGGTTCAGCGCCGTGACGCTCACGGCCACGGCGAGGAGGAGCGCAGCTCGAACCCAAGCGGTCTGCGACCAGCGAATGACGACCCCGACTGCGACCACCAGCGCCGGGGCCAGGGCCAGGGGCCCCCCCTTCGCCAGGAGTGCAGGAACGAGCGCGGTCATCCCCGCGAGCCCAAGGCTCCCCCACCAGGCGACAGGATCACGCGTCCGGCGCCAGGCGACCACGATCGACAGCGCAACGCCTTCGATCAGGAGGAACACCCCCATCCCGTGCCAGGTCGCGAGTGCGGCTCCCGCAGTGAGCCCTGCCAGGATCCACCGCTTACGACTGGCCGAACCCAGAGCCGAAACCAGGGCCGCGAGGTGCAGCGCGTAGAGCGGCACCGAGAGGTCCTCACGGACCAGGATGAACCCCACGGTCCGATGGGTGACGGGGAGGGCCGTATGCAACGCCGCCGCGAGCAGGGCAGCCCAGGGACTCCTCGTCAGGCACCACACTGCGAGCGCCAAACCAATCCCGGTCGCCGCCGCCAGCGCGCTGCACACCCAGACCGAGAGCACATGGAGCGGGACACCTCCGCCCGTCACGCGCTCGGCCGCGAGCAAGATCCACTCCAGACCCACGGTGTAGGTCGAGGCCACCTCGACGGAGTCCGGGTACTCGATCCAGTGATCCGCCTCCGGCAGGGACCCTCCGCTCTCCAGGACCCCGCCGACGAGGCGTGCGAGGACCGCTGGATCGCTCTGGAGGACCGAAGCTGGCTCCCCTGCGTCGAAGGCTGGTCGATCGAGCGCGCGGTCTGCTCGCAGGGAGGCGTCCAGACCGACCAGGGCGAGGACGAGTGCCCAAGGGAGGAACCCAGAGAGCACGGAGACACGGCGCGAGTCCTCCACTGCGCACAGCCTCCCGGCTCGACCCTTCCAGGTCAACGCAGGACCCTGGCGGAAGGGAGGCGACGACCGTACAAACGGGTCGCACTCGCATGCCGTCGACGCTCCAGACCTCCGCCGCCCCGCGCCTCCTGGGCCAGGGCCTTGCCGCACGCGTGTATCTGGAGACGGGGCCGCAGGGCAAGGTCGCGCGCAAGGTGTTCGACTCGTCGCCGCTCGTGCGGCTGGTCCAGTACGCGTTCCTCGGGGCTGCCAACCCCTACGCGTGGAGTGAGGCCGCGGTGCGCGGGGCCTACCTGCGTCGGCGCATCCTGGCGCAGCTCGTGCCGCTGTGGACCGGGGGCCGAATGAGCGTTGCCGAGGCCCTCGGGCATGGCTGGGACGCGGATGAGCAGACCTACACCCTCGACACGCGCTGGAGCCCGGGAAGGCCGCCCAGGCTGCACCACCCGCTCAGTCGTGCGGGCGCGCGCGAAGTGCGCGAGCTGCGAGAGGACCTGCTGCCCCTCCTCCACGAGCACCTCGCGGAGACCGGCTTCGACGGCATGCTCTGGCAGGCAGGCCTCGGCAACCCGGTCTCCTTCGCGAACTTCCTCCTCGAGCATGACGAGCTGGGAAGACGCCACTGGGTCTGGATCGACCTGGAGTCCGGCGTGCCAGCCCTGTTCCCGCTGGATCCGCGCGTGCTCCTGCGGACCTATCTTCCTCTCAGCCATCGCCACGGCGCTCCGCTCTTCGATCACACGGACACCGCGAAGCTGCGCGCGCGGATCGAGGCGCGCGCGCAGGCACTCAGCGAGGGCCTTGGAGACGAGGGCCTCGCTCGGCTTCGCTCAGACGCGGCTGCTCTGGAGGTCTGCGACGCGGGGTTCTGGAGCCTCTCGCGCCTGGAGCGCTCCATCGCGAGCCAGGTGGCGAAGGGCAAGGTGTCCAAGGAGGAGGGAGAGCGCTGGTCCCGGCGTCCGCTGGGCTGGTGGGCTCGAGAGGCTGGACGCGGCCTGAGGGGCGGTATCCGGCGCGCCGCCGACGCCGCACAGGAGCTCTGGAGCCGCGCTCGACGCCTCCCGTGGAGGGGGCTGCCTCGGAGGATCCGCGAGTTCGCCATCTCCCAGGCAACGCGCGAGGAGGTGGCTCGCAAGGTCCTGCACCTGCGCCTGTCCCAGTGGTCCTCCCGGGGCGCCCTGTGCCCCACGGCCGCCGCAACGCTCCACGCCGCAGTGGATCGCCAGTCCTCCTCAGCCTGGCTCTCGGACTTCGCGGTCCATGTGGCCATCAAGCCCCTGGTGAAGGGGATCGAGTGGCTCGCGTTCCCCGCACTCCTGATGGCTGGAGTGGTGGACGAGGCCACCGTGGGTGTCGCCATCCTGGCCGGCGGCTCGGTCTCACGAACGCTCTACACCGCAGGTCGCGTGCTCCATGACCTGCTGAGAGGCCGAAGGGCCCCGTGGGTCGCCCTCGGCGTCGGAACCCTCCCTGTGATCGGCAACCTGGCCTTCCCCGCGCAGATCGCCTGGCGCTCGCGCGAGGAGGCCGACCTGGCAGCGCAGTTCCTGCTCTACGACGGCATGAGCATGGTGGGCCGCCGGGTGCCGATCTGGGGCGGCCGCGACACCCTGCTCGAGTCCCTTGCGAACCAAGCCGTCGACCGCTTCGTGCCACCGGCCCAAGTGACTCGATCCGCTCGCTGAAGAGACTGGAACGGGAGCTCTTCGTGGTCCAGGTGACTGCTCTCTACGAGGCCCTCCATGAGACGAGACCTGATCACCGACCGAACCACCGACCGGGACGATCTGGCGGGACTCGACGATGACGAGACCCTGCTCGACTCACCCGAGCTCCGTGCAAGAAAGCTGCTCCCGGTCCTCCTGACGGCTGCGCTCTGCGTGCCGCTGATCCTGATTCTCGGACTCGTCCTGCGCCCAGAGGGGACCCTGAGGATCACGCGGTGGCCGAACGGGTACAAGCGCACCGAGGTGACCTACCAAGAGACCCCTCTCGGCCTTGTTCCAGAGGGTCCTGCTCGGGCCTGGCACGAGAACGGGCACCTCGCGGAGGAGGGTCTGTATCGGGCCGGCGAGCCGACCGGTCCCTGGCGGCTCTACGACCAAGACGGCCGCCTGAGCGCTGAGGCCGCGCCCTCCCCGAGCCTGCTCCCCTCGGTGCTCTCGAACGGGACTCCCTGAGGGCGGCGTGGCGGGCCGACTCGAGCGCTGACCGCTCAGCGGCCCCGACTCACCGCCGGCCAGGGGTCCGTCCGGAAGCTCGGGGCAGGAAGGCCTGCTGCGTTGAAGAGGTTCGAGGCGTCGGCCGCGCCCCAGGCGAAGCGCACGGCCCGGGCCTCGGGGACCTCATCGCTCCAGACGATGACGGACCCGTCGGCCGCCACCTCTGCCTTGGCGCGAACGAAGCGTTGATCCTTGCCGGCGATCTGGAACCACTGGCCGGGGGTGTCCCCCCGCAGCTCGAGGCCCTCGGCGTGATCGAACTGCAGGATCGCCTTCGGGCCATCGAACTCGACGCTGCGGTAGCTGGGCCCCTGATAGGCGACCTGCTGTCCATAGTCCCTCGCGAGCGCGATGAGCGCGAGCCGACGGCCGACCTCGACCTTCTCTTGGGGGTGGATGTCCCCGGGGTCTCCGATGTCCATCGTCACGGCCTGCCCCGTGTTCGGCAGGCTCAGGGTCATCGTCTGGGCCTCGCGCAGCTCGGCCGCCTCGCCCCGGTCACCGCCGTAGCCGAAGGGCGCGATCTGCACCCAGTAGAAGGGGAAGTCGCCTCGCCCCCAGCGCGTCCGCCAGTCCCGGATCATGGCCGGGAAGAGCTCGCGATACTGCAGCGCGCGCTCGCGGTTGGACTCGCCCTGGTACCAGATCACGCCGCGCATGGCCATTCCGACCAAGGGCTCGATCATCCCGTTCGAGAGCGCGGTCGGTCCGTTCTGGTCGAACCAGCCGCTTGTAGGCATGGGCCCGCCAAG
This sequence comes from Planctomycetota bacterium, assembly GCA_016779225.1. Lineage (GTDB taxonomy): Bacteria > Planctomycetota > UBA1135 > UBA1135. The sequence goes on from JADHNZ010000044.1 coordinate 12,280, forward strand.
GTCGCCCATCGTGCAGCCCCGCTTCACGCGCCACTCGCCGTCCAGCACGAGCTCCTCTGAGCCGTCCGCCAGCGCCAGCCGCACGGACGCCGGTCCGCTCGAGCTCCATCCGATGGTCCCCGCGCCGCCGGTGTCGATCGCGCAGACCGCGAGGGTGTTCACCCCCTCGCTCACGAGCGCTGCCGGGATGGCGTACTCCCGAGCGGACTGGTAGCGCCCAGGAACGCGTACGGCGCCGATCTCCTGGCCGTTGATCCAGGTGACATCCATGTCGTCGACCGCACCCAGGTGGAGAACCAGGTCATTGCCCTGCCAGTGCCGCGGAACCTCGAAGGAGCGCCGGAACCACCCCAGGCCGTCGAAGTCGGCCCACCCGAGCTGGGCGAACATGGTCGGCACCTGCCCCGAGTCCCAGTCAGCGAGGTCCGTCTGCGGGAGCTGCCAGCGCTGCTTCATCCCAGGATCCGTCGCAGCCACGCGTGCCCACCACTTTGCCTGCAGCTGCTCGACGGTGTCTGCCCCGCTGCCGCTGCGGAGCGCCACAACGCGGTCGAGGACCTCATCGAACCCGCCGAGACGACGCAGGGCGCCCTCGCTGGTCCAGGCCTCGGCCACGGTTCCGCCCCAGGCCGAGCGCACGAGGCCAATGGGCACCTCCGGCATGGCCCGCATCAGCTCGCGCCCGAAGAAGTAGGCCGTGGCGCTGAAGGGCAGCACCGAGGTCGGCGTGCAGACCTCCCAGCGGGCCTCCACCTCGGACTGAGGGGCCGCTGCAATGGTGTTCTCCACGAAGCACAGCCGGAGGAGAGGGTGATCGGCCGTCCGCGCGGCGTCGATCCCCTGCTCGATCCAGGCCATGTTCCACTCCATGTTGGACTGACCCGAGCAGACCCAGACCTCACCCGAGAGGACATCCTCGAGGACCGCGGTCGCCCCGCCGGAGGACGCAGTCACCGTGAACGGACCGCCGGCTGCCGGCGTGGCGAGCTGGACCCGCCAGCGACCGTCCGCATCGGCCGTGGCACGGACGGGATCGCCCCCCCACGAGGCCTCGACGGTCACCTGGCCCCCGGGGTCCGCAGTCCCCCAGATGGCGGCCTGGGTCTCCCGCTGGAAGACCATGTGATCGGCGAACACATTGGCGAACCGCACCTCGCCGCCGCAGGCCGGAGCGAGGAGGGTGAGGAACAGGAGAGCGCTGGGGGGAAGCATGCCTGGATCATGGTAGCCGCCCCGGGCCAGCGGCCGCCCCTCTCACAGCCCTCCCCCACACCGCTCCCCCCCGGGCCCCCCTTCCAAACCGGCGCTCCCACGGGCCGGCCAGGGCAGGGTATTGTCCCGCTCCATGAGCACCGCAGAGCCCGTCCGGCACCAGCGCCTCGTCGGATTCGCCCTCGACGGAGCCTTCGAGATCGAGGCCGCCGCCGCCGCGCTGCCCTTCGACATCCGCAGCCGCTTCTCGAGCGGCATTGCTCTGGAGCGCGGCGGTGGCCTGCGGGTCTGGATCTTCCGCTTCGGTGCGGTGGTGCAGGAGGGTGCAGATGATCCGGACCCCGAGCTGGTGGCCCTCGTGGAGCGCGCCACGGGCCGCAAGGCGCTGCTGGATCTTGTGGAGCGGCTGACCGTCCAGGTCGACCCCGAGCGCGCCGCAACCAATCCGCGGACCGGCTGGGACAGCGTCGCCGTGGGGCAAGAGGACGCGGCCACGATGGGCGCCATCGCCATGCTGCTCGGCCAGTCCACGGCGCTCGAGCGCTACGAGCGCCTCGTCGCGCGGCTGATGGAGAGCTCGCTTGAGCTGGTGCGCGTGCTCGCACGCGAGGGCAAGACCCCCCAGCGGGCGGGAGGCATGGCCAAGCGCGTGGGCACCATTGCGGAGGGCCGCCTCGAGCTCGGTCAGCTCTTCTTCTTCGTGGACCGCCCCGACGAGGCCTGGGAGCGCGCCGACATCTCGGCCCTCTTCGACGCCCTCTCCACCGCCTTCGAGCTGCGCGAGCGCCACCAAGCCGTGCTCCACAAGCTGAACGCCGTGGAGTCCGCCAATGAGACGACCCTGGGCCTGTGGTTCTCGAGCCGCGGACACAAGCTCGAGTGGGCGATCGTCCTCCTGATCGTGGCGGAGATCGTGATGTTCCTCGCGGGGATTGGCTGAGCGGCTCTTGGGCGTGGCCCACCTATCCCTGAAGCAATGCCAGGGGTGTCATTCCCAGGCCACTGCTCTCAGCGCAGGGTCTTCAAGGCAGCGCCATCCGGGGCGATCTCCAGTAGCACGATCCGGAACGCGACGCTGAGTGCACCGCCTGAGTGGATCTGCGGCGCGATGCGGCCGCTGGGGCGCGCTTCGTCGTCGATGAAGTGGACCGTCCGGTGGCCGTTCAGGGCCAGCTGGAGCTGGTTGCCGATGGCGAGGATCTCGTAGGTGTTCCACTCGCCGGGGCGGTGGTGGTCTTGGACCTCGTTCACCAGGACTCCCCTGCCGTGCTCGTCGTAGAGCTTGCCCCACCAGCCGGCGCCGATGTCAGCCTGGTAGCCCTTCATGTCGCCGCCCTCGAGGGGCTGTGAGCGGAACTGGATGCCGCTGTTGGCGGTGTCGGGCTCCAGCTTGACCTCGACGATCAGGCGGAAGTCGGCCAGGTCGAAGTCGCTGACGAGGAAGGCGTTGCGGTCGAGGCCATCGGTGCGCCCCACGATCACGCCGTCCTCGACCGACCAGAGCTCGGGATCACCCGTCCAACCGGCCAGGGTCTTGCCGTCAAAGAACTCGGCCTCCTCTCCGGCCAAGAGGCGGCGGGCGACTTGCTCGTCGCTGCCCAGGTAGGCCACGAGGTCCACCACCTCCTGCTCGCTCAGGGCATCCAGCTGCCCCTCCGGCATGAGGGAGTTCGGGTCCGTACGGCGGGCCTCGATGTCAGCCTTGGCCACCTCCAGCAGCCCCGTCTCGGTGCTGAGGACGAGCAGCTCCTCGGTCTCGCGCGAGAGGACCCCCGTCAGGATGCGCCCGTCCACGGTCGCCACGATCTCGGCGCGATAGTCCGCGGGGATCTCCGCGCTGGGATCCACGAGGTTCCGGAGCAGGTAGTCCAGATCCGCACGGTTCGAGCCGGTGAGGCCTGGCCCCACTTCAGCGCCGGCGTCGAAGAGGGTATGGCAGCGCTGGCAGGTGCGCGCGTACACCGCGCGTCCCGCGTGGAGGTCGGCCCCCGCGAGCCGCTCGGCCGTCAAGAGCCCCTTCCACCGCTCCAGCTGAGCCAGCTTGTCCTCCGTCACCGGGCGCAGGCTGCCCCACACGCGGTCGAGCACGCGCGCGTGCTCGGCCGACATCTCCTGGATCCGGCGCGCGTCGGTCGGAGCGATCAGGCTGGCAGTCCCCAGGCGGCCCTCGGCGATGCCCTCCAGCACGGCCATGGCACCGCCGGCATACCCCGTGAGCGCCGCCACGGCCTCCCGCTGCTCCTCAGGACGGAACTCGTCCCAGGCAGCCAGGATGCCCTGCGTGGTCTCAGCATCCGGCCAGGTTCCCAAGGCTCGCAGGGCGCGGATGCGCCTTGAGGGCTCACGGAGCCAGTCGAGGAGCGCAGCGCGGGCAGGGGCGTCCTTGGCCGCGACCAGGACCTGGAACGCGAGCTCGCCGCGCTCGCTGTCCTCTCCAAGCCAAGAGCGCAGCACGGGATAGGCCCGAGGGTCCCCGAAGCGGGCGGCCACCAGGATGAGCCGCTCGCGCAGCGGCCCGTCTGCCGAGCTCGCAAGCGTCTCGTAGGCCGACTGCCACGAGGGCGGCGGCGCCACCCCGCGGCGATCTCCGAGGGCCTCCAGAAGGGCGTCCAGGGTGCGCACCTGCGCGGCGCGCTCTCCGAGGCCCGCTAGGTGGGCCACGAGCGCGGGCAGGGAGGCGTCCGTGGCGGCGGCGCGACGCACGGCGAACTCCTGCAGAGTCTGCGAGGGAGACTCGCGAACCAACGCCAGGCCCCGTGCGGGATCCGCCCCGACGCAGTCCTTGAGGGCGTACCAGGTCAGCAGCTCCGTCACGCGCTCCGCCAACGCCGGCTCGCTCTTGGCCAGGGCCTCGAGGAGCGGCCAGCGCGCCTCGACGGACAGCCGCTGCGCTGCCGAGGCCAGCTGGCGCAGGACCACGGGATCGCGCTCGGTGGTGATGCGCGCAGCAAGGCGCGATGCCACGCGGTCGTCCCCGAGCTGGCCCAGGAAGCGGGCCGCCCAGCCGCGCACGGTCGGATCGGCGTCCATGGCGAGGACGAGCACGAGCTGGTCTGCGCTCACCGCTCCGCTTGCGCCCAGGGCCCACAGGGCATGCAGGCGACGCTGGGGATCCTGGTCCGCCTGGACGATCGCTTGGAGAGCCAGGCGGGCGGGCTCCGAGAGGCCCCGCTCCTGGAGGAGCCTGCGGGCGCGGCGTCCGCGCCAGACATTCGAGCCCGCGGCCAGCTCCACGAGCTCCTCCTCCGCTGCGGCGGAGAGGTCCACTCCGCTGGACACCACATCCCCGTACCGCAGCCGGTAGAGGCGGCCGTTGGTCCGGTCCCAACGCGCGGCGTCCGTGAGGTGGCACGCCTGCTGGTCGTACCAGTCGATGAGGTACACCTCCCCGTGCGGCCCCGTCCGCGCGGAGATCCCCCGGAACCAGGCGTCGTTCGCGCGCAGCAGGTCCTCTCCGTGCTGGGCCACATAGGTCGCCCCGTCCGGCACGAGCAGGTCGCGGTTCATGCGGTTGCCGTGCACATTGAAGAACAGCGCGCTGTCGCGGAACTCCTTCGGGAAGGCGTCGCCCTGGTAGACCAGCAGCCCGCAGTGGGCGTGCCCTCCACCCGCCGCGTCCGAGCGCCCGTTGCCGCCGTGGGGCGTCTCCCCCACGAAGTGCCGGTGGTCCGCGATCGTCGGCAGGTCCGCGAAGACGAAGGGATCGTCGTGGCTGCCGGCCTGGCGCTGGTACCGGGCGCCGGGCGCGAGGTGGTAGAAGTGCGGGATCACGCAGGCGCTGACGAAGGCCTCCCCCCGCGAGTCGAAGTCCACGCCCCAAGGGTTGCTGGTGCCCTCGGCGAACACCTCGAACGCGCGCAAGGTCGGGTGATAGCGCCAGACCCCCGCGTCGATCGCCACCCGGTCCTCGTCCGGCGTCCCCGGCGCGCCGACATTCGAGTAGGTGAACACCCCGTGGCAGCCATAGAGCCAGCCGTCGGGGCCCCAGGTGAACGCGTTGAGGGTCTCGTGGGTGTCCTGATAGCCCCAGCCGTCGAGCAGGACCTCGGGCGGCCCGTCCGGTCGGTCATCCCCATCGGCGTCGGGGATGAAGAGCAGCTCGGGCGCCTGGCCCACGAACACGCCGCCGAACCCCACCGCGAGCCCGGACACGAGGTCGAGGCCGTCGGTGAAGGTCGTCCGCGTCTCGAAGGAGCCGTCTCCGTCCGCATCCTCGAGGATCAGGATCCGATCCGTCCCCGCGCCCTCGCCGCGCTTGACCGGATAGCTGTGCGCCTCGGCGACCCAGAGGCGGCCGCGATCGTCCACGGCCAGGGCGATCGGCTGGTGCAGGTCGGGCTCGGAAGCAATGAGGTCCACGGCGAAGCCCTCGGGCACGCTCATGGCCCGCGCGGCCGCCTCCGGCAAGAGCCCCGCGTGCTGGACCACATCGCGCTGGCAGACGACCTCGAGCCCGTCGGGGAAGGTGGGGCGCTCGGCGTAGAGACGGGCGTGGTCGAAGTTGAGGTGGCCCCAGTGCCCTGCGTTCTCGTCCACGAGGCGCAGCTGCAGCTCCTCGCCGACCCAGGGGCCGAGGTCCAGAACCGCGGGCCTCAGCTCCTCGTGGTCGCGGCCCGTCCCCTCGAGGACGACGAGGCCCTCATGCAGGACCTCGATCCGCGTCGACCGCGCCGCGCCGCCGGCAATCAGGAACGCGAGCCAGCGGTACTCCGCCACGAATGCCGCGGAGGTCAGGGTGCCCGTGCCCTTGTCCTCGAGCAACTCGTACCCGCCGATCCAATACCTCCCCGCGTGGGCGCTGCGCATGTCGCTGCGGCGCGGGCGGACGGTGTCTCCCTGGACTGGCTGCCCCTCGAAGGCGTCTCCCTCAGCCGCCCAGTTGGTCAGGCTGCCCAGCTCGAAGTCCGTGTTGAGGGAGCGGCCGTCGCGGGTGCGCAGCGGCTGCGCCCCCTCGGGGAAGCGGTCGTCCGCATCGGGCCCCGGCGGCAGCGGAGCGGGTGCGTCGGGATTGCGGATGTGCACGAAGACACCGCGCTTGGAGCCCGTCACGAAGTCTGCGTGCCCGTCCCCGTTGAGGTCCGTGGCGCAGACCTGGGTCCCGACCCCCGAGTCAGGATGGATCGGCCAGACCTCGAAGAGGCGCTCGGGGTCGCCGGTGTTGCGCAGGCCAAAGATCCAGGCGGGCCCCCGGGAGCCCGGCTCGTTGTAGGAGTGCGACTTGAAGCGCTTGCCCGTGACGAAGTCGAGTCGCCCGTCGGCATCCAGGTCGCAGGTCGCGAGCGCGTGCAGCTCGCTGACCGCGAACCCTCCCGCGAGCTGCTCGCCCGGCGCCCCCATGATCGGATGCTCGATGAGGTTCAGGGGGCCGCCCTTTCCCACGCCGCCGTTCTCGAACCACGAGAGCCCCCACTGGTGCGCTGCGAGGCTGGTGACGACATCGTTGTCGCCATCGCCATCCCAGTCGTGAATCAGGATCTGGGCACCGCCATAGGCCTTCGAGAGCCGCTGCTCATGGAAGGCCCAGGGACCGCCGAGTTCCGCGGGCTGCTCCCACCAGCCGTGGTTCAGCACCACGTCGGCCCGGCCGTCCCCCGAGAGATCCCCGACCCCGAGGCCATGGGTGAAGTGGTGCAGCCCCGTCCCCGCGTCGATGATGTGGAAGGGCCACGGACCGCGCGGCTCGTCGGCGGGAATGGAGCACCACCCCAGCACCCCCTCGCTGTGAAAGACGAGCTCTCGCCGGCCGTCCCCGTCGAGGTCCTCGAACGCCGGCGACTCGTTCCCGACCCCTGGATGAATCAGGTGCCTCCGCCAGGCCTCCACCTCGCGGGGGTTGCCAGGGTTCTCGTACCAGAGCGCCTCCTGCCCGGGGAATCCAACCAGGACGAGGTCCACATCCCCGTCCCCATCCACATCCTCACTCCACGAGAAGAAGTGCTGCGAGTAGCCGTTGGTGTCGAACGCCTCACCGGGCCGGTAACGGAAGCGCTCGCCAAACCCAGGCCCGGCCCACCAGAAGGGACCCGAGCTGAGGTCCACCGCACCATCCCCGTCGAGGTCGGCCGCCGCGGCTCCCTCACTCCAGAACTCCGGAGCCAGCCCCTGGGAGGCATAGGCTTCCTGGGAGAGCAAGGCAGGCGACGAGAGCAGGAGGGCAGACACCAGCATGCCCCAAGCTTCTCGAACCCACCCCAAGGGGGAAAGGGCCAAACGGGCACTCGCCCACCCATTCGAGCGAAGGCCTTACGGAGGCCAGCCCCCTCGTGGCCTCGCAGGCGCTTCACGACGGGCGCCGAGCGAATCCACCTTCAGCGCACGGAGGCCAGCTCCCAGAGCACCAACTCGCTTGGCTCGCTCGCCACGACCTCCAGTCGCCCACCCCCTCGCAGGCCCACGGCGTCGCCTGACTTGAGATCCTTGCCGTTCACTCGAGCACTCCCGGTGGCGAGGTGCAGCCAGGCCCCTCGCCCCGGACCCACTTCGTGCTGCACCTCGTCACCGTCCGCCAGGCTCGCGACAAGGAAGGAGGCGTCCTGGTCGATGCTCTCGAGTGCTCCGCTGCCCTCGGGTCCCACGACCTGCAACAGACGGCCGGCTCGGTCCTCCGCCGCCACATGACGGTCGCGGTACCAGGGGTCGCCATCCTTGCCGCGTGGAAACACCCACATCTGCAGCAGGTGACAGGGCTCCTCCGCGGAGGCGTTGAACTCGGAGTGCACGAGGCCCCGCCCCGCGCTCATGACCTGCAGGTCGCCCGGTCCCAGGACCGCGCCGTTGCCCATGGAGTCCTCGTGGCGGAGGGACCCGGACAGGACCCAGGTGACGATCTCCATGTTGTCGTGGGGATGCGCTCCGAACCCCCTCCCCGGCGCGATCACATCCTGGTTCAGGACCCTCAGGGGCCCGAAGTGCATCCACTTCGGGTCGAGGTAGCCCGCAAACGAGAAGGTGTGGGCCGCCTTCAGCCACCCGTGGTTCGCGTGGCCTCGGTCCTTGGAGCGGCGCAGGATGAGGTTGGGGTCGGGCATGGGGCCCCTTGTAGGCCCTGGCAGGCCCCTCGTGGAGCCCTCGGGTCCCTGCGCAGACCCTTCGTTCTGGCAACGGGCATCCACCCTGGGCTGATCGGCGAACACAAGCCCAGCCATGATCCCCCCCCAGCGCATCCTGACCCGCAACGAGCAGCCCCGACGGCCCGACGGGGACTGGGTGGTGTACTGGATGATGGCCGCGCGGCGGCCCGGATGGAACTTTGGGCTGCAGAGGGCGATCGAGGCAGCCGACAGCCTGGGGAAGCCCCTCGTGGTGGTGGAGGCGCTCTCGGCGAGCTACCCCTGGGCCAGTGCGCGGCACTCTGCGTTCGTGCTGGAGGGCATGCGCCACCAGGCGGAGGCGTTCGCGAACAAGCCCGTGCTCTACCACCCGTATGCCGAGCCTGAGGTCGGCGCGGGGCGCGGCCTGATCGAGGCGTGGGCTGAGCGGGCCTGCCTGGTGGTCACGGACCACTGGCCCTGCCTCGAGCTGCCCCGCTGGCAGCGCAAGGTGGCCGCGCAGATCGGCGTGAGGATGGAGGCCATCGACTCCTGCGGGATCATGCCCCTGCAGGCGACGCCTAGGGCATTCCCAACGGCGCACGCGTTCCGCAGATTCCTGCAGAAGGAGCTACCGAGCCACCTCGGCGACCTCCCCAAGCCGGACCCGTTCGTGGGCGCCAAGCTCCCGAAGGCGCCCGCGATGCCGAAGGGCATCCATAAGCAGTGGCCCGCGGCCGACCTCTCCGACCCCCGAGCACTCGCGCAGGCTCTGCCCATCGACCAGGCCGTCGAGCCGGTCGAGGTGCGCGGCGGAGCGGCGGAGGCCAGCGCCCGGATGGTCGAGTTCCTCGACGAGCGCCTCGACAGCTACACCGAGCGCAACCGGCCGGATGTGCTTGCCTCCAGCGGACTCTCACCGTGGTTCCACTTCGGCCACGCCTCACCGCACGAGCTGCTCTTCCGCCTCGCCCAGAGGGTGGGTTGGTCGCCTGCCGATGTAGAGGTCGGAGGAAACGGCTCCCGCGAGGGCTGGTGGCGGATGCCGGCAGCGGCAGAGTCGTTCCTGGACGAGCTGATCACCTGGCGCGAGCTCGGACATGTGCTCTGCCACCATGTCCCGAACTATGGCGCCTACGAGGAACTCCCGCCCTGGGCCGTCGCCACCCTCGAGGAGCACGCCACCGATCCGCGCCCCCACACCTACACCCTCGAGCAGTTCGAGCGCGCTGAGACCCACGATCCCCTGTGGAACGCCGCCCAGATGCAGCTCCGCGAGGAGGGCATCATCCACAACTACCTCCGGATGCTGTGGGGCAAGAAGATCCTCCACTGGACCCGCAGCCCGCGCGAGGCCCTGGAGGTCATGGTCCACCTCAACAACCGCTGGGCCCTGGACGGCCGTGACCCGAATTCATGGGCCGGCATCATGTGGGTCCTCGGCCGCTTTGACCGCGCCTGGGGCCCCGAGCGCCCGGTGTTCGGCAAGGTCCGCTACATGACGAGCGACAACACGGCGCGGAAGTACAACGTCAAGGCGTATGTCGCCCGCTACCAGCCCGCGAAGCAGCCAGCGCTGTTCGAGGAGTAGGCCGGTCAGGCCTCTGATCGCGCTCAGGGAACCCGCAGCCGCCCGAGGCTCCGGCCGAAGCCGATCAGCGCCGCCCAGTCCTCGGCGTCGTCCACGCCGAGGCGGACGCCGATGTCGAGGAGGGTCCAGGGATCGATCTGGAGATTGGTCGAGAGGAGGAGCCAGCCCGCGGAGAGGTCCCGCTCGGGGGCGAGGGAACCAGCGACCTCGGCCGTCAGGCCCCAGGGGCCGGAGAGGGGCCTGCTGAGGGTCCAGGAGGCGAGGTGCAGGAGGTCCGTGCCCTCCCCCGCGGGCTCACCCAGGAAGTCCAGCTGGTAGTACCAGGTCACGGTGGACACGCCTCGGAGGTGGTCACGGGAGAGGCTGAACTGGAAGTCCACCTCCCCCGATCCGAGGCCACTGCTCGTGGAGGCGACGGGCAGCCGCGCCAGCCAGCCCCAGGCCCATCCGGGTGTGTCCTCGTCGGGAGCCCGCAGGCGGTGGCGGGTGCCCACCTCCAGGTCGCCCATCCCAGAGGCACCATCGGCGGCACGCTGGTGAAGGAGCCCACCAAGGGTCAGCTCGGTGTCTGGGCCCGCACCCCACCGAAAGGTGGTCGGGACCCCCAGCCGCGCGCTGGGCCCCAGGTCAGCACCCATCTCGAGCGACAGGCCCTCGTGCGGGGTCGTAGCGGTCGAGCTCGAGAAGGTCGGGCGCTGCACGGCCGGAGCGCCGACCGGGTCCAGCGTCAGGACACAGCTGGGCGTCAGGCAGGCCAGGGCCGCGACCAACGCACGACTCCGCCACCCGTGGAGGCCGCGCCGAACCCGTACCCCGCTCGTGCCCCGTTCCTTCATGGGAGCAGAGTGCCCAACGAGGAGCACCCAGCCAAGGGTCCTACCCCGGAGTGCCGGCCCGCCGCCGCCCTCCTCAGGCGTGCGCGCCCACTGGCTGGGACTGCTCCCGGCCCAGGGCATGACGCAGGGCGCCCTCGACCTCGGGCCAGGTGAAGCGGAAGCCGGAGTCCAGCAGGGCATCCGGGCGGACGCGCTGGCCGCCGAGGAGGAGGTCTTCGGCCATCTCGCCGAAGGCGAGCTTGGCGATGAAGCCCGGCAGGGGCGCGATGGTCGGGCGCTTGAGGACGCGGCCGAGGGCCTTGGTGTACTCGCGGTTCGTGGCGGCCGCGGGAGCGACCAGGTTCGCCGGGCCCTCGAGGGACTCGGTGACTAGGGCGTGGTGGAAGGCGGCCACCACATCGTCGAGGGCGACCCAACTCATCCACTGCTTGCCGCTGCCGATGACGCCTCCGGCGCCCAGCTGGAAGGGCAGCAGCATCTTGGCGAGGGCGCCGCCGCGGGCGCTCAGGACAACCCCGAGACGCAGCGCGACCGTGCGGACGCCGGCGTCGCGGAGGGGTTGGGCTGCGGCCTCCCAGGCCTGACAGGTGTCGGGCAGAAAGCCGGTGCCGGGCTGGCTGTCCTCGGTGAGCACCTCGTCCCCACGGTTGCCGTACCAGCCCACCGCAGAGGCCTGGACGAACACGCCCGGCTTGTTGGTGCACGAGGCCAGGGCCTTGGCCAGGAGGCCGGTGCCGTCCACGCGCGAGTCGCGGATCTTGGCCTTCTGCTTGGCGGTCCAGCGGCCGGCGGCGATGTTCTCGCCGGCGAGATGGACGACGCCGTCGAAGCCCTCAAGGGCGGCGGCGTCGATCGTGCCTGCGGCCGGATCCCACTGGAGCTCCCCCGCCCCCTTGGGCGCGGAGCGGACGAGGCGCACGACCTCGTGGCCGGCGGCGCTGAGGAAGGAGACAAGGGGCTTGCCGACGAGGCCGGTCGAGCCGGAGACGAGGATGCGCATGGGTTTCTGCTTGGGGTGGGCCGCCAGGATCCCCAGGTCATGCCGGGTGATGGCGTGGCGGTAGGTGAACATCCGCTCGAGCTTCGAGCGGATCAGGGCGCCGCCGAAGAGCCGGCCAAGGAGGCCGAGCGGCGGGGCGAAGTCGATGGCGTCGGTCAGGCGGCAGGTGCTCCCGTCGCCTGTGGGCTCGAAGCTGTGCCGGTGGCTCCAGCGGGCGAAGGGGCCGCGGACCTGCTCGTCCACGAAGCCGCGCTCGGGGTCCAGCTCTGCGATGCGCGCCAGCCAGCCAAGGCGCAGGGGACCCTGCTGGATGCGGATCAGGATCTCCTGTCCCAGCTCGAGACCCCGCGCGGGGCCGTCCACCTCCACGGACTCCCACTGCGGCAGGAGCCGGTCGAACGCCCGGGGCCGGGCGTGCCACGCCATGGCCTCGCGGGCCGGGACGGGCAGGGAGCAGGTGCGCTGGAACTGCATGCTTGTGCCCAGGGATTCGCAGGGCCCGGTGGACTGGACGCAGCGACGCCGGGATCCGGGCGGAGGAGGCGGGCCGTTGGCACGCCGCCGGACGCGCCCTGGGATGCTGCGCCGCGCCGCGCCGGTCGGTACGGTGCCTCCCATGGGCGTCCCCAACGAAGTCTGGATCGTGGCCGGGCTGTATGTGGTCCTGGCCCTTGCGGTCGGTGCGGTCCTGGCGCGTAAGGCGGGCGGGAGCGTGGAGGAGTTCTTCCTCTCCGGGCGCAGGCTGCCCTGGTGGGCGGTGGGCACCTCGATGGTCGCCACGACCTTCGCCAGCGACACGCCGCTCGTGATCACCGGGTGGGTGCGAGAGAGCGGGATCTGGCAGAACTGGCAGTGGTGGTGCCTGGCCGGTGGCGGGATGCTCACCACCTTCCTCTTCGCGCGCTATTGGCGCCGCGGGAAGGTCATGACCACGGCCGAGCTCGCCGAGCTGCGCTATGGCGGCGGCGACGCCAAGCTGCTGCGCTTCGTGCAGGGCGTGTTCCAGGCCGGCCTGACCAACACGATCATCCTGTGCTGGGTGATCCTCGCCGCGGCCAAGATCCTGGGCGCGCTCTTCGAGGCCGACAAGGTCGTGGCCGTGACCCTCGCGAGCGTCCTGGCCCTGGCGTACTCGACCATGGCCGGCTTCTGGGCCGTGGTGGTCACGGATGTGGTGCAGTTCGTGATGGCCATGGTGGGGTCGATCGCGCTCGCCATCGCGGTCTGGAACGGAGTGGGCGGAGTCGAGGCGATCCAGGACTCCCTCGCCACAGGGGTCATCCGCCCCGAGCAGCTCGCCTTCTTCCCGCCCGCGGGCCCCGGCTCGTGGATGGATGGCAGCTTCTGGACCGTGCCCCTCGTGACGGCGTGCGTATTCCTCGGCGTCCAGTGGTGGGCGACCGACCAGGTGGACGGCGGCGGCCACGCGGTGCAGCGCATCAGCGCGGCGCGCACGGAGAAGGACGGCCTCCTCGGCAGCCTCTGGTACAACCTCGCGCACTACGCCCTACGCCCCTGGCCGTGGATCCTGGTCGCGGTCTGCTCCCTGGTGGTGCTGCCGCCCCTGGAGGCCGTCTCCCCCATCGAGGGCAAGGTCGTCGACATCGACCTAGAGATCGGCCGCGCCAAGGTCAGCCCCGGCCCGGACTTCCAGCCCATCGAGGTGGATCTCTTCGGGGTCGAGGGCGCGGCCGAGGACTGGCGCCCGAGCCAGGCCAAGGTGAGCGCCGGCGACGCGGTCCAGGCGGGCACCGTCCTCGCCGCCTCGGACCCCGAGGCGGCCTATGTGACGATGGCGCGGCGCTACCTCACCAATCCCTGGATGCTGGGGATCCTGGTCGCCTCGCTCCTGGCTGCGTTCATGAGCACGGTGGACACGCACACCAACCTCGCGGCCTCGTTCTTCGTGAACGACCTCTACCGGCGCTTCTTCCGCAAGAACGCGGCCGACCGGCACTATGTGCTCGTCGCGCGCCTCGCCTCGGTGGCGGCCCTGGCCCTCGGCGCGGGGCTCGCGTGGGCGAACGACCGCATCAGCGACCTGTACACCTTCTTCCTCGCCTTCCTGTCGGGCGTGGGGCCGGTCTACATCCTGCGGTGGCTGTGGTGGCGCGTCCGTGCCACGACCGAGATCGTCGCCATGGTGAGCTCCGCCCTCGCGGCCTCGGCCCTGACCTTCGGCCCGCGCATCGCCGCGGGCCTGTCGAGCTGGAGCCCGAGCTTCGCCTGGCTGGCGCCCTGGTCCGAGGTCACCTGGGAGCTCGGGCCCCTCTCGGAGGCCGGCCAGCT
>JADHNZ010000097.1 GCA_016779225.1 Planctomycetota bacterium
GCCACGGCAAGCGAGGCTCCTGGGACCGCATCCTAGTGGAGGCGGCGGATCTGCTCGGGCTTGGCTCTCCCCTGCCCACCGGCGGGACCGAGCCCGACATCGATCCCTTCGTTCACCTGCCGCACCTGCACGCTCTGGTGGTCGGCGCCCTGGGGGACGAGGCCACGCGTGCGGCGCGCATCGAGGGCCTCGCCGCGCTGCAGGACACGCTCACGCGCACGGTCTACGCCCATGGCGAGGAGCAGCATCGGGCGACCACGGCCGATGCGGCTGAAGTGCAGCTGGCGGGGCTGCTCGAGGCCGCCTGCGGGGCCCTGCACTGGTCCACGCCCTACGCCACGGCGAGCCTGGCCAACCTGCTCAGTGCCGGCCCCGTGGAGGAGGTGCCTGAGGGCGTTGAGGGAGAGCTGCTGCTGGCCGCGCGGACGGACCTGGGCTGGGTCCTCGTGGGTGGCAAGGGCCCCAATGTCTATGACCTGGAGGCGGCCTACATCCTCGACCTTGGTGGGGACGACCGGTACGCGGCGCAGGCCACGCGCACCTCGGCGCGGACGCCGCTCAACCTGGTCGTGGATCAGGCGGGCAATGACGAGTACGGCAGCGCGGAGGAGCCCGGCGTGGCGGCCGCGCGGTGTGGGGTCTCGATCGTGGTGGACTGGGCAGGGGACGACACCTACCGCTGCGGGCGGGGTGGTCTGGGGGCTGCGGCGCTGGGCGTCGGGGCCCTGGTGGACCTGGCCGGGGACGACACCTACGAGGGAGACGCCTTCGCCCTGGGCTCGGGCCTCTTCGGAGTAGGGCTCTGTCTGGATCGCGCGGGGGACGACCGCATGGCGGCGCCGCTGTGCTCCCTGGGGTTCGGCGGGCCGGGCGCGGTGGGGCTGCTCGTGGACGGTGCGGGGAGCGACCAGCGCAGGGCGCTCGGAACCTATCCCTCCACCTATGGCACCGAGGGTGAGTTCCACGCGTGCTCCATGGGCGCGGGCCTTGGCCTGCGCATGCTCGACCTCGAGCTGCCCCAGCGGGCGGGGGGCTGGGGGCTGATGCTCGATGGCGGAGGCGACGATGTCTCGGAGGTCGGCGAGTTCGGCTTTGGGATGGGCTACTTCTTCGGCGTCGGGATCGTGCGCGACCAGGGGGGAGACGATGTGGTGCGCGCCAACCGCTACGGCGCGGCCACGGGTGCGCACTTCGGGGTCGGGGTCGTGCTCGACGACGAGGGAGACGACCGCTGGGAGGCCCCGCACACCGCGGGTCTGGCGGGCAACTGGGACCTGACCCTGTCGTTCCTCGCCGACGGTGCTGGAGACGACCACTATGTGGGCGGAGGCATCTGCCTTGGGGGCAGCACGATCACCTCGATCGCGGGCTTCGAGGATCGCAGCGGGGTCGACACCTATGAGCGAGCGGGCGGCGTGGCCTTTGGCCACGCTGGGCACCCCTCAGACCTCGGACGCGGGGCGGCGAGCCTCGCCGTCTTCCTCGACACGGGAGGGACGGCCGATGTCTATCCCGAGGGCGCGGGCCAGGGCATCGGAGACGACAGCACCGTCGTGCACCGGTGCATCGAGTCCAGCGGCGAGGCCGAGGGCGTGACCGGCGTCGGCCTGTTCGTCGACCACTGATCCGGGGAGTGGCGCCGCTGGGAGTCGCGGCCGAGCGCACAGGGCGCGTTCATGAGGCCCGCCTGCTGGCGAAGGCCTATGCGCAGAGCGCCGAGGCGGCCGAGCGCCCTCAGGCGAGCTTCTCGATCTTGCCCAGAGAGACCCAGCCCTGGACCTCGCTCGAGGGGAAGCGCCAGTCGCGGTGCTTCACATCGACGCCGTAGGTGGCCGTCTCACGGACCCAGTGCTCGGCGTCGCCTCCGGAGGCCGGGTCGAAGAGGTCCACATCGTGCATCAGCACCTCGAACCCGTTCGACTCGTCGAAGCGGCCGATCACGATCGAGCCGTCCTTGCAGTGGACCACGAGGTTCATCCCGTGGGGTGCGTCCATGATGTTGGTCTGCATGTGCCCTAGCGGCGGTTCTGGGGGGGCGGTCCGCCTACGCCCCATTCTAGCCCGACTCCGCGCGCTCTCCATGGCTAAGCTCTCGCCCATGCAGAAGGCCGACTGGATCTGGATGGATGGCGAGCTGATCCCCTGGGACGCCGCTCAGGTGCATGTGCTGAGCCACGCGCTGCACTACGGCAGCGCCGTGTTCGAGGGCATCCGGGCCTACGCCACGCCCCAGGGGCCCGCGGTCCTCGAGCTCGATGCGCATCTCGAGCGGCTCGAGAGATCCTGTCGCGTCGTGCACATCCCGCTGCCCTTCGCGCGCGAGGCCCTGCACGCCGCCGTGCTCGAGACGGTGCGACGCAACGGGCACCCGGCCTGCTACATCCGGCCGCTCGCCTTCCGGGGCGAGGGCCCGCTCGGGGTCTCGCCGCTGACCTCCGCGGTCCATGTCACCGTGGCGACCTGGGAGTGGGCGGGCGCCCACCACGCCGGTGCGAAGGAGGAGGGCATCGATGTGTGTGTGAGCTCGTGGCGCCGCATGGCCCCGGGGACGCACCCCGCCATGGCCAAGGCCGCGGGCAACTACCTGAACAGCCAGCTCGTGCTGGTCGAGGCCAAGCAGAACGGCTTCCACGACGGCATCGTGCTGGATGTGAACGGCTATGTGAGCGAGGGCAGCGGCGCGAACCTCTTCCTCGAGCTCGACGGCCGCCTGATCACGCCGCCGCTCGGTGACTCGATCCTGCCCGGGATCACGCGCGGCCTCGTCATGCAGCTGGCGCGGGAGCTGGGCCTCGAACTCGTCGAGCAGCGTATCGCGCGCGAGATGCTGACCTTCGCGAGCGAGGTCTTCCTGGTGGGGACCGCCGCGGAGATCACCCCCGTCCGCTCGGTCGACCGCATCCCGGTCGGCAGCGGCGAGCCCGGCCCCGTGACGCGATCGCTGCAGGTGGCGTTCCGGCGCGCCGTCACGGGGCAGGACGACCGCGGCTGGCTCACCCCCGTCGGAGGGGCCTGATGCTGAGCCGTGAGGAGGCCTGGGAGCTGCTTTGCGAGTGGACCCCTGGGGAGGCCCTGCGACGGCATGCGCGCAGCGTGGAGCTGGTCATGCGCGCCGCGGCCGACCGCTATGGGGCCGGGGAGACCGATCGCGAGCGCTTCGGCCTCGCGGGCCTGCTGCATGACGCGGACTACGAGACCTGGCCCGAGGAGCACCCCAGTCGCATCGTCGCGTGGCTGCGCGAGCGCGGCGAGGAGGAGGTGGCCCACGCCATCAGCGCCCACTACACGGGCTGGGGAGTGGCCTATGAGACGGTGCTGGACAAGGCGCTCCTCGCCTGCGATGAGCTGACGGGCTTCATCGGCGCCTGCTGCCTCCTGCGCCCCAACGGCATCGCGGACCTCACCGCGAAGAGCGTCAAGAAGCGCCTCAAGGACAAGCGCTTCGCCGCCAAGGTCGAGCGCCCCGAGGTGCGCGCCGGCGCGGAGCTCCTGGGCGTCGAGCTGGACGAGCACATCACCTTCGTGATCGAGGCCCTCCGCCCGCACGCCGCGGAGCTCGGGCTCGAGGGGACGGGCGCATGAGCGGCGCGCCCGAGGCACGCATTCCCGAGCGCTGCGCACCGTGCAGGGCCGGAGATCCCCCGCTCGAGGAGTCGCTGGCGCAGGCCTACCTCGCCCAGCTGCCCTCGTGGTCGCGTCGGGACGAGACCCTCGTGCGCTCCTTCGAGCTCGCGGACTTCCGCGCGGCGCTGCGCTGGCTCAACCGCGTGGCGATGCTGGCGGAGGAGCTGGACCATCACCCGGACCTGCGCCTCCACGACTACCGCCAGGTCGAGGTGGTCTGCTGGACCCATGCGGTCGGAGGCCTGGCCCTGCCGGACTTCGTGCTCGCGCGGCGCATCGACGCGCTCGCCGCGGACGAGGGCCTGTCCTGAGCACGCCCCCGCCCCCGCGGCTCGGATCGGGGCGCGGCGCAGGGTCGCACGCCCTCCAGGGCCGGTGAGCCGCGGCTGCATCGGCGGCGGACTGCCCGATGCGCGCGGTCTCCTTGCGCCACCCCCGCGATGACCCATGATGAGGGAAGTCCCATGCGCGTGCAGCTCCCCATCGCTCCCCTCGTTGCCCTCGGCCTGCTCGCTGGGCCCGCTCTCGCCCAGAACGGCGACCGCAAGGGCGAGGTGCAGGCGCCCCTGCCCGAGGACCTGATCGTCCCGCCGGCGCCCATCCTCGGCCCCGCCGCCCAGCGCGAGACCTTCGCGCTGGAGCCTGGCCTGGTGGCGGAGCTCGTGGCCGAGGAGCCCCTCGTCGTGGACCCGGTGCAGATCGTCTTCGATGAGCGGGGCCGGCTGTGGGTCTGCGAGATGCGCGGCTACATGCGCGATGCGGACGCGAACGGCGAGGCCGAGCCCATTGGGTGCGTGGCCTGGCTCGAGGACACGGACGGCGACGGGAAGATGGATGTCCGCCACGACTTCCTGACCGACCTCGTCCTGCCGCGCGCGATCCAGCCCACCCGCGGCGGCCTGCTGGTCATCACGCCCCCCGTGCTGATGTTCGCCCAGGACACCGACGACGACGGCGTGGCCGACGAGGTCGAGGTGCTCGAGACCGGCATGAACGGGATCGCGAACCCAGAGCACGCGATCAACGGTCTCGTCTACGGCCTCGACAACTGGTTCCGCTGCGCGAAGTCGAACGCGCGCTATCGCTGGGAGGGAGACCGCCTGGTGCGCGGCGTCACCGCCGGCGGAGGCCAGTGGGGCGTGGCCTTCGACGCGTGGGGGCGCGCCTTCTACAACACCAACCCCGATCCACTGCGTGGGGACCCGTTCCCGAGCCACTACACGGTTCGCAACCCGAACCACGGAACGGCCTCCGGCGCGAACCGGGGCTATGTGCGCGACAAGAGCGTGTGGCCCTCGCGTATCAACCCGGGCGTGAACCGCGGCTACCAGCCCAACACCCTGCGCGACGACTACACCCTGCGCGTGAACACCGGCGCGTGCTCGCCGGCGATCGTGCTGGGCGACGCTCTGGGCCCGGAGCTCAAGGGCTCGGCCGTCGTCTGCGAGCCCACGGGCAACCTGCTGTCGCGCTTCACGCTCCAGCAGAGGGATCCCGTCGAGCTGGAGGCCGTGCGGCCCCTGCCCGGGATCGAGCTGCTGACCTCCACGGACGAGCGCTTCCGGCCCGTGGCCCTGGCCAACGGCCCTGACGGCGCCCTCTATGTGGCCGACTTCGCCCGGGGCCTGATCCAGCACCGCCTGTTCCTGACGACCTTCCTCCGCCGCCAGGCGGAGGAGCGCGGGCTCGTCGAGCCCCACGCCCTCGGCCGCATCTGGCGCGTGCGCCACGAGGAC
>JADHNZ010000006.1 GCA_016779225.1 Planctomycetota bacterium
AGGGGGGATAGGGGTCCGCCTCGGGGGAAGGCCGGCGGGGGAGCCTTGGGCAGTCTGACTAGAGGGAGAGGCCTCCGTCCACGATCAGGGTCTGCCCGGTGATGTACCCGCCGGCGGGGCCGGCCAGGAAGGTGACGAGGGCGGAGATCTCCTCCGCGGTGCCGATGCGACCGAGGGGGATCCCGCTCAGGAGGTCGGCGCGCTGCTGCTCGTTGAGGGCCGCGGTCATGTCGGTCTCGATGAACCCAGGGGCGATGGCGTTGGCGGTCACGCCCCGACCGGCCAGCTCCTTGGCCACGGACCGCGTGAAGCCGAGGACGCCGGCCTTGGAAGCCGCATAGTTGGCCTGGCCCGCGTTGCCGATGACTCCGACCACCGAGGAGACATTGATGATCCGGCCGCTGGCCTTCATCAGGGCGCGGGTCGCGGCCTGGGTGAAGTTGAAGACGCCCTTGAGGTTGACGGCGACCACTCGGTCGAAGTCGTCCTCCGCCATGCGCATCAGGATCCCGTCGCGGGTGATCCCGGCATTGTTGACGAGGATGTCGAGCCCGCCGGCCTGGGTGATCTCCTTCACAAGCGCCTGCACGGCGGCCGTGTCGGAGACATCCACCCCGTGGGCCGAGGCTCCCGCGGTTAGGGCCGCACAGGCCTCCGAGGCGGGGCGCGCCGAGTCGACGCTGGTGGCCACGCAGGCCACGACCGCGCCCTGCGTGGCGAGCGCCTCGGCGATCGCGCGGCCGATGCCGCGGCTGGCGCCGGTCACGAGGGCGCGCTTTCCTTCGAGGGGCCGGGGGCTGGAGGAGTCCATCGGGGGAGCTGGGAGTGGGTCCGAAGGGGACGGTGGGGTGTCGGGTGCCGAGGCCTCCGCTCCGGCGCGCATCTTAGGCCCGGAGCGAGGCGCAGGTCATGCCGAAAGATCCGCGGGGGTGGCGGCCGAGCGAACGACGGCCTCGGGGTCGATCTTGCGCATGAGGCCGGCCAGGACCTTGCCGGGCCCGGGCTCCAGGAACGTCTTGATCCCCCGCTCCCCCGCGGCGCGCATGGAGCGCTCCCAGAGCACGGGGGCCGTGAGCTGGCGGGCGAGCAGGTCGCGGATCTCGTCGGGGCCCCCCACCGGGGCCGCCGTGACATTGCTGAGCACGGGGACCGAGGGGGTGCGGACCTCGACGCTGGCCAGGGCCTGAGCCAGCCGCTCGGCGGCCGGCCGCATGACCTCGCTGTGGAAGGCCCCCGCAACGGAGAGCCTCACGGCACGCCGGATCCCGTGGTCCTTGGCGGCCGCCTCGACAGCGTCCAGGGCCGCGAGCTCCCCGGACACGATGATCTGGCTGGGGCTGTTCAGGTTGGCCACCTGGCAGATCCCGTGAGCCGCGCCGAGCTGAGCCAGGGCCGTGGCCGACTCCTCGGTGGCCCCCATGAGGCTGACCATGCTGCTCGGGCAGGCCTCGCTGGCGTCCTGCATGGCCTCCCCGCGCAGGCGCACGAGGCGCAGGGCATCGCCGAGCTCCAGCGCCCCAGCGAACCACAGCGCCGTGTACTCCCCCAGGGAGAGACCCGCGGCCAGCGGGGCGTCCGAGCGCACCAGCCCGTGGTCCGCCTCGAGGACGGCCACCACCGCTGCGCTGACGGCGAGGATCGCCGGCTGGGCCACATCGGTGCGGTCCACGGAGGGCTCCGGGCCCCACATGGCGTCGGTCAGCGAGAATCCCAGAGCCTCGTTCGCCTGGTCGAGGGTGCGGCGCGCGGCGGGATGGGCCTCGGCCCAGTCCTGCCCCATGCCTGCGTACTGGGCCCCTTGGCCCGGGAAGAGGAGTGCTTCACTCATGGTCGAGCGTTCTTGGCGCTGGCGGCGTGCGGGCCTACCAGCGGATCAGGGTTGCGCCCCAGTTGAGGCCGGCGCCAAAGGCCACGAGGACGACGTACTTGCCGGGAATGAGCAGGCCGCGCTCGTTCGCCTCGTGCAGCGCGATGGGCACGGAGCCGGCAGAGGTGTTGCCGTAGCGGTCGATGTTGACCACGACCTTCTCCTCGTCCACATCCAGGCGCTCGAGGGCCCCCTCGATGATGCGCTGGTTGACCTGGTGAGGAACGATGCAACACACCTCGTCCGGATCCAGGCCGTCCATGGCCCAGCGAATCATCTCCGCCATCTTGTTGACGGCGAAGCGGTAGACCTCGCGACCCTTGAGCTGAATGAAATGCTTCGAGGGGTCGTAGCTGGGCATGTTGTGGAAGTGCGCGCTTCCGCCCATCGGGAGGATGATGAGGTCGTGTCCCGAGCCGTCGGACCCGAGGTGGGTCTTCAGGATCTCACCCCGGCCGCAGTCCTCGTGGCGCCTCAGGACCGCTGCGCCCGCGCCGTCCCCGAAGATGATGGCGGAGCCGCGGTCCGTCTTGTCGACGATCCGAGAGAGAGCCTCGGTGCCGATGGCCAGAACATTGCGGGCGGTGCCCGAGGCAATGAACGCCTGCGCCGTGTGGAGCGCGGTCAGGAAGCCCGTGCAGGCGGCGTTGACATCGAACGCCGCGGCGTTCTTGGCGCCGAGGTTCTCCTGGACCTGGCAGGCCACGCTGGGGAAGACGCAGTCGCCGCTCACGGTGCCGAGGACGATCATGTCGAGGTCCTCGGGGCCCAGGCCGGAGGCCTCCAGGGCCTGGCGGGCCGCATCCGTGGCGAGGTCCGAGCAGTTTCGGTCATCCTCGATCCAGCGGCGCTCGCGGATCCCCGTGCGCTGGGTGATCCACTCGTCGTTGGTGTCCATGACCTTCGCGAGGTCATCGTTCGTCACGCGCCGCGAGGGCACGCAGAGGCCAGTGCCGGCGATCCCGACGGGGTGGAGCTGCGTCATGGCGGAGGGGGGGCTCCCGGGAGTCTAGCGAGGTGCACCGCGCGAATCCCAGCATCCTGGGGGGGGCCGGCGGTGCGACGGCTCGAGCGGCGTGGAGACGGGCTCAGGCTCCGCCGGCCGCGAGTGCCGCAACCACCCGCTCATTGACCCCGCCATCGAGGGTCTGGGCCGCCACGCGGACCGCGTTCGATACGGCCGTCGCGTCCGAGCGACCGTGGCCGATGATGACGACTCCGTTGACCCCGAGGAGGAGCGCTCCGCCATAGGCCGAGTAGCTCATGCTCTGGACGAGGCCGCCGATGGCCTCCGGGGCCACGGGCGTTCCATGCTCCGCCGCGGCGCCCATCACTCGCGGGATCAAGAACTCAGAGAAGCCCTCGACCAGCTTGAGGACCACATTTCCGGTGAAGCCGTCCGTGACGAGGACATCGGTCTTGCCCTGGAAGAGCTCGCTGGGCTCCACATTCCCGATGAAGGAGATGGGAGCCTCGGCCAGCAGGGCGCGCGCCTCCTTGGTCAGGGCGGTCCCCTTCTCGTCCTCCTCGCCGATGTTGAGCAGTCCCACGCGAGGCTCGGGCATGCCCAGGACCGCGGCCTGGAACGCGCTGGCCATGACGGCGTACTCCACCAGGTCCGTCGCTCGCGGGGCGGTGTTCGCTCCCATGTCGACCACGGTGATTGGGCTGGGGGTGAACCCGATCGTGACCGCGATGCCCGGCCTGCGCACCCCTGGCAGCGTGCGCAGGATCATCGTAGCGGCGCCCACCATGGCGCCCGTGTTCCCCATGGAGACCACGGCACCGGCCGCACCGGCCTTCACTGCTCCCATGGCCACAGGGATGGAGGCGTTGGGCTTGGCGCGCAGAGCAACCGCCGGCTTTTCCCCCATCCCGATCGTCTCAGGGGCGTCGAGGAAGCCCACCTCAGGTGAGCCGCCGAGCGCGCTCCACTGCTCCCGGATCAACTCCTCGGGGCCCACCAGCAGGAGGCGCTCCGGCGTGACGGGCTCGAACGAATCGAGGGCCATGAGGGCACCCTCGAGGACCGCGCGCGGGGCGTGGTCCCCGCCCATCACGTCGAGGGCGATGCGCGCGGTGGTCAAGGGGCCGCCCGATCAGAAGTCTTCGCGCTCGAAGACCTGGAACCCTTCCTGACCGCCCTTCTTGAAGCCGTAGTGGGTCGACTCCTTCTCGTTGATGCGGTGCGGACGGGTCAGCGCGCCCGAACGGGGATCACGCTGAAGGGCCTCCGGGGTCGTCCCGAGGTGGGAGCGGCGGATGCCCTTGCGGGCCTTGGAGGTGCGGCGCTTGGGGTGCGGCATGGCGTCGAGGGGTCTCGTGGGGCTCCTGGAGAGATCCTCTCCCCAGGAGCAGCGCAGCAGCGTAGCGACCGCTGGGGGGGGCGTCAATGCGCCTCCGAGGGGGCCAGGGCCGCCTCGCGGGGCGGCGCACAAGGAGGCGGCGAAGCCCCGGCCCTCAGGCCAGGGCAGCTGCGATGGCCTCCCGGGCGGCAGCGACCGCGGGCTCGAGGGCCTGGGCGTTCAGTCCCTGACCCTGTGCCGCCTCGGGCTTGCCGCCCCCACCTCCGCCCAGGTGCTTGGCGAGGCCCCGCGCCAGGTCCCCGGCCTTGAGGCCGCGCTCCAGGGCCGCTCCCCCGCAGAGCACCAGGAAGGGCACCTTGCCCTCGTCGTCCCCCAGCAGGACCACCGCGTGGTCCGGTCCGAGGGCCTTCACTCGGGTGGAGAGGTCCCTCAGGGCCTCGGCGTCGGCGCCGGGGATACGGCTGACCCCGCTCAGGACCCCGGCCGTGACCGAGAGCTCCCCCTTGAGCGCCTCGAAGGCCGCTCCGGCATCGGCACGGGCCGCCTGCTTGGCGGCCATGCGGGCCTCCTTGACCTCGGCCTGGAGGCCGGCAACGCGCTCGGGCAGGTCAGAGTTCTTGACCTTCAGGAGCTGCGAGAGGTCCGTGAGCAGCGAGCGCTGCGCGGAGAAGTGCTCCAGCGCGGTCTGGGCGGTCACGGCCTCGATGCGGCGGACCCCGGCCTGAATGGCCTTCTCCGAGAGGACCACGAAGGGCCCGATATCCCCGCTGCGCTGCACATGGGTGCCGCCGCAGAGCTCCATGCTCCAGCCTCCCACATCCACCACGCGAACCTGGTCCCCGTACTTCTCGCCGAACAGGGCCATCACGCCGCGCTCGGTCGCAGCCTGGAAGGACTCCTCGGTGGCCGTGACGCCGTGGTTCCCAAGGACCGCCGCATTGACGCGCCGCTCGACCTCGGACTGCTGTTCGGGGGTCAGGCCCTTGGGGTGGCTGAAGTCGAAGCGCAGGCGGTCGGGGCCGACATAGGAGCCCTGCTGCGTCACATGCTCACCGAGCACCTCGCGCAGCGCCTTGTGCAGCAGGTGGGTCGCCGTGTGGTTCGCGCGCACCGCGCTCCGGCGCACCGCATCCACGGAGGCTCGACAGCGCGCCCCCTGGCTGACGGATCCCTCGAGGGCTCCGAGGTGCACCACGACCTCTCCCACTCGCTGGGTGTCCTCCACGGTGAAGCGGAAGGAGCCGTCCAGGGCCTCGATGATCCCCTGGTCCCCCACTTGGCCACCGCCCTCGGCGTAGAAGGGGCTCGCCTCGAGCACGAGGCGCGGACCGCGCCCTCGATCCTCCAGGAGCCTCTGCACGGCGGTCTCCGCCAGCAGTCCCTCCGCGCCCTCGCCGTGGTAGAGCCCCCGGGTCGGGCGCAGGCTGGAGAGCTCCTCGGGGGAGACAAGCTGCTTGAAGGATCCCTCGGAGCGGCTGACCTCCGAGTGGGCAGCCCGTGCGGCCTCCCAGCCCTCCGCATCGAGGCTGAGCTCGCGCTCGCGGGCCAACAGCTCAACCAGGTCCTGCGGGAACCCAAAGGTCGCATACAGCTCATAGGCCTCACGCCCGTCGAGCCGCGCCCCCTTTTCCAGGCTCTTCGTCAGGCGCTCGAACTGGACCAGGCCCCGCTCGAGGGTCTTGCGGAAGCTCTCCTCCTCGCTGCGCACGACCAGGGTGGCGTGATCGAGCCGCTGCGCCATCTCGGGGAAGGCCTCCCCCAGGACCTCGGCCACGACGGGAACGAGGCGGTAGAGGAAAGGCTCTTCGAGGCCGAGGGTCTGCAGCCCGTAGCGGCTGGCCCGGCGAATCAGGCGCCGCAGCACATAGCCGCGCCCCTCGTTGGAGGGGAGGGCGCCGTCGGAGAGCGCGCTCGTCACCGCGCGGACATGGTCCGCGCAGACCCGCATCGCAATGTCGACCGCGCTGCTTCCCGCTCCGTAGCGATGCTCGCACAGCTCCTCGAGGGCGCGGAACAGGGGCTGGAAGAGGTCCGTGTCGTAGTTCGAGTGCTTCCCCTGGAGCACGCCGAGCACGCGCTCGAAGCCCATGCCGGTGTCCACGCTCTTGGCCGGGAGCTCCACGAGGGTGCCGTCGTCCTGTCGGTTGAACTGCATGAACACGAGGTTCCACAGCTCGATGAAGCGCTCGTTCCCGGCGTTCACCCCGATCTCGGGGTTGGCGCCATCCGTCGGGTCGGAGTCCGGCCCCCCTCGATCGAGGTGGATCTCGGTGCAGGGGCCGCAGGGCCCCGTCTCCCCCATCTCCCAGAAGTTGTCCCGACGGTCGAAGCGCAGCACATGGCTGGGATCGATGTCGGTGTTCTCGCGCCAGAGCCGCTCGGCCTCCTCGTCCGGACCCAGGCCGTCGCCCTCGTCACCGGCGAAGACGGTCACCCACAGGCGCTCCTTGGGGAGCTCGAAGACCTCGGTCAGCAGCGTCCAGGCCCAGGTGATCGCCTCCTCCTTGAAGTAGTCCCCAAAGGACCAGTTCCCGAGCATCTCGAAGAAGGTGTGGTGGTAGGTGTCCACCCCAACCTCCTCGAGGTCGTTGTGCTTGCCCTGCACCCGGATGCACTTCTGGGTGTCCGCCGCGCGCCGGTAGTCGCGCGAGCCCGTGCCCAGGAAGACATCCTTGAACTGGTTCATCCCCGCATTGGTGAAGAGCAGGGTCGGGTCGTCCTGGGGAAAGACCGGAGCCGAGGGCACCACGCGGTGCTCGCGCTCGGCGAAGAACTCGAGGAAGGCGCGTCGAACGGCGCGGGAGCTGGTGTCGGAGAGAGCCATGGCGGGCGGCCGGAACAGGACCGGCGGGGCGACAGGATAGGCCCGCCCACGGGCCCAGGCACGCGCGGAGCCCCATGCTCTCGAAGACGGGCAGGCCCCCCCTCTGCGGGCGTTCGCCACCGCCGCACCGCTCGACCGGTCAGGGGCCGCCCCCTCAGGGCGCCGCGATGATGACCCTTCAGGTTCGGGGCCGGCCTCGCGGAGCCTCCCAGAAGGACCCCGATACCGCGGGGTCGCAGGCCTTCCAGCTCGCCCGTCGGAGGACCAGAACCCGGGCCCTCAGGAGAGTCGCCCCGGCTGGCGCGCGGCGACGCTCGAACCGCCGCCTCCTGACTGCGTGCAGCATTCAGGGGTGCCCCGGAGCCGGCGGTGCCGCTTGAAGGCGACCCCACGGGCTCCTGGGTCTCTGGGCTCCTGAGGCACTGGGCCTCAGGCCTCGGCTTCTTCCGGCTCCTCGGCCTCTTGCGCGTCCTGCGGCGCTCCGTCGGGCTTGGGGGCCCACTTCTCGAAGATCGCGGCCTCGATGACTCCGGCCAGGTCCGGGTTGTCTGCGAGGAACGCGCGGGTCTTCTCCAGGCCTTGCCCCAGGCGGATCTCTCCGTCCGAGGGGTGCTTCATGCTGAACCAGGTTCCGCTCTTGAG
The DNA here is from genome assembly GCA_016779225.1 of Planctomycetota bacterium. Taxonomy (GTDB): domain Bacteria; phylum Planctomycetota; class UBA1135; order UBA1135. Next base: position 7,640 of record JADHNZ010000006.1, read on the forward strand.
GACGATGCCGGCCTTCATCCCCAGGTCCACGAGCTCACCCTCTTTGCTGATGCCGTGGTTGTAGATGATGTCGAACTCCACCTTGCGGAAGGGAGGCGCCATCTTGTTCTTGACCACCGTGACCTTGGTGCGGTTGCCCACGACCTCATCGCCGGCCTTGAGCTGACCAATGCGCCGAATGTCCAGGCGCACAGAGCTGTAGAACTTGAGGGCGCGCCCCCCGGTGGTCGTCTCTGGGCTGCCGAACATCACCCCGATCTTCTCGCGGATCTGGTTGATGAAGATCACGAGGCAGTTCGACTTGGAAATGGCGCCGGTCAGCTTGCGCAGGCCCTGGCTCATGAGGCGCGCGTGGAGACCCACAAAGCTGTCTCCCATCTCGCCCTCGATCTCCGCTCGCGGGACCAGGGCAGCCACGGAGTCGACGACCACCACATCCACTGCGTTGGAGCGCACGAGGGCCTCGACGATCTCGAGGGCCTGCTCTCCGGTGTCGGGCTGGCTGACCAGGAGGTCATCGAGCTTCACCCCGAGGCGGCGGGCGTAGGTCGGATCCAGGGCGTGCTCCGCGTCCACGAAGGCGCAGATCCCACCGGCCTTCTGGGCGCTCGCGATGGCGTGCAGCGTCAGCGTGGTCTTGCCGGAGCTCTCCGGCCCGTAGATCTCGACCACGCGTCCGCGGGGCAGCCCCTTACCTCCAAGGGCCAGGTCCAGGGTCACGGAACCGGTCGAGACCCCTTGGACACCCTGGAGCAGGGAGGACTGGTCCCCGAGGCGCATGATGGAGCCCACGCCGTAGGCCTTCTCGATGTCCCCGAGGGCTGCGGCGAGGGCCTTGTCCTTGCCCGCCGCGGGGGCGCTGCTGGTGCTGGCGGACTTGTCCGTGGTCTTGCTCTTCTTGATGCTCATGTCGGTGCTCAGGGGGCCTTGGGCCCGGAAGGTGTTCGTGGAGTGGGCGTGCGGTGCCTGAGGCGCGTCGGGGTGATCCAGCCCGGAGAGGGTGGAGGATGCGTTTTGGATCGCCGGGCTTCCAGTGAGGGCAGGGGTTCGCAGAAGGGCCCGTTCGGGTGAGCCCGCGTGGGCCCCCGGTGGCAGGACTCAGTGGGAGGGATGGCTGGATGGAGCAACCCGCAGGCTGAGGGCCCTTGATGGGGCTCACGGCTGCTGTCAGTGCAGAGGACGCGTTCTTGTGGGCTTGGTGGCGGGTGATCCACCAGAATCGTGGTCGCCTTTTGTTAGGTGCCCGGATCCTAACAGAACCCAACCCCCGTTCAAGTCCCCCGACACGATTCTCCGCACCCCTCTTTCCCGGCTCGGCGGAAACAAAGGCCCCGCCCGGTGTCCCTCAGACCGTCACGATCGAGAGCAGCTCGTCGTATCGGGCGTCCACATCAGTCCGGGTGCGTCCCCCCAGATCCTCGACGCTGAAGCCCTGCACGCAGAAGCTCGCCGTGACCGTGCCGTGGACCATGGCCCGCCGCAGGGTCGCGGGGTTCACCTCGCCCGCCTCGGCGATGGAGCCCATGAAGCCCCCTGCGAAGCAGTCGCCGGCCCCGGTGGGATCCACGACCCCGTCCACGGGGTAGGCCGGAAGGGCGAAGTGGACATCGTCCCCCATGATGAAGGCGCCGTGCTCGCCCTTCTTGAGGATGACATAGCGCGGCCCCATGCCCATGACCGCCTGGGCGGCGCGGATGAGGTTGCTCTCTCCGGTCAGCATGCGGGCCTCCTCATCGTTCAGGATCAGGCCGTCCACGCGCCGGAGGAGCCCCTTGAGGTCGTCCAGGGCGATGTCGATCCACAGGTTCATGGTGTCCGCCACCACGAAGCTGGGCCCTTGAAGCTGATCCAGGGCCTTCGCCTGCACCGCAGGTGCCGCGTTCGCAAGGAACACGAAGGGGCGCGCCTGGACCTCCTCGGGCACCTTCGGATCGAAGTGCTCGAAGACATTCAGCTCGGTGAAGGTCGTGTGGCGGGTGTTCCAGTCGGGCTCATAGCGCCCGCCCCAGCGGAAGGTCTTGCCCTCGGCCACCTCGACGCCGGTGCAGTCCACGCCCTTGCCCTCGAGCATGGCGCGGTCCTCGGCTCGGAAGTCGGTCCCCACCACCCCCACCAGGGCGGGCTTGGTGTAGAGCGAGGAGGCCACGGAGAAGTACATGGCGGAGCCCCCGAGGGCGTCCTCCCGGCTTCCGGCGACGGTCTCGACGGTGTCGTAGGCGAGGGTTCCGATGACGAGGAGGTTCATGGCGGGGATCTGGTGCGGGGTCTTGGTCCTGTTCGCGGCTGCTCCGGGCGAGCGCACGGGCGAAGCATTGGACGGGGCCCGTCCCTGAGGGTCAACCGTGGCGTCGGGCGCGCCAGGGCTCAGGCTTGGGGTCCGGAGGGATCCTCGCTCGCCGCCGCGTCCCGAAAGGCCCTGTGGAGCTCGCGTCCCCCCGGCAGGAGGGCGCCGGCTCCTCCCAGGAGCCCGAGCGCCACGAGCACCAGGCGCCAGGCAAGGCTCGAGGCCACGCCGATGGCCCAGGATCCTCCGGCCAGCTCGAAGAGGGAGCCGAACAGCAGCTCCCCCACCCCGAGTCCGGCAGGGGCCAGCGGGATGGCGCTCAGCGTGTTGGCCACGGTCGAGACCACCAGCACCTGGACGAAGCCCAGCTGCGAGCCGAGGCCCCGGGCGACCCACCAGATCGAGAGCGCGCAGGCGAGATGGTTCAGGACGGAGAGGGCGAGGGCGACGAGCACCGTCGGCACGGCACGAGCCAGGCCGCCCCCCGTGGCCTCCAGGCGAGCGAGGCGCTGGCCCATCGGGAGGCGCGAGAGGACGCCCGTCCCGAGCACGCGGCCAAGGGGGCCGAAGGCGTAGAGGAACCATGCGAAGGAGATCCCCCCCGCAGCCCCGAGCACGGGAAGCCGCAGCGTCTCGAACGCCTCTCCTCCGAGGAGCACCGCGACGGCCGCCACGAGCGTCATGGCCCAGAGGCCGAAGACCCGGTCGGCGGCCACGCTGGCCAGCGCGGCCTCCTGGCGAGCCGGGTTGCCGCGCACGGCGATCCAGGCCCGTGCCACATCGCCCCCCGAGAGCCCCGGCAGAGCCACATTGAAGAACAGGCTCGTCCAGGTGATGCGGAACGCGGTGCCCCAGCGAGTCTCGCAGCCCGCTGCCGCCAGGAGCCGCCACCAGCGGGTCGCGATCAGGAGGGTGGCTGCGGCCAGCGTCAGCAGGCTTGCAGGGAACGCCCACGGGCTCGAGCTGCGCAGGAGGCTCTGGAGCCCGGGCCGAAGCTCGATCCAGGCAGCCTCGACCCCTTGCACGCGCCCGGGACCGGCTACGGGCTGAAGAAGCTCCAAGCGGTCCCCCGGACGAAGGCCTGCCCACCCCTCCGGATGGCCTGGCGCGAGCTCGAGCTCCAGGACCTGCCCCGCGAGAGCCTCTCCTCGCCAGCGCCCCCCATCGAGGGTGATCTTCGCGCTCAGGAGGCTCTCGCCCTCGACGGGACCCGCGCGCAGCTGGTCGCGGAGCGGGACCTGCGCCAGCGCATAGGCCAGCAGCGCGGCGGCCACCAACACCCCCAGGAGCGCGCGCGGGGAGAGGGCGCGCGGGCGTCCAGAGCTCGCGTCAGGAGGTGACATGGCGTCCGTGGCCCCTGTGAACGAGGGCGCAGGTCACTCAGCCCCCGGTCCGACAGCCTGCAGGAGGGCAGCCTGCTCGCGCCACCAAGCCTCCCAGTCCTCCTTGCGCCGCGTTCCGGGGCCGTCCGGCGCCACGATGCAGAGGGTCCGGAGCGCGGCCGATCGGGTCGCCTCGCCATAGCTGGCCAAGTCGTAGCTGATGCCTGCCAGCAGGCGCAGCACATCCACGCGGAAGCGCGCCCTCCGCTCGGGAGGCGCCAGCTCGAACAGGTCTGAGCCGAGCCGCCCGAGCAGCTCGAGCACCCTCTGGACCACAAGGTCCTCGGCAGGGCGCACGGGGGCGAGGCCAAAGCGGGCCGTGACGATCACGCGTCCCTCTGCGTCGACCCGCACAGGCTCGAGAGCCTCGAGGGACTCCAACACGAAGGGGGCTCCCCAGACCCCGGCGCCACACTCGAATGCGGCGGCGCGCACCCAAGGATCGGGATCATCCAGCGCAGCGCCGAGGGCGAGGGAGACCGCGCGGGCCTCCACGCGCCGGGCCTCGGCAAAGAGGGGCTCGACCAGCTCCTCCGCCGCGGGCGGAGCCTCGACGAGGCGGGCGTAGGCAAAGAGCAGGCGCTCGGCGCCCTCCAACCCGAGCACCAGGGGAGGCAGGCGCTCGAAGGCCGCGGCAGCCTCAGCCGAGCCGAGCCAGGCACTCTTCAGCTCGCCGAAGGCAGCGGCCACGGCCTCTGGCGGCGTGGGGTTCGCGGGGGCACGCCGAGGGCGGTCGAGCTCCAGGCGGAGCGCATGGGCGCCGAGGGCGAGGGTCGCGCGCTCACGGGCCAGGCGCCCGGGGCAGCGCGAGGCGTAGCGAGTCAGGCAGCGGATGAGGTCGAGCTCGCCCTGCAGGGAGCTGGGCTGAGAGCCGTCGAGCACGAGCAGCTCCTCAAGTGCGCGCAGCGACGGGTCCCCCACGGCGACCTCGCTGTCGGGAGCCCTGCCAGGAATCAGCTCGCTCGCGAGCTGGTCCGTTCCAGAGCGGAGGGGCGCCAGGTGACGCAGCCGATCCCCGTCGTCCATCAGGACATCGAGGTTCCAGACGGCCGCGCGCTCGGAGGCGCAGCTCGCCAGGAACGCGGCGAGGGCTACGAGGCTCCTACCCCAGCGGTGGGTTCGCCGCACGCTTCGCTCGCAGCAACGCTCTTCCGCGACTCTCGCGGCACGGGAGGTCAGGCCATCCATGGCCGGAGTCTAGAGATCCGAACCCTCCCGTCCCACAGGGCGAGGCCGGCCGGCTGGCCGGTAGAGTCGGAACGCATGGAAGAGCCGATCCTGTTGGCCAGCGTGGGCGCAGTGCTCCGCCCTGGGGACCACCGTCTGGTGGCCCGCTGGGCCGTCGGGCTGGGGTGCAAGGTGCTCCTTGCCGGTGCCGATGGGGCGCCGGGCCTTCTCGTCTCGGACCCCAGCGAGCTCCCCGAAGAGGGCGATCCGCCGCTCATGGGGATCTCCTTCCCCCGCGGTGCCACCGGGGTCGATGCGGCGGTGGACGAGCTCTCGCGTACGGCCGTGGCTCGCTCCCTGGTGCTCCTCGAGCTCGCGGGCACGGACGCCTCGGACGCCTCCGCCGAGGCGCTCCTGCGCCTGGTGCGCCTGGTCCGGCTGGATGTCTCGGACACCGCGATCGGCCCCGGCGGCCTGGAGTGGTTGCGCGCCTTGCCCGAGCTGGAGCTCCTGCGGGCGGAGGGCCTCGCGGGCGGCGGTCGCCTTGGGGATGACGGGCGGGAGGCCCCTCTCGACGCCGCGCTGGCTCCTGCTGCCCTGGCCACCCGGCGCCTGCTCGCGCGGGGGGCCGAGCTCGTCAGCGCGCGCGTGCTCCTGACCCTTGCCTGGCCCTGGGAGGCTCCGGTGGGGTTCGGGCCATGGGTCCAGCAGCAGGCCGTCCTGGACCTGTCGGCAGCGGGCGCTGTCATGGCCCTCGAGACCCTGTCCGCGATCGCCGGGGTCCGCAGCCCCGGCAAGGCCCTCCTCGGCCTCGAGGTCCAGCGCGCTGAGGGCGGAGAGGCCCTCCAGAGCCGGCCCGCCCGGGTCTGGTTGAGAGGGGTGGCGGCGGGGATTCCGCTCCTGTGGGCCGTCGCCGGGGCTCGTGCCCTCTGGACCCTGGCGATGGGGCGACGGGCGCCTTGGGACGAGGCCTGCGGCACGGTCCTCGTCGCGCGTGAGATCGCCGGCCTGCGCGAGCTCCTCGCCTGGGCGGTGCTGCTCGGCGGCTTGGCCTGGCTGCTGGTGGGCTAGTTCGCTGGAGACTGGTCCTGGGGGCGCGAGCTCGCGCCCCCCGGAGTCCATCACTGCCTGCCCTTTCCGAGGGCCTGCTCGACGACATTCGACATGTCGAAGGAGGTCCCTCCCCGCACCGGCGGGGACTCCATCAGGGTCTTGACATGCGCGCCCATGAGCTCGCGCATGGGCGCGATGAGCCACGAGACCTACTGAACAAGTGGCATGGTGTCGAGGCGGGCCATCACGAGGTGCCTGGACGGATTCCCGTGACCGACCGGTCAAAGAGTGCGAAGTGCCGCGCGTTTTCGGGGGCCGTAGTTGCTGACGAGGGTAACGGACTTCCCCTGAGAGGAGCGCCCGGGCCGCTCGGACGAATGCGCGTCCGCGGGCCCAACAGGTCCACGTATGCAGCCCTTCCCCTGCAGCACCGGGGCCTGCCTTCCCCGCGTTGGGTGAGAGGAATGGTGGAGGCGGGGGGAATCGAACCCCCGTCCCAGAGCCGCCAGCTCCGAACGTCTACGCGTGTGTTCCGTGATCAGGGTCTCGCCCCTCGACCACCCACGGACAGGTGGCCTTCGGCGCCAGCCCCGGTGAAGTCTCGCCGCCTTGCCCCGGGGCGGAGCTTGGCGACCAGTCCGCTGTTGACGTCCTCGCGGGGCCGCGGACACTCCCCGCGAGGACGGCTACCTGAGAATCAGGCAGCGAGAGCAAAGTTGTTGGCAGTTTGAATGCCGTCCCGGGGTGTTGACAGGGTGACCCGGGATCCCTGACGCGCAGTCCGAAGTCGAACGAGAACCGGTCGAAGCCAGTCGCCCCCTTCTTCCTGATCTGCAAGTATCGACCGCTGGGGCAGAGAGGTCAAGCGCACCTGGCCTGGGAGGGCGCCAGCGGGCTCCTCAGCCTTCCCGGCGGCGGCCCTTCATGGCTCTGTCGATCTCCCTGCGGTCATCCCGGGCTCGCTCGGTGTCGCGCTTGTCGTGCAGCTTCTTGCCGCGCGCCAGGCCCACGCGGAGCTTCGCGCGCCCGGCTCGGAAGTAGAGGTCCAGGGGGATCAGGGTCACGCCCTTCTCCCTCGAGCTGCGGTCCAGGCGGTCGATCTCCCGCCGGTGAGCCAGGAGCTTCCGCTCGCGGGTGGGCTCGTGGTTGTTCGAGCCTCCGTGGCTGTACTCGGGGATGTGTGCCCCCACCAGGAAGAGCTCGCCGCTGCGGGCGCGCACATGGGACTCCGCAAGGGAGCAGCGCCCCGCCCGGAGGCTCTTGACCTCGGTTCCCTTGAGCACGAGCCCGGCCTCGATCTCCTCGAGGATGAGGTACTCGTGGCGGGCCCTGCGGTTCTGGGCCACCATCACGGGGGCATCGGGATCCGGGCGGCTCACTCCCCCATTCTGCCCGCTGGCCCGGCCCGCGAGGGCATCGGACGGGTCGCATCCCCGGGCTCGAAGGCTGGTGGACCCGGGATTGCAAGCTGCAACGGTTGACGGCTGGCGCGCCGGCTCGCTAACTTCCCGCCCCTGCACCCAGCCCGGGTGGCGGAATTGGTAGACGCGCATGGTTCAGGTCCATGTTCCAGCAATGGAGTGGGGGTTCGACTCCCCCCCCGGGCACCACCTCTCCCCTGGAGAGGTCCTCCTCGCCGCGCAGGTCCCTGCTGCACAGGACCCCCATCCGCCTGGGCCTCGGCGAGCACGGATTCGTGGGACCTGCCCGCGGGATGGCTCCCGTGGCTGATTCCGGTGCCCCTGGCGGTGGCCCCAGCGTTGGGGCACTCCTTGCAGCCAACCTGAAGGTCTTGGCCGTGGTGGCGCTCCTCGCCGGCGGAGCCTTCCTGGTTTGGAAGGGGCTCGCAGCCCTCTTCCCTGAGCAGGCCTGGCTCCAGGGCCCTGCCGGCTGATTTCGGTGCGGTCAGACGCGCCGTGTGGCTGCGAGGACGCCTGAACCTCGGGCCGAGGCCTCAGGCGCCGGCGCCACCGGGCGCGCGGTACAGCAGGAGAGCCCGCTTGCCTAGGTCGTTGGGAAGCTCGTACTCGATGACCGTGTCGAAGTGGAAGCCCAGTCGCTCGGCCTCCCGCTCCGCCGCCCGCATCTCGCGCGACCAGGAGGCCCCCTTCATGAGTGCGAGGTCGGAGAAGCGCTGGCGCACCTTGCGCAGCAGGCGCACGGTCTCGCGCACGCTGCTCACGGCCCTGGCCACGACCACATCGACGCTCTCCTCCGCGAGGTGATCCTCTGCACGAGCCTCGATCGCCCGCGCGTTCCGCAGGCCGAGGGCCTCGACGCTGGCCTCGAGGAAGCGCACCTTCCGACCCCGAGACTCACACAGCGTCACCGAGGCGTTGGGCTCCGCGAGCGCGATCGGAATGCCGGGGAACCCCGCACCGGCGCCCAGGTCCAGCACCCGACGCCCGAGCAGGGGGAGCATGCGGGCCGCCCGCCAGCAGTCCAGGTAGTGCTTGACCGCGACCTCGTCCGGATCCGTGATGGCGGTCAGGTTGACGCGCTGGTTCCAGTCCAGGAGCAGGTTCGCGTGGGCAGCGCAGCGCTCCACGAAGCCCTCGGGCAGGCCCTCCTCGCTTGCGAAGGCCCGAGCCATGGCATCCTCGACCTCGGCCGAAGGGGCGGGCGGAGCGGGCGCCTCCCGAGGCTCGTCCGCCTCGGGATCGGTTTGGGGGGCGTCCTCGGTCATGCTCCGGCGTCCGCAGGCCCTTCAGCGAGCCTGCAGTGCGGGCGTCGCGGGAGGGTGGCAGGGGTGGAGGGACTCGAACCCCCAACCTACTGATTTGGAATCAGTCGCTCTAACCATTCGAGCTACACCCCTTCAGGGGCGGGAAGCCTAGCCGCCCGGCGGCTCCCGGGCAAGCGGCTCCGTGGGACGCAGCCTCGACCTCGCGTGTTGAGACGCTAGGTTGATCGGCCATGGGAGACGAGCCCGAAGCCCCCAGGCGCCGCCGCCGCCGCAGACGCTCTGGCAGCAGCCGGCCTGCGCGTGAGCGTGAGGACGCCGTGCCTGCGGAGCCCGATGACGAGGGGGCGCGCCGAGGGCGGCGGACGCGTCCGCGGGGCTCGGTCCCCCGCCCGGAGGAGGGCTCGCGAGGCCGGAGGCGCAGAGAGGGACGCGCGGGAGACTCCCGCCAGGGCGGGGAGGCCGAGCCCCGGCCCCGCAAGGCGCGCCAGCGCGGGGAGCCCGCCCCGGTCGTGCGCCGCGTGGACGGTGAGGACCTTGAGCTGGACCTCGGTCGGCTCGATCGTGATGCGCGCCGCGTGGTGTCGCGCCTCCAGCGAGCCGGGCACGAGGCGTACCTGGTGGGAGGCTGCGTCCGCGATCTGCTGATTGGACGACGCCCCAAGGACTTCGATGTGGCCACCAGTGCCACCCCGCAGGAGATCAAGCGCCTGTTCCGCAACGGCCGCATCATCGGGCGGCGCTTCAAGCTCGTGCACATCCACTATGGGGACAACATCATCGAGACGAGCACCTTCCGGCGTGAGCCGGGCGAGTCGGAGGGTGAGGATCTCCTGATCATCGAGGACAACGCCTTCGGAACCGCCGCGGAGGATGCGCGGCGCCGGGACTTCACGGTGAACGCGCTGTTCTTGGATCCAGATGCCGGCGCGGTCCACGACTGGGTGGATGGCCTCGAGGACCTCGAGGATCGCGTGCTGCAGACCATTGGCGATCCCCAGGTCCGCTTCCAGGAGGACCCCGTCCGCATCCTCCGTGCCGTCAAGTTCGCGACGCGTCTCGACCTCGAGATCGCCGAGCCCACCTGGGAGGCCATGCTGGACAACGCCGACCAGCTGGAGCGGGCCGCCCCGCCGCGGGTCCTCGAGGAGATCCTGCGCCTGCTGCGCTCGGGCTCGGCCCTGGGCGCCGTGAAGATGCTGCGCGCGTGCGGAGCCCTGGCCGAGCTCTTCCCGGACCTCGACCGGCACCTAGGCGACCGCGACGCCGACGATCATCAGGTCCAGCAGCGCCTGGGCTCGTTCTACCGGCTGCTCGAGGCGCTGGACCAGGAGGTCCACTCGGAGCTGGAGCCGAGCAACGCCCTCTGCCTGGCCGTGCTCTTCGCGCCCCTGGTCGAGGCCGAGATCGAGGAGGAGGAGGAGCCACGCTCGCGCCTGCTGCTGGCCGAGGACCTCTTGCGCCCGACCGCCGATCGGGCTCGACTCGCCAAGCGGGACTGGACCCGGGCCGCCCGGATCCTGGCCAACCAGCCCCACTTCACCGAGCAGGGCGAGTCACGCTTCAGCCCCCTGCTGTTCTGCCTGACCCCCGCCTTCGAGGAGTCCCTGTCGTTCTTCGGCCTGCGGGTCCACGCACGAGGCAAGGGCTGGGACCTGCACGAGGGCTGGCAGGAGCGCCTGGAGAGGGCCCTGGACGCAGACGAGGACGAGCTGCTCGAGGAGCGCAAGCGGACCCGCACGCGCAAGCCCCGAAAACACCGGCGGCGCCGCCGGGGGCGCTAGGGCCCCTACCGGCCCCGACGAGGGGCGCTGGGTCCGCCTTGGGCGCTCTCAGGGAATTTCCCCGGGTTCTTGACGCACCCCTCCCGCGGGGGGGTAGTTTTGCGGTGTGCGGTAGGAACCGGGAAACGGTACCGAGCGTCCCCCTCCCACCCACGCCGTCCCAGCACAGCGGTGAGTTGTGACGGCGGGGAGGATCAGGAAGCCACGGGCCAGCGGGAAACACCTGGTTCCAACCGGCATCGCAGCCCCCCTCGCGGTGCCGGGTGGCAGCTTCGGCTGCTACGAAGATGCCTGGGGCGGTCCTTCGGGACCGCCCCTCCTTCGTTTTTGGCGGGTCGCTCCCGCGCGCCAGCGATCATGGCGCCCTGCGGCGACTCCTTCCGCATCCATCTCCCCCGCTGACTCGTTGTGAGCCGTCCCAGGCTGGACCATCATGGCGGGATGAACTTCGCTCACCCTCGCGCGCCAAGGGTCCGACTCTGGGAGGCCAGCCGAGGCCTCGTGGGTCTCGTCCTTGCGCTCGTGTTCCTGGCGCCCTCAGTTGCTGCGCACGCGGTCCGGGCGACACGCGAGGAGCCGACCGACGAGCAGGTTCGCTCGGCGTGGGAGCGGCTTCCCGTCGAGGAGCAGGCCGAGGTGGCCGCGTGGTTCCGGGCGGAGTGTGACCGGCGTGGCGGCTACCGATTGGGGCTGGAGCAGCATGTCCTCTTCGCCCTTGCCGGAGGCCAGCGCAGCTATCCGGCCGCCAGGGAGAATCCCCTCTATGAGGCCACCCGCCACGCCCCCGCCCAGCCCATTCAGCGCCGCCTCCTCGATCCGGCGGCGGCCGAGGTCCGTAAGGAGCGGGAGCGAATGGGGCTCGACCTCGACGGACCCGAGCCTCGGCCTCGATGGCACTACGACTGGGCACGGGGCGAGGTCGTCCAGAGCGGCGACCCCTTCGAGCCCACGCACCTGGTCCACCTGGCCCTTGCCGGGAGGAGCCCCGAGCACGACCTGGTGGTGGCTCTGGTCACCGCCGCTCTCGATCGGGCCGAGCAGCGCCCGGCGCACCAGGCCTTCGGTCACGCCTATGCCACCCGCACGGGCGTGGCCTATCCGGGCATCTCCCTCTACGACGCGTGGGCCTCGGGCGAGGAGCTCGAGATGCCCGATGTCGAGTGCCTGGGCATCTACCATGACCTCACCGGAGAGTGGAAGCGCTTCGTCGCTCCGGTGCCGGGCAACCAGCAGCGTCCGCTCTACACGATCATCGGCGACCGCTTTGGGCGGCTTCGCCGTGAGCGCTCGGTGGCAGAGGCGCTCGCGCGGGTCTACCTCGCCGCCGAGCCCCCCCTGGATCCGAGCCTCGCCGGCAACGCAGACCGCCTGCACCTGTTCTGGGAGAGGGTCAGCTCCGACCCGGCCGCTGCCCCTGAGCGCCTGCCGGACCTGGACGAGAAGCCCTGGAAGGCGTGGTGGGAGTCCCTGGACGAGCTGCGCAAGGACCCGGACCTCAGCGGGAGGGCGGCGGGCCGGCGCATGGCGCTGCGCGCAGACAGGATCGCCGTCCGTGGTCGGCTGGTCTGGGTCCTCCAGCAGTGGGGCGCGCTCTAGGCGCCCACCTCGCGCGCCAGGGCACGCGCTGCAACCTCGGCGCAGGCGAACGCCGCCTGGAAGTTGAGGCCTCCAATCGGACCGTCCAGATCCAGCAGCTCACCCACCACGAGCAGTCCCGGCAGGCGATTGACGCGCATGGAGCGAGGGTCAACCTGCTTCAGGTCCAGACCACCCCGCGTCACCTCCGCCAGCTCGAAGCCTCGGGTCCCGTCGATGCCGAGGCTCAAGCCGTGCACGGCCTCGACCAGCGCGTGGCGGTGTTCGCGGCTCAGATGCGCCACCCTGGGGTCGGGGCCGGGCAGCCCCGCCTGGCGCGCAAGGGCCGCGAGCAGCCTGCGCGGCACCCGCTCCGGGAGCGCCCGAGAGACTCGAGGTGCGCCGGTGGCTCGGCCAGCCTCAACCAGGAGCTGACGGGTCTCCTCGCGGCTCCGCGCGGGAGCCAGGTCCAGCTGGAGGGAGAAGCTGGCCGCGCCGTTGAGGGCGGCCTCTCCCACAGGGCCGGACAGGTCCATGGCCCCGGGCCCCGAGACGCCAGCGTGGGTGAACAGGAGGGGGCGCTCACGGCGCAGCAGCATGCGGCCGCTGGCATCGAGCAGGCGAACGGCACCCTCCTGCCAGGCGATCCCCGAGAGGTCATGGACCCAGGGATCGGGGCTGGTCAGCGGCACGAGGGCCGGGCTGGTCGCACGCAGGCGCAGGCCGAGGTCCTCCAGCCAGCGGTAGCCCTCGCCCGTCGTGCCGGTCCTGGGATAGCTGCGCCCCCCTGCGGCGAGTGCGACCCGGGGGGCTCGAACCGGACCGTCCGGCGTGCTCACCACCCAGGCGCTGCCCTCCCGTTGGAGACCGAGCACGGGAGTGTTCAGGCGCAGAGCGGCCCCTGCGGCGCGCACCCGGGCCTCGAGCGCGTCGCGCACATCCCGCGCCCGTCCGCTCCTGGGGAAGACCTTCTCCAGGGGGGCCTCATCGCTGGGCACCCCCCACTCCGCGAACCGACGACGCACCTCGAGGGGAGGCAGCTCCTGGAACGCCGGACGCAGGAAGCGCTCGCCGGCTCTCCCGAACAGAGCCGCCGCCTCGAGCGGACCCAGGGTGGTTGTGAGGTTGCAGCGCGTGCCGCCGCTCGCCAGGACCTTCGTCCCCGTACGCGGGGTCTTCTCGAGGACGAGGACCCGCAGCCCGGCCTCCGCCGCGGAGCCGGCAAGCCAGAGCCCCGCGGCTCCGGCCCCCACCACGACCAGGTCGGGCTCTCTGGCGTCCGTGCTCATCCGCCGGACAGCGCCTGCTCCCAGGCGCGGATCTCGGCCTCGGTCCGCGGCCCCTTGGGGGGCGTGTCGTCCTCGGGGTCCTCCAGGTAGCCCTCCGGCAGGCGCACCCGCTGGGTCGCTCCCCGCTTTGCGCGCCCCGCGCGCAGGGCCTGCCGCGGGAACGGCTCGTCGGCGTCCAGCTGATCGAGGAGTCCAATCAACTCCTCCATGGAGTCGACCCGATGCAGGCGGCCGCGGACCGCCGCAGAGCCGCGGAAGCCCTTGGTGTACCAGGTGGTCCACTTCCGCATCTGGCGCAGGCCCATCCCCTCGCCGAAGAGGTCGGCGAGCCGCTGGGCGTGGTCCCGCATGACCTGCGCGACCTGCCCAAGGGTCGGGGGATCCGAAGGCTCCCTCCCGTCGAAGGCCTGGGCCAGCTCCCGGAAGAGCCACGGGCGACCGAGGCACCCGCGTCCGACGACAACGGCGTCGCAGCCGGTCTGGCGCATCATCTCGAGGGCATCCCAGCACTCCCAGATGTCGCCGTTGCCCAGGACGGGAACGGACAGGGCCTGCTTCATGGCCGCGATGGCCTCCCAGTCCGCGTGCCCCGAGTAGAGCTCCTCCGTCGTGCGTCCGTGCAGGGCCACCGCCGAGACCCCCTCGTCCTGGGCGGCCAGGGCGGCGCGTGGCCAGGTGATGAGGTCGTCGCGGAGCCCCTTGCGCATCTTGACCGTCACCGGGACCTCGCCTGCGGCCTGCACCATCGCCCGCACGAGGCGCGCCACGAGGCGCGGCTTGTAGGGGATCGCGGATCCGCCCCCCGTCCGGGTGACCTTGGGCACGGGGCAGCCCAGGTTCAGGTCCACATGGTCCACGCCCTCATCCACGAGCTGCCGGACCATCTCTCCGAGGTCCACTGGGTCTGCGCCATAGACCTGCACCGAGCGCGGCTTCTCGTCCGGGTGGCTGCTCGCAAGCAGCGTGGTCAGGCGGTTCCCCATCAGGAAGCCGCGAGCCGTGATCATCTCCGACACGAAGAGTCCCGCACCCATCTCGCGGCACAGGCTGCGGTAGGCGTAGTTCGTGACGCCCGCCATGGGAGCGAGCACGACCGGAGGCCAGACCTCGAGAGGCCCAAGCCGCAGCGGCTGGAACTCCCCCTCGCCAGCCACCGGGGTCGTGGCGTGGCGGTCGCTGGAGACGCGCGTGCTCATTGGTCGTCCGGCTGCTCCTCGCCGGGAGCAGCTCCACCCTCCGGCTCCTGGGCAGGCGGCTCCTCCTCGAGGCGCACGATCCGCCCGGGGACGGGAGGCACCCCCCCTTCACGGACGGGTTTCACCTCCAGCACCTGATAGTCCGAGCGCCCACCTGCGGTGAGGCGGGTGTGCGCCATGGGAGCCCCCACGGCATCCAGGCCGCACAGGATTCCGCCGCCCGCGGTGCGCACGCGCAGCAGGCCGTCGTCCCCCACCTCGAGGTCGTAGGAGCGCGTGCGCGGCTCGGCGGTGGCCCCCTCGAGCAGGAGCATGGGGTTTGCGCCGGGCGGGCAGTGGTGTCCGAGGATCAGGGTCGTCAGCGCCGGAGAGAGGTCGAGTCCCACCGCCCGGTCGATGGGCGCGTTGCTGAGGAAGGTGCTGTCGAGGCGCCGCTCCACCTGGAAGGCCCCCGTTCCATCGATGGCCTCTCCGCGGAAGGTCATCACGCGCCCGGAGGTCCCATCGAGGATGCGCAGGTCCAGGCTGGTGAGGAAGCCGCCCTCCACGGTCTGGAGGAGCACGCTCTCGCGCCCACCGGAGCGCGCGGTGGCCGGCTCGACGATGCGCGCCGCGTAGAGCCTCTCGCCACCCTCGAGGCGCGCGACGACCCAGGCCTCCGACGCGAAGCGTCGGGCGCCGCTGCGGGTCTCGCCTCGGCCCTGAAGCAGGACCTCGGCCCCCTCCGGAAGGGGCGGAAGCTCCACGAGGATCGGCTCCGCCTGCGCGGCGGCAGCCGCTGCCTGAGCGTCCTGAAGCGCCTGCAGGCGCTCGCGCAGGTCCTCGCGGCCGAGCCACCGCCCTCGCACGACGACCGCCTCCGGGTCTCTGAGGTTGGAGATGTCCAGGGTCGGGTCGCCTCGAAGGATCACCAGGTCCGCCGGAGCACCCTCTTGGAGGGTGCCTGCAAGGGTGTCTGGACCCCACAGGGCCCGGCCGGCGTCCCGGGTGGCTGCCTGCAGGGCGCGGTTCGCCGGGATGCCCGCCGCCTGCCAGCGCTCCAGCTCCTCGATCAGGGCTCGGCCCGGCAGGAGCCAGGGCGCGGGAGCGCCGGAGCCGGGAAGCACCTCCGCGCCCTCCTCCATCAGGAGGCGAACGAGCTCCAGCTGGCTCGCCTGGATGGCGCGCAGGCGGTCACGCAGCTCGCCCTGCACCTGCTGGGCGTAGCGCAGACGGTCGCCCTCCCAGGCCTCGGCCAGCTCCAGAGTGAGGAGGGCCAGCTCGCGCGCACCGGAGGGGTGCTCCTGCAGGGCCCGAGCGATGATGCCGAGCATGGGCACGATGGCCACGCCCTGGACCGCAGCCTCGCGCGCTGCCGCCTCGAGCATCCCCGGTGCGACCTGGTCTAGCTTGCGCTCGCCCGCGACGGCCCCCAGGCCGAGGATGGCACGCTGGCCGCCCTCCACCGCCACAGCAAGGGTGCCGCCGCTCGGGACCGGCCCCCAGAGCGGGAGCCCTACGCTGCGACTGGCCGCGAGGACGGCCTCCCACGAGTCCGTCGCGAGGGTCTCGTCGCACACCAAGCCGTCGAGGCTCTCACCGGCCCGCGCCAGCTCCGCCACGAGGCCCTCCACCTGGGCCGCTGCGCCCTGGGGGTTGCCGCTGATGATCGGCCACTGGGGGCCGGGGGGCGCGGTCTGCGCGGCCATCATGGGTCCACCCCACCACAGGCGCGGCCCAGGCACCGCGTCGCGCGCCTCGGGGCGACGGGCGGCCAGGCCGAGGGCGAGCTCGCTCCCCGTGTTGCGCACCGTCGTGACTCCTGCGGCCACATAGAGCGCGTCGTGCTCCGGATGGTGAGCCGCCGAGCAGTCCACGAGGCCAGGCACCACATGCAGGCCCTTGGCGTCGATCCGCCGGGTCTCTTTCGGGAGCTCGGGCAGCTCCTGGACGATGCGCAGGGAGTCCCCCTCCACGAGCAGATGGGCCACGAACGGAGCGTCGCCCGTCATGGGGTGCAGGGTGGCGCCAACCAGCGCGATCTCCTGGAGGAACAGCATCTCCACAGGATCCGTCTCCGGGGCGGCCCGTGCAACCGTGCTCTCGCTACCCTGCGCCCATGTCGCACCCCCTCGTGCACCTCCTCACCGACCGCCTGCCCGCTGGCCCCTGGATCTACGGGCGCCAGGTCCAGGCCTCCCACGCGGTGGAGGCCGGGTCCCTCGTCGAGGTGCGCGACGCCTCCGACCGATTCGTTGGGCACGGCCTCTTCAATCCGTCCAGCGACATCCGCGTCCGGATCCTCACCAGGGGCAAGCGCAGCGACTGGGATCGGGCGGGTGAGGCGCTGCGCAAGCTGCTCTCCTCTGCGCTCCGCCTGCGCAGGCGCACCCTGCGCCTGGAGGAGACCGGCGACCTCTGGCGGGCGGTCCACGCCGAGGGCGACGACCTGCCGGGCCTCGTCGTGGACCACCTGGGCGACACCTTCGTGTGCGAGCACCACGCCCTCGGCTTCTGGCGCATGCGCGACCTCATTGAGCACGAGCTGGTCGGCCTCCAGCCGGGGGCCACGGTGGTGCACACCGTTCCCACCGCGGTGCGCCGCCGCGAGGCGTTCGAGCCCGAGGCGGTGCCCCCGGCTCCTGGCGAGGTCTGGCTCCAGGAGTCCGGCATCGAGTACCCGGTTCTGCCTGGCCAGGGGCATAAGACCGGCTGGTTCTGCGATCAGCGCGACAACCGCCGGCGGATTGGGGAGCTCTGCCGCGGCCGCACGGTGCTGGACCTGTGCTGCAACGCGGGGGGCTTCGCCCTCCACGCCGCTCGGGCCGGGGCGAAGCGCGTGCAGGCGGTGGACCTGGACGAGGTGGTGCTCGAGCGCGCCCAGCGCGCGGGTGAGCGGGCCGGTGCGGAGGTCGACTGGGTCCACGCCGATGTGTTCCCCCACCTGCGTGAGCTGGCGGCGGCAGGTGAGACGAGCCAGGTTGTGATCCTCGACCCGCACAAGCTCGTCCGGGGCAAGGCCTCCCTCGAGGAGGGCCGCAAGAAGTACCTGGACATGAATACTCTCGCCGTGGGCGCGGTGGCCCCAGGCGGCCTCCTGGCCACCTTCTCCTGCTCCGGCGCCCTCGATCTCCCCGCCTTCCTCGGCGTGGTCTTCCAGGCGGCCAGGCGCGCGGAGCGACCCGTCCGCCTCCTCGAGGTGCTCGGCGCCGGTCCCGATCACCCCCAGCGCCCCGACTTCCCGCGCTCGCGCTACCTCAAGGGTGCGCTCCTCGCCGTGGACTGAAGGTCCGCCCCTCCCCAGCTCCTCCGCCGGCCGATTCCCCCTCTCGCGGGTGGAAGGAGGCCCTCGGCGAGGGCACAATGCCTCTGCGCCTCTGTGGTGTCCCGAGCGGACCCCACGGGGGCGCGCTCCTTGTCCCGGATTTTCCGGAGCACGCGCTCCGGGCCTCCGCACGCTCAACGCCAGCCTCCTCCGCGCTCCCCACCTCCCGATGCAGCTCTCCCTCCTGGTCCAGCAAGAAAAGTGGCAAGAGTTCGACGAGGCCTGGCGGGAGTCCATGGCGGCCCCCGAGCTGGCCGACCTGCTGGCGGCCCTCTCCCTGGCGGCCAGCAAGAAGCGCATCGGCCGCTGCGTCCCCCTGGTCCGCGAGCAGGCCGAGCTGCTCGAGAGCGGCGGCGAGTTCGAGACCGCTGCCCAGGTGGTCGGGCGCGCGCTCGTGCACGGTGGGAGCCCCGTGGAGCTGTCCGAGATCCTGGGCCGGCTCGTCCATAGCGCCTACGGCGAGCAGGACTGGTGGGGTCTGTGCAGCAGCCTGACCGGCTTCGATGGAACGGTGGCCGACCTGCGCGGCCCCTGGAAGATGCTCTCGCGCTTCCTCGCCTTCCAGCCCGAGACCCTGCTCGTGCACCCCGGAGGCTGGGGCGTTGGAGAGGTCCTCTCGCGCGACGATGATGCCCAGGAGATCCAGGTCCGCTTCCACAACGGTCGCAAGGACCGCTTCCCCCTGCGCACGGCCATCGAGATCTTCGATCCCCTCGAAGAGCGCGACCTGAAGGCTCGCCACTTCCGGGATCCCGAGGGGCTCCGTAAGGAGGTCAAGGCCGAGCCTCTCGAGGTCCTGCGCACCCTGGCGACCCAGGCCGGCGGGCAGATCACGACGAACACCATCAAGACCGCCCTCATGCAAGTCGGTATCGAGGGCAGCGCCTGGTCGGCCTGGTGGCGCAAGGCGCGCAAGCTGGCCGAGAACTCCGAGTGGTTCGAGGTCTCGGGCTCCGCGGCCAAGGCGGTCCTGCGCCTGCTGGCGACCCCCAAGGATCCGGCCGAGGCCCTGCGGCGCTCCCTCTCCCTCAGCACCAACCTCGCCGAGGCCCATCAGCGCGTGCGGGACTTCATGGCCGCCGCGGCCAAGGACGACGCCCTCCTGCCGATCGCGCTCGAGGAGCTGGCCCGTGCCGCAGAGCGGGAGTCCGAGCCTCTGCAGGAGCGCCTCGCGGCGTGGCTGCTCCTGCGCGATGTCCAGGGCACCACCCCCGAGCCGGTGGCGGAGGTCCTGGCCCCCTATGTGGCGGCAGAGACCCCCGAGGACCCCTCCGAGCCCCACCCGCTGTGGCAGCTGTTCCAGCACCTGCCCAGCTCGAAGGACCAGGAGCGCGCCGCCAGCCTGCTCGAGGAGCTCTATGGCGAGGCCTGCCTCGACCACTGCGTGGCCAACCTCCAGCACGCGGCCCCGGGCATGGTCCGCCCCCTGTACGAGCGCCTCGTGAAGGCCAAGCGCGAGGACGACCTGCTCGCGACCTATGGGAACCTCCTGGCGCGCCCCCTGCGCGCGCCCGCCCTCCTCGTTCACCTGGCTGCCCACTTCGAGAAGAAGAGCCCCGAGGGAGACCTGCCCACCCCCGCCCAGCGGGCTCAGGCCCTGCTTACCCTCGCCGGTCACCTCTATGAGACCCGTCGCGGGAACCCGCACCTCACGCGGGTCTGCTCGCGTCTGACCGATCTGCTCTCCAAGGGCAGCCCGACCCTGCTGAGCCGCCTTCTGGGCGACGCGGACGCCAGTGCACTGCGCGGCGCAAGCCTGATCTGCACGCGCGGCGTGGACTCCGATGTGGACCGGGCCGTCACCGATGTCGCCCTCGCCTTCGACCGCCACTTCTTCGCCGGGCAGACGGGGCCGTTCTGGGATGGCGCCACGATCTGGACCACCAAGCAGGGCATGGAGCGGCGCTCCGCGGAGCTCAAGGAGCTGCGCGATGTGAAGATCCCGGCCAACCAGGAGGCCATCGGCAAGGCCGCCAGCTACGGCGACCTCAGCGAGAACTCCGAGTGGGAGGCGGCCATCGAGGAGCAGCGCAACCTCACCCAGCGCGCGATGGAGATCGAGAACGAGCTGCGAGAGGCGGACCTCCTGGAGAATGTCGCCCTTCCGGACGGAGTGGCCGCGCCGGGAACGCGCGTTCGCTATCGCGAGTCCGACGGACGGGAGCGCGAGGTGGCGATCCTCGGCCCTTGGGACGGAGAGCAGTGGGCCGGCCTGCAGGTCGTCTCGTATCGGGCGCCCCTCGCGGCCGGACTGCTCGGTGCGAAGGTCGGGCGGCAAGTGACCTTGCATCTGCCGACCGGAGACGCCGAAGTGGAGGTGCTGGACATCTCCCCGCTCGAGCTCGAGTGACGGGGCGGGAGAGGTGCCGGACGACCCCATGCTTCGCCCTCTCCCCTCCACCCGCGCCCTAGAGGGCCAGCTGCCTCGGCTGCCGTGGGCTGCCTGCGGTCTCGCGCTCTGGGTGACCTCCTGCGGTGAGGCTCCCCCGGAGGCTCGCCTGGTGGACGCCACCCAGGCCTCAGGCCTGCGCTTCGTGCCCGAGGTCGGCGCCACAGGCCGCTTCGACCTGCCGGAGATCATGTCGGGAGGGGCCGCCCTGTTCGACGCCAACGGCGACGGGGCCCTGGACCTCCTGCTGGTGAACGCCGGGGAGGATCCGCGCTCCGCGACGCCGTCACGGTCGGCCTCACCCAACGCCCTCTTCTTCGGTGACGGCCGGGGGGGGCTTCGAGCGGCTCCGCCCCTGCCGGCCGCGCGCGGCTACGGAATGGGGGTTGCCGTTGCGGACTTCAACGGAGACGGGTTCGAGGACTGCTACCTGACGGCGCGAGGGCCCGACTCCCTGCTCCTGGGCCGTGGAGACGGGACCTTCGAGGACGCGACCGAGGCCTGGGGCGTCCCCCAGGACGAGGGGTGGTCGTGCTCGGCCGCGGCCTTCGATCACGACGGGGATGGCGACCTCGACCTCTTCGTGGTGCGCTACCTGACCTACGACCCGGACCTGATCTGTCACGACGGCGCGGGGCGTCCGTCCTATTGTCCCCCCCAGTCCTCACCGCCTGAGCCGGACCTCCTCCTGCGGAACGACGGCGACCGCTTCACGGACATCAGTGTGGAGGCGGGCCTGCGGACGGCACCTCCGGGGCCGGGCCTCGGCGTCGTGATCGAGGACCTCGATGGGGATGGGGACGAAGACCTGTTCATCGCGAACGATGGACACGCGAACCACCTCTGGATCCGCAGCGCCGACGGGCGCTACGAGGAGCGCGCGGTCCTGGCCGGCGTGGCCTTCAATCAGCACGGGCATGCCGAGGCGGGCATGGGCGTCGTGGCCGGGGACCTGGATGGAGACGGTCGCGACGACCTATTCCTGACGCACCTCCAGGAGGAGACCCATACCCTCTACCGGCGTTCGGGCCGCAGCTGGCGGGACGGAACGGCCCAGGCCGGCCTCGTGGAGACGACCATGGCGCACACCGGGTTTGGGGTGGGGCTCCTCGACCTCGAGCCGGATGGCGCTCCTGACCTCGTCATCGCCAATGGCAAGGTGCGACTGGGCGAGCCGCAGGGCAGCCTGCTCCCAGCGCCGTGGAATGCGCTCGCCGAGCCCGACTCGCTGCTCTCCAATCGTGGGGACGGTCGCTTCGTGGCTCTCAGCGAGGCTCCCTTGCGGGAGGCCCGCGTGAGCCGCGGTATCGCCACGGGCGACCTCGACGGCGACCTGGTGCCGGACCTCGTGCGCACCCATGTCCTCTCCCCGGCGCAGGTGCTGCTCGTGCGTCCCTCCGCGCCGCTGAGCGAGCGCTTGGTCGCGGATGTGCGCGAGGCGACGGGAGCCGTGGCCCTCGGTGCCCGCGTCTGGGACGAGGCCCAGCCCGCGGCCGTCCGCACGGTGCGAGCCAACAGCGGCTATCTGTGCGCAAGCGACCCGCGCGTGCTCTTTGCCCAGCGCTCCACCGAGGTCACCCTGCGCGTGCGCTGGGCCGATGGAACCGAGGAGCGCTTCGGTCCTCTCGCGCCGGGGCAGGCCCACCGCCTGCAGCGCGGTCAAGGGGAGGCGCAGTGAGCTCGGCCTCCAGCTCCATGCGGCGGAACCCGCGCCCGGCCTTCCGCTGGGGCGTTGGCGTCGCACTGCTGCTGCTGTCGACGGCCTGCGGCCCCACCGTCGTGCCCCCCACGATCGACGCGGAGATCCCCTGGTCGGACCTGGAGGTCAATGTGACGCGCACACTCCGGGAGGCCGTGGGCGCGGTGGACATGGCCCCGGCGAGCGCCGTCGCGTGGGAGGAGCTGGGGCTCCGCCTCGCCGCGCACCAGCTCGATGCGGCCGCTTGGAGCGCCCTCACCTTCGCCCTGGAGCTGGACGACTCCCGCGTCGAGGCGGCCTCGGCCCTTGCGGACCTGGCCCGCTTCGGCGGCCGCCCCGTAGAGGAGGTCCTCAGCTGGTACGACCGCGCCCTGGCTCTCTCCCCTGACCATGCCCCCCTCTGGACCGGGCGGGGCGATGCGCTGAGCGCCGCCGGGCGTGCCGAGGAGGCCGAGGCGAGCTACCGCCAGGCGCTCGAGCTCTGGCCCGAGTTGAAGCGCGCCCGCTCCCGGCTGGGCCGGGTCCTGGTCCAGCGCGAGGCCTACGAGGAGGGTCTGCAGCTGCTCCGCCCGCTGCTGGAGGAGCACCCCGACGATGCGCCGTGCGCGACCGCCATGGCGCAGGCGCTGGCCGCACTCGGGCAGGACGACGAGGCAGCCTTGTGGGCGGAGCGGGCACGCGCGGCGGACGGCGAGACGGTCCCTCTCGAGGACCCTAGGCGCATCGACCTGCTGAGCCGCCAGCGCGCCAGCCGGTACCTGTTCCTGCGCGCTCGCGCCGCCCTGGATCGAGGCGAGCTGGCTCGTGCGACGGTGGACCTTGCGGCTGCATTGGAGGGGCAGCCCGACGCCTACAACGCGCGCGCCCTGCTCGCGCGCGCGCTCCTGGCCCAGCGGCGCATCGCCGAGGCCGAGGAGCAGCTGCGACGCGCCCTCGAGACGCGGCCGGGTCACCCCGAGTCCCTGCGGCTCCTCGGCCAGGTCATCCATCAGGCTGGGGACGACCGGCAGGCCATTGACCTGCTCGAGGCCGCCGCTGCGGCCGAGCCGCTCGATCCCGGGTCGAGCCTGGCCCTGGGCTCCTCTTGGCTCCGGGTAGAGGACCCGCAGCGGGCGCTGCCGCACCTCGAGGCCGCAGCGGCCGGGTCACCGGAGCTGGCGGATGCCTGGTTCCGGCTGGCCCTGGCCCGCGAGGGGGTCGGGGACGCCCAGGGGGCGGCCGAAGCCCGCGAGGAGGGCCGGCGCCTGGACCCGAGCCACCCCCTGGCCAAGACTTCCGGAAAGTGATCTAGAACTTCATGAACGAGTGAAGTATGCTCTGGGGCCCCGCCGATGGGGATGAAGGCCAGTCCAGGCCGAGTCCCCCCACCCAGGCCCATCCATGAGCGCCAGCAGCACCACCGCAGCCCCCTCCGCAGACCTGCCCGGCCTGCTCCGGGTCTTTGCGGACGCAACCCGGCTGCGGATCCTGGCGCTCTTGGCCCGTGAGGAGCTGACTGCTGGCGAGCTGGCCCGGTGCCTGGATCAGGCGCCCTCTCGCGTCAGCAACCACCTGCGCGTGCTCCGGGAGCACGACCTCCTCCAGGAGCGGCGCGTCGGGACCACGATCCACCTGCGCGGGGCGGGGGCCTCGGGCTCCGCCCTCGCGGCCCAGCTCCTGGAGACCGTGCTCCCGTCGATCCTCAGCGGACCCGACCACGAGGCGGACGCTGGCCGGCTGGCCCAGGTCCTCGCCGCCCGGGCCGTGCCGGAGGACTTCTTCGACCGCGTGGCCGGCGAGTACGACAAGCGCGGTGCGCTCTTCGCCAGCGGGCAGGCCCGGCAGCGCACGGTCGCCAGCCTCCTCCAGCCCGGCCTCGTCCTCGCGGATCTTGGCTGCGGAACCGGCTACATGGCGCGCGCCTTGGCGCCCCTAGCCTCGCGGCTCATCTGCGTCGACCAGTCCGAGGCCATGCTCGCGGAGGCTCAGGAGAACCTGCGGGCCCTGCCTCCCACCACGGCCGTGGAGTTCCGGCAGGGCGCACTCGATGCCCTCCCGCTCGACGACGCAAGCCTGGACGGAGCCGTGATGGGGATGGTGCTTCATCACCTCGAGGACGCCCATGGCGCCCTGGTGGAGGTGCTGCGCGCCCTGCGCCCTGGCGGCACCTTCGCCGTCCTCGAGCTCGCACCCCACCGTGAGGCCTGGGTGCAGGAGACCCTCGGCGACCGCCACCTCGGCCTCCCCACCACCGAGGTCGTGCGCACCCTCGAGCGCGCCGGCTTCCAGGATGTCCATGTGGAGCCCGTGGACGATCGCTACTGCCCGCGCCCCGGCGCCGACGAGGCCCCTGCGGCTCTGCCGCTCTACATCGTTCGTGCGAGGAAGGCGCCGACGCCCTGATCCCCCACTTCGCGGGTCGCCCCGGCGGCACGCGTTGCTCTCGCGGGCAAGACCCGCAGTCCCATCTGAAGCACTGCGGGGGTCTCCCCCCGCACCCCACTGAAACCCCTCCCTCATCATGAGCACCACCCACGACAAGGTCCTTGCTCCCGACCAGTACAAGGTCAAGGACATCAAGCTGGCCAAGTACGGCCGCGACGAGATCATCCTCGCCGAGCACGAGATGCCGGGCCTGATGGCCCTCCGCGAGGAGTACGCCGGCAAGGCGCCCCTCAAGGGCGCGCGCATCACGGGCTCCCTCCACATGACCATCCAGACCGCCGTCCTCATCGAGACGCTGGTGGACCTGGGTGCCGAGGTGCGCTGGGCCTCCTGCAACATCTTCTCGACCCAGGACCACGCGGCCGCAGCCATCGCGGTCGGTCCGAACGGAACGCCGGACGCCCCCAGCGGAGTGCCCGTGTTCGCCTGGAAGGGTGAGACCCTCGACGAGTACTGGTGGTGCACCGACCAAGCCCTGACCTGGCCGGACGGCGGCCCGAACATGATCCTCGATGACGGCGGCGACGCGACGATGCTCGTCCACAAGGGGACCGAGTACGAGCGCAACGGCGCCGTGCCGGACCCCCAGCCGGGCGACTCCGAGGAGTGGCACAGCGTCCTCGCCCTGCTCAAGAAGAGCCTGGCGGCGGACAGCACCAAGTGGACCGAGATCGGCAAGGGCATCCTCGGCGTCACCGAGGAGACCACCACGGGCGTGCACCGCCTCTACCACATGGCTCAGTCCGGCGAGCTCATGTTCCCCGCGATCAACGTCAACGACGCGGTGACCAAGAGCAAGTTCGACAACCTGTACGGCTGCCGCCACTCGCTTGTGGACGGCATCTGCCGCGCGACCGATGTGATGCTCTCCGGCAAGGTCGCCGTGGTCTGCGGCTACGGCGATGTGGGCAAGGGCTCTGCCCAGTCCCTGCGTGGTCAGGGCGCGCGCGTGATCATCACCGAGATCGACCCGATCTGCGCCCTCCAGGCCGCCATGGAGGGCTACGAGGTCACCACCCTCGAGAAGGTCGTCGGCGAGGCCGACATCTTCATCACCACGACCGGCAACCGTGACATCATCACCGCCGACCACATGGCGCAGATGAAGCACAACGCCATCGTGGGCAACATCGGCCACTTCGACAACGAGATCGACATGGCCGGCCTCGCGGCGACCCCCGGGATCCGCAAGGAGAACCTGAAGAACCCCCAGGAGCACGGGAACCAGGTCGATGTCTGGACCTTCGAGGACGGTCACTCCGTGATCATCCTGGCCGAGGGTCGTCTCCTGAACCTGGGCTGCGCCACCGGTCACCCGAGCTTCGTCATGAGCGCGTCCTTCACCAACCAGGTGATGGCGCAGATCGAGCTCTTCCGCAACCACAGCCTCTACGGCAAGAGCGTCACGACCCTGCCGAAGGTCCTGGACGAGCGCGTTGCGCGCCTGCACCTGGCCAAGCTTGGGGTGAACCTCACCGAGATGACCAAGACCCAGGCGGACTACCTCGGCGTGCCGATGGAAGGCCCCTACAAGCCGGACCACTACCGGTATTGAGCGAGCGGGCGCCCAGGGCGCCCCAGATCGAGACCGGCGCCTCCGCGAAGCCCGCGGGGGCGCCGGTTCGTCATTCGACGCCGACGAGCCGTGGCCCAATCCCCCGGGATGGGTCAAACTGAGGGGGCATGCAGGGACCCTCTTCGTGGCTTCGAAGGCTCGGCCTCATGGCTGGACTCCTGGCCTTGGGCCCCGCCCTTGGGCAGGGAGCCGCGCCGAGGAAGGTGCTGCTCGTGGACCTCGACGATGTCGGCGTCGAGATCCTGGATGCGACGGAGACGCCCGGCCTGGACGCCCTCTCCCTGCGAGGACGCACCTTCCGACGCTTCTACACGGCTCCCATGTGCACGGCCACGAGGGCGCTGATGAACCTCGGCGCTCGCGGAAGTCGTCAGGAGGTGCTCTGCACCGGCAATGTCTCGGGCACGAACACCTACAAGCTGCCCACGGCGCCCTTCGAGTCCCTCGCCCAGGTGGTGACCGACCAGGGGCTCCGCGCGGCGAAGGTGGGCAAGTGGCACCTGTGTGACGACCTCGAGCTCCAGCACCCGCTCGACCACGGCTGGTGGCCCTATGTCGGAGTCATGGGCAACCCCAACCCGAGCGGCGGAGACTGGTTCTCGTACCCCGAGAATCAGGGGGGCGCTCTCGGCTGGGTTGCCGGTGTCTACATGACGACGCGCGAGGCGGAGCTTGGGATGCGGATGGTCGAGCAGGGCTACGACCTCGTCTCGGTCAGCTTCCACGCGATCCACAAGCCCTTCCATGAGCCACCGCAGGCTCTGCACTCGATCCCCCTCCCCCTCGACACGGACTGGAAGCGCGCCCAGGCCGCGCTCCAGGCCCTGGACCGTGAGCTCGAGCGCCTCGTGCAGCACGCCGAGGCCCTGGGCTACACCGTCCTCGTGTTCAGCGACAACGGGCTCGCGGGCCCCCTTGGTGGCCTGAAGGGAACAGTCTGGGAGGGCGGCGTGCACACGATCCTCTGGGCCGCAGGCCCGGGGATCCCGGCCGGCGAGGACGCCGCGCTCATCGAGGCGGTGGACCTCTACGCGACCGTGCTGGAGCTGCTCGGAATCCCCCAGACCGCCCTGAGGGGCCCGGACTCCACGAGCTTCGTGCCTCGGCTGTTGGGAGGCGGAGGCTCCAAGAGCCATGTGATCGCCGAGCGCGGTGGGCCCGCGGGAGTCGACCCACGCGACAATCCAGACCTCTGGCGGCGCATGGTGCGTGAGGACCGCTACAAGCTGATCGTGAACCAGGACGGGCTGGGCCAGCGCCTGTTCGACCTCTGGTCCGACCCCTTCGAGACGACCGACCTGCTCCTCGACCCCCAGCCGCAGCCCGGCGTGCAGCTCGAGCTGCGCAGGCTGCGTGCGCTCCTCGGCCAGCTTTGACTCCCTCCGCAGCGCCGATCAACCACACGGGCCGCGGCCCCGTGGGCCGCCTCGCACCCAGCCCCACAGGTCCCCTGCACCTCGGGCACGCCTACGCGTTCCTCCATGCCTTCTGGTGGACGCGCAGCCGGGAAGGCACGGTGCTGCTGCGCTTCGACGATCTGGACGCGAGCCGCTGCCGTCCCGAGTTCCGGGACCTCGCCCTGCGGGACTTGGAGTGGCTGGGGATCGAGTGGAGCGGGACGCCGCTGCTGCAGTCCTCCCGCCTAGAGGCCTACGCGGAGGCCCTCGAGCGGCTCCGACACAGCCCGCGCGCCTTCGGCTGCCGCTGCACGCGCCGCGACCTCGAGGCCGTTGCTGCGCCCCATGCCGGCGAGGAGCTCCTGTATCCGGGGACTTGCCGTGCCCTAGGTCTCGACGGCCCCGCACTGCGCCTTCGAGTGCCCAGCGAGCCCGTGCGGCTGGCCGAGGTCTGTGCATCCGAGCGGGAGGTGAACCTGGCCCTCGAGGGCGGGGACTTCCTGGTGCGCACCCGATCCGGGCAGCCCTCCTACCAGCTCGTCACCGCCCTCGACGATGACCACCAGGGGGTGACCGAGGTCGCCCGGGGCCGCGACCTCCTGGTCTCCATGGGCCGACAGGACCTCATCCGCGCGGAGCTGGGACTCAGGCCGCTGTCCTCCGCTCATCTCCCTCTCGTCGTGGACGCTTCGGGCCGGCGCCTGGCGAAGCGCGCCCAGGATCTGAGCCTGGAGGGTCTGCGCGCGGCCGGCGTGGATCCGGTTCGGATCCTCGCCCGGGCCATGGACTGCGACTTCCAAGGGGGCGGCATGGCCGAGGCCCATGCACGCGCGCTGGAGTCCTACCGCCTGCCCCTCGGCAGCGTGCGCACCGCGCCCACCGTCGACGCCCTGCGATCCAGGGCCTAGACTCCTCCCGTGCTCGGTCGTCTCTGCGTCCTCCTGCTCCTGGCCGGCTGCTCCGCGCAGCAGGGGGTCGTCCGCCCGCGTCGCGCAAGCGTGGATTCGTGGCGCCCCACGGGTGCCTATGTGGCCGTGGATGCCCAGCGGGGCGCTCGCGCCTTCGTTCCCGAGGGTTGGAAGCCGAGCAGCGGCACCTGGCGCGTGCACCTGCCCGCGATCACGGCGATCGGCGTCGCTCCCGCAGGGCAGGGCGAGGACCTGGATGTGGCCTGGGCCTGTCAGTTCCTGCACTCCCAGGTCCTACGCGACCTGCACCAGGCCGGCGTCGAAGCGACCGGGCAGCAGCGTCCGGGCCTGGGCAGGATGACCGTGCGCCTCGAGCCCCTCCGCGGAGGCTCCTCCACCAGCGAGCAGCTCGTCCTGCACCTCGAGTCCACGGTGGACGCCCCGGCAGGTCAGCCCCTGATCCTCCGCGTCCCCGTCACGCGCCCCACCGGAGCGGACGCGGTGGTCGAGGGATGGTCCGAGAACCGCACCCTGCTGCGCGCCTGGTCCCGGGACCTAGTGGACGCACTCACGCGCCTGCGGGGCCTCCCCATGCGCACGTGAGCCCCATGGGGAACCCTGACCCGGGCCCTTGGCGCGAGCTCCCTCTTGCCCCGCGCGCCTGGGGGCCTGGCCTCCTCGCGGGGCTCGTGGGTGCCGGCATGCTGGGGCTGGCCTGGACCCTAGGCAGCCTTGCACTCGAGGCCGACGGCGCGCCGAGCGCGTTCCTGCTGCCCTTCACCCTGTTCGTCCTGTTGATCGCCGCCGCAGGGGCGTTCGCGCTCCTCGTGGCGGCGGCGGCACTCGCTGGGGGTGCCCGCGTGCGGAGTCGCCGGGCGCCCGGAGGCGGCGAGCGTCAGCTCGAGATCGAGGAGAGCGCGGCCATCCTTCGCCGCCGCAGGCGCGTCCCGCTCGCGGGGAGCTGGGTGGCCCTGACCGAGGAGGGCCTGGTGGTGCACGGGCCGGGCGGACGGCGCTGGGAGGCACCGTCCTTGGATCCGGGCTTCGGAGCCGAGGAGGCCGCAAGGTGGGCCGCCTCCCTCGACCTCGCCCTGGGTCCCGGGCGCCGACCGCGATCGGCGCTGGGGTTCTGCTGGGAGAGCCGGCCCGAGGCATGGCAGCTTCGAGCCATGGGCTGGACCGCGGGCCCCTGGGTGCTCGCCCTGCTCGGGGCGTCCTTCCTCGTCTTCGTCGGCGGGGTCTCAGCGGCGGTGCTCATGGACGCCCTGCCCGTCACAGGAGGCGCGGCTCCGATCCTCGGACTCTTCGCGCTGGCAGGGCTGGGTCTACTTCTGGCAGCCAGAGGCCGGGCAAGGCTGCGGAGGACGCTGACACTCGAGGGAGGCACCCTGCGCCTCGTTCGGCCGCCGTGGTCTCCTCGAGAGGTGAGCCTCGCGGAGGGCGAAGTGCGCTGCGTCTCACCACGCAGGCCGGGGTCCACCGGCCGCGGCCCCCTCTGGGCCCTCGAGCTCCCCACCCTCGAAGGCCCGATCCTCTGGAGCCTGCCCTGTGGCGCGGAGGGCCACCGCTCTGCCGCCCGGTGGATCGAGCGCGCACGCCGCGACGGCAGGACGCGCGGTCTGCCGGAATAGAGACGCCCCGCCCGAAGGAGACGGCACGCTGGGCCGATGTCCGCCACCAGCCCCGTCTGCCGCCTCGTGGCGGCGCCTCTCCTCGCCACGGCCCTTCTTGCCGCATGTGTGGGACCGGCACGCCCAGAGGCACCTCTTGCCGGCCCCGGACTCGAGGTGATCCAGGAGCTCGAGGGAACCTGGGTCCGCTGTGACGAGAGCGGGGCCCCCACCGAGGTGGTCACCAATGTGTTCCGCATCACCGCGGGCGGCTCGGCGGTGTCGGAGGTGGTCTTCCCCGGCGCGCCCGAGGAGATGCTGACCGTCTATGTCGCGGGCAGAGAGGGCCTCGAACTCACCCACTACTGCGCAGCACGCAACGCGCCGCGGATGGTGCTCGACCCCACCTCGACACCCGACGACCTGCGCTTCACCTGCACGGGCGGGGTCGGCCTCGAGGATCACTCCACGGGCCACATGCACACGGGGCGCCTCGTTCGCCTCGGCCCCGACCGCATGCGGACCGAGTGGGCCTATCTCGAGGGCGGCCAGGTGACCTTCACGGGCGTGTTCGACATCGCCCGCGTCAAGAAGCCCTGAGTCCGGGCTCTCGCAACACGCCTCGCAGGAGGGCGTGCTCAGTTGCCCAGGTCAAGCTTCTGGAGCTTGGGCCGGATCACCATCCGACAGTAGCCCTGCTCGCCGTTCAGGCTGTAGTAGTCCTGGTGGTAGTCCTCGGCGGGCCAGAAGCGCTCTGCCGGGCGCACTTCGGTCACGATCGGGCTCGAGAAGGTGTCCGAGGCGTTGATCGCCGCGATCTGGCGCTCGGCCTCCTCCTTCTGGGCCTCGCTGTGGAAGAAGACCGCCGAGCGGTACTGGGGTCCGGCGTCCGCGCCCTGACGGTCCCAGCTCGTGGGGTCGTGCATGCGCCAGAACCACTCCAGGATCTCTCCCGCGCTGATGACGCGCGGATCGAACCGCACCTCTGTGACCTCGATGTGGCCCGTCTTCTTGCCGCAGATCTCGCGGTAGGTCGGGTTCTCCACATGCCCGCCCATGTACCCCGAGACCGCGTCCAGCACGCCCTCTAGGCGCTCGTAGACGGCCTCCGTACACCAGAAGCAACCGGCGCCCAGGGTGATGACCTCCTCGGAGGCCGGAGTCGACTCGGAGGCTGTGGCCTCCTCGGGATCTTGATCGGAGCTCATGGCAGGGCTTGGGTCGGGGGTGGTGCCGGAGGTCGTGTCCTGAGAGGAGGAGCCTCCCTGCTGGGTGGTGCTCACGGGCTGCAGGTCTCCGTCACCGGGCGCGGGACGAGGAGCGCAGGCGAGGAGAGCGAGTGCGGTTAGGGGCAGCAGCTTCATGGTTGATCCGGGAGCACGGCTCGTGCTCCCCAGAGCCAATAGGACACCACGGCAAGACCCCAAGCGAGCAGCAGCGCGGGAAGGCCGCGGGCGAGGGCCGGGTCCTGAGGGGGGCCGGAGGTGGGCGGCTGGGGCGCTTGCGCTCCGGAGGGAGGGGCAAGAACCTCCTCTCGGTAGGCCTCGGACTCGGGATCGAACCAGGACCAGCGGAGAGGCTGCACCGTCGCGGAGGGAGCCGTCCCCACAGCGAGGCCGTACTGGAAGAGCCCGCCCCCCAGCGCCGCGGGGCCTGAGACACTCCAGCCCGGTCCGGGCTCCCAGCGCGGCGGGTCCCCGCCCCGTGCGTCCATCGCGCGGAGGACCCAGCTGCCCGAGAGGCGGAACGGCGGGGTGGACTCCCACTCCGCAGCCGGGCGTCCCACCGAGCCGGTGAACCCGATGGGGCGCCCCTCCTCCGGGAGAGCGCGCACCGCGAGGGAAGCCGGGGCCGCCCGCACGAGGACCTCCTCGAGCCGCGGGCCCAGGCCAAGGCCGAGCCCGGCCGCAGCCTCCAGCCCGTAACGAGCCGTCGCCACGGGCAGCTCGAGGGGGCCACTCCTGTCGCAGGGCAGGATGGCCCGGAGGCGCACGAAGGCAGGGCCCTCGCTCCCGGCTCCAAGCCCGGAGGTCTCAGCCAGCACCAGCTCCCCATTCAGCACCACAGGGTCCGCCCCAGCCTCTGCAGAGAGCCACTCCAGGCGCTCCACGCAGCCGCCCGCGAGGCGCAGCTCCACCGGCACCGCGAGCGCGCGCTGGAAGAGCTGTCCCAGGCCGCGCTGTGCGTGGGACCGCGGGATGCTGAGGGTCCACTCCAGCCGCACCTGCTGGCCCACGAAGGGCCTCGCCGGAGAGGCCTCCAGCCGGAGCTCGGGAGCCTCCTGGACCAGGCAGAGGAGCAGCGGAACGAGGGCCAGCACGGCCTGAGTCTAGGCCAGCCCCCACACCTGACACACCTCTTGCCCCACCTCACGGCCGGCGGGGCAACCGGCGGGGGGCCGGCGCTACCCTTGTGGCATGGACCGCGCGCAGCTCACCCGGCTTCCCTTCCTGTCGAGGTGCTCCACCCTCAAGGGGCTCCTCGCCGTTCCCGCGGCGCTGGTCGCGCTGGCCTCCGCAGCCGACGCCAGCGCCCCCCAGGACGGCCGCTCCCGCGAGGAGATCTGGTACGCGCCCACGGCCGAGGACTGGGCCAAGCCCTGCCTGATCACCTGGCAGCGGACCTGGGACGACGCGGTGGCGCTGGCCCTGCGGACGGGACGCCCCCTCATGATCGCCGTGAACATGGACGGCGAGATTGCGAGTGAGCACTACGCGGGCATCCGCTACCGCCAGACCGAGATCGGCAAGCTCTTCGAGCCCTATGTCTCGGTGATCGCGTCGGTCTACCGCCACACCCCGCGCGACCACGACGAGGAGGGCAACCGTATTCCCTGCCCCCGCTTCGGTGGCGTCACTTGCGGCGAGCACATCGCCATCGAGCCCCTGCTGCACGACCAGTACTTCGACGAGACGCGCGTCGCGCCCCGCCACATCATGGTCGAGCTCGACAAGCAGGAGGTCTACGATGTGTACTACGCCTTCGACACCGAGTCGGTGTTCGAGCGCATCACCACCGGGATCACCGAGCGCGTGCTCGAGCCCTATCCCGAGCCCGAGGGCGACCGCAGCCTGGACGAGCGCATCGCCTCCACGGACTCCGCCGACCGGGTCTTCGTGGAGACGCTCTACAGCAAGGGTGACCGAGCCGCGCGCAAGGATCTCCTGCAGCGCGCGGAGGCCCTCGGGTCCAAGGCGCCCCTCCAGATCCTGCGCCAGGCCCTGTTTGGGCTCGACAGCGAGCTCGCCTCCATCGCGCGCCGAACGCTCGCCGCGAGTGACAACCCCGCAGCCATCGACCTGATCATGGAGGCCCTCAAGGTTCCCATGCCCGGGGACGAGCGCCTGCTCCTCGTGGCCAGCCTCGACCGCCTTGGCGAAGTCGACCCGCGCGGCAAGACCCTTGCCGTGGTCCAGCGGGGCCTGGGCTCAGGATCGGAGACCGTGGACCCGAGCCGCTGGAAGAGCAGCGGACGCACGAGCCCCGCTGCCGTGGAGCGAGGAGCCGTCGAGTCGCGACTCGAGTATGCGGCGGCGCGACTCGCTGGGCAGCCGGACCCCCAGGCGGAGCTCGAGTTTGCCGAGGCGATGCTCGCCCTCGCGGTCGATCCAAGGGCTGCCATCTCCCCCATGGCGGCGGGCGCACAGGCCGGTCGCCTCCAGGAGCTGCGCTTCCGTGATGCTCTGGACGCGGCCCTTCGGGCCGAGGAGGCCGGGGCCTCCGGCTGGCGGCTGGACGCGGCCATCTGCCTCGCCCGGTGGTACCTGGGAGACCCCATCCGTGCCCAGGAGCGCGCCGCCAAGGCCGTGCAGGCGTTGCCCGCCGGAACCGAGACCTGGAACGCGATGGCCGTCCTGTCCCTGTTCGCCAAGGGCCGTCGGGAGTCCATCGAGGCAGCCAGCCAGGCGGGTCAGGACTTCCCGCCCCAGTGGGTTGCGGATGTTCACGCGGCCTACACCGTGCTCGGGCGCCACCCCGAGGCGTCTGACGCGCATGTCCTGCAGCATCACGACTTCCTGAAGGGTCTTGGGGCAGATGGTCCGGCCCTGGAGGCCCTCGAGTCGGGCCTCGACAGGTTCCCCGCCTCACCCGACCTGCACGGGCGCCTGCGAGTGGCCCTGCTCAAGGAGGGCGGACCGCTGCGCCTGGAGGAGCACTACCAGCGCCTCCTGACCATGGACGCCCCGCGACCCCACACCGACTGGTACGGCGCCCATGCCGCGCGCATCGCAGCGGAGGTCTGGCGCTTCACGCCCGCACCGGAGTCCGCTGATGCCGCCTACACTCAGGCATGGGCCGCCTACGTACGTGCGGAGGAGCTCTACATGCAATGGGAAGAGGCGAACCCCGAGACAGCGGACTCAGGTCGCCACTACCGCGCGCTCTGCCTCGCGGGAAGGGCACGCTTGGCCAGCGAGAAGAACGAGCGAGAGAGCGCGGTGGTGCTCATCGAGGAGGCCTTCCGTCTGAGGCCCCTCTCGGCCGCGACGCGGGACGGCGTGGGCATGTCGCCCGTCGGCGCCGCCTTCATGATTCGACGCCGGGCATCCGAGGAGGACCGGGTCGACCTGGTCGCACGGATCGATGCGGCCCTGGACACGCTCGCCGCGGTCGATCCCACGCTGCTCGACATCCCGGTGAACGAGCGGGGGCCCAGGGGCGACCGGGTGCGCCGCCGACGCTAGTAGGCCCAGCCGCCCCGCCCGGCCCTGGCGGATCCTCGGCGCACGTGGGCCCGTCGCCTCCTGCGTCCACTCTTGCATGGACGCTGCGGCCGGCGACAACGGGTACCGGTTGCCTCATCCGTCGGGTGGTGGGTCCCCGAGCAGGACTCGATCCTGCGACAAACCGGCTAACAACCGGCAGCTCGACGAACTGAGCTGGAGGGAAGAAGCGTTGCACAACCGGGCAAGCAGCGAGGCCGTGCCCCGTGGTGGTGTTCGAGACAGCGCCGATGCGCATGGCGCACTGCGAGCATGAGCGACTGCGTCCCCACCGACCTGCGAGGCTCCCGGTCGGTGAGAGCCCCTGACCGCCATCACGACGAAGGAGTGGTGATCCTGGATTCTGGGGAAGTCGCGGGGCTGGCCGAACTGTACGACCCCCGGGTGATGGTGGTGTCTCTCCCGATGCCTCCTCCGGCACGTGCCGAGGTACACGCACGGGCGCTCGTCCATTCTGGTCCCCGGCAGGGCACCGCGGAGCTCAGCACAGCGACAGCGGACTCAGCACAGCTCCTCCCCCTCGCTGAACGCGGGGCTCCGCACGCAGATGCCTGGGCCCAGTTCCTGACGCGAGCGGCGATCATCTTCGGGGACCTACTCGGTGCAGGAGGGGTTGGGGTTCGCCAGATCGTCGCTGACGAACCTCACTGCTCCAGGTTCCACGTGGACCAGGTGGCCGCACGGGGTGTCCTTCATGTGACGGGCCCAACCACGGAGTGGCTGATCGATGGTGCTGCCGATCGGACGAGACTCGGGCATCGAGGCGGGACCGACGACATGCAGGCCGGGGTCGTACGCTCGTGGAGCGGGCTCCGCTCAACCCCCCCTGCATCCCTCACCGTGTTCAAGGGAGCCGCTTGGCCAGGTGCCGAGCAGGCTGCGGTCGTCCACCGGTCACCGGCCAGCTCCGGACGGAGGCGCTTGCTGGTCACGCTCGATGCCCTGAGGTGACGGGCCTCCCCTCGCCGCGCGTCCGTGACTGTGGGTGCCTGCGAGCCGGACCCTCACCACGGAGGCTCCCGAGCACCCGGTCCGCCGCTCGCTGCGCCCCCGCGATGTTGCGGGCGCTCGGCCCCAACTCCAGCTCCGCCAGAGCGCCTGAGACCCGGATGCGTGGGTGCCAACGAAGGGCAGGATCGACGATCGGGAAGCCGCAGGGCGCCGTCGGGAGCCGGGCCTCCTGGACGAGGCGATCCACCATGGCCCCTCCAGGCCGACGCGGCGACAGACCCGTCGCGAGGACGACGCGATCCACGGTGAGGTGGGCGCCGCTCACCAGCGACAGCCTCCAGCGCGAGGCCACCCTACGCATGGCGACGACCTCCGCATGCAAGGGGCGGAGCCCCGACTCCTCCAGCCTGGCGTGGACGTCCGGAGGGATGGAGCCCCGATTGCGCGACCTCGTGATGGCCTCACGTCGTGCGCTCCAGCTCTGCTCCATGGAGAAGGCCTGCATGTACTTGGGACCCAGCCACCCGGGATCCGTGTCGAATTGATGAACCCTCAGGGCGTGCCTCGAGATGAGGGTCACTTGGTGCTTCTCTCGCTGGAGCTTGAGAGCGAGCTGGCAAGCGGTCAATCCGCCGCCGATCACCGCGATCGACTCCGCGCCTTCGGAGATGGCGAATGAGCCCGGGCCCGTGGCGTGATGGAGACCGGGCGCGCCCAGGGGCGCCCACGACGGCCAGTGCGGAGCACCACCAGCCCCAATCGCGAGAACGACGTTCGAGGCGTGGAGCACCTCTCCCGTGGAGAGTGCGACCCGTACTTCGTCCAGTCCGGCGACCACGCCCTGAACCTCGGCCTGGTGGTGCAGCGCCGCGAGGCCGGCTCGTCGGATCAGGCGGTCGCAGTGGGCGTTGAACACCTGGAGCGAGGGGCGGTCATACGGCTCGAGGAAGACGGGCTCCTCGAGGCCCTCAGCGCGCTCGCGAGCGAACTCCGTCAGAGTACAAGCGCTGCTGCCCAGGTTGTGAACCGTCGGGGAACGGAGGTGTTGCATGCCCGATCTCGCGGACAGGCTGCGCCACTGGCACAGGAGTGTCGGGCTCGGCTCGACGATCCGGAGGACCTCGCGTGGGATCCGACCGCGCTCCAGTAGCCGCAGCGCCATGTTGGTTCCATGGATCCCTCCGCCAATGACGAGCCACTCCCACCGAGTCCTCGACGCCCTGGCATTCCAGCGGACATCGGCGGCTCCTCGCGCGTCTCTCACTCCCCGAGTACCCACAGGCCCATGATGAGGCCGAGGAGGCCCTCCTGCAAGCGGCTTGCGAATGCGGGATCCAGCGAGTGCGCGCTCTCCCGAAAGCGATCGAGGTCGAGAGGGGCAGATTCAGCGCGACGGAGGGCCGCTCACGCCCGGCCCGGGCCTGGTATCGAGATCAAGGAGCAGCGACCTCATCGGTTGCCTCGGCCTCCCACGCCGGGAACGGGTCCTCGAACTCCATCCAATGAGCGGCCCCGCGCTCCATCTCCACGTCGCTCAGGAGAGCCGCGTCGAGCCCGGACTCCAGACGCCCAGTGGGGAGCTCGACCCCGATCAGCACGAGTTCCTGCCGCATGTCGCCGAACTCGGGGTCCCAGACCCGTTCGATCTGGGCGGTCCGAAGCGCTCCCGCCGGCCAGTCCTCCTCCGCGACGAGCGCCCACCAGTAGCCAGAGGGGGTGATGGCAGCCTCGGGACCGGCGGTCTGGAGCACACAGCGCCAGTGCGGTCGGCTCGAGAGCCATGCGTAGCCCTTGCAGCGAAGGACCTGCTTCATGACCCCGGACCGCAGGAACTGCATGAGCCGCGCGGGATGGAAGGGGCGTCGGGCGCGATAGACGAAGGAGCCGAAGCCGAACGCCTCGCTCTCCGGTGCGTGGGGCCCGGCAAGGGCCTTGGCCCAGCCCGAGGAGACCTGAGCACGCTCGAGATCGAAGCTCCGCGTCCCTACGATCCTCTCCAAGGGGATTCGACCGTAGGTGGACCGGATGACGGTTGCCTCTGGATTGAGATCCTTCAGGAGGGCCTCGACCGTCTCGAGCTGCCCCTCGGACACGAGGTCGACCTTGTTCACGACAAGGATCGAGGCGAACTCGATCTGCTCAGCCATGAGGCTGGCGACGGGGCGCGCGTCCTCCTCGCTCTCCGCCCAGCCCCTGCGGCGCAGGTCGTCGCTCGACTTCAACTCCCGGACAACGCTCGCGGCATCGACCACGGTGATCATGGCGTCCACCGCCACCCGATCGTTCACGGCCGGAGTGTCCACGACGTCGAGGCACAGCGTCTGAGCAACGGGCAGCGGCTCCGAGATCCCGGTGGACTCGATCACCAAGGCGTCGAAGCGTCCTTCGTCCGCGAGCCTGCCCACCTCCTCGACGAGGTCCTCACGCAGCGTGCAGCAGATGCACCCGTTTGAGAGCTCCACGAAGCGCTCCTCGGTCCGCTGGACCTCCACCCCAGTGTCGCGTGCCGCCTGGAGGAGCTCTCCGTCCAGGCCGCGCTCGCTCATCTCGTTCACGAGGACGGCGACTCGCATCCCCGAGCGGTTGGCGAGCACCTGAGCGAGGACCGTGGTCTTGCCCGCTCCGAGGAAACCGGACAGGACGGTGATCGGGAGACGGCCTTGGGCTTGATCCTTGTGGCTGGCTGATTCCATCGAGGATCCCAGGAGCTTAGCGAGCGGCTGTGCCGTAGGGCTGAGGCCCCCCTCCGACCGGAGGCCGATCGTCTATTCTCACCCGGCATGGGCATCCGGCGCGAACACATCGATGATTGGGTGATCGTCGGAGGTGGCATCCACGGCACCTGCGCAGCACGAGCCCTGGTGGCCGCGGGCGCCGAGGTCGCGATCATCGACCCGGCTCCCCGTCTGTTGGACCGCTGGCGCTCGAGAGCGGCTGCCGTCAGCATGCGCTGGCTCCGCTCCCCCGCGAGCCATCACCTCGACCGTGCACCGGTCAGCCTCCACCACTTCGTCCATGGCGAGAACGATCCGGGGGCCCTGAGGCTCGCTGGGCCCTTCCGTCGCCCGAACCTGGAGGCCTTCATGCGTCACTCCAGCCGTGTCATCGCCGACTGGGGCTTGGAGCGGCGCCTGGTGAAGTCCGTGGTCACGTCCATTCGGCAGGAAGGAGGGCTCCACAGGGTGGAATGCGCGTCGGCCGAGCCGAGGCTGGCTCGACGCGTCCTCCTCGCCGTGGGCTCGAACCGACTCCGACGCCCGGGCTGGGCGGCCACCCTCGCGGACCGGGGTGCGCCCATCCGGCACGTCTTCGAGGCAGGTGGTGACCCCGTCGAGGACGTGATCGGAGGAGGCATCTCCGCGGTCCAGGTCGCGCTGCATGCAAGTACGAAGGATGGCGCACGTGTCCGCCTCTGGCATCGAGCGCCCCTGAGGGTCTCCGAGTTCGACTTCGCCTGGAGCTGGGCGAAGCATCGCTTCATGGGCACCTGGCAGGACCTTGGGCCGCGAGGGCGGCAGGACTTCCTGCAGAGGACACCGCGCCGCGGCAGCGTGCCTCCGGGGCTCGAGCGCAGGCTCTCGAGCGCTGTGTCGTCCGGCAGGATCCAGCTCATGGGCCCGGTCGGACGCGTTGGCTGGGACGGCGGGAGCGCCGAGTTGAGCCTCGAGGGGGCGGGCTTGAGGCACCCATCGGCCGGGGTGGTCCTCGCGACGGGTGTCGAGCAGCCGTCGGCGCCGGCCGTTGCTAGGCACGTCGGGCTGGCAACGGAACTCCCCACCAGTGCGGGTTTTCCCCTCCTCGGCGACGACATGGATTGGGGCATGGGGATCCACGTCACGGGCCCCCTCGCGCGTCTGAGACTCGGGCCCGTCGCCCCCACGATCGTCGGCGCGCGGTGGGCGACCTCGAAGCTCCCCGGAGTGAGGCTGCAGCCGGTCTGAAGCCCCGTTCCGAGACTGCTCGCCCGGGGCCGAGTGGTCGCCCGCTGGGTGCGGGCATCTTCCAGAGCGTCGGTGCGATTCCCCGGCGTCGTGCGGAGTGCGCGCAACGCCTCACGGCGGCCCCGATGGCTCCCCGAGCAGGACTCGAACCTGCGACAAACCGGTTAACAGCCGGTTGCTCTACCAACTGAGCTATCGGGGAAGGCGCGCTAAGAATAGAGGGCTGGCGGGCCGAGTCAAGCGCCCAGCGCCGGCTCTTCCTCGGGAGGCTCCCGTTGAGACCGACCCGTAACCCCGGCGGGGACACAAACCGGTCCCCCACGCACGCGCTCCAGGCTGCAGATTGAAGGGGTCTTCCCCCCCCGTCCCGACGGTCTCTGCGATTCGCCATGAGAAACCTGAAATACGCCCTCCTGGGGCTCCTGTGCGCTCCCACCCTGGCCCAGCGGCCCGAGGTTCCGTTCCCGATGACCAGCCTCGGCACGGATGCCGGCCTCGAGGCGCTGCTGCTCCAGCCCGACCTGGTCGCCCTTGGAGGCCTCGAGAGCCTCTCCACGGTCGAGCTGACGGGCTTCCCGCTGCCCTCGGGCGCCTCCGTGGACCTTGTGCTCGAGCGGCTCTCCGTGGAGCGTCACCGCTTCGGTCTCCACCTGGACGGCGTCGCCGCGCCGGGCATCGTCGAGGGCCTCGGCCTGACGGTGTGGAAGGGCTCCATCGAAGGCGCGCCGGACAGTGATGTCATGCTGGGCTTCTCTCCCCACGGCTGCAGGGGCTGGGTCAAGCTGGGTCAGGACCTTGTGCATGTGATGCCGCAGCCGGACGCCAGCGGCGACTGGACCCAGGGGCATGTCGTCCTCATGGAGGAGGCGAGCCTCAACGAGCGAGGCTTTGAGCTGCGCGGCGACTGTGAGACCGCGCGCCAGATCCCGACCGGCGAGCCGGTGTTCGTGAATCCCGGAGCGGGCGAGCCGCCGCTGGCCAACATGGGCAGCTGCTCCAAGGTCGAGTGCTCGGTCGCCCTCGAGTGCGACACCCAGCTCTACGACATCTTTGGGGATGTGAACGCAGCCACCGCCTATGTGACCACCCTCTGGACCTTCATCGGGGATCGCTACGA
Source organism: Planctomycetota bacterium (assembly GCA_016779225.1). Taxonomy (GTDB): domain Bacteria; phylum Planctomycetota; class UBA1135; order UBA1135. The sequence goes on from JADHNZ010000006.1 coordinate 48,093, forward strand.
CACCCAGGCCAACACGGTCCTGGTGCACCCCTACCTGAACATCCCGACGAATGGCACCGACCCCTGGGTCGCCCAGGACAACGGCGGCAGCAGCGTGGACCTGCTCTACGAGTTCCAGGCGGCCTGGGTCGGGAGCATCCCCCTCAACTGCCGCACGGCGCACTTCATGTCCGGGGCGAGCTTGGGCGGCGGGGTCGCCTGGCTGGGCGTCCTCTGCAACGACACCTACAACTTCGCCGTCTCGGGCAACATCAACACCGGGGTCAGCTTCCCCGTGGTGCAGGCTCCGACCAACTGGGACTTCATGGTGTGCGCCCACGAGCTCGGCCACAACTTCGACAGCCCCCACAGCCACGACTTCTGCCCGCCCCTGGATGAGTGCGCGCCCTCCGGCTACTTCGGCCAGTGCCAGACCGCTCAGGTCTGCACGAACCAGGGCACGATCATGTCCTACTGCCACCTCTGCAGCGGCGGCACCGGGAACATCACGACCTACTTCCACCCGACTGCGGCCGCCCGCATGACCCTCCATGCCGCAGCCTGCCTGCCGAGCTATGCGGACGCGAGTGCCGACGCACCGACGGTCATGGCGCCTGGCGTGCCGACCACGGTGACGCTCAGCACCACGGCCTCCCCGACCACGCCGCCCCAGGTCTGGTACGCGGCGGATGGCGTGAGCTTCAGCGCCATCGACATGGTTCCCGGAGCCGTTGGCACCTGGACAGCGGACCTGCCCGCCGCTGCCTGCGGAGACCAGCCGGCCTTCTACTACACCGTGACGGACCCGGCATGCGGGGCCCTGACCCTCCCCGCCGGGGCTCCCGCAGCCGCCTACACCGCGGTGGTTGGCACCTTCTCCGTCGCGGCCTCGGACGCCTGCGAAGTCCCCACCGGCTGGACCGTGGGCGACCCGAACGACGACGCCACCACGGGCATCTGGGAGAACGCCGCGCCCCAGGGCACCACGGCCCAGCCTGGCGAGGACCACACGGCTGGCTCGGGCACGAACTGCTGGGTGACCGGCGCGACGGCCGGCGCCTCGGTGGGCTCCAACGACATCGACGGAGGAACCACGACCCTGTTCTCGCCGGTCTACGACCTGTCGGGACTGACGGCTCCGGTGGTGTCCTACTGGCGCTGGTACAACAACTCCGGAGGCTCCAACCCGGGTCAGGACTCGATGGAGATCGATGTGAGCAACGATGGCGGTGCCACCTGGACCTCCCTCGAGGTCGTCGGCCCCACCAGCGACAACACCGGGGGCTGGGTCCTGGCCTCCCACGACCTGGCCTCGATCGTGACCCCCACCTCCCAGGTCCAGATTCGCTTCCGAGCCAGCGACCTCGGCGCGGGCTCCATCGTGGAGGCCGCCATCGACGACCTGGAGATCAGCGAGTTCTCTTGTGGCGGGACCGGCCCGATCGGCACCCGCTACTGCAGCCCCGCGGCCCCGAACTCCTCTGGCGCCGGTGGCGTCCTGGAGCTCGTGGGTTCGGCCGTCCTCGCGGACAATGACCTCGCCCTCGAGGCCAGCAGCCTGCCCCAGAACCAGTTCGGCCTGTTCGTGACCAGCCAGACCACGGGCTCGGCCACCGTTGGCTCAGGCACCCTCTGCGTGGCAGGCCAGATCGGCCGCTTCTCGGGGCCCGGGCAGATCCAGAACTCAGGGGCATCGGGCTCCTTCAGCCTGGCGGTGGACCTCACCGGCGGCTGGCCCGTGGTTGGCGTGAACGCGCCGGCCCCCGGGGAGACCTGGCACTTCACCACCTGGTTCCGGGATGTGGGCGCCACCTCCAACTTCACGGATGCGGTGTCGCTGACCTTCCAGTGATCCGGGTCCCCTGACCCCTCTGGGCGGACCACCTCCGCTCCGGGCCCCTGGCGGGGGCCCGTGCGCCTGCACGGGCCCCCGCCTTGCCATTCCAGGGACACTCGGGACCGGGAGTCACCGCGCCAGCGCGTGATTCCCCCAAGTCCTTGCAATCGCCAGGAGCGGGTCGCGACGATGCCTTCATGCCGACCCCTGTCGTGACCCTCGCGCGTGTCCTCCTGGGCCTGCCCTACCTGGTGCTGGGGCTGAACCACTTCGTGAAGTTCTTCGGCATGCCCGCGCCTCCGAGCGCAGCCGAGGCGTTCCTGGGCGGCCTGGCGTCCACGAGCTGGGTGTTCCCCGTGGTGAAGGGGGCCGAGGTGATCGGCGGCGCGCTGCTGGTCCTGGGCTGGGCCCAGCCCCTCGCTCTGGTGCTGCTGACCCCGGTCACCATCGGGATCGTCGGGTACGCCTTCGACTTCGGCGGCGGGCTCAAGGACTACGCCCTGCCCTACGCCATGGGCGGACTTCACCTGCTCCTGCTGATCCGCCACCGGAGCGCCTGGGCCGGGCTGTTCTTCAGTGAGGTCGACGAAGAGGAGTGACGAGTCGCTTCAGCTCGACTTGCCCTGCTCCTTGGCCCAGGTGTCTCTCAGCGTCACCGTGCGCAGGAACCTGAGGCCCGCGGCCGCAGGGTCCGCCCGGTAGTAGCCCAGGCGCTCGAACTGGTAGGTCTCCCCAGGAGCAGCCTCCGCCGCGGCGGGCTCCACCCAGAGGGTCCCCTCCGTGCGCGAGGTTGGGTTGAGATCGGAGCGCCAGTCCTCCAGCGCAGCCGGGTTGGGGTCCATGAAGAGGGGCTCGAAGGTCCACAGGGGGACCTCCTCAGCAGTCGCAGCGGCAACCCAGTGGATGATGCCCTTGACCTTCTTCTCGCCCTCCGGCGTCACCCCGCCGAAGGTTCTTGGGTCGTGTGAGCAGCGCAGCTCCACCACCGCGCCGTCGGCGTCCTTGATGACCTCGTCGCAGGTGATGACCGGCCCGTAGCGCAGGCGCACCGAGCCCCCCGGGCGCAGGCGGAAGAACTTGCGCGGAGCGTCCTCTAGGAAGTCGTCCTGCTCGATGAGGACCTCGCGCCGGAGCTCCACCGGACGGGTCGCCCCGCTGGGGTCCTCGGGGTTGTCCACGGCCTCGCAGCGGATCACCTCATCCTCCCCGATAGTGGTGACCACCACCCGCAGCGGTGCCTGGACGGCCATGCGCCGGGGCGCGGTCCTGTTGAGCTCGCTGCGGACCGCATCCTCGAGCCAGGAGAGCTCGGCGGTACTGGTGACCTTCGTCACCCCCACGCGCGCGCAGAAGGAGCGCAGGGCCTCGGCGGGATAGCCCCGGCGCCGCATCCCCTGCAGGGTGGGAAGCCGGGGATCGTCCCAGCCGTCCACATGCCCCTCCTCGACGAGCTCGACGAGCCTCCGCTTGGAGAGGACCGTGTGCGTGACATTGAGGCGCGAGAACTCGATCTGACGCGGCCGGAAGGGGACCTCTAGGCGCTGCACGAGCCACTCGTAGAGGGGCCGGTGGTTCTCGAACTCGAGGCTGCAGAGGCTGTGCGTCACGCCCTCGAAGGCGTCGCACTGGCCGTGCGCCATGTCGTAGGTCGGATAGATGCACCAGGCGTCGCCGGTGCGATGGTGTGGTGCCTTCAGGATGCGGTACAGGACCGGGTCCCGCATCAGCAGGTTCGCGTGCGCCATGTCGATCTTGGCGCGGAGCACGCAGTGCCCCTCCTGGAACTCGCCTGCCCGCATGGCGCGGAACAGGCGCAGGTTCTCCTCCGCGCTGCGCGAGCGGAACGGGGACTCCGTGCCCGCGACGCCAGGCCCACCGCGCTGGGCACGGATCTCGGCAACGGGCAGGTCGTCCACATAGGCGTCACCGGCCCCGATCAGGGCCTCTGCGAAGGCGTAGAGCTGCTCGAAGAAGTCGGAGGCGTAGTACTGGCGCTCGCCCCAATCAAAGCCCAGCCAGCGCACATCCTCCTGGATCGCCTCGACGAAGCGCGTCTCCTCCTTGCTCGGGTTCGTGTCATCGAACCGGAGGTTGCAGAGCCCGCCGTACTGGGCGGCAAGGCCGAAGTCGACGCAGATGGCCTTGGCGTGGCCCAGGTGCAGGAAGCCGTTGGGCTCCGGTGGGAAGCGCGTGTGGACAGCCTGCACCCGGCCCTCGGCGAGGTCGCGGTCGATCTCGACCTCGATGAAGTGGCGGGACGGGCGCTCGTTCTCGGCGGAGTCGGTCATGGCGGGCCTCCTAGCCAGGAGGGCGAGCAGTCTAGCGCGCGCCCGATCGGGCCCGTGGCTCTGGATCCGCGACGAAGCCCGGGTCGGGCCCCGAGGGCATCGGCGCCCCCACGGAGGCGCGCCAGGCAACCAGCCTCTCGTGCAGGTCCTCAACGGTCTCGGGCTCGGCGGCCGCAAGGTCCCGCTCCTCGCCGGGGTCCTGCTGCAGGTCGAAGAGCTGCAGTCGGCCGGACTCGAAGTCCTCCAGGAGCTTCCAGCGGCCCAGCCGAAGGGCCCCTCCGGGGCGGGCGCGCCAAGGATCTCCAGCGTGGCCTCGGCCCTCCAGGTAGCACGGGAAGTGCCAGAAGAGCGGGCGCTCGTCCGGCCTGCCCCTCTGGGCCAGGTCACGCCCGCGTAGTCCTGCGGGGAGGCTCGCCCCGGCGAGGGCCAAGAGGGTCGGAGCGAGATCCACATGGTGCGCCGGCTCCGAGCAGGACTCGCCCTCGAGAGCGAACGGACCGCCGTGCAGAACAAGGGGCACCCGGATCCCTCCCTCACGGAGCATTCCCTTCCAGCCGCTGAGAGGCTCCATCGAAGTGATCGGCGCAAGCCCCCCGTTATCGCTGGTCAGGATCGTCACCAGGGGGCGCCCGCCGCGCAGGCGCCGGTGCGCCGCCAGGGCCCGCCCAAGCTGTCGGTCGAGGCTTGCCAGCATGCCCGCGTAGCGGGGATTGCCCTGTCCGCGATCGGGGAGCCGCTCGCGGAAGACCTCAACCTCTCCCTCGGGCGCCTGGATCGGCGTGTGCACCGCGTAGGGCGTCCAGCTGAGGAAGAGGGGCCGGTCCTCCTCGGAGCCGAGGATCTCGGCTGCGGCCTGCCCCTCAAGCTCCGTGAGCCAGCTGCCTTCGGGCGCGTCCTCGGTTCCGGGCAGGCCGTGGGGCGCCCGGTAGCCCTTGGGTGGGTGCCCCCACTTGCCGCCGGCGAAGTTGCGCTCGAAGCCGAAGGCCGTCGGGTCCTCGCTGATGTGCCACTTGCCCACATGAGCCGTGTGGTAGCCCGCCTCCCTCAGAGCCTCCGCCAGGGTCCAGCAGCCCTCCTCCAGGGAAGTGCGAGAGTCGGGGAGCAGCAGGCGGCGCGTCCCCTCGCGGCCCCGGGCCGGACTCCCAACGGTCAGGATCCCGTGCTCGGGGGTCCAGGTGCCCGTGTGTACGCTCCCCCGGCTGGGAGCGCAGTTGGGCGCGGCGGCGTAGGCGTGGGTGAAGACGAGGCCCTCACGAGCGAGGGCGTCCATGTGCGGCGTGAGGTGATACCCGCTGCCCATGAAGCTGGGATCCCGCCAGCCCATGTCGTCCACCATGAACAGGAGCAGATCTGGGCGCGCGGGCTCCTGGGCGCGCGTCCGGGCCGGCCCGGCCAAGAGCAGGAGGAGCGACAGCGGTACAAGGCCACGAGAGGGACGGCCCCCCCGGGGCCGAAAACGGGGAGGAGCCCCCTGCAAAGCAGAAGGCTCCTCTCCAGCGGCGAAGACGCCGCGTGACATGGATCTGGGCTGCTCGTGGCTCAAACGAACGGAGTGATTCCGGGCTGCGCGACCGGGCGCATGGGGACATCGCCCCACTCGTAGGCCGCCGGCGAGAGGTCCAGCTCGCTGTTCCACGCCTGGTCCCAGGTGACGGTCTTGCCCGTGTACGCGCTCATGCGCGCCATGATGGCCATCATCGTGGACTTGCACATGTAGTCGGCGTTGTCGATGCGCTCGCCGCCACGCAGGGCCGCGAACAGCGCGTCGTGCTCGTTCTGGTACATGTCGTCCGGCCCCTCACCGCGATAGCGCCACTTCTCGCCCTCGGTGTTGATGCGGTGCGACTGCAGGGCCGCAGTGCCCTTGGTGCCGTAGGCGAAGTCCGACACATTGGCGTCGGCCCCGACCCACTGACGGCAGGAGCTGAAGCCCTTCACGCCGTTGCCCCACTCGTAGACCGTGTTGAAGTGGTCGTAGATGTTCCCCCACTGCTCATCCGTGCGCACGATGCGACCGCCGGAGGCGGTGCACTTCACGGGGTAGTCGTCCTGCATGGCCCAGGCCAGCTTGTCGAGGCTGTGGATGTGCTGCTCGGCAATGTGATCACCGGACAGCCAGGTGAAGTAGAGCCAGTTGCGCATCTGGTACTCCATCTCGCTCCACTCGGCCTTGCGGCCGCGGTGCCAGAGTCCGCCGGTGTTGTAGGTGCACTCGAGCGCCGTGATGTCCCCGATCATCCCGTCGTGGACGCGCTTGAAGGTCTCCTGCTTCGCGAACTGGTAGCGATAGCAGAGCCCCGAGCTGATCGAGAGGCCCTTCTCACGGGCCTTCTCGCTGGCCGCCCAGACGCGCCTCACGCCCACCGCATCCGTGGCGATCGGCTTCTCGACGAACGCGTGGACACCGTGCTCGACCGCGTACTCCACATGGAGCGGGCGGAAGTGCGGAGAGGTGGCCAGGAGGACCACATCGCAGCTGTCGATGACGCCCTTGTACGCGTCGAAGCCCACGAACTGGCGATCCTCAGGCACATCGATGCGGTCCGCGATGTCGCCGATCGCCTTCAGGCTCCCGAGCTTCGCGGTGAGGAAGTCCGGGAAGGCGTCGCCGAGAGCAACGAGCTTCACATTGGGGTCCGCGCGCAGGGCATTCACGGCGGCGCCGCCCCCACGCCCCCCGCAGCCCACTAGGCCGACGCTCAGGGTCTCCTTGGAGTCGGCCCTCAGGGTCGCGCCCAGGGCCGAGGGCAGGGTGGAGCCGGCGGCGGCGAGGGCGCCACCTGCACGCAGGAACTGTCGGCGGTTGCCGCGGGGAAAGGGAGAGCTCATGGGTCTGTTATAGCAGGAGCTGCGGCGAGGAATCCGGGGCTGACCTCGATCCCAAACGCATCCCCTACAGGCTCGAGCAGGCGCCCCTCGACTCCGCCTGGCAGGCTCCCGAGGACCCACGCGCCGGTGATGCACAGGGCGGTGGCCCAGCCATCCGCCTGGGTCGCCGTCGGGGCGATGCAGCTGGCGGCCCGGGGCCGGTCGAGCCACTCTCCGGTGCGGGGGTCGAGGATGTGGCCCATCACCCGCCCCTCCAGAGTTAGGGGGCGCGCACTGAGGCCTGAGGTCGCGAGGCCACAGCTGCTCAACTGCAGGACCTGGCGGTCCCCCTCAGCGGCCGACACCACCACCTGCCAGCCCGCATGGCCGGGAGGGGCCTGCCCGATTCGCAGGTCACCTCCGCCGTCGATCAGCGCTCTTTGCAGCCCTGCCGCACAGAGCGCCGCATAGGCGCGATCCAGCGCGAGCCCCTTCCCGAAGGCACCGAAGTCGAGGCGCATCCCGGGGCGCCTCAAGCGGACCTGGCCATCCGGCGAACGCTCGAGGCCCGCCCAGCCCACTGCTGCCCGCGCAGCCGCCAGGCGTGCGCCGTCGGGAATCTGGGCCTGTCGGGCGGCACGCCGCCACAGACGCGTCAGCGGTCCCACGGTGGGGTCGCACGCTCCCGTCGTCTCCGCCACGAGCTGCTCACTCCAAGCCAGAGCCTCGGCCAAGACTGGAGACGGCACATGCCACTCCCCGTCCTCGAGGCCACGCACCTCGCTGTCCGGCCTGTAGTCGCTCAGGGCCTGCTCGACCCGCTCGAGCTCGCTCCAGACCGCCTCGAGCGCAGCCTCGACCTTGTCGCCCGTGCGATGCCACAGGCGTACCTCGAACCAGGTCCCCATGGCTGAGCGCCGCGCACGGACCTCCTCCCATCCCTCCTCCCATCCCTCCTCGTGGGACGCACGCTGAGGGGGCTCTTGCAGAGCCCTCACATGAGCCTCCTCCAAGGAGCCCGCGCAGGCCCCGAGCAGCCATGCAGCGAGGGCGCCTGCCAGCACGCGAAGCGGGGCTCGGAGGGTCGTGTTCACGCTGGCGAGGGTACCCTGGGGTCTCATGCAGCGCAGCCACTCGAAGCGACCGGCTCCCCTGGCACTTGCCGCTCTCCTCGTCCTCCCGGCCCTCGTCGATGCTCGCGGAGAGGACGGTGCCGCGCGACAGGACACGCAAGGGCCCCGCGTCCTTCCGGACGCCCCCGAGGGCGTGCCCCCGGTTCATGTGGTGGAGGGCGCCGGGGCCACCTCACCGGAGGAGATGCAGGACTTCGTCGAGTCCATCCCTGGCAGCAAGGCGAGCTTTGGGATGAAGGCCCTCCCTGGCGGCGCCTTCGTGCTGGGCAGCCCCGAGGACGAGGACGACCGCTCGGACGACGAGGGGCCTCAGGTGGAGGTGCGCCTCACGCCGTTCTGGATCGGGACCCACGAGGTCACCTGGGCCGAGTACAAGGAGTTCACGGACTCACTCGACCTGCAGCGCCGCAGCGCGGGAGCGGCAGAGGGCACGCCACAGGATCCCTGGTCGGATGCCGTCAGCCGCCCCACGCCGCCCTATGTGCCCATGGACTTCAACATGGGGATCGAGGGCTATCCGGCGATCTGCATGACCCAGTTCGCGGCGCGTCAATACACCAAGTGGCTGTCGATGAAGACGGGTCGCTGGTATCGCCTGCCTACGGAGGCCGAGTGGGAGTACGCGTGCCGGGCCGGCTCATCGACGGCCTACTCCTTCGGGGACGACCCGGATGCCCTGGAGGACGCCGCCTGGTACTTCGACAACGCGGATGATCAGTACCAGAAGGTCGGCACGCGGCCGGCGAACGCCTGGGGCCTCTTCGACATGCACGGCAATGTGGCCGAGTGGTGCCTGGACGGCTACGACCCGAGCGCCTACTCCAAGCTCGAGCCGGGCACGCTTGACCCCGTGACCTGGGCCACCGAGCTCTACCCTCGCGTGGTGCGCGGGGGCTCCTGGGACCACGACCCCGAGGACCTGCGCTCCGCCGCGCGGATGGCCTCCAAGGCGAGCTGGAAGGTCCAGGACCCTCAGATCCCGAAGAGCATCTGGTACCACACCGATGCCAAGTTCCTCGGCTTCCGGGTCGTCCGGCAACTCACCCCCCCGACGCCCGAGCAGGCCGCTCGCTGGTGGGAAGCGGATCTCGAGGAGGTCCGCACCATCGAGCAGCGCCAGCGCAAGGGCGACCGCTAACTTCGAACCCAAGGCAGTCCCCATGACCAGCAACCCCATCCCCCCCTCTCGCAGGACCCTCCTGCAGACCTCCGGCGCGGCTGCGGCAGCGCTGACCCTCTCGCGGCCCGCGCTCGCCCTTCCTCCCGGCCGCGCTCGCAGGCGTGAGACCCTCCGCGTGGCGCTCGTGGGCTGCGGGGGGCGCGGAACCGGCGCGGCCATGCAGGCCCTCGCGACCGAGGGGGATGTGAAGCTGGTCACCATGGCCGACGCCTTCTCCGATCGCCTCGAGGGCGCCCTCGAGGCCATCTCCCAGCGCCACGGTGAGCGCGTGGAGGTTCCGGCGGAGCGGCGCCATGTGGGGTTCGACGCCTACCAGAAGGCCATCGATGAGGATGTGGATGTGGTCCTCCTCGCGACCCCTCCCGGATTCCGCCCCTCACACTTCGAGTACGCCATCTCCAAGGACCGCCATGTGTTCATGGAGAAGCCCGTCGCCACCGATGCCCCGGGCGTGCGCAAGGTCCTGGCCGCGGCCGAGGCGTCGCGCCAGAAGGGGCTCAAGGTCGGCGTTGGGCTCCAGCGCCACCACGACGCTGGCTACCAGGAGACCGTCCGCCGCGTCCAGGAGGGTGCCATCGGGGACCTGATCCTGATGCGCTGCTACTGGAACTCGGCTGGTGTGTGGGTCAACCCCCGCCGCCCCGAGCAGTCCGAGATGGAGTTCCAGATGCGCAACTGGTACTACTTCAACTGGCTCTGCGGAGACCACATCGCCGAGCAGCACATCCACAACATCGATGTGTGCAACTGGGTGAAGGGCGGCCCGCCCGTGAAGGCCCAGGGAGTCGGAGGACGGCAGGTCCGCACCGGCAACGAGTTCGGCGAGATCTTCGACCACCACATGGTCGAGTTCACCTACGCCGACGGCACCAAGCTCCTGTCCGAGTGCCGTCACCAGAAGAACACCTGGGGCTCCGTCTCCGAGCACGCCCACGGCACCAAGGGAACGGCGACCTTCAGTCGCTACTCGATCGAGACCGAGGGCGAGAAGTGGCGCTATCGCGAGGAGGTCAAGAACCCCTACCAGGTGGAGCACGACCGACTCTTCGCCGCGATCCGCAGCGGCGTGGAGCACAACGAGGCCGAGTACGGAGCGACCTCCACCATGACCTCCATCCTCGGGCGCATGGCCACCTATAGCGGAAAGGAGGTCGACATGGAGAAGGCTCTCGCGAGCGAGAACGACCTGATGCCCGAGCGCCTCGCCTGGGACGCAGCCCCCAAGTCCGCGCCGCTCGCCGACGGCTCTTACCCCATTCCCACCCCCGGCGTCTCCGAGCCCTACTGAGAGTCCGCATCATGAAGACCCTCCTCCTTGCAGCCCTGGCCGGGCTCTGCGCGGCGGCTGCCGTCGCGCCCTCTGTTGGCCTCCCCCTCGGCGGGGGCTTGCCCGAGACCGCCCGCACCTTGGCGGACGATGACGAGACCGAGCTGGACAAGCGCATGCTGGCCATCAAGGCCCAGGTGCGTACGCTCCGCCGAAGCCTGCGTGATGCGGAGAGCAACGACGCCTCGCTGGAGGCCCTGCACGCCCTGCAGGTGGCCGCACTCGAGGCCAAGCTCATGGAGCCGCGGCGGGCTGCGGGCGTGCCGGAGCCGGAGCGCCCCGCCTTCATCCGGGCGTACCGCCAGGAGATGGTCCGCTTCACCCTTGTGGCCCTCGAGACCGAGGCTGCTCTCCTCGCGGGAGATCAGGAGAAGGCGGGCGAGCTCTTCAGCGCCCTGCGGGACCTCGAGGATCCCGCGCACGAGCGGTTCACCGAGGACGGCTAGACCCTCGAGCCCTCCTCCGGAGTGAGCAGTCCCCGGCGGGGCGGCGGCGAGCCACTGCCCCGCCGTTGCCTGTCACTCCGTTCAGTCCTGGTCGCTCACTCGACGGTCCAGTCCGAGAGGACCGTGCTCAGGTCCCCGGAGTGGGTGCCCAGGCGCACGGTGAAGGTGCCTGGCGCGAGGGCCCAGGCGCGGACCGGGCTCACAGAGCAGCGCACGGTGTAGACCGGGGCCCCTGTGGCCTGGTCCACCAGCTGCAGCAGGGGACGCTCCAGGCCCGGCAGCTCGACCTCCACGGAGTGAGCCAAGGGGGCCGGCCCCTGCTCCAGGGTATGGAAGCGTACTGGCCAGCCCGGGTAGGGCGCGGCCTCTGGGTCCTCGGGGTGCGCCCAGCGCGGCCAGGCCGTGAACGACACCTGCTGGGTCAGCGGGTCGAGATCCACGATCCCGTAGCCCGGCATGCGGTCATGCAGCAGCTCGGGCTCGCGGCCCTGCCTCAGGGGGTTCGCAACCGCATGGACCCGAATGCGGTTGCCCCAGCCGTCCGTGAAGTTGCCCAGGTAGCGCGGAGAGCCAGCAGCGCGCTCAGCACCCTCGACCTCGGGGAACCACCGCCGAGGGAAGGTGTTGGCCACGGCCGGGGTGCAGAACGCAAAGGGCCCATCGCGGTGGGCCTCCACCCCGTACTGCACGACCGAGGCGAGGTGCTGGTCACCCGCAACATGGAAGCTGTAGGAGCGCCTTGCCGCCCGGAGCGCTCGATCACGGGCGGAGCGGGGCCACCCGTTGGAGTCTCCATCAGCCGCCCGCTCGTCCCCCTCGATGAACTCCCCGGGACTTGCGTACCGCAGGCCGGGCACGACCCCGTCGTTGTTGGCCGTGGCCGGCAGGGTCGCCAGGTTCGCGAAGATGGTCTGCGACAGGATGCCCTTGACCGAGGTCTCCTCAGCCCAGGACGCGCCCCAGCTCTCCAGGAACCGCAGTTGCCTTGGGCCCAGGAGCAGCGCCCCCTCGGGGTCTCCCTGCAGCACGGGGTCGAAGCCCTCTGCACGGGGCCAGCCGTTCACGATCTGCCCCTCCGGACACGCCACGGAGGGCGAGGGCTTCCACATGCGGTCGGCCAGGATCGCAAACGAAGCCCCGCCGTAGTCCAGGGCCGTGTGATAGACGGGAATGCCTCCGGGGAGGGGCTCGGGATCGACAGGGTCTGGCAGATGAGAGACCTGCGTCGCGTGCACGGCACGAACGAAGCGTGGTCCAAGCTTGTAGCCGCCAAGGTCCTGGGCGGAGAGCTCGCGGCCCTCGGGGGCCACGCCCGCCACCCCGCCGTTGCCCCAGACATTGCCGTGGTAGACATCGTGGTCGTCCGGGATGGTCACCGTCGGACGCGTGCGCGTCAGCTCTCCGAAGGACCAGCACCACCGCTGCCACTTCATGTGGTAGTCGAGGAGGGCGTCCTCGAAGGGCGCCGTGATCGCGGGAGTGAGATCGCCCTCATAGATCTGGTCCCCAGCGAAGAACCAGAGGTCCGGCTCGTGCGCCGCGGCATTGCGGACGAGGTCCGCATGGGGAAACCACAGGCCCTGCTCATTCCACTGCAGGCCGCCGGTATAGCTCTTCACGCAGGACAGTGCTCCGACGCGCAGAGGCCGCTCCGCGCGGGGGGTGGCGGGGACGGTCACCGTGGGGCTGGTCCTCAGCTCCCCATCCAGCATCCCCTGGACAGCGAGGCGCCGGGTCTCGGTGCCGCTCCACCCCTCCACCCGAAAGCGCGCCACGAAGGACTCGTCCTCGAGGTTGGCCCAGGCAAGGGTCTGGTCCCGCTCCAGGTCCACGAGCCGCCAGCGGGGAGCGTCGGCAAGAGGAAGCGGAGGCAGCTGCGCCGTCAGCTTGAGCACCCCGCCGTGCACCGTGTACTGGGTGCACAGCACGGGCCCAAAGGCCTCCTCGTCACGACTCGTGAGGCCTGAGCCTTCGGTGGTCCAGGTCCGGAAGAGATGCCCGCGCCGGCTTCCCTCCGGGCCGCCGTGGCTGCAGAGACCCAGGAGTCCATCCACGGCCCCGGCCTCGACCGAGAGGGTCGCGCTGACCGCCGCCTCCCCCTGTGCCTCGGGCCGCACGGCTCTCGCGGACAAGTAGACCCCCTGCGCCTCGGGCTGAACCACAACCTCGAGCCGCACGGGGCCCGAGCCCTCAAGGAGGCCCTCCGACGCTGCCAGCGTGGCGAGGCCCTCCAGGCGCGCGGTGTTCCGCATGGTCCACTGGCCGCGATCGCCGCCGGTCCCAAAGTCCTTGATCACCAGGCGCCCGTCACCAGTGACCAACACGAGGGTGCCGCCGTCCGTCGCGGGGGTCTGATGGACCTGGGCACTCAGTCGCGGATCCACATGGTCCCCGCCTGCGCCGAGGATGATCCCCGCCGCCTGCTCGGAGCGGCTCTGACCCGGATCGAGGGCCTCGAACTCCACTGCGACCTGAAAAGCACCCTTCGCCGGTGCCCCGGCCTCCGTCAGCCGCATCAGCGTGCGGAACGGCCAGCGCTCGCGCCCCTCGACGCAGACCCAGGGCCCCCCGCGCGCCCCTCGCCAATCGGCAAGCCGGTTGGCCCAGTGCTCCTCGTCAGTCCACACGCGGAGCCCGGGCATCTCCTGCGCGCGGGCCGAGCCCGTCGCACCAAGCCCCAGGAAGAAGACAGCCGCGAGGAGGGGCGTGCAGGATCGCATGTCGCCAAGTCTAGGCCGGCCCCGCACCACGGCCCACGCGCATCGGGCATGGGGCGTGCGGCGCGCTGACCGGCAGGCTCAGCGCAGGCGCGCACACTCGGGGCAGTCGCAGCTCGGCGGGAACCACTCGCGCGCGCCTGTGGAGGAGCCCGTGGCGCCGCTTCCGTAGCCAAGGGCTGCCAGCTGGGCCTCGTCCGCCTCCGAGAGGCTGGCCAGACGCACCAGGCCCGGCCGTGCGGCGCCCCGCAGCCAGGTGATCAGCTTGCGCCGGAGCTTCAGCGCGCGGAGGGGCTCGACCCGGGCGACATCGACTATGCACGCGGGGTCTCGCTCGAGATGGAACAGCCTGTGCCCGTGGAGGGGACGGGTCGGAAGGCCTCGCCTCTCCGGCGCGTCCACGAGGTCGAGGATGAGCAGGTCGCCACCCTCCTCGATGCTCGCCTGGGTCGCCCCCGAGGCCAGGGCGAAGCGCGCCTTCGCAGGCTCCTCCCCGAGGAGGTCCTCTCCGGGGAGTCCCGCGTCGTCGCCGAGCACCGCGAGGGCAAGGGTCCGGGGGATCCAGGACTGCTGGACGCTCCGCGGATCGCTCAGGCCCACGGGGATGCCGGGACCCGCGAGGATCATGGGGACATGCAGGGTGTCGGGATAGAGGCCCTGGTGGTCGAACCAGATCCCGTGTCCACCGAGAGACTCTCCGTGGTCGGCCGTGAAGGCGATGGTGGCACCGGCGAGAGAGGGGTGCGCCAGCACGCGCGCAAGCGCGTCGTCCAGGTACTGCACCTCGCCGCGATAGCGCTGAGCCAGCTCCCAGGCCGAGTCGGTCTCAGGCTCCCAGGTTGGCCGAGCCCACTCGGGAAGGGGCTCCTCGTCGGCGGGCGACTCCGCCGGAGTGAGGAACGCTGCGGGCGGTTCATAGGGAGCGTGGGCGTCGAAGAGGTGCAGCCAGAGGAAGCGATCTCGGCCAGCGGTCCGCTCCAGCGTCTCCTCGAGGGCCGGCAGCCGCTCGCTGAGATCGAGGTCGTGAGTTCGTGCCTCGTAGAAGCGTTCGAAGCCCTGGGACAGCCCACTCACCTCCTCACGGAGGTGGGGCACCGAGACGAAGGCGGCCGTCTCGAAGCCCGCGCTGGAGAAGACCTCCGCCAGGCTCGTGACCTCCGGGGTGATCCCCATGCGGTTGTCGATGACGGCGGTCTCGGCCGGGTGCAGCCCCGTGAGCAGGGCCACATGGGAGGGCGTCGTCACATTGGTGGTCGCCCAGCAGTTGTCGAAGCGCATGCCCCGCGCGGCGAGAGCGTCCAGTGCGGGCGTGACCACAGCAGCGGCTCCAGCGCTGCACGAGAGGTGATCGTAGCGATGGGTGTCCGAGCTGATCAGCAGGACCGTGCGCCCTGAACCCAGACCCCGCACCGCCCGCGCATTCCCAAGGACGGCCACGCGGCGACCCGGCTGCTCCCCCACGAGGTGCACCGTGACCTCTGGGGCACGCGGGATGGGGACAGAGAGCTCCTGCAATGGCCCGATCTCGAGGTCTCGAGCCAAGACGACGCCGCTCGCCGCCCGAAGCTCGACGCGCAGGCGGCCGTCGTACGGCTGAAACCGCTCGGGGACGCCGACGCTCACGACCAGCTGTGCCCCTTCGAGCCCCTGGAGAGGCTCGGGAATCCGGATCCGACCATGCACCTCGCCGGAGATCGCAACGCCCTCGAGGGAGGCACCATCGCAGGTCACGCGCCGCCCCTCCTCCGGCGCAGGAAGGCTCCACAGCAGGGGGTTCTGATCCAGGTCCAGCACGGAAGCGGCGCAGGCCCCCACCGCGGTCCCCACCGCGTCCTTCGCCGCGAACAGGATGCGGATCCCGTCGAGGGGCTCCTCGGGGCGCGGCACGCTCGTGAAGTCGAAGCGGCCGTAGGCGCCCTTTCCAGGGCTCTCGAGGACCGCCCGCTCCGAGAGGGCCACGACCTCGCCCGCGCGTACGAGGGCCACGGCCACCTGCGTGCGCTCCAGGGCACCCAGCCGTACACGAACCGCGTCGAAGTCCATCGGCCGGGTCGCGAGTGCAACCTCGAGCCCCACCGTCGCGCCCTCCCCCTCGAGCAAGACGCCGCCAGCAAGCGCTGCATCCCACGGGCCCTGCTCCGGCACAGGGGAGAGACGGGTCCCCTGGAGGGCCTGCAGCTCCGCACTCTCCGCGCTCAAGGCGACGCTCAGCACGCGCGCGGGCCCGGAGCCCACATCCCCGATGCGGTCCATCGCCAGCGCGCGGCGGAGCGCCATGGGCTCCTGAGAGGCGGCTTCATGCGCCGGTGCCTCCGCGGGGCCCTCGGCTCCCCCGCAACCCGAGAGCAGGGCGAGGGCGGAGGCCACCAACTGCGCGGCCAGCGGGGAATTCAGGCGCTGCACCAGTGTTCCCCCAGCTCGTAGCTCTCCAGCGCATAGCGCGGCCCCACGCCGTCCCAATCCAAGCGGCCCTGATGGAAGCTGGTCCCCGCGGTGTCCTTGACCCACCACTCGAGCGCCTGCTCCATCACGGGGAAGGCCCACTCCCGTTGGAGCACCTGCCCCACGGGAAGCCACTCGACCTCGTGGCTCTCGGGCCCCGGGGCGGCCCCGGGCTCCGCAAGCTCCGCCCGAAAGAATGCGTGGACCTGATGGATGTGGGGCAGGTCCAGGGTCGCCAGGGGAGCCAGGATGCGTACGCGCGCGCGGGCCTCCTCCCAGGTCTCCCGAGCCGCCGCCTGGGCCATGGACTCTTCGCACTCCATGAAGCCGCCCGGGCAGGTCCAGAAACCCTCACGAGGCTCGATCGCCCGGCGGCAGATGAGCAAGGCGCCCTCATGCAGCACCATGGCTCCTACGACGATCCGGGGGTTCTGGTAGTGGATCGTGCCGCAGCCGCCACAGACGGAGCGCGGGCGATCGTCCCCGTCGGGGACGCGCTCAGCGCATGGGGAGCCGCACTGGGAGCAGAACACGGGGCGCAGGGGGGCGAGAGCTCAGAAGCCTCCGAAGGCGTACACGCAGGTGGAGCGGTAGGTCTCCCCTGGCTCCAGGCGGATGCTCGGGAACTCCGGGTGGTTGGGGGCGTCGGGGAAGTGCTGCGTCTCAAGGCAGACCGCGGAGCGGTGCCGGTAGACCTGCCCGTCCTTGCCTTCCTGACCGAAAAGGAAGTTGCCGGAGTACAGCTGGAGCCCCGGCTCCGAGGTGAAGACCTCCAGCCAGCGCCCGGAGTCCGGGTGCACAAGCCTCGCCGCGGGGCCCTCGCCACCGCGCAGCACGAAGTTGTGGTCGTACCCGATCGCTGGCGTCCCATCGAGGGCGGCGATGCGCGCCCCAAGGGCCTGCGGCTCGCGGAAGTCCAGGGGGCTGCCCTCGACCAGCGCAATCTCCCCAGTCGGGATCAGGCCCTCACCCGCCACCGTGTAGCGCTCGGCATCCAAGGTGAGGACATGGTCCAACACGGTGGGCGCTCCCGCGGCGGCCAGGTTGAAGTAGGAGTGGTGAGTCAGGTTGACGACGGTGGTGGCGTCGGTCGTGGCCTCGTACTGAATCTCAAGGGCGTTGTCGTCGGTGAGGGTGTAGGCCACCTCCACCTGAAGGTTCCCGGGGTAGCCGCCCTCCCCGTCCGGGAAGAGCCTGCGGAACCGCAGCGTCTGCCCTCCTCCCGAGGCCTCCCAGAGCTTGAGGTGCGCCCCGTCGGGACCACCGTGAAGCGAGTGCGGGCCATCGTTCGCGTCCACGAGGACCCAGGCCCCGTCGACAGCGGCTTCGTCCGACCCACCCAGAAGGAAGCGGGAGTTGCCGATGCGGTTCGCAACGCGCCCGACCGTGCAGCCGAAATACTGATTGCCCTCGCCCCTGTAGCCGGCAGCGTCGTCGAAGCCAAGCACGAGGTCCACGGGCCCGGCGGGTGAGGGCACCTCGAGCGACACGAGGGTCGCCCCGAGGTCGGTGAACACGGCGCGCATGCCCGCCGCGTTGACGAGCTCGTAGCGAGACGCGGCCTCGCCTTCGGGTCCGAAGGGGACGCCGGGTTGAAGTGAGGAGCAGGACGCCAAGGCGAGCAGCAGCGCGGTGGCCGGGGGGCAGGACTTGCGGAGGTGCATGGTTCAGGAGCCAGCAGGGCGACTGCGCCCACGACGGGCCACCGCTCGCTGGACGAGTTCGTCGGCGGAGACCCCGCCAAGGATGACGAGCCCGATCACGGCGAACTCGATGTGGGAGGGAATGGCATCCACCAGGATGATGGCATTGCGCAGGACCTGCATGAGGGTCGCGCCGACAAGGACCCCGACCACGCCGGCCTCGCCACCCCGGAGGGAGACGCCGCCGAGCACCGCCGCCGCAATCGCATAGAGCTCGTAGAAGCTCCCGAAGTCCACCGGCTGGGCCGAGCCCACATCAAGAACGAACAGCAGGCCCCCAAGCCCTGAGAGCGCGCCGCAGATCCCATAGGCAAGCACGATCACGCGCTCCGTAGGGACGCCGGAGAGCCTAGCCGCCTCCTCGTTCCTTCCCGTGGCCAGCAGGTGCCGCCCGTAGACCGTGCGATTCAGGACGACGGCG
The DNA here is from genome assembly GCA_016779225.1 of Planctomycetota bacterium. Classification (GTDB taxonomy): domain Bacteria; phylum Planctomycetota; class UBA1135; order UBA1135. The sequence goes on from JADHNZ010000006.1 coordinate 66,374, forward strand.
GCCAGCAGGGCCACCGCAATCAGCACCAGCAGTGGGACTGGCACGCCGAAGCCCAGCACAGGGAGCTCCCCCTGAGCCCACCACTGCAGGCTGTCGAACTCGCCGCGAAAGCCCTGCGAGCGGTCATTGACCAGCCCTCGCGCAGCCCCGCGGTACAGCAGGAGGCCGCACAGCGTCACCACGAAGGGCTGCAGGCCAAGGCGCGTGATGAGCAGCCCGTGCAGGAGGCCGAGCACGACTCCAGTGCCAAGTACGAGTGCCAGGGTCACCGGAACGCTCCAGCCCTGCTCCACGAGCAGCCAGGGGGTCGCGACACCCACCAAGCAGATGATCGACCCGATCGAGAGATCGATGCCGCCCGTTGCGATGACGAAGGCCACCCCGATGGACAGGATCCCGAACAGGGCGCTGCGGCGCACCACATTCTCCAGGTTACGCCCGCTGAGGAACACCTCCGACGCTGCGGCCGTGGCCAGCACCACGGCGACGAGCAAGAGCGTGATTCCGAGGACCTTACCCCACTTCATCGTCTAGGCGTGGCTTCATGCCGGCGTGGCGAGGGCGAGCAGACGCTCCTCGCCGAACTCCGACCTCTCCAGGGTACCGGTGAGCCGCCCTTCGGCCAGCACCAGAATTCGGTCGCACAGGGCGAACAGCTCCTCCATCTCGCCCGACGCCACCAGGATGCCGGCACCCTCCTGGGCAAGGCGATCGAACAGCTGGTGGAACTCGGCCTTCGCGCCCACATCCACTCCCCGCGTGGGCTCGTCCAGCAGCAGCAGCCTCGGGCTGCGCTCGAGCCACTTCCCCACCACGATCTTCTGCTGATTCCCGCCGCTCAGGCTGCGCTCGTCCTGCTGCCAGCCCGCCGAACGCAGCCCCACCTGCTCCACGCTCCTCGAAAACAGCCGCGCCTCCTGGCCCGCGTCGCGGAACGGCCCTCGCGCACTCGCCTGACATGCCGGAAGAGCGAGGTTGGCCCCCACTCCAAGCCCCGTCACGAGGCCCTGCCGGGCCCGATCCTCAGGCACCAGGACCACGCCCCGCTCGACCGCGGCGCCTACCCCGGCCCCGAGGGGCGGAGCCGCAGAGCCCTCGACATGACCCGCCACCGGCACGCGGACGCCTGCGAGCGTCTCGAGCACCTCCGAGCGGCCGGCGCCCACGAGCCCCGCGAGGCCCACGACCTCACCGGCGTGCACCTCGAAGTCCAGGGAGTACCCAGGCCACGCCTCGGTGCGCAGACCCGTCACCTTGAGGACGAGCTCCCCGGGCTCGCCAGGCTCCCGCACGAAGAGGTGATCCAGCTCGCGTCCCACCATGGCCCTGACCAGGCCGTCCCGAGAGAGCTCCGCCCCGCGCAGCTCGCCGCTGTTGGCGCCGTCGCGGAGGGCCATCGCCCGGTCGGCGAGGGAGACGACCTCCGCGAGGCGATGGGAGATCCACAGGACGGCCACCCCGCTCGCCGCGAGGCCACGCACGACGGCCATGAGCTGCTGGGCCTCCCGCTCGGTCAGGGAGGAGGTGGGCTCATCGAAGATGAGGACGCGGGCATTCAGGCTGAGTGCCTTCGCAACCTCCACGAGCTGCTGGGCTCCCAGCGACAGGGCGCCAAGGCGCTGGGCAGGGTCCACCTGGAGCCCCACGCGATCCAGGACCTCGAGCGCCCGTCGCCTCATGGCCCGCCGATCCAGCAGCCCGCCCCTGCGCGGCTCTCGCCCCAGGAGGATGTTCTCCTCCACCGACAGGTTGTCACACAGGCAGAGCTCCTGATGGATGAGGCCGATCCCCGCCGCCATCGCCTCGCGAGGCCCGTCGAAGCGCACCGGCTCACCCCCAAGCCGGAGCTCCCCGGCATCCGGCGCGTGGATCCCGGCCAGGATCCTCATGAGGGTGCTCTTGCCCGCACCGTTCTCGCCCACGACCGCAAGGATCTCGCCGGCTCGAGCCATGAGGTCCACGCCCTTCAGGGCCTGAACGCCCCCGAACGCCTTGGCGAGGCCGCGTCCCTCCAGCACGACGCTGGAGGCTCCCTTGCCTACCTCGGTCACCGGCCGAGGTTCCGGTCGAGCTCGGCCTGGAAGGCCTCCACCGTGGAGGCCGTGATCTTGCGCGCAGGGATCGACAGGACGCCGCCCTCAGGGACGCCGAGCGTCGCGAGGGATTGGCCGGCATGAAGGCCCGCCAGGATCCTCACCGACTCGCGGCCGTAGGCGTAGGGATCCTGAACGACCGTGCCGACGATGGTGCCGCTGCGGACCCCCTCGAGCGTGGCCTTGTCCTCGTCGAACCCCACCACCTGGACCCGTCCGAGCGCGTCCGCGCCCTTGAGGGCCTCGAGGATCAGCGGCGGGTTGTAGCCAAAGAGCCCGACGGCCACGCCGAGGTCGGGGTATCGGTTGAGGGCATCCTCCACATTGGCCTTGCCCCGCGCGAAGTCGAACTGGTCCGTGTAGGTGCCCACGAGGGTGTAGCGCCCGTCCTCGCTGGCAGGCTGAGCGTCCGGGTCATCGAACCGCGTCGCATCCGGGGAGCGCCCAAGGAACGCGTCGATCACGCCCTGACGCCTCCGCCTGGCGTTGTCCTGCTCGAGGCGGCCGATGAAGATGGCCGCCGAGCCACCCTCGGGCAGGGCCTCGCGGGCCAGCTCTCCGGCCATCCAACCGGCCTCGTAGTTGTCCATGCCCACATAGGCCAGCCGCTCGGAGTCCGGCGCGTCCGAGTCATGGGTGATCAAGGGGCAGGCGGCGGCCGCCTCGGCCAGAAGCGCCTGCTGGTTGGGCGGATCGATGGGGCTGATGGCGATCCCCTTCACCTGACGCGTCAGGCAGTCCTCGACCATGGACTTCTGCTCCTCCATCCCCCGCCCAGGCATGAGGACCAGGACCTCGACCCCGGCCTCGGCCGCCCCGGCCTTGGCCCCAGCCTCGGCAACCGTCCAGAAGTCCGCGACTCCATTGGTGATGAAGGCCACCCGCGTGACAGCGGGCGCGGTGGCGGGCGCGCCCTCGCCGCCTCCGCAGGCGCTGAGGGTTACGGCGAGGCAGAGCAGGGATCCAAAGAGCGTGCGCATGGCGGGCATCCTACTCCACCCGTTCCAGCACGGTGTAGCCCCGCGGGGAGCGTGCGGGGTCGTAGGGAACGACCACCCGTTCACCCACCTCGAGGGCAAAGGCCGCCTCGGAGACGGCTGGGGCCAGCTCGCTCGACGACCTCCAGCGATGCTCGAGCAGGAACTCGCTCTGCTCGCGCTGCAGCCTCCTCGAGAGCGCGATGTAGTCCTGGCGCGTGAGCTCCCCCTTGCCCATCCGGTTGGCGGCGTCCTGGAGCTCCCCCTGCAGCCTTCGGGAGAGAGCGCGCACCTCGAGGTCCCCCTCCCGATCCCGGACGCCTTCCGCCAAGAGGCGCCACACCGCGTAGCGCGGGTCCTCGCGCACGCCAGGCTCATCGGAGGCCTCCTGCGCCAGGGTGAGCAGCGCCTCTCCCTCAGCGCGCGCGAGCAGCTCCGCCGCCCGCGCAGCGGCCTCTTCGGGGGTACGCGGCGATCGGCCGGGAGTGGTTCCGCACGCGACCAGCAGGCTGTGCACCACGACACGCGGCACGGCTGCCTCCACCCGGCCCGGCCGCCGCAGCTCTGCCTCCCCCTTCGGCGCCGGGCCGCGCACGACCTCTGCGTCGACGATCTCGATCTCGACCCCGGGAACGGAGGGCTCACCGCGGCGGCTGCTCACGGGCACGCTGGCGATGGCCTCCAGGGTCGAGACGCCCCTGCTGAGCCGGCCGAAGGTCGTGTACTCCCCGTCCAGATTCCACAGGGCAGGGCCGTCGTCGCAGCAGAGAAAGAACTGACAGGAAGCCGAGTCCGGGTCACCACCCATGCGCGCCATCGAGAGCACGCCGTAGCGGTGGTCACGCTCCGGAGCCGTCGAGAACTCGGCGGGCAGGGTGCCGTGCGGCGAGTTCCCCGTGCCGTCCCCCTTGGGACAGCCCCCCTGGACCATGAACTCCCGGAGCACGCGGTGGAAGCCGAGCCCGTCGTAGAAGCCCTCGTCCACGAGGCGCAGGAAGTTCCTCACCGTGACCGGCGCCTCCTCCGGCCAAAGATCGAACTCCATCGTGCCCACAGAGGTTCCCGCGATCGCCACCTCCATGCGGATGTGGTAGTCCGCAAGGGCCTCGTCCGGGATGGGGCCCCCAGGCGCGAATCCTGAGATGCGCCCCTGCGTCCCCGTAGGCGCGACCACAGGCCGCGGCCCGAGAAGGCCCTCTCCCTCCGCAGAGGAGCTCGCTGCCTCCAGAGCCTGGGGAGCCTCGGGTCCCTCTCCGCAGGATCCAAGCGCGGCGACGAGCGCACTGGCGACGAACACCATTCTCATGGATGGCATCATGGAGGCTCGCCCAGGCATGATCCAGACGCCATGCAGCCCGATCCGCTGACCCGACGCAACCTCCTCCACATGGGGGCAGGCCTCGGAGTGGGCCTTGGTGCGGCTTCGACCGCCCGCGACCCTCGTGGCATGGGCGGCACTCCACCGGCGCCCCGGAGCGTGCTGCTGATCCTCGTGGACCAGCACCGCTTCGACCACGCCGGCTTCGTCGGCCACCCCCTCGCCACCACCCCGCACCTGGACCAGCTCGCCGCTGAGGCCGTCCGGGTGGAGGCGTGCTACGCCGCCGTCCCCCTCTGCGCCCCGGCGCGCCAGTCCCTCGTCACGGGGCTGCCCGCCTCCAGTCACGGGACCTTCCGCAACCGTCACGCCGCGGCGGAGGGCGAGGACACGGTGTTCCACCGCCTCACCTCTGCGGGCTATCACACGACCTTCGTCGGCAAGACCCACTGCAACGTGGAGGGCTTCGCGAGGGTCCTCTCGCAGGAGGCGCTGTTCGAGCGGTGCCGTGACCAGAACCCGGGAGCCCAGTTCGCCGGCGAGGGGCGCATCCTGACGGACCGCCCCGTCGCGGTTCCGTTCCTGGAGCCCTACAACCCGCGCCTCGAGACCGCGGGCGAGGGCACCATCTTCCACATGGAGGCCGCGGTCACGGATGAGGCTCTCGCCGCACTGCGCTCCACACCGAAGGACCGCCCCTTCTTCCTGACGGCGAGCTACCTGGCGCCGCATCCGCCCCTATTCCCGCCCGAGGAGTTCCTCGACCTCTATCGCGGCGTCCCCGTGGAGGCGGACCGCGCCTACCGCGCGAAGGCCACGGCCCTGCCCCAGGACCTCCGCCGGCGGCGGCGCGGTCAGCGCGCCCTCCAGATCCAGGACGAGCAGGCGGACAACGCGGTGCGCGCGTACCTGGCCTCCCTGGCGTGGACCGACCACTGCGTGGGGCGCCTCCTCGAAGGCCTTGGCGAGCTGGGCCTCGCCGAGGACACGCTGGTCGTCTACACCTCGGACCACGGCGAGTTGCTGGGACAGCACGGCCTGTTTGGCAAGCGAGCGTTCTACGAGGGGGCCTCCCGCGTCCCTCTCCTGGTGCGTGACCCCGGCCGCCTCGAGGCCGGCGCGATCCGCCCCCGGGTGGTCAGCCACCTGGACCTCGCTGCGACCTTCCTGCACTGGGGCGGGGTCGCTCCGGGCACCCTCCCCGGACGCGACCTGCGCCCGCTCCTCCGAGGAGACCAGGAGCTTGAATGGCGCGACGAGGCACGCCTGGAGAGCTCGGACGGCCTCGGGCTCCCGGAGGAGGGTCAGCTGGTTCAGCCCGAGGAGGCACGCCCCCCCGAGGCCATGAGCTGGTGTCTGCGCAGCGGCCCCTGGAAGTACATGGCCACCGGTGCGGGAGAGGCCGAGCTCTACGACCTCCGCGAGGATCCCGGTGAGCAGCGCAACCTCGCCGCGGATTCGGGGCACGCGGAGGTGGTCGCGCACTGCGCTGCTCGCCTCAGGGCGGCGTCACCCGCGCGCTGGACCTTCCACCGCACGGACGACGGGCGCGAAGGCCTGCCCCGCTAGGCCCTGCCCCGCCGGAGCGCGTCCCGGCGCGTCGCCCCCCTCAGTGGTGCGGCGGCGGGGGCTCATCCTCCTGAGCCCCCACATCGGTGCCGCGCTGCTCGCGAACGGTCCGCACCAGCGCGTCCAGGCGCTCCTCGAGGCGTGTCTGCGCCAGGGTCTGGGCGGCGACGAGGCGCAGCTGGTCCTCCAGGGCCTTCTCGAGAAAGGCAAGGCGGCACTCGAGGTCCACCAGGCGAGGATCGGATGCCGTCATGGCCCAGGCTCGCGCACTCAGCGCTTCCGCGGGAAGCGGAAGCTCTGCAGGGTGTCATCGTGGGGACCGTCGCCAAGGGTGAGCACGAGCTCCACCTCCAGGCGGCGGGGCTCCTCCCCCTCGAGAGCCGCAACAACCCAGGTCCGCACGCGCCAGGTGTCTCCCCCCAGCGCCTCCAGCTCGTGGTTGTCACCTCCTTCGAAGCCGGACTGCACCCAGCGCCCGACGCGCTCCCGCACCATGCTGCGCGCGGCTCCGTCGATCCGCATGGCCAGGAGGGGGCTCGGCAGGCCGCCTTCGCGGGCGGCGGCTGCCGAGGCCAGCTCCGCCTCCAGGTCGCCTCCCAGATCTCGCACGAAGCGGAGGTGGTGACTGCACAGGTGCTCCGAGCCTTGGCGGTGCAGACCCACGATCGCGCCGTGCTGCTCGTCGTAGGGCCCCTTGCACGGCCCCAGCACGCGACGCAGATCACCGCCGGGCCGGGTCATCTCCCACCAGGCGCAGGGGGCGCCCGCGAACCGGGGCGTCTCGCGATGGGCGGAGTAGGCCGCTGCGGGCTCGGGAGCTGCAGAGGTGACGGCCGCGTCGACAGCCTCGGTGGGCTGAGCCGAGGCGCTCTCAGGGACAGCCTCCACAGCGGGGGCGGGTGCAGCCTCTCCAGCGCTGGAGGGTCCCGCAGCGGAGACTCCTGAGGAATCCTCGACGCCGGCCGCGGCCAAGGGAGCCCCGACCGCGAGCGTCCCGGGGGTGCTCTCACCGGCGTCCGCGGCGACGCGAGGCTCAACGACGACCGGGGACTGCTCGGGGCTTCGGTCGGGCGCGGTGGCCGAAGCCTCCACGGGGCGCACGACCGTGCCGCTCACGGAGCGATCCTCGGGGGCGGCCTCGCTCCCGTTGTCCGCTCCCGCCCATCCCGCGGCCTGGACCGTGCCCTGGCCCTCGGCCTCGAACTGCACCCAGGCAGCCACAAGCAGGACGGCCCAGGCCGTCAGGGCGCCCTGCACCATCCGCGCCCGCCGCCGTCGACCAGACTCCCAGCGCTCCACCGACCCGGTGAGGGGCGTATCGGACGAGGGGACTGGGCTCAGGACCGGCTCCGCGGCGGGCTCGCGATCCGGAGCCTCGGAGTCGGGGGTGACCGCCGCGACTTGGGGCTCGGGGATCCCGGACTCGGGAGCCGGAAGGTGCTCCGGCGCGAGGCGCTCGGGCTGAGCAGTGACCTCGGGCCTGACTGCCACGGGCTTTGCCGCCTCGGGCCGCAGGGAGTCCGCGTCCCGTTGAGGCTCAGCCACCTCCACGGCGGCAAGAGCCGTGGTGGCCGTCTCCCCCGAGGCGGTTCGCCCGGGGCGGGGGGCCGGCTCGTCTTGCGTCGCGGCGGCTCGCGCCGAGCCGCCGAAGCCAGCGGACACGAGGCCGTCGAGACCGTCCTGCGGGCTCGGCGCCATGGACGAGCTGGCCGGCTGTGTGGTGACCTGAGGGTCCGGTGCCGGCACCGAGCCGGGCAAGGAGGCTCCGGCCGTGCCCATCGGACGGGGCGCCACGGAGCTCGCGCGCGGCAGCTCGTACGGAGGCTCCTCGGAGCGCGGTACGAGCACCGGAGTGGCGCCCTGGGGCGGCTCGTCATCAGGAGTCGCTCCGATCCACTCGATGCCGCGATGATCGGGGTCGAGGGGCGGCCTCCCCGCGCACTGGGCCTCCGGATAGGCGGCAAGCAGCGCCTCGGCCTCCACGAGGCGGATCCGCTGCCCCAGGTGTAGGGCCGGCAGTGTCACGAGGCTCCCGTCCTGCACGGAGCGACGCAGGGCGAGGTGCGAGACCCCCGCGGCGCGGGCGGCCTCCCCCAGGGTCAGGAGGCGCTGGGGGTCGGGGTGAAGGGTCCGGCAGGTCATGCGCGAGTCAGGGGCTCCAGGTCAAACCAATCCAGAAAGTCCATCCCCTCGGCTCGATCGTCGTCCGCGTCACCACAGGGGGGAGCCCCGCGAGGGCGAGCTGGGTCTCCGCGTCCGCCGATCCGAGGGGTATGTCGTAACCCGAGCCGACCTCCAAGCGCCAGCGGTTTTGGAGGGGCCACTCGAGCCCCGCGGCCACGCCAGCCTTGGCATAGGCGTCGCCCCTGAGATCCAACTCGGTAGCAAGGGCTCCGCCGGGGTCGAAGGTGGAGCGACTCCGCGTCTCGGGCACCCAGCCCAGCCGCATCTCGGCCCAGGGCTGGGGCCCTTCCCTCGAGCGGCCACGCACCCGAGCGGCCAGGAGGCCCTCGAGCTGCTCCGCCTCCTCAAAGGCGAGTCCGGGGATGTCCTGGGGTCGGAAGCGCTTGGCAAGGACTCCACTCCGCAAGGACCAAGCACCACCGACCGGCACCTCCATCACAAGCCCAAGGCCCGCGCGCCCCTCAATGGCGCTCTCGAAGCTGCCTCCGCCCAGGGACGCCCCGCTTGCCGGGTCGACCAGCTCGAGGCTTGAGCGAGCGGAGATCGACTCCGCCACATCGAGCAGGAGGCCGACGCGCGGCGCCTCCTGGCCCTCTGGGAGTGCTGCACACGCAGCAACGAGCCCAATCAGCCCCACGCTTCGGATGCGGCGAACCACAGCCCTGAGGGGCGGGATCACGGCGCTGATGCGCGGGAACACGGCGCTGATGCGCGGGAACACGGCGCTGATGCGCGGGACCGCGACGCCCATGCTCAGGGTGCAGCCACTCGGTCGCGGCGAGCAAGAGGCTCTCAGCCGTGACGCCCTCAGACCCCCCACCCGTCCCGATCCTGGGAAGGCTCCGCCCAGGCTGAGCACAAGAAGTCGAGCCCTCGCGTGCGCGGGCGATGGAGAGGCCATGAGCCCACAGGATCCCCCCCGATCGCCTACGCACTTCCACCACTGCGGCGCCCGCTTCAACGAGAGAACGAAGGAGGTCTCGCGCGGGCTGACCCCCGAAGGAAGCCACCTGGCTCCACCCGGCTCTCCCGGGTGCAGGCCAGCCCCCTCGTGCGACCGCGCCGACCCGACACCGGCAAATCGCAGGTGCTCCGGCCCCTGGTCGCGAGCGATGAACAGGCGTCCCGAAATGGGCCTGCGCGGGAAACCGGGCAATGGGAATTTCATTCCCTCCCCGTCAAGCCGGATCTCGTTGATCGGGGTAGCTTCCACTGATTCGAACATTCTGCCCAATCGGCAGGACTCCGCGACGCAGCGTCTTCTCCGCGGCGGCGTGAATCAAGCCCCTTCTCTTCTCACCCCCTCTTTTGGTATGCGCGCTCTCTCTCTCTTCCTCCTGTTCGCGGGAGGCGCTGCGGCCCAGGCACCGATCTCGGTGAACCTGGACTCTGCGTCCTCTCAGTGGGTCTGGAGCGGAAACTCCACCCTGGGACCGATCGTTGGGTCCCCCACCGCCCAGTTCAACGTGGGCGGCACTGTCAACCTCATCATCGACTCGGGTGTCAATCCGGTCTCCATCGGCCAGTTCGTCGCAGGCGGCGTCGCTACGGTCAGCCCCAACCCGACCGGCGTCATCCTGAACCCGATGCCGTTCATGCCCCCGATCGGCACCTTCGAGATCCAGGATCTGACGGTGGAGTTCACCTCGACCCTGTTCACGGTCGCGGGCAACGGGGACTTCACGGCCATCGGCACGCCGAAGGCGCTGACCGGCACGGCCGTCCTCAACGTGGATCCTTCTGGTAACGGCAATCCCTACCTGGTCGAGATCGACATGGCGGGTCAGGAAGCAGCCCCCCAGCCCTTCACCGGGCGCATTACGGCCAGCGCGGGCACCGTTCAACTGAACTGCTCCCCCAGTGGCATCTTCAACTTCACGACCCCCCAGAACTCGGCGACCATGAACCTCGCCGGCGACCTGGAGGGCTCCTGGACCCCCGACGCCCCGGCTCCCTACTGCGACGCCAACCCGAACTCCACGGGGTCGGCGAGTGAGATCAGCTTCCTCGGCAGCCAGTCCATCGGAGACAACGATGTGACCCTTCAGACGGCGGGTCTGCCTCCGAACAAGTTCGCCTACTACCTGGTCTCGGCCCAGAGCGGCTTCATCGCCAACGCTCCGGGCTCCCAGGGCAACATCTGCCTGAGCGGCACCATCGGCCGCTACACCAGCCAGATCGGGCAGAGCACCTCGGCGGGGCTCTTCACCCGGAGCCTGGGCACGACCAACATCCCCGTGATCCCGCCGGCCAGCATCAACCCGGGAGAGACCTGGTACTACCAGCTCTGGCACCGCGACTTCAACCCGACCCCGACCAGCAACTTTAGCCGGGGCATCGCGATCACCTTCGCTCCCTGAGGCCCTCACGGACCGCCTCTCGAGCCCCCTCCGGCACCTGCCGGGGGGGGCTCGTCGCGTGCTTGATGCCTCCGTGGTACGCTTCTCGCAGACCTTCCCCCCTTTCCCCGGTCACCTCCCACCCGCGTCCCTTCATGCGTATCGCCACTCTCCTCCCGACCCTTTTCATGGGGGCGGCACTCGCCCAGGCTCCGGTCACCTTCTCCGTGGACACGGCAGCCTCTCAGTGGGCGTGGTCTGGGACCTCGTCCCTGGGGCCGATCAACGGCAACCCCTCCAACACCTTCGCTCTCCAGGGAACCTTCGTCATGGAGCTGACGAGTGGTCCGCAGGGCATTCAGACCGGGCGCTTCTTGCCCGGCGGCGCGGCGGCCGTCGTGCCGGACCTGTCGGGCATCATCCCGAACCCCCTCCCGTTCCTTCCGCCGCTGGCCACGATCGATGTCACGGGCCTCGTGCTCGAGTTCACGAGTGACACCTTCACGGTCGCGACGAGTGGCGCCTTCAATGCTCTCGGCACGACCACGGCGCTGAGCGGTCTTCTCACGGTCGCCCCGCTGACGGGCGGCACCACCGTCACCGACCTCACGGGCTTCACGGGTGCGCCGCAGCCCATTCCAGGCACCCTGAGCTCCTCGGGCGGCACGGTCAGCCTCTCGTCGACGAACGCGGGCACCTTCTCGTTCAGCGACCCGGCCTCGGGCGTCTCCGCGGACTTTAACCTGTCCGGCGTCCTCGCGGGCTCCTGGGCCGCTCCGGCGCCCGCCAACTACTGCACGGGCGCCGTCAACTCGACGGGCAACATCGGGCAGCTCGCGCTCACGGGCAGCCAGAGCCTCAGCGCCGACCAGTTCATCCTGAGCGCCACCGGCCTGCCGACCTCGCAGTTCGCCTACTTCATCGTGGCTCCGGCCCAGGGCTTCATCGCTACGCCTCCTGGATCCCAGGGCAACATCTGCCTGTCGGGCGGCATTGGCCGCTACAACGCGCTCGTCGGGCAGACGGACGGAGCCGGAACCTTCAGCCGTGACCTTGGCGTGGCCTCGATCCCGGTGAACCCCGCGCAGGCGCCACAGCCGGGCGAGACCTGGTACTTCCAGCTCTGGCACCGCGACGCGAACCCGACCCCCACGAGCAACTTCACGGTGGGCCTCGAGCTGACCTTCGCCCCCTGAAACCAGGGCGGCCCCCCGAGGTCTGCTGCCCCACGGAGCAGCGAGCCCCCGCCGCCCCTCACAGGGGCGGAGGATCACTCTGGTCGGGGGGCATCCTCCGCCTGGGGCCCGCCAGCGCGCGCCCCAGGCGCTCCGCCAGCCACACGCCCCAGGGAATCCCCTCCGGGAGCAGCTCCGCCGAGCTCTCGGGGCGTGCCGACTCGCGCTCGGCCGCCTCGAGGTGCTCCTGCAGGGAGTCTCCCCTGGCGGCGAGCTCACCGAGGCGGGCCTCGCTCGCCCGCAGGGAGCCGCGCAGGCGCTCGACCTCGGCGCTCTGCTGGGCCTCGCGCCTCAGGAGATCCTCCACCGACCCCTCGAGGAGCACGCGCTCTCGCTGCGTCTGCTCGACCACGGCCGCGAGCTTCTCCTCCATGGCCGTCTGCACGGAGGCGAGCTCGGCCTGGGCCCTCTCGTCCTGTCTCCTGCGCTCGACCTGCTGATCTGCGAGCAGCTGCTGCAGGGTGCGCTCGCGAGCGGCCTCGCGAGCCTCGGCCTGCCGTGCCCAGGCCTCGCGCTCCTGTTCCTGGCGGTCGAGCAGCCCGATCAGCTGGAGAGCCGCCTCCTCCCTCACCGCACGGGCCTGCTCCAAACCCTCCTCAGCAGCGGCCGCGAGCTCCTCACGGAGCCGTTCCTCCCGGAGGGAGGCGGCCTCGGCCGCCGCGGCACGAGCCTGCGCCTCCTCGTCGAGACGCGCCCGCTGCTGGGACAGCTTCGTTGCGACCACCGCGAGGCGCTCCTCTCCGAGAGCCTCGGCACCGGAGAGGCGCTGCTCCCAGCGCGCCTCCGTACGCTCACCCCACCAGGCGAAGGCCGCCATCGCGACGAGCAGAGCCGAACCCAGGGCCAAGCCACCTCGACGCCCCGAGCCGGACCCGGAGGCCGGACCCGCGAGCTCCAAGAGGCGGCGGTTGGTCAGCAGCAGCGCCGCCGCCTGGGCACGGCGCTCCTGCTCACTGGCCTCCAGCCGCATCAGCAGCTCCTCCACGCGAAGCTCGAGTCCCCGCGCTGGAGCGCTGTCTTCCCGCGCCGCAGCGCCGTGCTCCCGCGCCGCAGCGCCGTGTCCTCCGGAGCCCCTGGCGTCTTCCCCAGCTGCCGGAGGCGGCTGCGTGGGAGCATGTCCGGGCTCCGGAAGCGCCGCCGTCGGGCTCGGGAGCGGGGCGGCCTGCTCGGGCCCCTCTCCCTGCGTAGCAGTGCCTGGCTCCGAGGGGGAGCGGCCCGGCTCCTCGACGGCCAGGGGCTCGTCCAGAGGGTCCAACGGGGCCTCGACCGGCGCCTGCACGAGGGCCTCCAGGTCCACGAAGCGCACATGCGGCACCTCACGCCCTCGCACGCGACGCGTCTCGTGGAGCAGCGCGCCCGAGGACACCGCCTGGGAGAGGACCTCCAGCGAGCACCCCGCCCATGCAGCGGCCTCTTCGAGGCCCAAGAGGGCATCCGGCGCCAGCTTCTTCCGCTCCACGCCTCGATTGCAACGCGTGCCCAGGGCGGAGTCCAGCCCAGATGCCGCCTCCCGATCTCCGCGAAATGCGCGCCGGGCCGGGCGCCGGAGCGTCATGCTCTCGGCCATGGCTGGCGAAGACTACTTCCAGAGCTACTGCGACCCCGGGGTCCACCGGCTCATGATCCAGGACGCGGCACGGACCGATGCGTACCGGGACGGGCTCGAGGCCCTCGTCCAGCCGGGCATGACGGTGATCGATGTGGGGTCCGGGTCGGGCATCCTGGCCCTCTTCGCCGCCAAGGCTGGCGCGCGCCGTGTGCACGCGATCGAGGCCTCAGGGATGGCGCCGGTCATCGAGGACCTGGCGAAGGCCAACGGCCTCGACCACATCATCAAGGTCCACCGCTGCAGGGCCGAGGAGTTCGACCTGCCTGCCGGGGAGCGAGCCGACCTCATCGTGTCCGAGTGGATGGGCTACTTCGGCCTCGCCGAGCGCATGTTTGAGTCGGTGCTGGATGTGCGCGACCGGCTGCTCGCCGAGGATGGCCGCATGGTCCCCGACCGCTTCCGACTGCGGCTCTTCCCCATCGAGGACGAGGCCCTCTATCGGGTCCACGGGCCGGGCTCGTGGGAGGTGCCCGTCTATGGCTTCGACTTCAAGCCCCTGGGCACCTTCGAGTACGGCGAGCTGATGACGACCGCGCCGGTCATCCCCCCGCAGTCGGCCCTGGGACCGCACATCGACCTGATCGACCTCGACCTCGAGGTCTGCAGCGCGGAGGACTTCTTCTTTGACGAGCGCATCCAGCTCCCGATCCTCTGCAAGGGCACGCTCCACGGAATCGGGGGCTACTTCGAGGTCGACCTTGCCCCTGGAGTGACCCTCAGCTGCGCCCCGGAGCAGCCGACGACCCACTGGCGGCAGAGCTGGTTCCCGGTGAGGCCCTTCGCCGTGGAGAAGGACGATGTGCTCGAGCTCCAGCTGCAGGCCGTTCCCCGCTTCGACGGCGACATCCGCCTGCCCGACTACCTCATGGAGGGGCGCCTGCTGAGGGACGGGGCCGAGGAGCACCGGTTCTTCCATCGCCACCTCGGGAGCTACGAGTAGCCTCGGGTGCCATGGACGCCTCGGATCCGCACCAGCCCTCGAGCCCTGAGCAGCGGCCTGCCACCCGTGCGCCGCGGGAGACGCCCTGGGAGGTCTACTGGCCGCGCGACCTGAGCGCGACCCGCAGCGCCATCCCCATCGCCTCGTTCCCCCCGATCGTCTACTTCTGGCCCACGATGATCGCGCTGGCCGCAGGAGCCGCCCTCCAGGCCCTCGGCTGGGCAGGCGCCGTGACGATCGGCTGGCTGGTGACGGCAGCGCTCTCCTTCAACCTCATGGTCATCGTCCTGGACCTCGACCAGAAGAAGTTCCTCATTGCCTGCCTCCTCGGGCTCCTCCTTGGCGTTGTGGCCTGGATCGCCCACGACAAGGAGTGGGCGGTGCTCTCCAGCGGAGCCGGCTGGGTCGCGGGGCTCGCCCCCACCTACAGCACGGACGCCCTGCTCCTCTTGTTCACCGCCATCGCCGGGCTCTTCCTGCTCGGCATGATGCGCCCGCGCTTCGACTACTGGCGCTTCGAGCCCAACGAGTTCACGCACTATGTCCAGCCCTTCGGGCGTGACCTCAGCATCCCTCGCCAGGGCAGCACCGTGAGCCGTGAGGTCCCCGACCTGCTCGAGTTCTTCCTGCTCTTCGGGGGCGGAAGCCTCGTGATCAAGCGCGAGGGACAGGTGGTCGCCCGCATCGACCACATCCCCTTCTTGGGACGGCGCATGGTGGCCTTGGAGGCCATGCTCGGCGTGACCCGAGTGCAGAACCAGGATCCGTCCTAGGGGCGGCCGCCCGCCGAGGCCCCGGTGGATCAAGGACTCCGCGGGGGCTACCTTGCGGCCATGACCGCGCCGGACGCCCATGACCTCGCCTCGTTCATCGATGCGGCCCCCAGCCCCCGCCTGGCCGTCCAGGAGGCCTCCAGGCGACTCGAGGCCTCCGGCTTCCGGCGCCTGAGTGCGGGCGAGCGCTGGGAAGGGATCCGGGGCGGCTGGTACCTGCCCTGCGCGGGCAGCCTCCTCGCCGGCTGGGAGCCCGAGGGCGTCTCCACCTCCGCGGGCTTCAGGCTCCTGGGGGCGCACACCGACTCGCCGAACCTGCGCCTGAAGCCCCGGCCCGACTCGGGTCGCGCGGGCTATCGCCAGCTCTCCATCGAGGTCTACGGAGGGGCCCTGCTCAACTCGTGGCTCGACCGCAGCCTGGGCATCAGCGGCACGGCGTTCCTGACCGGGAACGGCGCCCCCCGCGTCCTGGACTTCCGCATCGATGAGCCCGTGCTGCACCTTCCCCAGCTGGCCATCCACCTCAACCGCGAGCTCGCGACCGAGGGGCTCAAGCTGAGCGCCCAGCAGCACCTGCAGCCGATCTTCGGGCTGGGCGACAGCAGAGAGGGCACCTTCCGCGAGTGGCTCTGTGAGAGGCTCGGCGTGGACCCGGCGGAGCTGCTCTCGCTCGAGGTGATGACCCACGACCTCACCCCGTCCGCGGTCGTTGGTAGCAGCGGCGAGTTCCTCGCCGCCCCGCGGCTCGACAACCTCTGCTCGACCTGGGCCGCGACCGAGGCCCTGCGCGCGGCCGCTGCGGCGGGCTCCCCACGCGCGGTACTCGCGACCCTCTTCGACCACGAGGAGGTCGGCTCCGGCTCCCGCACGGGCGCCCAGGGCCCGCACCTTCGCCAGGTGCTCGAGCGCCTCGTCCAGCAGCGCGGCGGAGATCGCCAGGACCTCTTCGCCGCCCTCGCGAGCTCCGCCTGCGCCTCGGCGGACATGGCGCACGCCGTGCACCCCAACTATGCGGACAAGCACGACCCCGGGCACCAGGTCCAGCTGAACGGCGGCCCGGTGATCAAGGTCAACCAGAACCAGCGCTACGCGACCGAGGGCGAGACCCAGGCGCTCTTCGAGCTGGCCTGCCGGAGCGCGGAGCTCCCCTACCAGACCTGGAGCATGCGCGCCGACCTCGCCTGCGGCTCCACGATCGGCCCGCTCACCGCCATGAACCTCGGGATCCCGACGGTGGATGTGGGCGTGCCGCAGCTCGCGATGCACAGCTCCCGCGAGTTCGCCGGCTCCGAAGACCCGGGCCGCATGGTCCAGGCCCTGAGCGCCTTCTGCTCGCTCTGACCTCCTGGCGAGGTGGCCGCGTGCCGCGGCCTGGCGCGCCGTCAGTTGGCCCGCTTCACATCGAAGCCGCGCTGAGCGAAGAACACCGCCACCCGCTCAGGGTCCTTGAGCCCCACCACCAGCCCCTCATCCGTGAGCTGGACACGGCAGCCCAGGGCCCGGCTCGCCTCCCGGGCGAGCTCTCCTCCGTCCACCCCCGGATCAAGCCCGAGGACCCGGCACACGGGGTGCCCTCCCGTGCCCTTCACCTCGCGCCGCAGGAGGAGCGTTCTCCGGCCGGCCTTGGGAGGCGCCTCACCAGGCGCCGCGGCCGCTCCGGCCTTCGGGACAGCGGGCACGGCCCCCTGCCCTCCCCCGCGCCCACCGAGCGCGGCGGCGAAGGGGTTGTGCGTGAGTCCCCCCTCGGGGAGCCCCTCCGCCTCGAGGGACCTGCGCTTCTTGCCCATGCTCCGAGCGTACCACTCAGGGCCGCGAGGCTCCGGCGCGGTCGACGACCCAACCCGCTCGACGCGCGGCCTCGAGGAGCTCGGTTCTCACGAGCGCGTTGACCCAGGTCCCCGCCCCGCAGGGGAGGGAGGCCGTGCCCCACTGCCCCTCCCAGGCGGCCACCTCCGATGCACTGCGGGGGCGGCCGATCCAGGACTCGGCCTCCTCCAGGAGCGCACTCCCCAGGCTCCTCCCCGCCCAGCTCCCCGCTCGAACTCGCTGATGGTCGAGGAGCATCACATCGGCCCGCCCGGCCAGCGCGGCGAACGCGTCGCGCCCGTGCCGGACGGCCCCCGACACCGGCGCGGCGGCGACCTCCGGCTCGCTCAGGCCCGACGCGTCGAGCACGGTCAGCCCCGGATCCAGCCAGAGCAGAACCTGCTGGTCACGGTGCACCACCCCGAGGTTCCCTCCCGCCTCGGCCTGGAGCTGCCGCAGCCCGGCCACCAAACGCCTCTCCAGCTCCAGGGGCAGCCCACCTCCCGAGCCCCGGCCGGGAGGGACGACGAGCGAGGGCACGAGGCGCAGACCCGGCACCGCGGCCCCCCGGCCGGAGACGGCGAGCAGGACTACCCCAGCCAGCGCCAGCCCGGCCGGAGCACCCCGCAGCCCCCTGCCGCAGGCCTCCGATGCCCCGAGCAGCGCAAGCACCGAGGCCGGCATGAGCAGCCGCCCGCCCACATAGCCATCGCCGCCCTCGAGG
This sequence comes from Planctomycetota bacterium, assembly GCA_016779225.1. GTDB lineage: Bacteria > Planctomycetota > UBA1135 > UBA1135. Next base: position 83,941 of record JADHNZ010000006.1, read on the forward strand.
GCCACCAGGGACGCAGCGAGGAGCGCGAGCCGCGAGGGGATCCCTCCCCCGCAAGCCAGCCCGGCGCCAAGGAGCAGGACCGCGCCAAGGCCACCTGGGGTGCGCAGCCACGCCGCTAGGTAGCCCAGGCCCTGGATCAGCTCGGCCTGCCAGTCCCCATGCTTCACCAGGAAGCTCAGCGGAAGGGTGGACGCGGGGAACGGCAGCGGCGAGAGGGCCCCCAGCAGACCAGCCCACAGCAGGGCCGCCACGCAAGCGCTGCCCACCCCGACCGTCCGAAGGGAGCCAGGCAGCAGGAGGGACCAGGCAAGGGCCAGGAGGGCCCCCTCGGGCCGTGCCCAGGAGAGCCCTACGCAGGCGAGGGCGAAGAGGAGGGCTGAGCCCCTGCGAGCGGAGGCGTGCATGCCCAGGAGGCACAGCAGCAGCACGGGGCCCTCGAGCTGGTAGGCCGCGGCCTCGCTCGGGACGCTCCCACACGCCACCGCGAGGGCCAACAGCCCCAGGCCCTGGACGAGCCCCCAGCCCGTCCGTCCAAGGGGCCGGGGCCTCGCGCCCCGGGAGCACTCCAGGAACAGCCAGGCGCAGCCCAGGGCGTGGAGCGCGAACCCCACCCAGGGAGCGGCGCTCTCGGGCTTTGCCGCAAGCAGGACCGAGGCCCGCTTGACGCCGATGTCGAGGAGGCTCGAGCAGCCGAGCACGGCCCAGTCGGCCCGGGCCAGGGGGTCGCGAGCAGCCCGGAGGACCAGGAAGAGGTCGTCCAGGCTGCCGGGGACGCTCCCGAGCCAGCACGCCGCCCCCATGGCACCCGCGAGCAGGGCCAGGAGGAGGGTCTGCTGCCGAGAGGCCATGGACCCATCATGGCAGAGGAACCGACCAGGGCGATCGGCCGATCCCTCATGCCGTCGGCCCCTCGAGAGGTGGGCGAGCGAAAGCGCACGGCATCCGACCGGATCCGCCCTCTGGACCCCCTCAGCGCGTTGCCTGCGGGGTGGAAGACCCCTATGGTAGGCAGCCCGGAGAGAGCGCCGGTGGGTATGGGGTTTGCACCTCAGCCACCCGGCGTGAGCCCGTCTTGGCTCCTCCGCCCCCCCCGATTGCCCCCTGAGGGCACCCCAAGATGACCCTGTCCCTCCTCCGCCGGTCCGGTGGGCTGCTGCCCGCGGGCGCCGCCGCCCTCCTGGTCCTCGCCGCCTGCAACGACACCAAGTCCGCTGATCCGTCGAACGATCCGGTGGGCGAGGTGGCGACCAACCCCGCCACTGGGCGTCGGTTCGTCTACGACCAGAACTTCGCCGGCCAGACCCAGGACTTCCGACTCAGTCGCATCGCCTACGGGCGACTGGTGGACATCTACGCGTACGCGCCGGACGGGACCCGTGTCCTGACCAACGCCAACGCGGTCATCGACCCGCGCCTGGAGGGCGACGGATTCGACTTCATCCTCGACACCTCCACACTGACGGGACGCGACGAGCTCACCATCGTCCGCACCCTGGACGGAGGCCCCGAGGAGGCCTCGTTCAATGTGCTGCTGCGCCAGCTGATGGAGGGCCTCGAGCCCATCCAGGACGTCGGCTACCAGACCACGGGCTTCTTCACCCAGATCCCGCGCAACGCTGCGATCCAGGTGGTCATGAACGACCTGATCGATCCGGCGACGATCACCGACCGGAGCATCCGCATGCTCACGGGCACCCCGTCCACCATCCCCTTCGAGGCGCGCATCCTCGCCGACCCCAACTGGGGCAGCCTGCGCAATCTGGATGGGGCCGGCGGCGCCGAGTTCTACACGACTCGCATCGTGATCGACCTCACCATCAGCGAGGTCGAGTCCTTCGGCACGGACCCGCCCCTGGCGCCCAACAGCCTGGGCCTGCCGGCCGCTCTGAATGCCAGCATCTCCAATGTCCAGCTGCAGATCCCCACGGTGGTGGATGCCAGCCTTGGCCAAGATGTCGTCCTCGCCAACCCCAGCGCACACAGCCTGCAGACGGCTGGTGGCGGCAGCGTGGACTTCACCGCGCCCCTGAGCCCCATCATCCGCAACGCGCGCTCGGGCGGCCCCGCGGCCGTCACCGGGGACCAGAACAACGGCTTCCTCCTGGACCCGACGGCTCCCAGCGTGATGGGCGTGCTGGACGCGAACATCATCCAGGCCCCGCAGCCCCTGGCGAACCCCACCGAGTACTTCGTTCCCCTCGTGGGCTTCGAGTCGCTCTTCTGCAGCCAGCAGCTCGCCCCCGGCGACCTCCTCGTCCAGGGGCCCGTGGTGGCACGGGTGACCGCTCCCTCCACCTCGCCCGTGAACGGTGAGGTCGGCTCGATCAATGTCACGCTCCTTCAGTGGCCGCCGAGCTGGGGAGAGGTCCCCGACGAGTGGGCGACCAGCGCCGTGGGCGCCTGCCAGGTCCGCTCGGCCTGGGATCCGATCGCGGACGAAGGCAAGGAGACCTGCTTCGTGCGCATCTCCCCGACGCCGCTCGGGTACCCGGAGAACCCGACCTCGAGCATCCTGACCTCCTCGCGCGTGGCCGTGCGCTTCACCGAGCCCATGGCCGGCGACTCGATGGAGGCCTTCGAGTCCCTGCGTCTGACCCGTAAGTCGATCGCTGACCCCGACCTCGCCTCCTACGACTGGATCGTGGGCAGCATCCTCGGGGACGCCTCGCTCGAGACCTTCGAGTTCACCCCGGCCCTCCCCCTGGCTCACACCTCGGGGCTCTCGGAGAGCTACTTCTTCTCGATGACGAGCGGCGGCGAGGGGCCCACGGACCTGGCGGGCAACGCCCTCGAGGTGTCGCTCCCGGAGGTCTCCCTGTCCGTGTGGACCGGCGGCGTCGACACCAAGAACGGCGGCCGGGTCAGCCGCTTCACCAGCGCCGACGAGGACCTGCTCATCGCCGACCCGAACAACGATGACCCCTTCCCGTTCGCGGAGTGGGGCGGCGACATCGTGTTCCAGCAGCAGCTCGGCGTCATCCGGCCCCGCCCCGTGAGCCGCTTCCAGGGCGTCATCGCTCGCGAGCCCGTGGCGGACAACGGCGCGCTCAGCGGCGATGTCATGGTGAACGCCATGCCGCCGAGCCCGACGGGCAAGCAGGACCCCCTCTCGCGCTTCGGCTCCCGCACCCAGTTCCTGTGGCGCTTCGTCGATGTGGGCTTCAACCTGATCGACCGTGACCCCGGCATCGACCCCGACAATCCGGCCGACGACATCTACGAGCCCGACGCCAGCACCTACAACCTCGATGTGGAGGGGGCCTGGTGGAGTCCGATCGCCGGCACGGCGGTCCCGGACTCCTATGACGTGTTCGAGATGCGCATGTCGCACGCCGCCTTCCTCCCGGACGAGCAGATCAACCCCATGACGCTCCTGCCGGTGTTCCCGGACTCCGGCCTCGTGACGAGCTTCAACCTCAACCAGCTCAGCACCAACGAGGACCCCCAGCGCATCGTCCACACGCGAGACCTGGGCTACATCGTGAGCCCGGGTGACCTCATTCAGGTCGGCACCAACACGAAGCTGATGCCCTGGCCCATGAACCGCACGATCCCCCCGAGCCAGCACCGGTACTACACCTGGCGCGACACGGCCCTCCGCACCCGCGGCGGCCCGGGCATCGCGGGAGTCGATCTCCAGCGCTGGTTCGAGAACAACCCGGGCGTGGCGTTCCCCCTCGTCCCACCCCCGGGCGTGGATGTGTGTGATGACCCGATGAACCCGCCGGTCTTCCACCCCTTCTACTCGGCCGAGCAGGTGCAGAGCATTGCCCTCCCCCTCCTCGTCGAGATCCGGTGCTTCCCCGATGACGGGGCCTCGGGCGCCAACAAACTCGACACCTCGATCGCCATCCCGCAGGGCCTTGCCTCGGGCTTCACCACGCCGAACTTCCGCTCCTTCGCGACCGGCGGCTATGACCAGTCCGGAAACGAGGTGTATGTGAACCCTGACCTGCAGGACTTCGCCACGGGCGGCTTCGACAACGAGGTCAACCCGAACGCAATCCCGCCCCAGGTTGGTGATGGCTCCCCGACGATCCCCGTCGACAACAATGTCTACATTGGCGCGCTGGACTTCGTGGTCCGCACGAGCCGCTGCCACTCGATCTGGTGGGAAATGGTCGACGCGCAGGGCAACGGGTTCCCCACCGGCGACATCGTCACCCCCGTGTACAGCCAGCCCGTCCTCGATCCGCCGGCGACCCTGTGGCCCACCGGCACCAACATCGAGGTGGCCTTCCGTGGCGCAAGCAGCGTCAACCCCTACCAGGTCGGCCCCGGCGGGATCATCGTCTTCACGGACCCCTCCTTCCAGATCCTCGAGGCCGCGACGAAGCTGGACCGCTACGGCGACCACTACGACATCCTGCCCTCCATCTGCGACAACTCGATCAACCACAACGAGATCGATGTCTTCACGGGTGAGAACCAGGTCAACACGCCGGTCTCGTTCCTCACCGACAGCAACTGGCGCGAGGATGTGAACAGCCTCAGCAACGCCATGTACTACCAGGTGCGCATCACCTTCACCTCGAATGCGCAGAGCATGGTCTCTCCGTACCTCTCCTCCTTCGCCCTGACCTGGCAGGAGTGAGCACGCGGGGCGCGGCTCACGCCGCCTCCCTCTCCCGCGCCCGGGGGCAGCTCTCAAGAGCTGCCCCCGGGCTGCGTTTTGGCGTGTGCCCCACTGTGCAGCGCGGCCCGTCTGCGCGGCCTGTGTGCGCCCACCAACAACCTGGGCGCGGTGGGACGGCATGGGCCCGCCAGGGCGCCGCGCCCACCTCGTGCCTGCCCACGGCCTGGGCCCAGAGCGCTCGCAGGAGAGGGCGCTGCCGGGACCTGCCCCGCAGCGCTTCAGGCCAGATCGGAGCCACGGGTCCAGCGGACCGCCCCCCTCTCACCGTGCAGGGGCTGCGCCCGAGCGGCCTACCCGAGACCGGAGCCCGGGACCCCTTGGAAGGCGAACGCGCCGGGCCCGGTCAGAGCTCCGCGGGAGCCTCGGGCTCCTGACTCGGGTCGAGCCAGGTCTCCAGGTCCTCCGGATGGTGCCGCTCGACACCGAAGACGACCCATGCCGTAGCGGCCAAGAACCCTCCCACGATGAGGAGGGGCAGCCACCAGGGCAGGAGCCCGGCGCTGAGATGGAGCTGCAGGTCCGCCCAGGTCTCGACCGGAGTGGGACGCAGCAGCACATGCAGTCCCCAGGCCAGGAGCAGGACGCCATAGACCGCCCAGTAGTTCCGGGTGAAGCGGGCCCGCAAGGCCTGTGCGCGCGTGATGCGGAACCGGGGCCTGAACAGGTCATCCGCCACCAGCTCCCCCCAGCGCTCGAGCGGGCTCGACGGGTCACGCCGCAGGATCGGAGCGTAGAAGTTCTCCTCGAGCACACGCACACGGCTGCGCCAGACATCGGCGAAGCGGAAGCGACGGGCCTCGAGGAAGAGGAAGACCGTCAGCAGGGGAAAGCCCACGAGAAGAACCCACTGGGAGTGAGCCCCCTCGCCGAAGGAGAAGGTCAGGAGGCCGGCGGTCGTCAGCACGGCCCAGTTGGTCGTGTTGTCGAGGCGCAGCCTCCAGGCGTTAGCGCGATGGAGCTCCCCGCGGTAGAGGTGGACCACCGCGGTCACATACTCGGCCCGCGTCAGGGGAGTTGCCTCGTAGTCCGCGCGATCGCGGGCGCTGGGGCCATCCGGCTCAAACGCGGGGGTCGGCATCCCTGCAGCGTATCTCGGACGCCCTCCCGGTCCAATGCTGCGGGCCCCCGGGAGTGACCTCCCAGGGGCCCGCAGCCCGAACCCGAGCCGGGTTCAGAGTCCCTGCCGGCCCTCGGAGCTGAGCTCCTGTCGGGCCATGGCCTCGTAGTCGACCTGCTCATGGTCCTGCGTCAGGACCTCGAGGCGGGCCTCCTGCTCCGCGCGGATGCTGGCGATCCGCCCCTGGATCTGGTCCAGGCTGACCGCATCCCAAGAGCGGATCTTGTCCAGGGTTCGCTGGCGGCGCTCCATGAGCTCGATCATGCGATCGTTGCGAGCGATCGAGGCCACCTGACGCTCGAGCTGGGTCAGCTGCACCTGGAACTGGGCGCGCTCGCTCTCGAGCTGCTCCAGCACCTGCACCATGCGGCTCTCCTGAGAGGCAAGGGCCTGCAGATCCGCCGTGGCGTCGAGGGCCTTGCCCTCATTGGCCAGGATGATCTGCTCCAGGTGGCGTGCCCGAGAGGACACCGCCCCACGGCGTGCCCGCGCCGACGTCGGCTGGGCGTGGGCCTCGTCCTGGACAAGGGCTTCAAGGTCCTCACTGGCTAGGGCAACCACGCGGGTGCAGACGGCCTGCTCCTGCTCGAGGCGGGCGATATCCGCCCGCAGCCCGGCCAGATCCTGCCGCACCTCGGAGATGCGCTCGGGATACTCGCGTTCGACCTCCACGAGCTGCCGGCGGAGGGCGATCGGGTCGTCGAGGTTGCGGTCGATGACCGAGGACACCTTGCTCTTGAGCTCGTGGGCGACGGCCATGGTCCGGCCGGGGCCTGCGAGGAGGAGGCTGCCCCCCGTGATGGCGCCAACGCTGAGGGTGGCGAGGACGGCGGTCTTGGTGATGCCCTTGATGAACCCGAACATGGCTTGGTCTTCCTTTGCTGGTGGTCTGGCGGCTTGCCCTGGCTTGCTGCCGGGACGGGGTCTGCTGCGGGGCGCTCCCCGCTGCCGCCCTTCCTGGGAGCCCCCACCCCGCTCTTGCAGCCCCTCGGCGGATTCCCTCGCCTGGGAGGCTGCTGGTCCGGGACAGGGGTGCCGGCCCTATGCTGGAGGGGTGCACGAGCTGACCACCCACTTCGTCGGCCGCCTGCGGTCCCGGGACCCGGACGCCTGGTTCGAGCTCTGGGAGACCTTCGGTCCGATCCTCCGTGCCCAGCTGGCTCGCTGGGGCCGCGGGCGCATTGGCCAGGAGACCGTCCAGGACCTCTCCCAGGAGACCCTGACGGCCCTGGCCGGGGCGATCGACCGTCACGACCCCAGCAAGGGAGCGAAGTTCAGCACTTGGCTGCTGGCCATCGCCAAATACACCCTCAGCGACGAGATGGACCGACGGAATGCGCTCAAGCGCGGTGCGGGCAAGCGGCCCCTCTCGCTGAGCGGCGGGACCGAGGACGACCCGGACATGGATGTGGAGGGCGGCCCGAGGCCCGATGTCGACTATGAGGCCGCCGTGTTCGAGGCCAAGGTGGATGCAGCGCTGCGCCAGGTCGAGCGGGCCGCGGGCTTCGCGGACTTCGAGGTGTACCGCCAGCGCGTCCTCGAGGGCCGCAGCGGGCGCGAGGTGGGCGAGGCCCTGGGCACCTCGGAGGCCACCATCAGCCGCAAGGCGGCCCGCGTCCGCGACCTCCTACGCGAGGCCCTGACCCAGGTCTTCGGGCGCTACGCGTTCACGGACGAGGACTGGGACGAGCTGACCCGCAACGGCCTCGAGACCAGTCCCAAGAAGGCGCAGGACGCGGCCTTCGACGAGGCCGTCGGCGAGGTCTGGATGCGAGCCGTCCGGCGCCGTCGGCAGGCGTCCGGCTGACGACCCGCGCCCCATGGAGATCCTCGGACTCACCTTCGCCGCCCTCGGCCTCGTCCTGGTCCTGGTCGTGGTGGTCCCCGCCACCCTGGTGTGGATCGCGATCCGCGTGGTGGGACTCGTGTTCCGGGTCCTTGGCCTCCGTGAGCCCTCCAGCCGGGCCGCGGGACCCGGCCGCGTTGCCCGCTGGACGCGAGACACCCTCCAGGACGCCGGGAACCTCCTTGGGAACCTGGTCGGCGCGGTGAGCCTTGGCGTCTTCTCCCTGACGCAGCTGCTCCTCCTGCGCACGGCCGCGTTCCGGCGCCTGGGTAGCGCGGCGGGCTCCGAAGCCCTCGCCGCGGCTGGGGCCATCTACAGGCTGCTCCTCGGCCACCCCCTCAGGCTCCTCGGGCTCGGAGGCCTCGTCAGGTCCCTGGAGCAGCGCATCCCGGCGGCCCTCGATGCCGCCTATGAGGCCGAGCGACGGTCAGTACCCACAACGCGAGGCGGAGCCCTCCCCTCAGTGGAGGGCTATCAGCTGGAGCGCGAGCTGGTGGCAGGAGGCAGCGGGGCGCGCATCTTCGTTGGGCGCCCCACTCCTGAGAGGGTCCGCGACCTGGGGAGCCGTGGGCGGCGCCTCCCCGAGCAGGTCGTCGTGAAGGTCTTCACGCTGACCGCGGGCTCGACCCTCCCGCAGATCCTGCGCGAGTCGCGAGCCCTCGAACCGGCGGGGCGTCTGGGCCTCGTGCTCGACCACTGCCTGGACGAGGAGCAGTTCCACTATGTGATGCCCTTCGTCGAGGGTCCCTCGCTACAGGACGAGATCGACACCCTGCACCAAGGGGACACCCCCCTCGACGGCGAGGCCCTCCGGCGCGCCGTCGCCCACGCGCGCGAGGTCTGCGACGAGCTCCAGCGCTTCCACGGTGAGGGCCTCTGGCACAAGGATGTTAAGCCGGCGAACCTCATCGTCAGCTCCGAGGGTGTGCGGCTCGTGGACCTGGGCCTGGTGACGCCTCTGGCCTCGGCCCTGACCCTCACGACCCACGGGACCGAGTACTACCGCGACCCGGAGCTCGTCCGCCTTGCCCTGCGCGGCACGCGGGTGAACCAGGTGGACGGGGTCAAGTTCGACCTGTACGGCGCAGGGGCCGTCCTGTTCGCCCTGTTGGAGGGAACCTTCCCGGCCAACGGCTCCCTGACCCCGTTCGAGAAGCAGAGTCCCGAGGCCCTGCGCTTCGTGGTGCGGCGCGCCATGGCGGACCTCGAGTCACGCTATGCGAACGCCGCGGAGATGGCGCACGACCTAGAGGCCCTCCTCGCCGCAGAGGACCTTGCGAGCTTCAAGCCCATGCAGCTTCCGAGCATGGGCGGCCCCCTCCCGACGCGCGGCGCTCAGGAGGCCGACACGGCGCAAGCAGCCCGGCGCGTCCCTGCCCCCGAGTGGAGGACCGTGCAGGGCCCGGGAGGGAGTGAGACCGGCCCCTCCACCCAGGCCGCACGCGACCTGGGCTGGCGCGACATGGGCGAGGACCCCCGTCAGCGCCGGCAGCGGCGCCGGACGAGGCGCGCGGTCGGGGCGGCGCTGATCACCGTGGTCCTGGCCACCCTGGCCATGCACGGCCTGCGATTCCTCCTGGGCGCAGAGCCCGAGGCCCCGCGGCGCATGCACTTCGCTCCCCTCGAGGACGCCTGGCTGCCGGTCCTGGACGGGGTCCGCGCAGAGCGTGGGCTCCTGGTCCTCGGGTGCAGCCTGCCCGAGGGGCTCGAGGAGGACCTCCTGGCGCGCCTGCCGGACCTGCGGCTCTGGACCGAGGCCGACCTCCCCCCCGCGGGCCAGGCGGCCCTACGCCTCGCCCTCGAGGTCTCGCAGGCGCAGGGCGAAGGGCCCCACTCCGAGGAGGTGCGTCGTGCCCTCTGGGACCACGCCCCCGGCCCCGTCGACCTGCTCCTCCTCGAACCCTCTGCTCTGGACCGTGAGGTCCTCGTCCCCCGGCTGATCCTCGGCCCCTGAGGGCGGGTCGTGGTCCGTGGGCCGCTATTCTGAGCCCATGAGCTTCGAGAACATCGACCCGCAGGCGGCGCACGCTCGCCTCGAGGAGGGCTGGATCTACCTGGATGTCCGCACCGAGGAGGAGTTCGAGGAGGGGCACGCCCCCGGCGCCTACAACGTGCCGGTCGTCTTCCGCGGGATGATGGGGATGGAGCCCAACCCTGAGTTCGTCTCGGTGTGCCAGCGCCACTTCCCCGCCGACGCCAAGCTCGTCGTGGCGTGCAAGGCGGGCGGGCGCTCCCTCATGGCCTGTGAGCTCCTCAGCTCCGAGGGCTTCCAGGTGCTGGCCAACATGGACGGCGGGTTCCACGGCCGCCCTGATGGTATGGGGGGAATCGCGGTCCAGGGCTGGGCAGCCTGCGGCCTTCCCCAGGCCGCCAAGGCCGAGCCCGGCCGCACCTGGGACGAGCTGTCGGGCTGAGGCGCCGCTCGCCCTTTCGTTCGCCTGTGGCACGCGGGGCCTGACCGCGGATCACTCTCCTCCGGCCGGGAGAGGCAGCAGGGGGTAGCGCCCGTCCTCCTCCAGCCCGAGGATGCCAAGGGGCAGCGCATCCTCACGGCCCACCACGAGCGCGCCCAGCGCCGGATCCGCACCGGCCTCGACGCGGATCAGGAACTGCCCCTCGCGCACGGACCATGCCTCGGGGCCGACGGGCAGGATGCGGTCCCCGAGCAGCACCAGCGCCTCCTCGGGAGCCGTGGGAGAGCGCGAGCCTGGCCCCGCCTCACCTCCCGCCGCGCCGCCGAGGGGGTCCTCGATCGTCGCCACTGCGCCCGAGCCGGGCAGAGGCCCAAGCAGGCTCCGAGCGCCCCGAACCTCCAGCTCGGTACGCCCGTCTCGTGCCCCCTGGGCTGGCGACAGGAGCGCGCGTGGCCCCATGAGCCCCTGCGGGACAGGAACGACCCAACCCTCGAGCTGCATGGAGCGGCGTAGGAGGCCGTCGTCGACCCAGCGGCGGCGGGCCAGCAGTGGGGTGGGTACCCGCAGGAGGTCGGCCGCAGGGCCAGAGACCAAGGGGGTGCGCCACGCGAGCCACTGCGGATCGGGACCGTCTTCGAGCTTGAAGGCGGCTCCCGTCCCCACAGGCCGCCCACCTGGCCCCGTGGCGAAGGCCACTGCCCCCCGCAGAGCCGCGTCGAGGGACTCGACCCCCACCTCGACTCCCCCCGTGAGGCTCAGAGCGAACTCGAGACCGCCGACCTCCCAGAAGCGACTGGTGTCCTGAACGAGGCCGGCGTAGGCCTCCTCGATACGAACCTCCGCCAACACGGCCGTGGCATCACTCGAGAGCGCCACGCGCTCGACCTGCCCCACGCCCATTCCTCGGAACAGGACCGAGGCGCTCTCACGGAGCCCCTGGCGGCTCTCGGCCCGCAGGGTGACCCGCAGCCCGGAAGGCTGGTAGGAGCGCGGCGGTGGAGAGTCCAGGACGCGGAGGGCCCCAGGCACGGCCGTCCCTCCCTGCTCGCCGGCCTCGAGCGCAAGGAAGCGGGGCCCCACAAGAGCCTCGAGGCCCTCGACGCCAGCTGGGGAGATGCGGGGGCGCACGACATGCAGTGCAGCACCAGGTCCGAGGGCCCAGCTGGCCTCGGCATCGACCTCCAGGCGCAAGCGCACGGCACCCGGCCCCTCAATCACGACCTCCTCGATCTGCCCCACAGTCACCCCCTGCAGACGAATGGGCGCACCAGGCTCCAGACCGTAGCCCTCGGTCGCCACCACCTCGACCTCCACCACCGGCTCTCGGGCGTGCAGCAGCAGTGCCACGGTTGCCGCGAGGGTGACGAGCGGCAGCAGCCAGGCAAGCCAGCCGCCCCCCGTCGTGTCAGGCACGGCCATGGGATGGGGCTCGGCAGGATCGGGTTCACTCATGCTGATCGGCGCTCCAGGCCGCGTGGGGATCGAAGGCCGACGAGGCCAGCAGGGACAGCACCACCATGCCCGTGAAGGCCCACACGCCAGGGCCAGCCTCCACGGTTACGAGGTCGCCGAGCTTCAGCCAGGCAGCGACGACGGCGATGAGCAGGACATCGAGCATCCCCCAGCGGCCGGTCCACTCCACGAGGCGCAGGATGCGACCTCGGGCGGCGGGGCTGAGTGCGCGCGGGGGGCGAGACACGAGCAGCAGGCCCGTCAGCTTGAGGAGCGGAAGCACCAGGGAGCACACCCCCACCAGCAGGGCAAGCAGCACCTCACCGCCACGCCAGAGCTCCAGCGCGCCCGACGCGACGCTCCCCGAGCTCTCGTGACCGAAGGTGCTCAGGCTCATGATCGGCAGGGCCACGGCGGCGGGATAGAGCACCAGCGCTGAGGCTGCGAGCCCGACGACGAGGGCGGCGCGGGGGCCACGCGACCCTCCCAGTCGAGCACGACAGCGGCAGCAGGCCAACCGCTGGAGCCCGCCTCCCAGAGGGGTGCGCTGGATCAGGCCGCAGCAGTGGCAGGCGACGAGCGAGTGAGCCCCTTCGTGCACGGACCCATCTTGCCAAGGGCGGACAGCTCAGGCCCGCTCGATCTCACCCTTGAGGCCCGCGAGGCTCTTGAGGCGCTCACGGTGAGCGGCAGCGGGCCGGCTTCCCACGAGCAGGAAGCGCATCCCCACAGCGTCCGCGGCGGCACCGTCGCAGTCGTCGCGGTCCCCCACCACCCAGCACCGGGCGGCCTCCAGCCCCAGCTCCTCCGCAAGCCTCATGAAGCCCACGGGCTCTGGCTTAAACGCGCCCACATCCGGCGAGAAGGCCGAGCGGTGACAGGCCACGAGGTCAAGGACCCCAAGCGCCTCGAGCTTGCCCTCCACCGGGTGATCGCTGAACACGCCCACCCGGATCCCGCGGTCCACGAGCCACTGGAACAGCTCGCGCAGGCCTGGCCGGGCCGCGCGCCCCACGGCCCCCAGGGGACGCCGCTCGAGCCATTCCTCGGCGACGCGTGCAACGGCCTCGCCCGGCACCCGCGCGCGCTCGGCCGCCAAGGCTCGATGCGCCGCGGACAGGGCGTCTCCGGTCGGAAAGACCCGGCCCCTCAGGCTCTCGCGCGCGAAGCGGTACGCCTGCACTGTACGCAGCAGCCGCGGCCCGCCGCCCAGCAGGGCAGCCCCAGCCAGGCGGGGGAGCATCGCCCGCCGGACCTGGCGCTCGTCATAGAGCGTTCCGTCGAGGTCGAACAGGACCGCGTCAGGCTTGGGCAACGGGTCCTCCTCCGGCTCCATCGA